>JAAXIC010000019.1 GCA_012270555.1 Chloroflexota bacterium
CCGTAGCCCGCAAGTTTGCCACCTGTGGACGCAGCGCACGATCAAGGACGGTACCAGCAACCCCCCTCAATCCGCTGCGGCGATGCAGTTTTGCAAGCCGCATGATGCCAAGAGGCGGGGGACAAGCCCCCGCGCTACTTTAATGCGACAGCATTAGGGACAAGCTCCCGCGCTACGGCGAACTCGGTAGCAATTGCCGCGTTTACTCGTCGTGGGGTACTGGCTCGATGATGGTGGAATACGCCCCTTGCGGATCGCAAATGAAAGCAAACCGCCCCACGCCGTCCACAGCCATAGCCGGTGAAATCTGCTGCCCGCCAAGGTCTTGCAACCGCTGCAGCGATGCGTCCAAGTCGGCAACCGCGAGGTAAATGGACCAATTCGGCGGCATTGGCCCCCATTCCTCCCGGATCTCCATCATGCCGGCCGCCGGTCTGCCACCCAGGCTGAAGAGGTTATACTCGCCGCCGTCGCCGCTCTGCGTTTTTTCCACCGACCAGCCGAAGAGACCCGTGTAGAACTGTGCCGCCGTTTCCGTGTCACGCGTATAGAGTTCGTTCCACGCCAGCGCGCCGTGCTCACCAAAGATCTCAGCGCCGATCTGGGTGCCAGGCTGCCAAACGGAAAACGCGGCGCCTGTGGGGTCCTGCGCGACGAGCAGCCGTCCCGCGTCCATGACGTCAATCGGCTCTTGCGCCACGGTGCCGCCCAGTTCCTTGATTCTGGCTGACGTTTCGTCGGCGCTCACTACCGTGAAGTAGCTCTGCCACACCGGCTGGCCGCCGGTCATCTGCTTCATTTCGTCAGGCATGGCATACAGCGAAAACGCACTCCTGCCCCGCTTGCGGAGCATGCAAAACTCCGTGCCGTCGGGCAGCGGTATTTCAAACAGTTCCAAATCCAGGAACGCCGTATAGAATTGCTTGGAACCGGGGAGATCGGGGGTTCCCAGATCGGCAAAGCTAAACATGCCCGGTTGATGCTTCGTTACGTCCATTAGTACCTCTTCGTGCTGCTGTGTTTGCCTGCAAACGCTGAATACGTTCGCATAGTTTATGATAGATGGTGTAGACAGAGTGGGGCAACGCATCCGGAGCATCCTGGTGAGCACGAACGACGTAATCCTGGAAACGACGCTACCTGTGCCACATTACGCGCGCGGCAAAGTGCGCGACATGTACGATCTCGGTGAGCACCTGCTCATCGTCACCACCGACCGCATTTCGGCCTTCGACGTGGTTCTGCCGATGGGTATCCCGGAAAAGGGCCGGGTGCTCAATCAACTCTCCGCGTTCTGGTTCCGCCGCATGGGGCATATCGTCCCCAATCACCTCATTACCACCGACGTGGCGGCGTATCCGGCGGAATTGCAAGCTGATAGCAATATGCTGGCGGGGCGCAGCATGCTGGTGAAGAAGGTCGAGCGGATCGATGCCGAGTGCGTCGTGCGTGGCTATCTTGCCGGTTCCGGTTGGCGTGACTACGTGCGCACCGGCGAGGTCTGCGGCCACAAGCTGCCGCCGGGCTTGCTGGAGAGCGTGGAGCTGCCGGAGCCGATCTTTACGCCCGCGACCAAGGCCGACACCGGCCACGATATAAACATCTCCCGCGAAGAATTGGCGTCACAGATCGGTACGGAATTAGCCGCAAAGTTAGAGGCGACATCTATCGCCATCTACAACTTCGGGCGCGCCGAAGCCCTGAAAGCCGGCCTGATAGTAGCCGATACAAAATTCGAGTTCGGCCTGTACGAGGGCAAACTCATGCTCATCGACGAGGCGTTCACGCCGGATTCGTCCCGCTACTGGGATACGGACATTTACGAACCTGGTCATGCACAACCCAGCTATGACAAGGAATTCGTACGCGAGTGGCTGCGCCAAAGCGGCTGGAACATGGAACCACCCGCTCCCATGCTGCCGGACGACATCATCCAAAAAACCAGCGCCAAGTACCAGGAAGCCCTCCGGCGCATCACGGCGATTCCGCAAAGAAACTAGAGCGTATCTCATAAATACGCTGCTCTGTGCGAGCTGCCCTTCGACAGGCCTTTACTGAGCTTGTCGAAGTGCTCAGGGCGAATGGAAAAGTGAGAATCCGTTCGTGCTGAGGGCTGCGCGAAGTCTGAGCTTCAAGAAGCCCTTGCCTGTCCTGAGCTTGCCGAAGGGTCGAAGCACGATTTAGCAAGCCAATTTGATTTATGAGATGACTTCTAGACATGCGCTATGTGTAGCTTACGATTGGCATGGCTACTTCCGCTGGCAGGCTGCGGTGTATACCGCCAGGGTGTGTTCGGCGATGCGGTGCCATGAGAATTGGCGGGCGAATTGGTGGGCAGCGGCGCCGAGGGTCTCGCCCAGCGCCGGGTCCTCGTAGAGACGCCGGAGCGCATCGCTCAGCGCCGGTGGGTCGTCGGGCGGCACGAGCAGGAGGGCGCCACTCTCTTGCAATTCCGGCGTCGGCTGCTTGGGGTAGGTCGTCACCACCGGCAGGCCATGATCCAGCGCCGTCAGCAGGCTCGTGCGGCGCAGGGAAACGCCGTCCGTGAAAGGCAGGGCCACGGCGTCGCAGGTCGCCAGCGCGCGCGAGACTTCTGCCGCTTCCAAGTAGCCTGTGCTGAGCAAAATATCTCCCATATCCAGATCCAGCCTGCGGATGAGGCGTTCCAAGTGCTCCTTGTAAACGGCGTTAGACGGATCGCTGTCTCCCACGCTGCCGCCGACGATGAGCACTTGCACCGGGATGTCTTCATCCCGCAGCCGGCGCACCGCCATGAAGAGCGTATCGAGCCCTTTGGTAGCGTTGACGAAGCCAAAGAAGCCTACCAGGAAGGCGTTTGGCGCGACGCCGCATGCGGCGCGGAATGCTTGCCGCTCGTCGGCGGTGATGGGGAATTCGGCAATGTTCGGCCCGATGTCTATCTGGTGGGTTGGCGTTTTCTGCGAAGCAGGCACATTTGTGTCGACCGTGACGCTCCACTTCTCTCTGTCCTCTTGTGTAGTGAAGATGATAGCGTCACTATGCCGGCCCAGCATGTGCGTTGCCCAGCGACGGACGGGGCCCGCCTTGGGAAAGATATAGGGCTCGCTCAGGTCGTGGAACGTGGTGACAATGGCCGGGCGCGGTGAGCGTCGTTGGAGATACCAGGGCAGCAGGTTGATAGCCGGCTTGAGGTCGAAAGCGGCAGTCTGGTACTGGATGTGCACCACGTCGATCCGGCGCTCGCTGATAATCTGCTGCACCACTCCCCAAAAGGCAAAGCCCCACGTGCCCACCACGGGATGCACGGTCAGTTCCGTGCTGGCGCACGCGGCATCGGTCAGCACCTCGCTCGTCACGTCTAGCGCGCGCAGTTCAGACCGCAACAAAGCCGTGTAGTCGGCGATGCCGCCCTGGAGGGGAGGATATTCACCTGTGATGAAGAGGACTCGCATAGGCGCTTTCGGGCCCAATGATCACGACGGAGACAGCTTCAAATTGAATCGGGAAGAGACCTCCACATCGTGTACGGAGCGCGCCACGCGATACTCAGGCTAGCGGGCAAATTCACCCCCTCTCCTTGGGGAGAGGGCTGGGGTGAGGGGAAAGCTTCCCTGTGGCAGCCTATTCCCGCTTGCCCTTCAGCGTTGCGCAAGACTCTTCGTGATGAAGTAAACCACGTTAGCAACACTCTAGTGACTCCAAGACTGCATGCATTGTACAGGATGCTATCTCCGCCCCGAGAAGCCGGTAAGGTACCACAACGTCACATGGGCGAGCATGGCGACGTTCTGCCGGAGCTCTTGGTTCTGCCGCTTTACGAGGGTTTTCGCTGCCTGCTGCGCGGTATAGACGGCAAACAAAATGCCGATCACGACCCGCAGCAGCAGCGCAACCAAGCGGCCGCGCTCCTTGGCCATGAACGCGTGGCGGCTGCGGTGAAAGTTCAGGGCGCGGGCAATGAGGTCTTGATCGGCGCTCCGGCTCCGGTGATGCAGCGCCTGTGCTCCGGGAAAGTACGCGACGTCCCAGCCCGCGTCTCCGATCCGCCGGCACCAATCAGTCTCCTCGAAGTACATGAAGAAGCGCGGGTCGAAGCCGCCCACTGCTTTCAGCACCTCCCGCCGCACGATGAGGCACGCGCCTTCCACCCAATCAACCCGGGCCGCTTGCGTTGGGTCGAGATCGCGGCAGTAGAAGCGGCGGAGGTCCGGCGTTTCGCCAAACCACCACTGCAGCGGCGTGCTCTCCAGGAATGCCGTAGCGAGCGTATACGACCGGCGGCATGACGGCTGGGTGGTGCCGTCCGCGTGGAGGATGTGCGGCCCGAGCAGCCCGATGCGCGGCTCTTGGGCCAGGTAGTCTTTGACCGCAGCGAAAAAGCCGGGATGGACGCTGGCGTCGGGATTCAAAACTACCACTATCTCACCTTTGGCGGCGAGCATGCCCTGGTTGGCTGCGCGCCCAAAGCCCACATTCGCGGCATTCGTGATGAGGCGCACTTTAGGAAAGCGCTCCCTCACCGTTGCCGCACTGCCGTCCGCCGAGGCGTTATCCACCACGATCACTTCGCCATCGACGCCGGCGCGTTCCATGTCCGCTAATACGGATTCTATGGCAGCGGCGAGCAGGTCGGCTACGTTATAGGAGACGATCACGACCGAGACAGCACGTGTGGCTACCGGTATTTCACGAAACTCCTGCCATACCCGCGTGGTAGGGTCTCGCTCTAAAGCGGCGAGGTGCCGGTAGGCGCGCCATTCGTAATAGGCCATGGCCGCGCTCAGCGCGAGACCCAGCCCGCCCTCGGCGTAGCCCCGCCAGGTGAAGAACCGGCGCTTGAAAGCGCGCAGCGGTTGCAGCACGTAGTTGCGCCAGCGCACACGCTGGCCGTCAAGCCAGAGGCGGCGCGCCTCCAGTTGCGCGTAGCGCCGCTGCTTGGCAATGAATTGCCGCACTGAAGCATAGTTGTAGTGGATGAGAAGCTCAGTGAGGTGTTTGTCAGGGCCGTCGAGCAGCACGGTCTCGTGGGCAAAGCGGGTGGGATCGTACCGGCCTTTGGCAACGCGAAACAGCCTGAGTTGATAGTCGGGGCTCCACCCGGCGTGTTTGACCCAGTGTCCGCCAAAGAGGTTCTTGCGCGGGATCCAGTACCCGGCAACCGCATCGTCACGCACCGCCTCTTGGATTTCTGCCGCTAGCGCGGGAGAAACGTGCTCATCTGAGTCGATGAAGATCACCCAGGGAGTTTGCACGTGTGTCAGGGCGAAATTGCGCTGCGCGGCGAAGCTCTCAAGCCTGCGTTCAACCACGCGCGCGCCGTTCCGTTCGCAGATTGCACGCGTGTCATCATTGCTGAAGTCATCCACCACCACGATGCTGTCGGCCCAGACCAGGGCAGTGAGGCAGGCGTCTATTTCGGCTTCTACGTTGCGTGTGAGCACGATGGCGGTGATACCGGTAGGAGTATCAAATGAAGATGGATTCCGCGCCCCGGCACGGGGCGAGCTTTCGCGGGAATGACGGGGTTGCGCACTCATAGCAGAATTTGGAGAACGTGGCATTGCCTAGTTCTCGCCCCTGAGGGCGAGCGCCAGCACGCGCAGGCGGCTTTGCCAGCGGTCTTGGTGAATCTGGTCGCGGAAGTGACGCAACCGCTGCGGCAGTTGCGCGGCCAGTTGCCAGAGTATGCCTACCGTCACGATGCTGCGGGCAGCCCACTGGTAGCGTCTGCTGTAGTGCTTGGCGAAAAGGCGAAAGCGGCTGCGGTGCAACTCCACGAACATGCGACCGGCCGCTTGTTGCGTGCTCTGGCCGCCGTGATGCACCACGCGCGCGCCGGGCACGTGCATGATTGCCCAGCCCGCCTGCTTGATGCGGCGGCACCAGTCGATCTCCTCGCAATACATGAAGAAGCGCTCGTCGAGCAACCCAACGTCCGCACATGCTTCGCGCCGCACCAGCATACACGCCCCCAGGGGATGGTCCATGGCGAACGGGTGCTCATAGAGCGTAAGCGGATAACGCCCGTTCAGACCCGAGTTGAGCAAGCGATGGTTGAGGGGGAAGAAGTCTATGAGCGCCATGGGCAGTGTGGGAAAGCGAAAGGCCGCGTGCTGGTATGTGCCGTCGGCGTGGAGCAGAGTCGGTCCCACCACGCCAACCTTTTGATTTGCTTCGAGAAAGGACGCAAGCGCATCCAGAGCGCCAGGAAAAAGCTGGGTGTCCGGGTTGAGCAGGCAGAGAAAGTTGCCGCTCGCGGCTCGCAAGCCCTGATTGCACGCCGCGGCAAAGCCCCGGTTTTTCGTATTGGCAATAAGCTGCACGTGGGGAAACTGCTCGCGCACCAGCGCCACGCTCTCGTCGGCGGAGGCATTGTCGACTACGATGACCTCATCCGGCGGGCGCGGCTCTGCCGCCACAGACGCTAAACAGTCCGCCAAGAGCGACCGCGTGTTGTATGAGACGATGATTACTGAGAGACGAATCCGACCCATCTCCTTGACACCGCGTGACTCCTCTTGCTTAGATTATGCGTGAATTTACACTTCTCCACGCAAGGAGCCGCGCTGCATTTCGGTCCGCTCGCAATCTTCGCCCAGCGCGCTACCGCACGAGACGGCGAAACGGTTCGCGCTGCGTCTCGGCCTCGAGCAAGGAATCGAGTTCGCCGGCCAGGCCGCGCTTCACGACTTCCAACGACTCCGCAGCAGCCGCAGCCGTGATGGCGATGTCCTCATCGGTGTGCGCGAGCGTCGCCGTGAACGTCATGTGACAAAAGACGCCGCGCTTCACCATCTCCTGGATGAAGAGCGTTTCGATGGGCTTCTTCAGGGCGGGGTCCGGCAGATCGAATACCAGCGTCGGCAGTGTATGGACGCCGGTAACCGAGGCCTTTACACCCACCGCATCTATTGCGCCCTGGAGCGCGGCCTTCACCTTCTCACCGATTTCCTTGAAGCGCACCGGGCCGTCGCGCCGCTTGAGCTCGGTGATGGTGGCAACGGATGCAGCCAGTCCCACGGCTTCGCTCCAATACGAACTCGACACGAACATGCGGGCCGCAGGCTCCATCGCCGCGCGGGAACCGACCACGCAGCCCATGGCGTAGCCGTTCGACATGGACTTGGCGAAGGTGGACATATCCGGTGTGACGCCGAGCCATTCCTGCGCGCTGCCCAGGGAAAGCCGCCAGCCTGACGATACTTCGTCCAGGATGAAGAGCGCGTCATTGGCGTGGCACATCTCCTTCACCGCTTCCAGGTAACCCGGCGGAGGCGGCTCGGAGCGCATGGCTTCCATCATCACCGCCGCGATCTCGCCTTTGTGTTCCGCAAAGAGTTGCTCCAAGCTGTCAAGATCGCCATAGGTAAAAGGAAGCGCCGTGCCCGCCAGCGCCCGCGGCACGCCGATGGGCTCGATGCCCGCGAAAGGAAACTCATCGGTTTCCGGGTCGGCGAGGTAGTTGGCCGATTGGTACCAGTCGTGCCAGCCGTGGTAGCCGGAAAAGAGGACTTTGTCCTTGCCCGTGGTGCCGCGCGCGATGCGCACGGCGACCGCGCACGCCTCGCCGCCGCCCTTGGTGTAGCGCACCATCTCCGCGCTGGGGATGGTATCCACCAAGATTTCGGCGAGTTCGACCTCCAGCGGGCTGTTCAGGCTGTACAGGCTGCCCTTGTCGATCTGCGCCTTAACGGCGGCGTCCACCACGTCATCGGCGTGGCCGAGAATGATAGCCGTCACCGCGTTCACCCAGTCGATGTACTCATTGCCGTCCACGTCCGTGAAGCGCGAACCCTTAGCGTGCGCGGCGTAGATGGGACTGATGGGGTGGGCGAAGCTGCTTGCCCGCCGGCTGATGAGTTGCGTTCTGCCTGGAATAAGCCGGTCGGCTTTCCCGTAGAGGTCGAGAGACCGCTGTACTCTGCTCTGCGTCATGATTCGCGCTACCCCCTAGCCGGTAATTGGGTGGGCTTGGTGCTTGTCGTCTTGACCGACAATGGTGAACCCTCACTGCTGCGCCGCAGCCACCGTTTTCTCGTTGCGTCGCTGGGAGGACTTACCGTGAAAGCTCACCGTCATCCACTTGGTGGCCGTAGGAGTTACTCACAAGAACGCGCGGCTTCGTACGAGCTATACTGCGGCCCCGCCAACAGGCTCAGTCTACCACTTAGGGTGTCCTGTGCGCGTTGTAGGGCATGCAGTTAATGGAAGACTGCCGAGGTAGACGTCTTGCTTGGCCTGCGTTAGCAATAACAACCTGAGAGCAACGTCTGCGGGACCACTGGTGTTTTTCCAAAGAGTCAGTGTTCTGTAGAATAGTTGTGTGGTAGTCGAAAACTTGTGAAAGGAAAGTAGGATGCAGACTTTGCGCAATGTCGCGCCTCTGATGCTTCTAGCGGGGGCAATGTTACTCCTGACGGGATGTTCGGTGCAAGTCCAAGAGGCGCCAAGTGTACCTTTGGCGGTGGGCGAGACAGCAACGGCTACCATGGCCGGGCCGGACGGCGCCGCCGTGGGCACGGTAACCCTGACCCAAGGGCACCATGGCGTTATCATCGCGGCAGAATTGACCGGACTGACGCCGGGCGGGCACGGCTTCCACATTCATGAGGTGGGAAGCTGCACACCGGACTTCACGGCGGCCGGCGGGCACTTTGCGCCGCGAGGGCACGGGCACGGATACGATCATGAAGGCGGTGTTCACGCCGGCGATCTACCGAATGTCTTTGCGGCAGCCGACGGCACGGTCCGCGCCGATGTCTTCACCAGCGCTGTTACACTAACGGCGGGCGCAGTTCATTCGCTCTTTGACGAAGACGGCTCCGCGATCATCATCCACGAGAAGCCAGACACCTACGGCGAAGACCCCGCCGCCGGCGCCCGTATCGCGTGCGGGGTGATTGTGCGCAACTGAACACCCTCTACCTAAGCGGCTGGCCGCCAGGCGAAAAGACTCTCTCTCCGGGGAGAGGGCCGGGGGTGAGGGGAAATCGGCGCCTTCTCCTGTTAGCGATACCACTGAGCAGGGGGCATTCATGGTGATGCCCAAGCTGGGGTGGACGCTCACAGGCTTTTCGGTGGCGCAAATACAGCGCGGGCGGTTATGAGTTGCGCGGCGTAGAATTGCGCATCCTCGCTTTCGCGCGCCTGTAGGGCGGCAACGGCAGACTGAAACGCGGTCTCACCACACTGCTCTTGACCGGCAAGCAGATTTGTTAGCCCGACGTATCCTTCCAGCATCAGACGGCCCTCCGGGTCTGCACCGTGTTCACGGTTGTAGGCGAGGGCAGACTCGAACACGCTTTGCGCTTCCGCATACTGCCTGTCCGCCATGAGATGCGCCCCCAGGTACCAGTACGTGAAGGCCATTTGCGCGGCAGACGGATCGAGTTCATGGAGCTGGCGCACGCTAAAGCGGGCGAACATGAGGCCTTGCCGCCGCTGCTCCGGCGTAATGGCTATGCCGGGCTCGTCCCAGCCCGGCCACGTGAATGAGGCCACGTTCGTTGCCATGCGCTTGGCTGCCAAGCGGAGTTCTCTGGCCGCGGTAGCGTTCTTTCCGTCAAGTACCAGCGCAGCGGCCAAGCAGTAGTGAATGCCGGCACTGCCAAAGTGAAGCACCTGCGCGATAGACTTCGCCTTGTGGTAGCAGTCGAGGATGAGGTTCTCGCAAGTCACGGCGACTGCCTGCGTATCGCCAAGGCCAAGCACGAATGCGCTGGCCGCGAACAGATCCTGCTCTGCGATGCGGGACTGGACGGCCGCATAAATGTCTTCTCGTGTCATAGGGTGCAGTCTCCTTATGGCTATTTCGAATGTACGTATCGAGACTAGCCGAGGGAGCAAGTCTTAGCCTGCAAATAGCCGTTTCCAACGGTACGGCGCGCGTACTATAATGACAGCAACGTACGCGATTGTATTGAGAGTATATGCCCTGTACAGCCGCTCGTCAAGACGCATAATCTTCGCCACACCTATGCCGACGGCAACGGCGAACGGCAAGGCACCGACGATACCCCATAGCCTGGCGAGCGCCACCCACTCTCGCTTTTCTACACAAGTTGCAGGGCGCTTGACTTTCACACTGAATAATCGACACGTCCGGCTTAACTTACTCTATACTCTTGACACTGTCCCATAAGGGTATATACTGACGCTGTAGTGTGTTGGCGTACCTCAATTGACTGGAGGAGGTAAGCGATGAGACGTGCAATCACGACGGTTCCCGTGACGAGACGCGGCTTTCTCGCTGGAACCGCGACCATGGCCGGCGCTTTCTTGGCTGCCTGCGGCGCAGTGCCGGTAGCGGCACCGGCAGATGCGCCCGAGGCGGCAGAGCCGGAAGCCAAAGCGGCCGCGCCGGAAGCGGCTGAAGTCACCGAAGTCATATGGGCCTGCTATAACCTGGGCGAGGAGCGCAATAAGACCCTGGGTGAGATGGAAGTTGCCGCCAACGACGTTCTGCAAGGCGAGCGCGTCACACTGACGATAACCCCACCGGGGACGAACCTGTGGGAGAAGTTGCAGACCGAGTTCGCGGGTGGACAAACGACCTATGACATTGTCGTAAACCAGATCAACTGGGTGCAGGTGGGCGCGGCGCGCGGCACGTTTGCGTCGCTGGACGAGCAGATGGCCAGGGACAACATTGCGCGGGAGGAGTTCCTGGACACGGCATCCTGGCTCTTCAAGAACAAGCTCTACGCGTTGCCGTTCCAGGTGAGCGGCGAACTGCTCTTCTACAATAAGGCGATCTTCGACAAAGAGGGCATGGAGCATCCCACACCTGAGTGGACCTGGGACGACGTCATCTCGAATGCAACCAAGCTCACCGTACGCACGGGTGACAATACCGAGCAATGGGGCTATAACTTCGGCTACACCGGCATCAACGTAGGCTTGGGCACCTTCATGCTCAACAATGGCGGCCAGGTGCTGAATGAGGCCCGCGACCGCGTGGTGTACGGTGAGGACCAGCTCGCCATCGGGGGCGCGCAGGTATTCGTGGACTTCATCCTGAAGCACAAGATCGTCCCCTGGGGCGAGGAGCGGGGTGAACTGCGTACGCAAGGCGGCGGTTCGGTGATGGGCAGCGGCATTGCCGCCATGGACTCATTCCACATGTATCCCCTTGTGAACGTGGTGGGGAAGATTGGCGACGATCTCGGCATGACCGCTATTCCCAGCGGCCCCGCGGCCCGGACGGTGGAAGTACATAGCAACTCGTGGTCAATCATGGGGCTGAGTAAAGTGCCGGACGCTGCCTGGGAGGTGATGAAGGTCATTGCCGGTGAAGTAGGACAGACGCTCTGGACAACCCAGAACTACCCCGGCCTGGCGAGCGTCACCGGAGAGTTCCAGAAGAACTTCCCCAACCTGGACTTCTCTCCCATCATCGAGCAATGGCAGCAGCACGGACGGGACTTCTTCATCACGCCGGACGTGGACGCGTGGCGCAAGGCCGCCAGTGCTGAGCTTGAGCCGATGTATACCGGCGAGAAGACAGTGCCGGAAGCCATGAAAGCCTCGGCAGACGCCGCGAACGCAGTCTTGAGCGAGCGCCCGGATGAGTTTAAGTAATCCCAATCTGGCGCAGTATTTGTAGACTAACCGCTCTCCTCCGCGTCTCAGGGACGCGGAGGAGAGCACGTTAATGGCTGCTGATACTAAGCGCGTGGACGCGGATAGTAGGCACTTGCCAGTGCAAGGGCGAGGTTCGCTTACAAGCCGTAGCGCGGGGGACAAGCACCCGCTTCCCAGTGTCGAGGCATGGGGCAGGCTTGGCGCATGAAGTAAACACCGCCTCGGGCAAGGTTCTTAGTATAGGTCCATCACAGACTTCCTAGCTTCGGCGCATGCCGTAGAGGCCCAACGCCATTTAGGATGATCGCGCGGCGACAAGGGGCGAGAATCCCACTCGCCTTACCGCAAGAAGCGCAGAAACCGCGCGGCGCGCGCTACCTTGCGCCCAAGCTGGATGGAGCGGTCGAAGTCTTCCTTGATGGTGGGGTCGTTGTCGTACTGTTCCTTGACTTCCTTGACGAACGTGGAGCCGCCGGCTTTGAGGGCGCGGAAGAGCTTGGACCCGGCAACCGGCTTGGGTACGGGGAAGGGCTCCTTTTTCGCGCGTTTCACGTCGTACGCCGCACGGTACGCGGGATTGGAGAGCACCTGGTAGGCCTCCACGAGCACGCGCACCCGCGCCGCGACCTCTGTGGCGTCGTCCTCATCCGTGTCCGCCTGCGCAGATGCGAGCGCACGCCGAAACGCCGCTTCGATTTCTTCCGGTTCGGCATCCTCAGGGACACCGAGAACGTCGTAATATGTCTGCATTGCAGAATACCCGCTAACTTAGCTAAGAGCGTCTAGCTCCATAATTCCCACGGGCGCCTGGCTTCATAATTACCGTGAGCGTTTGGGTCCGTCATTCCTGTAAGTGTCAGGTA
>JAAXIC010000054.1 GCA_012270555.1 Chloroflexota bacterium
CCCTCTCCCCGTGGGAGAGGGTTAGAGCCTGCCCCGTACTTGATACGGGGGTGAGGGGGTCTCTTCAAGTGTTCAGCCAGTATCCCAACGGAACTGCTTGCGCCTATAAGGGGTGCTCAGGACTCCGCTAGGTGGGGGAAATCAATTGGCAATGCGTCCAATGCAATCTGACGCGTCAAATTGCCTAACTGTAAGGAGGGATTCACATGAGAGTAGGCTTTGGTCAATTCAAGGACCCGTCGCCGGAGTACTTGCAATTCGCCGCTCAGTACGGCGCGACGGACGTATTGCTCAACACCGCGAACCTGCCGGGTGAGAACGGGCGCTGGGAGTTCGACGACCTCGTGAAGTTGCGCAAGACCATCGAGCAGTACGGCTTGAAGCTCACGGCCCTGGAGAACGTGCCGGTTGAATTCTACGACCACGTCATGCTGGGCGGTCCGCGCCGCGACGAGCAGATCGAAAACATGGTCGCCACCATTCGCAACATGGCGCGGGCGGGCATACCCATCTTTGGCTATCACTGGATGCCGTCGCACGTCTGGCGCACCACGCCGGCCACTATCCGCTGCGGGGCTGTGGCGACGGCCTTTGACTACGCGGAGGCGCAGCAACGCCCGCTCTCCCACGGCCGCGAGTATACCGAAGAGGAAGTTTGGGAAAACCTGGAATACTGGATCAAGCTCATCACGCCCATCGCCGAGGAAGAGGGCATCCGCCTCGGCATTCACCCCTGCGACCCGCCCATGGAGCGGCTCGGCGGCATTCCCTTGCTCTTCCGCAACTTCGACTCCTACAAGCGCCTGATCGAAATCTATCCGTCCGACTGCAACGCCATCGAGTTTTGCCAGGGCACGTTTGCCGAGATGCAGGGCGAAGACATCTACGAGATGATCCGCTACTTCGGCGAGCGCAAGAAGATCCTCTACGTCCACTTCCGCAACGTATCCAGTCCCGTACCGAAGTTCCAGGAGGAGTTCATCAATACCGGCTACGTGGATATGCACAAGACGATGCAGATATACCACGAGGTGGGCTTCGACGGCTTTTTCATCGACGACCATGTGCCCCAGACCGACGGCGATTCCGCCTGGGGCCACCGCGGCCGCGCTTTCGCCAACGGCTACATCCAAGCGTTGATTGACGTGGTGACGAAAGAGGGGAACTAGTAGCTGGGTGCGTCCTGGAGGCAACTTTCTACTAGCCTTAGAAAGGCTTAGTTTACGGGTACTACCGTTGCGAGGGTGGTGTATCGGCGTCGGAGCGGTCGCGCATGAAGTAACCCTCAAGCAATCCTTCTATACGCGCTACTCGCTGACCCAGGTCCGATACCTGTGCCTGCAAGCGCAGAACCAGGCCGCCTATGGCTACCGCCGCAATGACTACCGTTGCCAATGTTGCCAGAAACTCGAAGTTCATTGACCATCTGCCGTGCGGTGTTACCCGGTGCCGCCCGCCATCATTACAGCGAATGGTGTGAGCCAATCGCCCCGGCACAGCGCCCTTCTCCTAAGTGGCAGGAAGTACGTGGCAGAGACAAAGCTGCACGCCTAGACGCCTTTTGCGCACTAACCTAGAATTGTGATGATCGGCAACTGCCCAGATGGGTTACTTAACGCCGCCGATGGGTTCATATGTCCGTATTGTAGCACACTTCTACATGATGTAAATAGTCTAAGAAGCGGTACTAAAACCTCGACTTAAGCTTGTTACGGCATTGGACATAGAGTTCCATTAGTCGCAGGTGCATCACAGTCCCATGCTTGGCGCCGGGAAGCAAGGCACAAGCTCCCACGCTTTGATCTTGCAAGAAGAATCGAACGCAAGTAGCGTAGGAGAGAAAAGCGCGATTCCGAATTCCTGTTGATTTCCGTGAAGTGCCTGCAATTCAACAACAAGCTAAGGGGGAGAATATGACCACAGAATCTACTGCCTCTGAACTGCACAAGTCGTCTCTCGTCATCGACTCCCACAATGACGCCATCGTCGCCTATCTGCTGCGCAACGGGGAAAGCATCGCCGGACCGGAGGCGCCGGCACGCTCGGAGCCGGAGAGCGTCGTGGCCTTCCTGCGGAATCTTTCGATACCCAGAGGGCACGAGATGCAGGTCAACCTGCCCAAGCTCCGCGCCGGCGGCATCGACGTGGTCTACTGTGCGGTTGATGTGACCCGCGCCTGGGGCAACCACCTGCTCTATGCCATGGATGCTTTCGGTTGGTTCCTGGCCGAGGTGGACGCCTATGCTGAACAGATTGCCATTGCCACCACTGCTGACGAGATAGAGTCTATTGTTGCCAGTGGCAGGATCGCCGCCGTACTCACCATCGAGAATTCCGAGGTGCTGGAGCGCAGCCTCTGGGTGCTGCCGGTGCTCCAGCGGCTCGGCGTGCGCTCCATGACGCTCACGTGGAGCTACCGCGCCCATGCCGCCGACGGCGCGTTTGAGAACGTCACCCGCGGCGGTCTGACGCACTTTGGACGCGACCTGGTGCGCTCCATGAACGAACTCGGCATGATCGTGGACATTTCTCATATCAGCGATCAAGGTTTCTGGGACGTCATTGACGTCACGAACGCGCCCATCATCGGCTCCCACAACGCTTGCCGCGCCCTGTGCGAGCATCCGCGCAACCTCACCGACGACCAGATCCGGGCCGTGGCGGACAACGGCGGCGTGATCGGTGTGACCTATGTCCCGTCTTTCGTGGACGAGGACGAAAGCAAGCGCACCCTCGACCGGCTGCTCGACCACTTCGACCACATCGCCCAGATCGCCGGCACGGACTGCGTTGGCCTCGGCTCGGACTTCGACGGTGGCGGTGACGTACTAAAAGACGCCACCGTGGTGCCGCAGATTACCGAGGGTCTGCTGGCTCGCGGCTGGCAAGAGGACGACCTGCGCAAGCTGCTGGGCCTCAACCACTTGCGCGTCTTCCGGCAGGTCTGTGGGTAAACGCCCTCAAGTATCACGGCGGCTGTGCTAACCGTGCTCGCATTGCCGCAGCCGAAGGGGAAATGCTTGTGAACGCACGGCGTTTTACGATACTCGTAGCATTAGCCGGCATAGCCGCCTTGCTCCTGCGCTGGTTGCGGCAGTGGGCCGGCGACCCGCCGGAGCGGCGCGCCTCCCACAAGGAAGCCATCGAGCCGCCGGAACTGGTGGAACGTTACAGCCGCTGCATGGGCACGCTCCCCATGCGGCTGACGCGGGCGTCTTTGGCCCGCTATGTCACCGCTTCTCCCCACTGGCGCATTCTCGACGTGGGGTGCGGGCCGGGCTGGTTTCCGCTGGAGATAGCCGCGTATCTCCCCGACGCCGTCATCGTCGGCGCGGACCTCTCCCATCCGATGACGGTAGTGGCGGCCAGGCATGCCCAAGCCGCCGACCAAGCGGACAGTGTGGTCTTCACCCAGGCGCGCGGCGAGGTCTTGCCCTTTGCGGACGGCGCGTTCGACTGCGTCGTGAGCACCCTCGCCCTCCACCACTGGCAAGACCCGGTGGCCGTCCTAAAGGAGTTGCAACGCGTCGCGCAGCCCGCGGGCCGCATCATTGTCTTCGACATCCGGCGCGACATGCACCCCTGGCTGTGGACGGCGCTCAAGGTGGGCCAAACTTTTGGCGAGCGGTTGCAATTGTGTGAGAACGACGAGCCGTCAGCGTCCATCAGCGCCTCGTATACCCCGTCGGAACTCCAACGCCTCGCGCTCCAAGCCGGCTGGGAACGCGTCCAGATACGCACCAAACTCGGCTGGCTCATGCTCGAGCGCCTGCCAAAAGAAACGACACCCTTCCCCGTGCCGCCAGCCCCACGCCGCAAGCGTAACGGCACGCGGTAGGGCATATGTGCCAGCCGTGATGCCGTACGTAGTGTTACCGTTGAGGTAGATAGAACGACGTTTATCATCGGAAGCCCCGCTATGGCAGTGAATGTGATTTTCGAGACGGAGAGACTCACGCTTAGAAAGTGCACGCCAGAGGATCTCACCTTCTTTGAAGAGATGCTTGGTGACGCGGAGACAATGCAGTTCTTTGGTCAGTGCAGGCCACTCTCATCTGCCGAAGCAGCAGCGTGGCTGGACTCTTGCATCCGTCATTGTGAACGGCATGGCTGGGGTCCTGGAATGCTGGAGCAGAAAACAGATGGGGAGATCGTAGGGCTTGGCGTTCTCACATACATGCTGCACGATCCGGAGTCCGAAGAGGGTGATTTGATCTTCATCGTGCGGAAAGCCTATTGGGGACAGGGCTATGCCACGGAGTTCGCCCGCGCCGCCACCGCCTACATGCTTGGACACACACCAATCAAACGCGTTGTCGCTACAGCCATGCCAGAGAATAAGGCATCGAACCGTGTCCTGGTAAAGACGGGGATGCATTTCTCCGGCTACAATCCCGATTCCAACCGAAATTGCTATATCGCTGAGGTTGATGACCTTAGCTGACCTGAGCCAGAGTACACCCCATTTGCGACTTACTCCTGCTGTCGTCAGAACTATGCTCAAGGCTAAGTGGCTAATGCCACGAGCAAGGTAGTCTCCGTTGTTGTCTCCACGGACGAAACGATAGAATACAGAGGTAGGGTGTCGAAATCCGGTAGGAAGACCATTCATGATTGCGATAATTGACTATGGTGCCGGAAATCTGCGCAGCGTGAGCCGGGCGGTGGCGTTGTATACGCCGGACTTTGTGGTGACGCAGGACCCGGCGGACGTGGAGCGGGCCGCGGCGGTGATCTTGCCCGGCGTGGGCGCGGCGGGCGACACCATTCGCGGCCTGGAGCGCCACGGTATGACCGAGGTGGTGCAGGAGACGATTGCGTCCGGCAAGCCCTATTTCGGCATCTGCATGGGCTTGCAGGTCTTGCTTACAGAAAGCGAGGAGGACGGCGGTACGCCCTGCCTCGATATTTATCCCGGTGTCGTGCGGCGCTTTCCCAAAGGGCTCACCGTACCGCACATGGGCTGGAACCAGGTGCGCCAGACGCAGGAGCATCCCATGTTCGCCGGCATTCCGGACGACGCGTATTTCTACTTTGTGCACTCGTACTACACCGATCCGGAGGACACCGCGCTGACCGCCGGCGCCACCGACTACGGCGTGACCTTTCCCAGCGTGATCGCGCAGGAAAACGTCTTTGCGACCCAGTTCCACCCGGAAAAGAGCGCTGGCATGGGGCTGCGGCTGTATGAGAATTTCGTGGCTTGGGCAACGGGAGCGAGACCCGGCGTGGCAAGGGGTGTTAGAGTTGGTCCATAGGCGATTTCTTTGCGCCTTGTCCCGGATGCACGAAGTTTCTTGAGTAAAAGAGGCGGGGGACAAGCCCCCGCGCTACGAATTCAGGAAAGCCTTAGGGACATGCCGAAGATTTCGCATAAGGAGAGAGGTGTACAGGAATTGATCCAACAGGGGCGCAGGTTGCAAACCTGCGCTACCGGAGATATGAGGCGCTGAATTTGCGGAACGCTGCCGGTAAGTGGCGCGCAAGGTGATTGTACGAGACATGCAAGTTATTCCCGCGATTGACATCAAAGACGGCGCGGTGGTGCGCCTCTTCAAAGGTGACTTCGACCGGAGCACCGTCTTCTCCCACGATCCGGTGGAGACCGCCCGCGGCTGGCAGGAACAAGGCGCGGCGCTGCTGCACGTGGTGGATCTGGACGGCACCGAGCGCGGTAACAGCCGGAACCTGCCGGTAGTGACTGCTGTAGCAGAGGCGCTTGACATCTCCGTGCAGATGGGCGGCGGCTTGCGCGACCTCGCTGCCATCGAGGCGGTGGTGGCGGCCAGAGTGGCGCGGATCGTATTGGGGACCGTGGCGCTGGAACAGCCTGAACTGGTCGCGGAGGTCTGCGCGCGGTACCCGGGTCGCGTGGTCGTCGCGCTGGACGCCCGCAATGGCAAGGTGGTGACCCACGGCTGGCAGCAGGAAAGCGCCGTTGACATGTTCGACCTGGCGCACCGGATGGTGGAGGCGGGCGTTAGCCGCTTCCTCTATACCGACGTGGAGCGCGACGGCACGCTCTCCCAGCCCAATTTCGCAGCCACGGGCGCGCTGGCGCAGGCCGTGAGCGTGCCGGTGATTGCCTCTGGCGGCGTGGCTACCCTTGAGCATCTCACGCGGCTGACGACGCTCGGCGTGGAAGGGGCAATCGTCGGCTCGGCCCTCTATCGCGGGGCATTCACGCTGCCTGAAGCGCTGGCGACAGTACGGAAAGCGCTCGCTTAGCCAAAATCCTGCCCGCACTTATGTATCAAGCCGGTTTGTCGCTGTGCCACGGATTGGCGAGACGCTAGTATTCCTTCAAGTTGGTTTTGCACTGATGTTTCACCCTCACCCTAGGGCGTGTCGTCAAAGTAGTT
>JAAXIC010000032.1 GCA_012270555.1 Chloroflexota bacterium
AAACTACTTTGACGACACGCCCTAGTCATATTGCCCAGAAGACAGGCGATCGCGTACAAAATGCCAGGAAGAGAAATCCAATGTTGGAGACAAGCTACTACGAGACATTGGCTGGTAAGTTGGAATATGCGGATCTCAGGGAACTTCAGGACACTATTGCAAATAAGTCCCTTTGGACGCGCTTTGAGGGTATTTTCGGAAGCAAAGAGACACTCAATACGAAGTTTCAACAATTCTCCGATTTGCGCAATGGTATTCGCCACAGCCGGACGGTCGACGACATCTCTCGCATGGAAGGCGAGGCGGCACTGCTTTGGTTTGAGAAGATTCTCCAATAGTAGTTAGGGTCCAAATTGGTGACCGGACAGTGGTTGTGGAAAGCAAGAGACATGGCAGAGGCGGTTAGCAGTTCCCGCTGGTTCAACACCGTGCGGCCGCCGACGCTGGCGTTTTCGTCGATGAGCGTGGAAGGGACGTCTTCCCAATCGAACTCGCGCCGGCCGAAGGTGTCGGTCTGTTCGATGACGATGACGAGACTAGGGTGAAGTCGAACCTGCCGGGAGATTCTGTCGCTCAGCCGGTTGCGGGCCCGGTGTGGGGCTCTCGATAGGCTCAAGGCGTAGCCTCAGTCCCAAGGCGTGGGTGACCTTCAGCAATGTTGCCAGAGTGGGATTGCCGTCTTCAGACAGCGCAGCGTAAAGGTTGCCGCGGTTTAGCCCGGTGTCGCGGGCGAGGGCGCTCATGTTCTGCGTCCGGGCGACATGCTTGAGAGCGGCGCGAATCACAGCCCCGTCTCCCAGGTCCTCATCCACCGCCGCCCTGAGAAGCCCCCGGGCATCCTCTTCGCTCTTGACGTAGTCTGCTGCGTCGAACTTTCGATACTCCTCAGACATTAGCTCCTCCATGCCGTCGCCATCCGCTTGGCTCGCACGATGTCTCGCCGCTGGCTGACCTTGCCGCCGCCGCAGAGCAAAACGATCAACTCAGCGCCTCGCGTGATGAAAGATCTTGGCGAATATGTTAGCTCGCCCTCCGCCGAGTTTCTTGTCCAAGAACTCCTCCAGTTCTTTGCGGTTGAGTACCGTGCGGCCGCCGACGCTGGCGTTTTCGTCGATGAGGGTGGAGGGGACGTTCTCCCAATCGAACTCGCGCCGGCCGAAGGTGTCGGTCTGTTCGATGACGATGACCTTAGCGTCCTCCAGTATCCAGCCGGTGGGCTGATCGCCCTCTTGCTTCATGCGGGTAGCGGGTCGCAGCAGGTGCTCGATCCGCGTCTTCACGCCCTCGTAGCGCTTGCCGGCGTAGTCGTCCCAACTCAGGGGCGTGCACCACTGTGGCGGGCTCTCATCCCGCAGGTCGCCGAGCAACCCGGCGAGGACGGTGGAAGAGAATTCCAGCCAGTCGGCGGGATGGGGATTCTCGTCGAAGCGGTCGAGCGCCCGCCGCAAGTACTCACGGTAGAAGTGCGTGGAGAGGCTGCGGCGCACGTCCTGTATCTTCAGGTGCAACTCGTGGCGCAGTTCTTCCTTGTACGAAGGCAGCGCGGTGGTGGTGTAGATCATCAGGCTGCGTTTGACAATCTGGTCGGTAAAGGCCTTCAGCTCTTGGTTCATGGAGAGCACGAAGCAGGGAAACTCGGCTACCTGCGGTGGGTTCTCGTCCTTGATCACGTCCTCGCCGTGGCTCCGAATAGCAGACCTGCCGATGTCGTCGAACACGGCGGGAAAGCGCTTGTAGGCGTGCTGGATGTCGCGCAGCCGCGCCTTGGTGAACTCGCGCTTGTCGATGGTGTAGGCTTTGCCGAACATGGAGGTCATCAGGGTTTCGATGAGGCTGGACTTGCCGCAAGAGGGCTTGCCGTAGACGATGGCGAACGACGGGAACCTGAAAATGTCCCCCTGGTGGCCTGCCAGCGTGCGCAGGTCGCACATGAACGGCGCGAAATAGAGCCACGACCAGAGTATGAAGTAGTCCCGCTGGAGCCGCTCAACTCCCATGCCGCCCTCAAAGGTGCCCTCGTAGCTGCTGAAGAATGCGGCCAGCAGGTCTGCGTCACGCGTAGCGGCGGCAAGGTCGGCGTCCAGGGATAACGGTTTGCCTAGGAGCGTAACGGTCTTGGCGTCCCGGTCAATGGATAGCTCGCGGTGGTCGGCTTCTTCTTCGGTCTGCACGACCCGGATGCGGCTGGACTCCCGCACAATCGTGCGCCGGATGTCGGGCGTGATCTGCTGCCTGCCGTTGCGCGGCGGCGGGATGAGGTTGGCTATGGGCGGCGGCAGCGCGGCCTTCATCTTCTCGATGCGCTCGATTTGGGCGGGAACGTTGAAGCTAGCGCCGTTGCCTGGTTCCGGTTCGCTCTCTGTCGTGTCAATCACCAGGGTAGAGAGATCATCGGCATTCAAGACCGGCGCTTCCTGGACGCTTATTTCGCTGCTCTCGATGCGCTCCGGCGGCAAGGGTATTTCGTCGGAGGCGCGGTCCCGGATAGTCTCGTACATGCCTAGGTAGTGGCGCCAAGCGGACGCATCATCGTCGAAGCAGACCAGTGTCTCCGACTGGCGCCCGCCAAAGGCCGTTTCAGAGAGATTGGCGGAGCCGATGAGGGCGCGGGTGCTGCCATTAGCCGTGTTGTCGAGCAGGTAGATTTTTGCGTGGGCGATCTGCTTGCGCAGCACGCGAAAGCGCGCTTGTCCCTCCCTGACGCGGCTGAGAATGAAGGCATGGCGCTCATCGGACAGGTTCTTGATTGCGGCCCGCGTGTCACCGCTGGCGACCTGTTGGAACGCCAGGATGTCCTTGAGCGTGCGCAACGTACCCTCGTAGCCGAACACGCATTCGAAGTCGCGAAAGCCGTGCCTGTCAAGCAACCGGACGATGGCGCTCACGCCGGCCGAGTACGTGAGAATGCGAATGCGGTCGTACCCGTCGAACAGCGACCAGTCGAACTTGGCCTCAGTCTCAAAACGGACGTGCGCCACCCGCAGCCCAGTGCCGTCGTCGAATTCGAGGCTACGATTCTCTAACTGTTCGGGTTCGCGAGACGCCATACCAGCCTCCACCTAAGGGAAAAGCCTCCCGTGCCGATAGTATAATGCAAGGCAAATCCGGGCGACGGAGCAGGTGAGCGATGGGGTCATAGTTTCCGATGGGGCGGGAGACGGCTTTGCCGATGCAGTAATCGCCTGCGTATTCCGTGCCTGCGGTTCATATAAGCCGGGCAGCTATACTCCGGAAAAGGGCAGGGGACCGGACGATTAGTATTGAGGTGAATGCCGTTTTTGACAGCTATAGCGTGGGCTCTCCGTCAAGCCATAGTGTGAGCTATAAGAGTGATGAACCTCCTCCGACGCCTTAGTCTCCTTGCTAGGGCCACCCCATATGGGATTTAATCACACATATGTCAAATTCAATCATTGAGAGTGGATTGCATGAAGAACGCCTTTGGCGGCTTAATCATCGCAATAGCTCTTGTAGCAGCCGCAATAGGCTTTGCCATCCATGTAAGCGCCCAAGAAGGCGTACAATGTAAGTACTACTACAACCTAGATGGTAACGGCAACAGTGCCTTAACCAGTTGCGACAGCAGAGGTCTACCCGTACTCCCTGCCAATCCTATTGGCACGGTGACGGGCTGTGCCGTCAGCCGCGGAGGGACTGAATGTCAATTCAGTTGCGGATCCGATCCCAGATCATGGTGCGGCATCTTTGATGATGATTCTGTGGAACCTCCGCCACCACCTACACCTCTCCCTCCTACTCCAACGCCAAGCCCAACACCCACTCCAACCCCAACGCCTACACCAACGCCTGTTGCTTCTCCCTCACCAAGTCCCACTCCTACACCGAGACCCGCGCCCACTGCAACACCGGAACCGCCCCCGCGGCCTACACCAACACCCGTCCCTTCGCCCACACCAACGCCTACACCTCGACCAACGCCAAGGCCTACACCCACGCCAACCCCAACACCAATCCCTCCGACACCAACACCCACGCCGACACCTACGCCTACGCCCACTCCGACACCCACGCCGGAATTGAAAGCAGTCCCTACGGTTGCCTTGATTGCCCAACCCACGGCTGAGACTGCGGTCACGGTCAGTGAGGATACGGCCGCCACGCCTACGCCGGGACCTGCCGCCGTTTCTGCGACTGAGACAGCTCCTCTGCCGACTGCCGAACCGGTGGTGCAGCCCGTGCAACGCAGCTTGCAGCGGCTAGCCGCCCCCGTAATCAGCAACGCCGTTCCGCGCATTCGCAATACCCTGGGCGGCATTGCGTCAACGCCACGGAGACGAATCACGCTGATGGTTATTCAGGGTCTTGCCAGCGTCTTTGCGGTATTTGTCTTTGGTTACTTGATTCTGCGCAGACGCCAGTAGGGCGGCGGGGTTGACGCAGACCGGCTTTCAATGGTCCGTGCCTTGCCAACGTTTTTTGCTAGACCAAGTCTCCACTCTCCACCGGAGCAGCCACCGTAAGGGGCAGGGTCATGGTGAATTCCGTGTACTCTCCGAAGACCGAATCCACCGATAGATCTCCTCCGAGCCGGCGAGCCACGTCGGCGGCAATGGGAAGGCCCAATCCGGCCCCCAAGACACCTTCCCGTGTGGAAAAGAAGGGATTGAAAATCTGACCGAGGACGTCATCCGCTATGCCCGTGCCGTTGTCACGCACCCGGATTTCGGCTGCGTTGTCAACCACCCGTGTAGAAACGGTCAATACCGGCTCGTAGTCATCATTTGCAGCCTCTTGCTTAAGTTGCATCGCGTAGCAAGCGTTTCTGACAAGATTTAGCATTGCTTCACCAAAATCTGTCTCCACCAGCGATAGCTCGCCTACGTCGGGATCCAAGTCAAACACTGTCCGCACCGAGAAGCCATCTTCCTCTGCACTGAAGCTGTTGGTTCCGGACTGCACCGCGTCACGTACCAAGCTGTTCAACTCCGTGACAACCGGTTCTCCACCTACCACGCCGAGTCCGCGCATGCGTTCCACAATTGCCAAGGCGCGACCGCCGTTTGACAGGACACGATTCAGACTCGTGGTCATTTCCTCGCTGATATCATCCAGCAACGCCGTATCGTCTGCCGACATCTTGTCCCGGTACGTTTCCAACATTTCGGAAAGTTCGTCGTATAGCTCCAACGACCCTTCAGAGAAGTTATTGACAAAGTTCAGTGGGTTCCTGATTTCGTGGGCAACTCCCGATACTAACTCACCGAGAGCGGCCAATTTCTCTTGGGCAATCAAGCGGGCTTGGGCGCGTTTCAACTCCGCATTCGTTTGACGCAACTCTTCATACAGCTTTTCGACCAGGTTTAGGCGTTGGACTTCCAGTGCTTGCTCCCGGAACACTTCCAGGGCGTTGGCCAGCTCCCCAATCTCATCTCGCCCCACTTCCGGGACCGGCGTTTCCAAGTCTCCGTCGGCCATCCGCCGCATGCGCTCCGACATACGTGAGAGTCTGCGTACCATGCCATTGCCCACCCACAACCACGCTGCCAACGTAGCGGCGATCACGCTAATCACGCTAATGGCCGTCAGCAAGGTCCGCCCCTCGTCGAAGCTGCTTACCGCCAGTCCCAGCGACTCTGCAGAATGGGCACGGGAGGCCGCCAGCAGGCTCGCCACAGCGTTTTGCAAAGCTACGCTGGCTGCGGCGAAGGAGACAGTCAAGTCTCTGATATTCGCATTCAAGGCCAACTGCAGGCTGCGGACGTAGAACACCCCTTGCCCTTCACCCCAAGACGCCACCGTCGGGTCTATGCCGGCCGCATGCAATCTTGTGAACTCGTCCCACAGCCCTTGCAGCTCGGTTTCGCCTTCGGCTGCCAACACCTGGCGCAGGACCGCCAGCGCCGCCTCGGACTCCCCGATGTCCGACCGAGCCGTCGCCAGGAGCGAGCGATAGTCGGCGGCAACCTGGTTCGTACTATTCAGTGCCTCACGGTTGCGGCTGAGGTTGTCAATAACATCCGCCAGATCGTAGGCCGCTTCGCTCACTGCTTGGGCATCCGGCGATAGCTCCGGCACGCCGCTCACCACATCCAATGCCGCGTCTATCCGCTCCAAAGATTCGACTACGGTGCCCCTTGCCAAACCCTGAAACCCGGATTCAGGCTCCGCAGCCAAACCCAGCCCCACATTGCGCAAGCGCTCGGTCTCTCGAGCCACCGTCCAAGACGCCTCCAGCGCCGGCACGGATTCAGACCGCACTTGGAAGTTCAAGTCGCCGCTCTGCTCGAAGTAGAAGACTCCTACAGCACCGGATACGAGGGTAAGGATCACTGCAAAGCCCAAAGCCAGATACAACCGTGTGCCGATCCGCCGCCAGCGGTCAAGGAGGAATCTCATGCTCCCAGCAACTCCTGAAAGTTCAACCTAACGGAAAACGCCCCCATTGGCGCTTTCTCGAGAAGTTACCTTGATGCGTAGGGTATCACAGCCATGAATCCCTGCCCTAGACGAAGTTGTGAGGAAGGCACCTCTTCTCAGGGAAACTCCACCACCGCAATAGCCGTGTAAGTTCGCGGGGAAATCTATGTCTCCTCGATGGCGGGAAGCGTTACCCTTCGCTACTCCAACCGACTAGAAGCTATCTCATAAGTCTGTTCAATAGCCGATTCGTGCTGAGCACTTCGACAAGCTCAGCACATGCTTGTCAAAGCGCGAACGGATTCTTGCCTATTCCGTTCGCCCTGAGCCTGTCGAAGGGCAGGTCTAACAGAGTGATGTATGAGACAAGTTCTATATAGACCTACAATTTTCCTAAGGCAGTCATTTGGACGTCTTCAGTTGCGGTACTTAGAAGCCATCGCATAATTCAGATCGAAGCACCGGTCGGCACGTCGATCCGAATTATGCGATGCCTTTTGGACATTTATGCGATAGCTTATAGTAAGAACCCGCTGCTGCCACGGTACGCAAGGATGTCCTTTAAGGAGACCTTTGCGTAACCTAACGGAAGCGAGAAAGTTCCCTCTCCCTCGACGGGAGAGGGCTAGAGCCTGCCCCGTACGCCGATACACAGTATCGGATGATACGGGGGTGAGGGTGAATCTACCCTGAACGCCAGCCGGCTTTTGACAGTTTGGTTCTGGTATGTATTGACTGTACATGTTATGCGATTAGAAAAGCAAGGAATCCCCTCACCCCGACCCTCTCCCCGGGGAGAGGGCGTAACGCCCTTACCACGGGGCCTAGTTATGCAAAGGCCCCTTTAAGGAGTTAAAGCGGTATGAAAGACGACTTCGATTTCAAGCTACCCAGCGAGAACTACGACGCGCTGGCGCCGGATGGCTCGGAGATCCGGCTGCTGGCGCAGACGAGCCGTGGCAGTATGGTGCACTGCACGTTGCATCCGGGGCAGGTTTCCGTGGCCGTGGCGCATCGGACGGTGGAGGAGGTCTGGTACTTCCTGGAGGGCACGGGCCAGGTCTGGCGGCGCCAGGGCGGCCGGGAGCGGGTTGTGGACGTGGCCGCGGGCGCGAGTCTCTCCATCCCCGTGGGCACGCACTTCCAGTTCAGGACAACCGGCGACCGCCCGCTGCGCTTCATCATCGTCACCATGCCGCCGTGGCCGGGCGAGGACGAGGTCTATCGTGTCCCCGGACACTGGCCGGTCAAGGTCTAGGTGGCCTTTGCACAGTCCAGCCCGGCGGGCAAAAAAGTCTCCCTCTCCCTGGGAGACTTTTTGCAAAACCCCACCTGCAGGCGAGAAAGCTCCCTCTCCTGGGGGAGAGGGCCGGGGTGAGGGGAAATCAGCGCCGATCCACGCGATCCTACCCTTGACTGACGCGGCGTAGAGTCCCGTTCCCAATGCTTTCGCATTTAAAGTAGCGCGGGGGCTTGTCCCCCGCCTCTTGGCTCGCCCGCTTGCTGTAGCGCGGAGTCTCGTCCCCCGCCTCTTGGCGCGTCATCCCTACATGTGCCGGAGTATTGCGCGCGCGAACGCCTTAAAGGACGAAAATAAGGCGCAATCCGTCAGTGAAGGAAGAAAGAAGCGCCAGAGGTCGGGGATCGGTATACATGCGGAGCAGCGTGAAGCAGTGACCGACGTAAGGAGCGGCGGTGCCCCGCGCTGAGGGACGGTAAGAGGGACTGAACGCGGCAGCCAACCCAAAGAGCACCACAGCCACGAGCGCAGCCAGAGTCTCGGCCGTTTGCAGCGCCCAAGACGTTGCGGCCTGCAGGCCGCGCCGCCCGGCACGTTGTCCGAGGCCCTCTTCGTACAAGCGCTGCACATGACCAATTCTGTCTGGGTGTTGCCCGAATTGATCGCGGTACGCGCGCTGACCGCTAGCATCGCTGCGGGTGCTTTGACCTAGCGGGTCGTTGTACCTGCGCATGGTGCCGCCTTCCTAAGACGGTTGCAGTGGGTCGTCCGCTGCCTGGTACACCGTCTGCGTACACGCTCAGTCCCTCTACCTCCAGCGTAGGACAGGGAAAGGGAAATGTGTGCAGATGCTTAGGAAAATCATAGGAAGGTCTTAGCCGGCTCTCAGAGAGCGGGTTGGCAAGACGGCGTGGCGGCTTTGCAGGTGTGAAGGACAATGCGGATGGGCAGGTGGTGAAGCGCCAAGCGGCAATACCTGCCCCGTATGCCGATACCGCGTAGAATGGTAACAGTGCTCTGGAATAACCTTGCCGGAACGAGTGCAGAGAGGCACACAGTAGATGCCGCGCCAGACCGAACCGAGCGTCAATAACGCCTTAGGCAGCGTGCTCACGGGCATGCTCGCCCGCACCGACGTGCGCTCTGAGAACACCCGGACCATCACCGGTCATCCCGGGTTGCGCCCGGACATCCTCATCACGGCGAACGGCCGCGCGCCGGTGGTAATCGAGGCCGAGTACCTGCCCGCCGTGAACGTGGAAGAGGAAGCCAAATCGCGCCTGGGGCTGGATGAGGCAGCGAGCGGGCGTACCATCGAGGCCGCCATCGCGCTCCGCTACCCGGACGCGGTCGGTGATGCCGACGACCTGCGCGCCGCTCTCGCCAACGCCCGCCTCTCGTACTGTGTCTTCACTGAAGAGCGCGAGGGCGTCACCCGCTTTCCGGCGTCCGGTTGGCTCGATGGCTCGCCGGCAGACCTCGCCGATCTCGTGCGTTTGGTCTCCGTGCCGCAGCGGGCCGTGGATGAGGCCACCACCATCCTGCAGGAGGGCATCGGCGCGGCGGCAAAAATTCTGGACGAGATGGACACGAACCGCCAGGCCGTCACCCTGACCATCGCCCGCCTGCTGGGCATGAGCAACGTGCCCCAGACCCGCCGCATGGCCTGCGCCATCATCGCCAATGCCCTGGTCTTTCACGAGCGCATCGCCGGCATGTATGACGGCGTGAAGCCGCTGGGCATCGTCTGCGGGGATACCGTTGCCAATCCCCAGAACGCGGTGCTCGCGGCCTGGCAGGATATTTTGGAAATCAATTACTGGGCCATCTTTGCCGTGGCGAAAGATATTTTGGAGCAGTTGCCCGCGGCTGAGGCGGCGCAGATCTTGTGGCGCTTGCGGGCTACGGCGCAGGCGGTGAGCGCCATGGGCGTGGCGAACTCCCACGACCTCACCGGCCGCATCTTCCAGCGCCTGATTGCCGACCGCAAGTACCTGGCGACGTTCTACACCCTGCCCGCGTCGGCGGCGTTGCTGGCGCGGCTGGCGGTGGCGAAGATGGCGGGCGTGGACTGGTCGGATGCCGACGCCATCGGCACGCTGCGCATTGCCGATTTCGCCTGCGGCACGGGCGCGCTGCTCTCGGCGGTCTACGAGCAGATCGCCGCCAAACACGAGCGCGCCGGCGGCGATCCGGCCGCCCTGCACCGCGTGATGATGGAGGACGTCCTCTACGGCTGCGACGTGATGCCCTCGGCCATCCACATCACCGGCTCGACGCTTTCGGGCGTGGAACCCGCCGTCGGCTTCGGCAGCTCCCGCCTCTACACCATGCCCTACGGCCGCCAGCCCGACGGCACGGTCAAGATCGGCTCGCTGGAACTCCTGCAACGCTCGGACGTCCAAACCCTATTCAACACCAGCGACCCCGCCCTCCGCACCGGCAGCGTCGGTGAGGAAACATCGGCGCAAGTCACCGTTGATATTCCTGACGTGAGCTATGACTTGACGATCATGAATCCGCCATTCACGAGCAATACCAAGCATTATGATGCGAAAGATGGCGTTCTTAACGCAGCCTTTGCCGCTTTCGACTCTTCTGACGATGATCAGGCTGAGATGGCAAAGCAATTGAAGAAGCTTTCCAAGAACACCTTCTACCATGGTCACGCTGGACTTGCTTCCGCTTTTGCGTCTCTCGCTGCCAAGAAGATGGCACGAAGCGGCGTTGTCGCGCTGGTGCTGCCTTTTACTGCAATCAATGGAGCGTCCTGGGCCAAGTTTAGGAAGCTGATAGCCACGCAATGTACCGATGTCACAGTGGTCAGCATCGCAGCCAACGGGTACGACATGTCTTTTTCGTCTGATACGGGCATGGCCGAGTGCTTGGTAATTGGCCGAAGCCTAGCGACAAGTGAGAGACCGAGTGATAGAGGCACATTCATATCATTGCAACATAGACCACATGACCTCGCGGAAGCTCAGGAACTCTCCAAGGCCATTCTGTCAAGTCAGAGTATCCGCAAACTGGAAGATGGGCCATACGGTGGTGATTCTATAAACTGTGGAGGCACGGTCATAGGCGAGACGCTGGAAGCACCTCTCAGTAGTCACGAAAGCGGGTGGGGGGCTGCCCGTATTCTAGATGCCTCTGTAGCGCAGACTGCCTACTCTCTTTCCAAGGGCAAGGTGTGGTTGCCAGGAAAGCCGAAATCTATTGATGTGCCTGTAGTGCAACTGAATCAGGTCGGAGAACGAGGTCTGGATTCTCAATTCTTCATAAGCTTGGCGCACAATGCTCCGTTCACCAAAGTTGCGGGCAGTCCAACTGCGACTTATCCGGCTCTCTGGAATCATGATGCACAAAACGAGGTTCGAATTCTGTGCCAACCCGATTCTCAATTGCAGGTAAGGCCAGGAATGGAAATTGCGGCTTTTAACTTATGGGCCACCGCTAGCCGTGCTCACATTAGCCGAGGGTTTCGCTTCAATTCCCAACCACTAGCAATTGCTTTCACTGAACAAGTGAGCGTAGGCGGCCGGGCCTGGCCGAATGTGACTTTCGATATACCCGAATACGACTCTGCATTTGCCTTGTGGGGAAACTGCACGCTGGGGCTACTCTGTTATTGGTGGCACTCAAACCGACAAGTCGCCGGTCGTGGTGACATGACAGTCCGCTCCGCCGAATCCCTTCCCGTGCTGGACTTCCGCGCCCTCTGCGACGACCAACTCATCATGGCGGAGCAAATCTTCAACGAATTCCGCGACAAAGAGTTGCAGCCCGCCTACCTCGCCGACGCCGACCCCAACCGCGCCCTCCTCGACCGCCGCGTCGTCTGCGACCTCTTAGACTTCGACAAAGAGACCTACGCCGCCGTCCGCCGCCTCGCCGCCAAATGGTGCGCCGAACCCTCCGTCCACGGCGGCAAACCCCGCCCCAATGATGCCAAGCTGGTAATCTAAGGGTATGGTTTGCAGTTTGATAGTAGAACCACGGTGACATGACCTTTTACCACGTTCGCCTTACGCCAAAAGGTAAAGGGCAAGATACAGAGTACCTAGCCGACCTCAATGAACAAGAGCTAGAGGATCGCTTTCTCAAACCCCGTCGCGATGGGGATCCGATAACCATCAACGGGAGAACTGTATCTGTAGACGATATAGAACGCATGAAAATTACAAAGTCGGAGGTTGATTCAAGCCAATTGCGCAGAGTGTTAGATCTTAGCACAAGAGAGAGTAGTGTCCTTGGTCTCGAGCCAAATCTCGCGCCAGACAATTATCGTGTTGTTGACAAAGAGATTGATGTAACGAATGACTTTATTGTCGGCCCGCCGGGTCGAAAGTCTGATGCGAACATAGAAGGGGAGCAAGAATCTCGACCACCGCAAAACACGCGTGAGGTCTTTGTCGTCCATGGCCGGAATAGAGTGACCCGTAATGCTCTCTTCAAATTCTTGTCGGAAATAGGTCTCCGTCCCTTAGAATGGTCCGAGCTCACTCAAGCAACGGGCAAACCGACACCCTACATTGGCGAGATTCTAGAGGTTGCCTTTTCGCGGGCTCACGCTGTGGTAGTCCTCTTTACTCCTGACGATGAAGCGAGACTTAATGAACGCCTATGGGAAGAAAACGACGACGATGATGAGACTGAGTTTACGGGACAGGCTAGGCCGAACGTGCTTTTTGAAGCTGGCATGGCGATGGGTCGAATGCCCGAGCAGACAGTCTTTGTGGAAGTTGGTAAGCTAAGGCGTTTCAGCGATATTTCAGGACGCCATGTAGTCCGGCTGGATACCAGCGTTCATGGATGGAAGGAATTGGCAAGACGCTTGGAGACTGTTAGTTGTCCAGTGAATTGGGATGGGATAGATTGGCAGAGCGCGGGGGACTATGCGGCTGCGGTTGATTTAAGTGTTCAAGGACAACCGAGAACTGCTGCCGAGGCAACACAACTGTCGGAGCTAGAGGAGAAACGGGAGTACACGGATCGCACAGCGCAAGAAATCATGGACAGAGCGCACTTCCACACTGGCGACAGGGCAACTGTCCATCCTGAGATTGGCAAGTGGCTCAGAGTTGATGATATAGCCTGGTATGCTCCCATCACAACCAATAATCCTATTGAAGTCACCATCGGCAAACCTTTCGAGCAAGTTTCGCTCAACTTCGACAACACCAATTGGCGCTCGTCGCTTGCTTCAATCAAAGAAGGAAGCCGTATAGTCGCAGAAGGCAGGATAGTCGAGGTCGAATTCGCGGGACTGACACTTTATGACTGCGAACTCCTGGATGTGGCAGAGTGACTACGCAAGTAACAATACGACTTGAAACCGCTTTGCGGGGCGTAAGTCGAGAAGTTGATCGCCATGTCTGAAAATGACCTGCATCTCCCCAATCTGACCATCAGAAGGTTTCGTGGCATTCAAGACCTTTCGATTGAGCGCTTGGGCCGCGTGACTCTCATCGCCGGCAAGAACGGCGTCGGCAAGACGACCGTGCTTGACGCGGTGCGTGTCTATGCCGCGCGCGGCCATTACGCAGTTCTTGCAAGCATATTGACGAAGCGTGAGGAGTTGGTAAGGCATTTCGACGGGTATGTTGAAGACCCATTTGCGCCTGACTGGGAAGCGCTCTTCTACGGACGTCGGGTCATGCCATGTGGTCCCATAACCATAGGTCCCACAGGAAGCCGCCAGGTCCTCAGTATTGAAGTTGGATTGCTCAACGGAGAGGGATCTGACAATTGGGCGGAGAGAACTCCTGACAGCATTTCGGATGAGGACGATGGTATTCTGACACTCAGGCTAAATAAGCATGAGCAAGTTGTGCCGCTCAACTATGCAGAGAGTCAGTTGATAGACAGACGAATAGCAAGAGATGTGGGGCTAGCGCCTAGCATCCGGTGTGAGTCCCTGGGGCCGAGCGTCCTGCGCAACGCGGAGATTGCACGCCTATGGGACAAAGTAGCGCTTACGGACGATGAAAATCGCACGGTAGAGGCGCTGAGGCTGGTGTTAGGTGAGGAGATAGAGCGTGTCGCCGTAATCGGCGACCAAGGAGATTCCAGCTACGGTCGGCGGGCGGTGGTGAAAGTTGCCGGGCAGAAGCGGCCGGTGCCTTTGCGGAGTCTGGGTGACGGCGCGGTGCGGTTGTTTGGGGTGGCGTTGGCGCTGGCGAACAGCCAGGGCGGGTTCCTGCTGATCGACGAGGCGGAGAACGGCATTCACCACACGCTCCAGCGCGACTTCTGGCGCATGGTGCTGCTGACGGCGGAGGCAAACAACGTGCAGGTGTTTGCCACCACGCATAGCTGGGACTGCGTGGTGGGATTCGCGCAGGCGGCGGTGGCAGAGGAAGGCGTGGAGGGCGCGCTGGTGCGGCTGGACAGCGACGGCGAGGGGATTCGCGCCGTGGAATACTCGGAGCGCCAACTCCGGGTCGCGGCGGAACAGGGCATCGAGGTGCGGTAAGCGGATGACTCGACCCTCCGGCTCGTTGCCCAGTAATGTGCTACTCGTGGAAGGCGTAAATGACAAGCACGTGGTGAGGCACATCTGCCAGCGTCTCGAAGTGGCTATTAGCTTCTGCACTAAAGAGAAGGATAGCGTCGAGCAGGTACTCGATGCCATTGACACGGAAATCCAAGCTCCTGATCTCCAGGCAATGGGCATTCTGGTGGATGCAAACGACGACGTGGGCGCGCGGTGGGAGGCAGTGAAGGGCCGGCTTGCGCTTGCAAACGTCGCTTTGCCCAACAATCCCGTTCCCGCTGGCACGATTATCGACGGCGACCCGCGCGTGGGCGTGTGGCTGATGCCGGACAACCGCTCTACAGGCGAACTTGAAAACTTCGTTGCAGAGATGATCCCCTGCCAAGATCCGAATTGGCCCTTGTCGCGAGCATACATCGACGGCATACCGTGTGCGGAGCGGAAGTTCAGCAAAAAGAAGAAATTGAGAGCGCAGGTGCACGCCTGGTTGGCGGCGCGGGAGGACCCACGGCAAATGGGCACGGCAATTCGCGCGCATGACTTGAACGTTGACGGCGCGCTCTGCCAGGCATTTGTCTGCTGGCTGGAGAGACTCTTCGGCTAAGGCCGGATGCGCACCCATTGACCCCCTCACCCTAACCCTCTCCCCGAGGAGAGGGAATAAGACAGGCCAAAGCTCGCGTATATGACCATAGTCATGACCATGGTATAATTGGGGCAGTCACGTGCGAACCAGGATAAGAGTCATGGAAACGGATAACGAAAAAGCCGATAGCGGGATGGGAGTGCCCGGTGGAGCGCTGCCCGCAGATGGGATTCAACTACCCTCCGGCGTGCGGGTGGTGAAGGCGTCGGAGTTCAAGGCGAAGTGCTTGCGGCTTATGGACGAGGTGGCGGCGAGCGGTGAGGAGATCATCATCACCAAGCGCGGCCGGCCGGTCTCGCGCCTGGCGCCATACCGCGAAAAGTCGAAAATGGAATTTGGCCGCAACCGCGACAATATCCGCAGTTTGGACGATATCGTGGAACCGATGCCGGCGGACTGGTTCGAGGACGGTGACGCGGGAGAAAGCTTGTTTTGATTCTCCTGGATACGCACGTCCTGTTGTGGCAAGAGCAAGGTGACCGGCGGTTGGGACCGCAGGCCCGCCGCGCCGTGGCACGCGCGCTCGCAGAGGGTCGGGCGGCGGTGTCGGCCATCTCGTTCTGGGAGGTGGGCATGCGCATGCAGAAGGGTCAACTGGCCCTGCGTTTCGAGTTGGATGCCTGGCGGCGCGACCTGCTCGATCAGGGCCTCGTCGAGATTCCCGTGAACGGACGCTTAGCGGCGCGGGCCGGATTGCTGCCGGACTTGCACGGCGATCCGGCTGACCGGCTCATCGTCGCCACCGCGCTGGAGGGACACCGCTTAGTCACCGCCGACGAGCGCATCCTTGCCTGGCCGGGTACGCTGGACCGCGTACGCGCTACGGAGTGAGGGCATGCCTAGGGAGACGTATGCATAGCCCTGACGAGGACGCTCGATTGGGTCGGAACCGCGAAGACTTCCCCTCACCCCGGCCCTCTCCCACAGGGAGAGGGAGAAGATGCCCGAGGACTTCCGGGGTTTTCGCTCCAGGGAGAGGGAGAACTTTTGCCGACGGGCTTGGGCTTTGCAAGGGCTCCAGGAAGAGAGAATCCTTGCCTGCGGGCCTGGGTTTTGCAAAGGTTTCCATCAAAGGAAAAGAAACTGCCGACAACCAGCTTGCGGCAGTGCGCCAACGTTAGAAGAGGCGCTGGCCGGGTGCTTACGTGATCTCGTTCGCCAGGATGATGGCCTCGGCGATCTCTTTTATCGGCTTGCGGCGGTCCATGGCGAGCTTTTGGATGCGTCGAAAGGCGGCTGCTTCCGTCAATCCTTGTGAATCCATCAGCATGCCCTTAGCCCGGTCTACCAGCCGCCGCGTTTCCAGCGCTTCCTTCAGGTTGACGTTTTCCAGTTCGATTGCCTTCAGCTCCGCGAAACGGGCAATGGCAACCTCAAGCGTGGGTACCAGATCGGCTTCGCGGAACGGTTTAGAGATGTAGCCGAGCACGCCGGCCTCGCGGGCGTCCTCGACGAGCTCGCGATCGCTGAAGGCCGTGAGCAGCACGATGGGCGCAATCCGCTCTTCCTGCAGAACGCGCGCGGCGGTGATGCCGTCCATCTTCGGCATCTTGATGTCCATGAGCACCAAATCGGGGTCCAAGCGGCGCGTGAGCGCCACCGCCATGTGTCCGTCCGCGGCTTCCCCAACCACGGAATAGCCCAGTTCGCTGAGGCGCTCGCGCAGGTCCAGGCGGATGATCGACTCGTCGTCCACCACCAGAATGCGCGCCTGCGGCGTTGGCTGCTCGAAGGTTGCCATGTCCGGTGTAGTTGTGCTCATGCTCTTGCTGATCCAAATTGCTGCGCTAGGCTGCCGAGGATTGGGCCAACGGCCGGACACCCTCGGCACTGATGTGTGACGTTTCGTTTCACCCCAACCGCATTCTTACCGCCTGCCTTCTTTGGTCTCCATGATACACTACCTAGCGGCGTAGATGAATGTGTCTCATCCTCAATCGAATCAACTCGCTGCTCCACGTTTGTACGTGCTGTCTCGCGCAGGGGTGCGACGAGCGCGGCCGGCGTCCCCGGAGACTCGCGGCAGGCGTAAGCGCCGTCTCTCAGCACAATAGTCAAGCAAAAGAACCTGTCAATGACCCCAGATCAAGACCGTGCCTTTTACGTAGCATTGAGTACGGTGCCGGACATAGGGCCGGGTCGCATGCACCGTTTGCTGCGTCACTTTGGCACGATGTCTGCCGCGTGGCACGCCTCGCCCGCCGCCTGGCGGGATGCCGGTCTTGAGCCGGCTGTGGCCACCACGCTTGAACGCGCGCGCGGTGAAATCGATCCGGCCCAAGAGTTGGCACGGCTCGCCCAAGCAAAAATTACGGCGCTGACGTGGGCCGATGCCGCCTTTCCGCCGCTCCTGCGGCAGATTCCCAGTCCACCCATTTGCCTCTATGTGCGCGGCAGTTTGGCTGCGAGCGACGAGTTGGCGGTGGCGATTGTCGGTACGCGCAACGCCACTGCCTATGGGCGCAGTGTCACCCGTCGCTTGGCTGCCGACCTCGCCGCGAACGGTGTGACGGTCGTAAGCGGCTTGGCCCGCGGCATCGATGCCGTTGCGCATCGCGCGGCCCTGGAGGTGGGAGGACGGACGCTGGCCGTCTTTGGCTGCGGGCTGGATGTCGTATATCCATCTGAGCACCGGCGGCTGGCGGAAGAGGTCGCAGCGCAGGGAGCGCTCATTTCCGAATACCCTTTGGGACGCCAGCCCGCGGCAGACCAATTCCCGGTGCGCAACCGGCTGATTAGCGGTCTATCGCTTGGAGTTGTCATCACTGAGTCCAGAGAACGGAGCGGCGCGCTCATAACGGCCGAATTTGCAGGTCAACAAGGGCGCGACGTGTTCGCAGTACCCGGCAGCATTCTGACGCAGTCCAGCGCTGGGCCGCACCGCCTGATCCAGGACGGCGCGAAGCTCGTCATGAACGTAGCAGACATTCTGGGCGAACTCAACATCAATCTGGTTGGGCGGCAGGCTGAGCTTACGACTGCCGTTCCCATGAGTGTGGAAGAAGCGCGAATTCTTGAACTGTTGGATGGCGATCCGGTGCACGTGGACGAAATCAGCGCCCGTACCAACATTCCGGTGCAGCAGGTGAGCAGCTTGCTTACTCTGATGGAGGTGCGGGGCATCGTGAGCGCAGTTGGGACATTGACGTATGCGCGCGGCAGACAATGAAACCGCTCGATGAACCCCGACCGCGAGTGCTCTACGCACGGTTGGCGCAAGCATCCGTGGCAGAACAAGCCTTGGTGCTGCGGTTCTTGCTCGGCAAACGCACGGCGGCGCTGGGGCGCGCGAGCCCGCACCTCGATCTCTTCCTCGGAGAACTGCAGATTGAGTTGCCGGGCGCCATAGAATTGCTCGGTGATCTCCGCTTCAAGCTGGGGCCGGCGTTGCATGGAGAGGTCTTGCGGTGGGCGCACGGCGAGGTGGAGGCCGGGCCGTTGTACCAACGTGTCTTGGATAGGTTCCGGACATTGTTCTGCGCTGACTAGGGCGTGAGTAGGCGCGAAGCTCCATGTATCTACATGGTGTACGTCCAAACCGACTGATTCCGACCCTCGCGGCAGTTGCCAGTAGCCTACTGCCGTGCCATAATAGGTGCGAACGAGAACACCGTGAGGAGCGCGATGCCGAGATTTGATTTATTCTTTCAGGTTCCCCCGTTCATTGAGTGGGGTAGAGACTCTGCGTCTTTCTTAGGCGCTGTGGCAATCAGTACGAATTACGCCGTCTTTGCCGCGGTCATGTTGGGCACGCTCGCCATCTTCTTAGCGGCATTGGACTTCTGGGTCTTTCAATTCCGGCGCAAGAAGCTGTGGATTGACTGGGACAAGCCGGAAGAGCCGTACGAGCCTCAACCGTACGACGGTCCCTGAAACCTCAGGAATAGGTTTCTGCCAGGAAGACCCTCCGCAGTTGCGTCTCTTGCTTCTGTAGCTGGCAGCAATTGTTGTGTGCGTTAAGTACCGGCTAGGTTCTTTCGCACACACCTTAGTGGTCTGACGTTCCTGGTTTGCTGAGTTTAAGGCTCAGTGCCTCCATCCCTTATTACTGCGCAAGCGGGAATCCATTCGCTCCGCGTTTGTACAAGTCGTCCCAAGTGGGAGCACGCCCCTGCGCTGCGTTTCGGATTCCTGTGCTCCTAAGTAGCCATCTCCGTGGCGCGTTAGGACTGTGGTTGCTCGCGCAAAGTTCCGCTCGGAGTGATGTGCAATGTCAACACTGCAAAGGGTCTAGTGGATGTCAGGCGCGTATGTGAACAGCCGCCGGCTGGTGTTTCTGGGACCGCAAGAGGTCGCCTGGGAAGAACTCCGGGTGGCGCCGCCGCAGCAGGGCGAGCTCGCGGTTGAGAGTCGCCGTTCTCTGATCAGCATCGGCACGGAACTGGCATTCTTTTCCGGTCGGCAGTGGACGAATCCGGGCAGGGGTGTCTTGCCGCAATATCCGGCGTATCCCGGCTACTCCAACGCGGGCGTAGTGGTAGCAGCCGGCAAGGGCACGGCGCCGTGGCAAGAGGGCGACCGTATCGCGAGTTCCGCCCGGCACGCCACGGTGCAGAATGTGCGCAATCTTGACGGGGCCGTTGCGATCCCGCAGGCCGTGTCGGACGAAGAAGCCACGTTCTGTACGTTGGGGGCGACGGTACTCAACGCCTATCGTCGCGGCGCGCCTCAGCTTGGCGAGTGCGCTGTCGTCGTGGGGCAGGGAATACTCGGCCAGCTCGCCGTGCAATTCCTGCGTCTTGGCGGTTGCGATCCGGTCATTGCCGTAGATCTCGACGCGAAACGGCTGGCGCTAACTAAGCAGGTCGGGTCCGCTTCCCATCTGTTGAATCCCAATGATGAAGACGTAGTAGACGCGGTTCAAGATCTCTCGGCAGGACGTGGCGCGGACATCGTGTTTGAGGCCACCGGCCTCACCGAGACCTACGACCTGACGTTTGCGCTCACGCGTCCCTACGGTCGGGTGGTAGGACTGGGATCGCCGCGCTATCCCGCAACGGTGGACATGCAGCAGGTACACATCAAGCCGCTGCAAATCATCGGCGCCATCGGCAATCACCCCAGCGGCGACTCGAAGGACGTGCGCTGGACGCGCGGCGCCCACGCCGCCCTCTTCATGGATCTCCTGGCGCAGGGCCGCGTCAACGTGCGTGACCTCATCACACACCGGGCACCTGTGGAGGAAGCACCAAGCATCTATCCGAAGCTGCTCACGGACCGCACGTTTTACCTTGGCGTGATCTTGGAGTGGTAGTGAACGGCCCCATCCGGAGCCGGTAGGCAGTTAGCGCCAGTCGAACAAGACCCCAAGCGAGTCTTCCCCGCCTGCCGCGAGCATGGCGTAAATGGCGGCGGCATCCGTAGGCGGCGCGACGTGGGTGATCAGATGCTCAGCCTGCACGTCACCGCTTTCGAGCATAGAAAGATAGAGTTGGCGGTGCCGCTGCTGAGTCCACGGCGCCTGCGGCGTTGCCTCCGTGGGTGTCAGCGGCTGGAAGACGCCCATCAGCGTAAGGTCCCGCCGGAAGAAGTCCGCGTAGAGATTCAGTTCCGCCTTGCCCATGGGACCGCCGAGCATCACGATGATGCCCCGTGTTGCCGCTACCCGTAGGTTTGTCGGCAGCGCGTCGGGCACCGGCGTGGCGTCGTAGACCCGCTCGACGCCATTGCCGCCGGTCGCGTCCATCACGGCGGCGTACACATCCTCTTGGGCGGCGTTGACGGTTAGATCGGCGCCGCTGCGCTGCGCTCGTTCCAGCCGGAAGTCTGCCACGTCGGTCGCGATGACGGGCCGGCATCCGGCTGCTTTCACGAACTGGACAACCATCTGGCCGACAACGCCTTGGCCGGCTACGAGGGCCGCCTGGCCGACTTCCGGCGGCGCGCGCCGCACGCCCGCCAAGGCTACTTGCGCGAGTACCGCAAGGGCGGCGCCATCGGACGGCACATTGGGCGAGAGGCGATCGATCGCATCCGTGCCGACCGTTCGCAGGTAGTGACTGGCGTGGTTCGCCATGGTGAGGACGCGTTCGCCCGGCTGGTACGCGGTCACGCCCGCGCCGACCTCCACCACGGTGCCCACGTTCGCGTAGCCCGGCCTAACGGGAAACGGCCGCTGCGGCACGCCGGAGTCCGCGTAGACGTTCATATAACGCTTGCGTTCCGTGCCGGCGCTGATGCAACTGTAGGCTGACCTCACCAGCACCTGGCCCGCCTCCGGGCGGGGCACGGTGAATTCCTCCAATGTGGCGGCAAACGCGCTCGGGAAAACAACGACGTGTCCGGTTTCCATATGGCCGCTCCTGTTTTTGCTATCCCAAATGACGGAAATACCTGAGCGCAGGGCCCTTCCCTGCGGGCGTTGCGTGGCACTCTCTTGCCCGCCTCCCGCCGGGTCTACTCAGTTCTGCAACTCGTGGCCCGATTGCGCGACTCTCGCCCTATTGGGTATGTCGCGCAGATTTGCGCTGGCGCCGTGACGAAGGCGAGATCGGCCGGTCTGGTGCAGTGCTAGAGAAAGACCATGTTGTTGCGGTGGACGGCTTCATCGCCAAAGGACTCTGGCAGCAGACTCGTGATCTCACTGGACTTCTTGCCCATGATCTTGCGCAGATCCTCGGACGGATAGTTTACAAGGCCGCAGGCAAAGGCATCACCACCAACCGCGCGGATTTCTACCGTATCGCCGCGACTGAAGGTGCCCTCCACACCGATGATTCCCGCAGGTAAGAGACTGCGCCCGTTCTTCAAGAGGGCATTGGCTGCGCCGGCATCGACGATGATGCGGTGACCGCGCGCGAGATCGGATGCCATCCAGGCATCTCGCAGACTCTTCGTGCGACTCACCTTGCTCGCAAAGCGCGTGCCCACTTCTTCCCCGGCGGCTAAAGACAGGATCACGTCAGGTATTGTGCCCTGGCATATGACGACGTCGGTGCCAGCCGCCGTAGCCATACGCGCCGCCTTGATCTTGGTTGCCATGCCGCCGATACTGCTGGCGGAACCGGCGCCGCCCGCCATTGCTTCAACTTCGCGGGTGATGTTCTCCACCACCGGCACGTGGGTCGCGGAAGCGTCGCTACGGGGATCGGCCGTATAGAGGCCCTTGATGTCGGTCAAAATCGCGAGGAGGTCGGCATCTACCAGATTGGCCACAAGCGCCGAGAGCGTGTCGTTATCGCCAATCTGCTGGAGCTCGGCCACGGCGACCACGTCGTTCTCGTTGCAGATTGGCAGGACGCCGGTTTCCAGCAGGCCGAGCAGTGTATTGCGCGCGTTCAGGTAGCCGTCGCGTTCCAACTCCGTCCGTGTGAAGAGAGCCTGGGCCACCGCTATGCCAAAGGGAGCGAAGAATTCCGCGTAGGTGCGCATGAGCAGCGGCTGGCCGATGGCGGCCAGTATCTGTCGGACCGGAATGCCCTTGCCGCTGGGCGACGGCACACCGGCGTTTCTGCCGGCTGCCACGGCGCCCGAGGTGACCAGCACTACCTGTTTGCCCTGTTCTCTCAGGGCGGCAATTTGGCGCACGAAGTCAGCCATGCGCTCGCGATTGAGTTCTTCTCCACCCCGCGTGAGCAGGTTCGTGCCAAGTTTGACGACAATGCGTTTGAGCGGTTTTGCCATGTTTCGCTATCCGAGAGCCAAATGAGGAAGACAATACGTGCTCGATCAGGATACCAAATCCACCATGTTGCGCGGGAGCAGGCAGTTAGGCAAGATAATTCTAGCACGGGTGTCTTCCCGGCACGCCGTGCCTGGCAGTGGCTTAAGCATCTGCGCTAAGGAATGAAGGCAATGGATACTGGCGTGATCAGCCTACTACTGGCTGCGTACCTGCTTGGGGCGATTCCGTTTGTCTACTTACTGGGGCGACTCTCCGGCGTAGATTTGCGCGATGAAGGCAGTCAGAATGTCGGCGGAACCAATCTGTGGCGCACGGTGGGACCGTTCACGGGCGTCATGGGCGCGGCATTGGATATTGGCAAGGGCCTGGCGCTCGTGCTGGTAGCGCGAGCCCTTGACTTCAGCGAGGGCGTGGCGGGGCTGGCGGCGATTGCGGCGGTTGTGGGGCAGTGTTGGCCTATCTTTCTCCGTTTCCGCGGTGGTCGCGGCATTTCGGTGGTGGCCGGGGCGGTGGTTGCTTATTCGCCCATGGCCTTCGTATGGGCCGTTTTACCGGCCGTCGCCGGTTTGGCGGCCTACGTCATTGTCACGAGCCGTCAGCGGCAGGATGCTGGCACGATCATTAGCGGAAGTGGTGGCGACAGCCGCACCGTCCCCCTATGCATGATGTTCTCAATGGTGGCTTTGCCCTTCGTCGGTGTCGTCCTGGGCGAGTCGTTCACGGTTGTAAGTGTATTCACGGCACTTTCGCTCGTCTTGCTCTTGCGCCGTCTCACCGCCGGTCTGCGCCAGGACTCGGGTTCCACGATCCCACTCTTTACCCGTCTGCGCAATCGGTTTCTCTACGACCGCGCCCAGGTGTAGGCGGCAGCGCAGGTTTGGAACCTGCGTCCACTAACCACCCGCCTCAATAGCCCATGGCTGCGGAGGTCGGATAGTACGGGTCGGCAGCGCCGATCAGCGCTCCGCCTTCCCGTTGGATGGCAACCGGGCTGGCAAAGTAACGCGGCAGGAAGGCTTCTTCCGCTACGAACACGTTGTGGCCCCGCCGCCTGAGTTCCGCGCAGACGGCAGGATCGATGCGGATGCTCAGGATTGGGTCAAGGGTGCTGCAATCGATGCGCGGAGCGCTAATGGCGGCCTGGATGTCCATGTCGAAGTCCACGAGATCGATGGCGAGCTGAGCGACGGTGTTGATGATGCGCCGTCCGCCGGACGCGCCCAGCGCGGCGAGCGCTCTGCCGTCACGCTCGAGCACGATCGGGCACATGTTGTTGAGGGGCTTCTTGCCGCCTTCGATCGAATTGCTCGTGCCCGGCTCCGGGTTGTACCACATCATGCCGTTGTTCAAGAGTACGCCGGTGCCCGGCGCGACCACGCGCGAACCCCACGCTGAAAGCAACGTCTGCGTGAGCGCCACCGCGTTGCCCGCGCTATCCATGGTTGCGAGGTGCGTGGTGGATTCCGTGGATGAACCGGGGGAAGCGCCTGCATTTGGCGCGCCGTTACCTGCCTGGTACTGCCACGGGTTTCCGGGCGCACGTTGACCGGCTGCCTTGTCTGGATTGATGCTCTGGGCCATGGCTGCGGCGTACTCTTTCGCAAGCAGACCGTCCAGGGGTACCGGCACGCGCGTGGGGTCGGCCATGTACGCGAAGCGGTCGGCAAAGGCCTGACCGGAGGCTTCAATGAAGGCGTGAAGATAGTCGGCTGCGTTATGCCCGTAGGCGCGGATGTCGAAGTTCTCGAGGAGATTGAGTATTGCCATCACGGTGGGCGCGCCGGTGCCGCCCCGCATGCCGATGACGTTGGTATCGCGGTACGTGCCTAAGACTGATTCAAGATGGACGGTTGCTTCATATTGAGCAAAGTCTTCCGCCGCAAGGATGCCGCCGTTTTCCTGGACATGCCGCGCGATCTGTGCGCCAATCCGCCCGCCGTAGAGCGCCGACGGACCGTTCTCCGCGATGGCGCGCAGCGTCGCGCCGAGATCCGGTTGGCGAAGTCTGCCCGCCTCGCCAGGCGTAGTCGCAAACGGCAGGCGGTGCGGATAGCCGTTGCTGAGAAACGTGGCAGCGGTGGCGGGGAACCGATTCAGCAACGCAAGGTCTTGCGCCTGCCACATGGTTTCGAACCAGGAGAGGGAGTAGCCTTCTTCGGCCAGGCGAATGGCGGGCGCGATGGCGCGGTCAAGCCCAATCGTGCCGAATTGCTCCAACGCTGCCGCCATGCCCGCCACCATGCCCGGTATGGCTATCGAGGAGTAGCCGTGAATGTTCGCGTCGTCCTTGACCAGCCGCCAGCCAAAGAGTTCGTTGTCATAGCCCTCCGCCAGTTCCCACATGTCGGGCATTGCGGCCTGCGGCGCTTGCATGGGAAAAGCGACGACGACCCGCTGCTGCGTCTCCTGGAGGAAGATCGACATGTAGCCGCCGCCGCCAACGCCGCTCATGGGCGGCTCCACCACGCCAATGGCAAAGGCCGTCGCCACGGCGGCGTCTACCGCGTTTCCGCCGGCTTGTAGCACCTCCAGTCCCGCCTGGGCGGCCAGACGGTGCTTGGCCGCGACCATGCCCGACGGTGCGGTCGCTGCCCGCACGTGTGCTTCCCATTGCGTTTCCGCGGCCATGCTCAACTCCCATCACCTACGTTGCTGGATTCTCGTATCGCTGCCACTGTTAACCGAGTCCTATATTGACATAACCAAGCGTTCTCAGTATGTAGAGACCCGCGGCGGCGGCCACTGCCAGAAAGGCGACGATTTGCACAAGTCTCACGATGGGCTTGAGCAAGGCGCCGGCGATGTGAGAGATGATCGAAAAGACCACCAGCACACCGATGGCCAAAATGACCCAGATACCCCAATCGGGCACTTGGTCGAGTTCCTGCGGCCCTATGCTCCGCAGCCACGCGGTGGCGGCGTCGAGCGCTTCTTCTACGACGGCGAGCCAATCGTCCGTTTCCATGGACTCGTCCTTTCTTAAGGCGTACCCTCTCAATTGTCGAAGCGCATCTACCGCTTTGTCAACATCTCGGTGCGCAGCGGTCCCTGTGTCTGCGCCTTACGCGAACCGAGAGCGTCATTACGGTATTATGAAGTCCTATAGGAGTTTCGCGACGAAGAGAGGATCGGCTGTTGCGAGACGCTGTTGCTAGCGAATGCGAACTCTGGTTGTTTCACTTAATCGCCGATAGCGGCATTGAGATGATCTAGGCAAAGCACACTATTCGAGGGAGCGTTGAAATGTACACTATTGACTTGCGCGGCAAGCATGCACTCGTGATGGGCGTCGCCAACAAAGAGAGCGCGGCGTGGGCCATCGTGCAGGCGTTGGCCGGCGCGGGCGCGCGCATTGCCTTGAATTACCAGGTGGAACGCTTGGCCTCCCGCGTGCAGGACCTGGCTGCTACGCTTGACAATCCGTTGGTGGCGCCCTGCGACGTGACGCATCCTGACGAGGTGGAGTCGTTGTTTGCCCTCGTCGAGCAGGAGTTTGGCTCGCTGGACATCCTCGTACACAGTCTCGCGTTCGCAAGTCGGGATGAATTTGCCAAAGAGTTCGTGGATACGTCGCGCGACGGCTTTCTGCAGGCGATTGAAATCAGCGCGCACTCGTTGATTACGCTCTCCCGGGCGGCGTTGCCCCTAATGCAGAAGGCCGACGGCGGCAGTATCATGGCGCTGACGTATCTCGGCGGTGAGCGCGTGGTCGCAGGCTACAAACTCATGGGCCCGACCAAGGCTACTCTGGAGGCCAACGTACGCTACCTGGCCGAGAACCTCGGCCCCCACAACATCCGTGTGAACGCAATCTCCGCCGGCGCCATGCGCACCCTCTCACTGGCCGGCATTCCCGGCGGCCGCAACTTTCTGCTCGATCTACCGGAGCGTACGCCACTCAAGCGCAACATCACGCAAGCCGAGGTGGGAGATACGGCCCTCTATCTGGCCTCGTCACTCTCGTCGGGTGTGACCGGCGAGACCATCCACGTGGACGCAGGTTACCACATCATCGGCTTATAGGCGGCAACGGCACGAGGCCGCCGCGGAGAACCCGCACCTTATCTACGTGGAGAACCGTGCTGCCTGGGCTGAGAGCTTGTGTGCGCACTCACTCGTCGTGAGATTCAATCTCAAGTCTCTCGAGCTTTTCGAGCTTGCGATCAGACACCGTAATGGAAACTTCGTGAGCGATGGCGGCCGCTTCCCGGCGGAGCTTGCGCGAAATCTTCAGCCTGACTCTGCCCTGTTTGGCGTTGGGAACATCCTGCACGAGCTCCATGCTATTCATCTGGATAGTGATGTCCGTCCTCAGGAAGTTCGTGCGGAACTCAACGTCATCAATCTGCTCGAAAGGCAGAACGACCTTCTTTAGATCCGACTTGAACGCGCCGGTAAAGACGTCTTTGATCTGATACTCGAGCACTATGGCATCGGAAGTTAGGACCAGGAGGCCCTCGGCTTCCGCAAGCCCCTCATAGACATCAGGGAAATGGAACGGAAGAGAACTCATCGTCTTTAGCGACTACCTAAGTAGTTGGAGTTGGGATGCCGATGCCAAACACTGCGGCAATGATGCCGATAACAATGGCCATCACGAGCCAGCCAATGACTGCAGTCAATACGGCTTTGCCGGTACCCACGTCGAGCGCCTGACGGATTGCGATAAGGCCTGCAAGAAGAACCCAGATGAGGAGGACGAACCGCAGCAAGCCCCCGATCAAGGGGATAGCTCCCAGCACGCCCATGAAGATGAGCAGCACGTTTGGCGATTGGGCAAAGCCGAGGGTGCGCAGCATTTCACCGTAGCTGGCGGTGCCGCCGAATACGCCCGTGCCAATGATGTACGTGACCAGCGCCCAGACTAGCCAGCCGAGCACTGCCACGAGAATCCCACCAATGAGGCCGGTTACCGCGTCGATTGGGTTCAGGGTGAGGAGCTTCCACAATGCGCCGCCAATACCGCTGGCAATCGCCACGATGATGACGACCTGCATCGCTTGGCTGGTGGCTGAACGGTCGTGCTCCACCTCCTCATAGAGACGAGGATCGAGCATGGCGGCGCGGATCATGCGGTTGATGAGCATGGCTCTGTCCTTTCTTTAGAGCTTCTCGGCTTTCCTACTGGTATTCCTAAGCGAGTGTGATAATCGGAACTTCCAGTTCTTGTCAAAGAATAGCACGTTACTTTAGAAAATGCAACTATAGTATTGAGAATTTTGAATTTCTTGAGGGTTTTTTCTTCTGCCGCGGCTGGAATGTGCAGTGAACGGCGCGCGGCAGCGTGCCGATACGCGCCGGCCGCGCCTAGCGCCGCCGGGAGTGGGCTGCGCGCGGTCTATTGAACACTATCGAGTTGGAAGTTTTCGGGAAATAACACATACGTTATTGACAAGGTTATCACGATCATCACGATCGTGACGATCACGGTTATGATTGTCGCTTTGCCGGTGGTTATGCCTAGGGTCTGCCGCGTGGCAATGACGTTTACGATGAGCACCCAAAGCGCGGCGGCAAGTCCCAGGAGACCGCCCAGGATTACTCCGGCCGCCGGCACGAAGACCAGTGGCACGGAAAGGATGGTGATGACCGAGGGCGATTGGGCAAAAGCGATGGCGCGGAGCATTTCCAGGTAAGTTGCAGTCCCATTAAAGACGCCGGTGCCCAAGAGGTAGGCGAGGAACGACCAGAGCAGCCAGCCGAGGATGGCAGTTGCGCCGGAAGTCGCGATATTTGTGCTTAGGTCCGTCTGTGTTCCGGTGTCTGTCGGGGCATTAACCGTCTGCACGATGGTGCTGACGATACCGATGGCAAAGACAATAAGGATGACCTGAACGGCCTGCGTCATTGATTCGCGGTCTTCCTTGATTTCGTCGAAAACCAGCGGGTCCAGCATCGCGGCGCGGAACATGCGGTCGAGAAGCATGACAACTCCTTGTATTTGCGTCCCGATTCGAGCAGACTTGATACCGACTAATGGACCGTCGGCTTGGTTGCTGGAAGAGTACTCAATCCTGTAGCGCGGGGGCTTGTCCCCAATGTTGTCGCATTAACTTTCTTGGCAAGGAACATGGCACTCTCATTGCCTTACATTTCCGGTAGCGCAGGTTTGCATCTCGCCGGGAGCGCGGGCGTCTCGCCCG
>JAAXIC010000001.1 GCA_012270555.1 Chloroflexota bacterium
CCCATGTGCGAGACGTCAAACAGACCGACCGCGTTGCGTACCGCCGTTACCTCGGCGATAACTCCCTCGTACTGCACCGGCATGTCCCATCCGCCGAAGGGCACCATACGGGCGCCGAGAGCTACATGGGTGTCGTAAAGCGCGGTGCGGAGGTTCTCAGCAACGGTGGCATCAGAAGACATAGGTTATTCGAGGGGCTGCGTGACGTTGGAATCTCTGAAAATCATAATACCGCCAAGACCGTTAAGGCGCAATGACGACAAGGCCTCACGCGTACCCACTTCGGCTCAACTTGTCATTGCGAGCGAAGCGTGGCAATCTCGTTGAGGTATGAGCGGCCGTCTGCAAACTGGTCCGTCGCGCCGACGAGATTGCCACGTCGCTGCGCTCCTCGCAATGACAACAGAGGGGAGGTACTCGCGATGACAAACTGGGTACGCGTGAGTATCAGGAAGTACTTGCGCATTTCGCCTGCCCTTGGTGGATGTCGGTGTGTATTGGATCGCGTGGCAGTCCATTCTGGCAGAAATTCCGCCCAATGTCTGCGTTGCCCGCTTTGGAGGTGCTTTCAGCTCTCTGGGTAATATTATAGTGACTCGGGTTGCGCGCTATTCCTGGACTGCGGGGAGACGTGCCGCTGGTTGGCATTTTTTCGTAATACTTATATTGCTGCGCCCCCGGCGCCGTTGCTCTTGTGACTCGTAGCCGGGCGAGCGTCCTTACCTCCACGGAACGGTACTTCCTGCGGCGGGGTCGGGGCAAGGCGGTGGTGGATGAAGTCCTGGGCGACGAGTTTGCTGGTGTGCTGGTCAGCGACTTCTATGCTGCCTACCATCATTACGACGGTCCCAAGCGACGCTGCTGGGCCCACCTGCTGCGGGACATCTACGACCTGCGGGTCCTCTACCCCGAGGATGGGACGCTGGAACGATGGGCTGGCGCCGTCCACAGGCGCCGCTGGACAACAACGCCGCCGAGCGCAGCCTGCGGCCATTGGTCATCAGCCGCAAGGTCAGCGGTGGCGCCCGCTCGGAGCGGGCGCCACCGCCAAGATGATCCTGACCTCCATCTTCGGCGCCTAGCGGTCGCAAGGGCTCAACCCCCTCACCGCCTGCCGACAACTCCTCCTTTCCCCTCAACTCTGAACAGAGTTACCGGATGACCACATCGTCAACGCTGATCCCGTGGTACTTCGAGTCCGCGCTGGACACGCTGTGCTGCACCGTCAGCGTCCGGTTCATATCGAAGCGAACCACGGCGAACTCCAGGCCGCTACGCCAGTTGCTGGCGTCAAAGACCAGCTGGCCGCCGCCCAGCACCCGACCGTGCTCCGTATTCGTCACCGTCCCGGAAAGCGTAACTTTCTTGCCGGGAGCCGGCGGGACGTTCAATTTCGCCCGGTAGTACACCACTCGGCCGTTGCCGTCAACGGAACCAAAGGTCACGCCGGGGAAATCGTTGTCTATCACAGTCAGATTGACCACGCCGGACTGTGCCTCGCTGAGTTCCTGCCAGCCGCTTCCCGACACCCGGTGGCCGACGGTGAACTCCCGGTCGCCGGTGCTCACGCTGTCGCCCAGGTGACTGCGCAGGATAACCCTCTGGTACTGGTTCCAGTTGGTCTGGTCAAAACTCACCACTTGCGGGCTGGCCGACACGCCTTCCGGAGTACGCACCCGCAGGTCCACACTATAAGATTGCATCAGCGGGCTGCTGTGCAGACGAACGTCGTAGGAAGCCTGACCTCCGTCCTCCAGAAGCAATAGGTCAATGGCGCCGGCTTCTCGCAAACCGTTCGCGGTGCCTGCGTTTCCGTGATTGCGAATCTGCACGCCCATCCAGTCGTTGTCCAACATGGTGAACTCAATCGGATTCGAGCCGACCACCGCGTTGTTAGTGCCGGTAATCGTGTGCTCAATAACTGCCTTCTTGTCGATACCGAAATCATCCTCGGCGCCAGTACCCAGCTCCACGTACACCGTTTGCGGATCAGCGTAGTTCTGGGGCGTAAAAGTCAATATTTCAATCGGCGAATGCTTGCTCTCGTCGTCCAGTTGAACCAGCAGATCCTCATTGGTCAAACCGTCCAGACCCGAATACTGGTGCGCCACCGGCTCGATCTTCTGGATCGCCGAAACATAAGTCGAACCCGACGGCTTGTCGCAGAGCCGCAGCGTATAGGAATCCCTCGCCGTGGAACCTTCCGTCAAATACAGCCCGTCGTCATTGCCGCCTTCGATCACGCACAGCTCTTCATCGTCGCCAACCACCACCAGCAGGACGATGGGACCGACACCGGCATCGGCATAGTCGCCGGACGTGAAAGTGTGCGTGATTTCATAGACCCGCGGCAGCTCGTCCACAGTGTCGTTATCGGTTGGCGTAACCGTAATACCGTGCCCTGAGTTAGCGTCCGCCGCGGTCAAACTCATGGTGGTCGGTGACACCGAGATCACTCCGGAAGGGTCGGGAGTTGCCGTCCCCACTTTCGAGATCGCGATCGACACCTCTTCAGTAGAATCCGAAGCGATCGCGCCGATGCGCAGTTCATAACTGATTTCTTCTGCTTCCGTCACGTAGGCCGTGGAGCCGCTCGATCCACTCCAGCCGCCGGTAATCACCGCGTACTGGTGCTCCGATTGCGGAGTCACTCCCTGGCCCGCTGCCGCCGGCGGCGCCGTGACCTTGAGAAACACCATGGCCACAACCATGGCAAAGCCGATGATGGCCAGGCTAAAAACCGCCCCCATCGCCAGCTGTCCGCGAATTCCCGTGCCGATACTCATAAAGTCCCCCTGTTGGGCATAAAATCGACGGAATTATAGCAGCCGTCTTACCGGTGCGGCGGTCGCACCAAGAGGGATCCTGGTTGGCCTGTTCAGAAGACCGGCGCTTGCCCTACAGCAACGACGTGGCAGGAGCCGGCGGTTTGAGCGTGAGCCTCGCGCGTTGAGGTCGGCGTTCCGGGGTGATCCCGGAGCGGACCGGCGCGCCACGGAAAATGCAAGCCGGTAATTGGAGCCCGCCTGTTGGGTCCTTGTTAAAAACGGTTTGGAACGTAAGGCTTCTTTCATCGGCGCGGGTGCCTGTGGAGCCCTGTCGGTTATATTCGCCATGGTACGTACAAAATACCTATGGCGCAGCGATAGGCTGGCGCTAATCCACTAGAGCTCATGCGTACCCAGTTTGGTTCAACTTGTCATTGCGAGCGCAGCGTGGCAATCTCCTCAGCGTAGCAGCGGCGGTCGCGTTCCGCCGTCGCTATCTCAACCAGATTGCTACGAATGCCTGACGGCATTCTCGCAATGACAAGTGATGAAAGTGGGTACGCGTGAGAATGCGGCGGCGTGAATCCGGCCTTGATGGTCAGTTCAGCAGAGCCTGATGC
>JAAXIC010000038.1 GCA_012270555.1 Chloroflexota bacterium
TAGTCAACATTTACAGGAATGACATGGACTGTCAACGCTGTCTAGCGGACAGGAGATTCTGTCAACGAATCACCTGACACTTTCAAACGAGCGTTCAGCGGGGCGGGCTGCCGTATAATGGAAAAGACTGGTCGTCGCGCACTGTACTGAGGAATGACCGTTGGTGAAGAAGCGTGTTGTCGTGCTGGGCTCTACCGGGTCCATCGGCAAACAGACCCTCGATGTAATTCGGGCGAACCCGGAGACGTTGCGCGTCGTAGGCTTGGCCTCCGGGAGCGACGTGCGCACGCTGGCGGCGCAGATTGCCGAGTTCAAGCCGGAGGCGGCGTACTGCGTGGACGGCAGCGTGGCACGCCACGTGGGAGAGGGCACACGGATTTTCTCCGGAGACGACGGCATCACGCAGCTCATATGGGAGGTAGAAGCCGACGTAACCGTCGTGGGAACGCCGGGCATGGTGGCCGCGCGCGCGACCATGGCCGCGCTGGAGCGCGGACAGGATGTGGCGCTGGCGAACAAAGAGACCCTCGTCATGGCCGGGGGCCTGGTGATGGAGGCGGCCGCCGCGAGCGGAGCCGCTGTCTTGCCGACCGACAGCGAGCACAGCGCCGTCTGGCAGTGTTTGCACGGCGAGAATGCTGCCGCGATCCGGCGTCTCATTTTGGCGGCATCCGGCGGCCCTTTCCGCACGGCATCGGACCGGGAACTGGCGGCAGTCACACCGGCACAGGCGCTGCGGCACCCCACGTGGTCCATGGGCGCCAAGATCACCGTAGACTCAGCTACGCTGCTCAACAAGGGACTAGAGATCATCGAGGCGCAATGGCTGTTTGGGCTGCCGCTTGCCAAGATCGACGTTGTGATTCATCCGCAGAGCATTGTGCACGCGCTGGTGGAGTTTGTGGACGGCGCGGTGAAGGCGCAACTGAGCCACCCCGACATGCGGTTGCCCATCCAGCACGCGCTGAGCTATCCGGAACGGCTGCCGACGCACTGGGGCGGTCTCGACTTTGCGCGAGCGCCGGTGCTGGAGTTCTCCGAGCCTGATGCTGTGCGCTTTCCCTGTCTGGCTTTGGCCCGCCAGGCGGCGGAAACGGGCGGCACCGCGCCGACGGTGCTCTGCGCGGCCGATGAGGTTGCCGTGGAGCTTTTTTTAGAAGGCTCAATTAGCTTTCTTGACATTCCGCGTCTTGTGGGGCGCGCTTTGGATGCTCACACCAGTACGCCGGTGGAGTCCCTGGACCATGTGCTGACTGTGGCTGCGGAAACGCGGCAGTGGCTGATGGAAAGTGCGTTAGGATTCTCCGTCACTCCGGCGGAAGCTGGAGTCCAGAGGGGAGAAGAAGATGGATTCCGCGCCCCGGCACGGGGCGAGCTTTCGCGGGAATGACGGAGTCCGGCTTGCTATTCTCATAGTAATCACCATGGCCGTCTGCTGGCCACACAAGGGAATGAAAATGAACACACATCTCTCCGTTCGTGCTGAGCTTGTCGAAGCATGGACGGAGAGAAGAGTGTTGAAAGCTGTGTTACCCGTTACCTCCGCCGTTCACCCTTCGACGGTGCTCAGGGCGAACGGCTTGGTCACGCTATTTTCAGAGTAATGACGAATCCTGCGTGGCAGCCATGAGATTCCTTTGGAAACGATGAGTTTCGTGAAACAGAGTCAAAGCAACGTAGTGCTTGTTCCGAAACGGATAGCGTGATGCTAATCACGATCCTTGCTTTCTTATTCGTCCTCTCGCTGCTCATTCTTGTCCATGAAGTCGGGCACTTCGTGGCGGCCCGGCGTGTTGGCATCCACGTGGTGGAGTTTGGCATAGGTTGGCCGCCGCGCCTCGTCTCACGACGCGTTGGCGATACCCTCTACTCGCTCAATTTGCTGCCCTTGGGCGGCTTTGTGCGCATGTTTGGCGAGTTCGGCGGCGCGGAGCCGGGCAGTTTCATGAGCAAGCGACCGGTGGAGCGCGCGGTGGTGATCTTGGCCGGTGTGGTCATGAACGTCCTCATCGCGCCGGTGCTTTTCGCCATCGCCTTCATGCTGGGAGTGCCGGAGTATACCGACCGCATCTTCGTGCAGGAAGTAGTGCCGGAAAGTCCGGCGGCGACGGTTGGCCTGCTGGCCGGCGACCACATCCTCACCATCAACGACGTTGCCGTCACTGCACTGGCGCACGTACGCGAGCAGATTGGCAACGCGCAGGCCGGCACGCCGCTGCGCCTGTCCGTCGAACGGGAAGGCCGGCAGCGGACATTTGACGTGATACCCGAGTACAATCCGCAGATCGAACGCCTGGCTATCGGCATCGTGCTGCTGCCGGAGCACACCATCAAGCGCTATTGGCCGTGGGAAGCGGCGTGGCGCGGCATCGTACGCACGGGCGAGATGTTTGCCATCATTGGGATAGGGATTGCCAGTCTGATTCAAGGCGCCGAAGAAGGGGATGTTCTGGGACCGATAGGCATTGCGTCGCTTACCGGACAAGTGGCGCGTTCCGGCATCTCTCAACTGCTCACGTTTACGGGATTCTTGAGCATTAACCTGGCAATTATCAACCTGCTGCCCTTTCCCGGTCTCGACGGCGCCCGCTTTGTGTTTACTGTCGTGGAGATGGTGCGCGGCCGCCCAATCGATCCCAAGCGCGAGGCCGCCATCAACTTTGCGGGAATCGTCATATTGCTCGCTCTTATGGTGCTGATTACCTACCGCGACATCGTGCGGCTCGTGGGGTAGGGTTGCGTTCAAAAAACGCTCGTCATTGCTATGAAAATAGCGTGACCAAGCCGTTCGCCCTGAGCATCGTCGAAGGGTGAACGGCGGAGG
>JAAXIC010000020.1 GCA_012270555.1 Chloroflexota bacterium
TGTCAACGAATTAGTCAACATTTACATTTCCGACAGCCACTGAGCCTGCCTCGTGCTTGATACGAGAGCGAAAGGAAAGACGGAAAGGCCACGGAGAGCTTGAGAACCCGTTCGTGCTGAGCTTGTCGAAGCACCTACTGAATCGTGGTGCCCATCTACGCACCGGCCAGCCGCATCGCACGCTTCAGCCCCATCCCTTCAACGGGAGAGCACCGCACGGTCACGCTCGGCCAACGGCAGGTGCACCCGCGCGCCGCTGGAAGCGTGGGAAGCGTACACCGCAAGGGCGAGTTCGAGCGCCGCGCGCCCGACGCGGCTGTCGGAGCTACTGGGACGGTCGTTCTCAATGCATTGGACTATCTCTTCAACGGCGCCCTGCATGCCGCTGCGCGGGTAGGCGACCAGCGGAAACGGCCGCTTGACCATGGTGCGGGTGGCGGAATCGAAGGTGAAGAACTCCGTATCGCTGCTGCTGAGGCGCAGCCGACCGGCGGTGCCAATGACATCAATTTCAAAGACCGGGCCGCTCTGGCCGTCGATGAAGCCCATCACGCCGTTATGGAAACCGACATACGCGGTGCCGCCGGCATCAGAGGCCACGTCGGCGCCGGGCGCGAGAGTGCCCATTACCCAGGCGGCCGGACTCTGGCTGAACATGAGCATTACGTCGAGCCAATGAATGCCCGTATGCAGCAGCACGCCGGCAAAATGGGCCGAGATGGTGCGGACGTTGCCGATGCGGCCGTCTTCAATAAGCGCAAGCGCGGTCTCGTAGTAGGGGTCCCAACGCCGCGTGTGATTGATAACAAGCTTGACACGGTGTTCGTCACACGCGGCGATCATGGCGTCGGCTTCGGCAAGGCTCGTGGCCATGGCTTTTTCACAGAAGACCGCTTTGACTCCTGCCTGGGCCGCCGCCTGCGTGACTGGCGCATGGAGGGGCGCGTGCGTGCAGACGCTTACAATGTCGAGGTCTTCACTGTGCAGCATTTCCTCATACGAAGTGTAGGTTGCAATCTCGCCAAAGACCGGCTGCCACTGTGCGACATACGCTGCGGTCTTCTCGGAATCGATGTCAGCGACGGCGCAAACACGCGTCTGCGGCACGGCGGCGTAGGCATGGGTGTGGGAGTAGGGCAGCAACAGGCGTCCCGCGTAACCGGCCACTTCTTCCTGAATGCTGCTGGCTACACGCCCCAGACCGACGATGCCTACCCGATACGTGGCTGCCATGGGCCGCACGTCCTCCTGCCGAAACACTGCTCTCTTGCCTTGCGTCCTGCGATGAATAATATCTTACACAGTTTGTCCCTTGCCTTGCACGAATACCCCAAATTGCAAGAAGAGCACGAGAAAGTGGCTGGCGTAAGCAACAAGCAGGGCACTGAGGCCGAAAGCGTTGCACTAGCCCCCAAACTTGCCGCTCGCTACAATAATGGTGCGATTCGCGAGCAACCATGAGACTTAAGTATCAAGGATAGGCAGGGTTCCGGCGGCGCAACATGCTTCCCCAACGCACAAAGAATCCGCTCAAGTCATTCCGCATCGGTTTAGCGCAAATCAATCCCCATCTGGGCGATGTTGAGCGCAACATCCAGAAGCATCTGGACGTGATCGCCGAGGCGGAGGCGCAGGCCGTTGATCTGCTCGTGTTTCCAGAGCTTTCCCTTCACGGCTATTTCTTGGAAGACCTGGTTGCGGAGACGGCGTGCCGCTTGGATGATCCACGGCTAACGCCGCTCATTGCGGCTAGCGAAGGCATGAGCATCCTCATCGGCATGGTGGAGGAGTCCGCCGACCGGCGCTTCTACAATAGCGGCGTGTACCTGGAAGCCGGGCAGGTGCACCACGTCCACCGCAAGGTGTACCTCGTCACCTACGGCATGTTCGACGAGGGACGCTACCTGGCGGCTGGCGAGCACCTGCGGGCCTTTGACACACAGTTCGGACGTTGCGGCACCCTGATCTGCGAAGATTTCTGGCATCCGTCGGCGGTGAGTATCGTCCACGCCGACGGGGCTGACCTGATCCTCGGCATCTCCAGCGGACCAGGACGCGGCGTGTCCGGTGAATCGCAAGACCTGCGCAGTGCGGAGACGTGGCACAATCTCAACAATCTCTACGCCCGCATGTGCACGAATTACGTGGTGTATTGCAATCGCGTGGGGTATGAGGACGGCGTCAACTTCTGGGGCGGATCGGAAGTTGTGGGGCCCGATGGCTCAGTGCTTGTGCGCGCGCCGTATTTCGAGGAGACGCTGGTGACCGCCGAGATTTCGCCAGATGCCTTGCGCCGCCAGCGGTCGCTCCTGCCGTTGCTGCGGGACGAGCGGCTGGACCTTACGTATCGCGAATTGCGCCGCATCTATCGCGAGCGGTACGCATGACGATGGATTCCAAGACAGACCTTATCGCGAAAGCGCGGACCGCGCTCGACCTTAACCTGCCGCTCACCGTGGAGATTCTCCACAGTTTTATACGCAACGAGGTGCACAAGTTCGGCTTTACGCGTGCCGTACTAAACCTCTCCGGTGGCATCGATTCCGCGCTCTCTGCCTATCTAGCGGCAGGCGCACTAGGGCCGGAAAACGTGCTGGCGCTGCTGTTGCCCTACCGCGCCTCGAACCCTGACAGCCGGAGTGACGCCGAAGCCGTAGTGGAGGCTTTGGGGATTTCAGCAAGTCTCCTGGACATTACACCATTGGTTGACCCGTACTTTGCCGAGTTTGCCGATATGGACGTGAAGCGGCGCGGCAACGTGATGGCGCGGGCGCGCATGATCGTCCTCTACGACCAGTCGGTCGCATTCGACAGCCTGCCGCTGGGCACGAGCAATAAGACCGAACTGCTCCTGGGCTATAGCACCCTCCACGGCGACATGGCGAGCGCCGTAAACCCCATTGGCGATCTCTACAAGACCCAGGTACGACAATTGTCCCGCCATTTGGGCATCCCGGAGGCAATCATAAAAAAACCGCCGAGCGCCGATCTCTGGCCGGGACAGTCGGATGAGGGCGAGTTGGGGTTCGCGTATGAAGATGTCGATCATCTGCTGTACCTGCTGGTAGACGAGCGCTACCGGCCTGAAGAACTGATAGCGTCCGGTTTCGAGAGGCAGTTCGTTGAGGACGTGACGCGCGTGGTGCAGTCCATGCAGTACAAGCGGCGTCCGCCTATCATCGCCAAGCTCTCCCAACGCACCATCGAGCGCGACTTTCGTTACCCCCGCGATTGGGGACGTTAGGTTCCCCTCTCGCTAGAGAGAGCAATTCCTCGACGGAGGATACGGTTTCTTGTGGAGGAAGCAGCCTTCCGTGGGAGAATGCGCCTTCTCATGGAGAGTGCAGTCTTTCATTGAAGGAAGTCGTTTGTGATTCGCGAAGTAGCGCGGCTGAATCCCCTCTCCCTCGAGGGAGAGGGTTAAGGGTGAGGGTGTTCTTCCACCAACCAGCCCCATTTCGACTGCAAGGCGATAGTGAGAAAGGCGCAATCGGCAGCAATGCCCGGTCTGCTCTACATCGTAGCCACACCCATCGGCAACCTGGAAGACATTACCTTGCGGGCGGTGCGCATTCTCCGTGAGGTGGACGTGATAGCCGCCGAGGACACCCGCCACACGCGCAAGCTGCTCGCGCACTTGGACATCCATACGCTGCTTACCAGCTTCCACGCTCATAGCGGGACCGCCCGTTTGGAGCGCATTCTGCAGATTCTGGAAGAGGGCAAGAGCGTCGCCTTGGTCACCGACGCCGGTACGCCCGGCATCGCCGATCCGGGACAACCCCTGATCGCCGCCGCCGTGGAGAAAGAGATTCCGGTAATTCCGTTGCCGGGGCCAACCGCAGCCGCAGCTGCCGTGTCTGTCGCTGGGTTTCCGGGGAGCATGTTTTGCTTCCTCGGCTTCTTGCCGGGCCGATCCTCCCGTCGCAAGCGATTGTTGGAGAGCGTGGCAGACCTTCCGTTTACGCTTGTGATCTACGCCTCGCCTTACCGAATGCTGGAAGACCTTGAAACCTGCCTCACGTGTCTGGGCGATCGTGAAGTCGTGGTCGCCCGCGAGTTGACCAAAGTCCACGAAGAAATCTTGCGCGGTACGATTGCGGAGACAATTGCGCACTTTACGGACGTACAGCCGCGCGGAGAATTCACACTAGTGGTGCGCGGTGTGAGTGTGCGCTAGGGAGCGTATAATTCACCTTAGCCCGCCGGGCATGGGTTGTATCTGACAGGATCTAGGAGCACTGACTGCCGTACAACCGTAGCATACGGTGCCCAGTAGAGCAGGTCCGATTGAGTCAATCCCCATTGGGATCTTCAATAGCATGGTGGCCGCAGGGAAGGATGTCTTGCCGCGCCAAGGCGGCTCAGGTTGCAAACCTGTGCAACCGGAGGTGGCCGCTGTGAGGGTTGCTAATGCTTGAAATGCGGCGACAAAGATGATGACCGCGGGCACCCGTTAGACTGATTGCGATTGAGACAACGACAATAGCATTCATGGGAGAAAGAGCGCATGACTGAGAAACTCGCCCACGACGGCGGCACGCCGGTGCGCACGGCGCCGTTTCCTACCTGGCCGGTCTGGGACGGCGTGGATGAGAAAGCGATCCTGGAGGCGCTGCGTTCCGGCGTGTGGGGACGCAATACCGGGTCACAGGTAGTAGAGTTTGAAGAGGAATTCGCGGCCTTTCAAGGCACGAAGTACTGCATTGCTTTGGTTAACGGCACGTGCGCGTTGGAGCTCGGCCTGCGGGTGCTGGACGTGGAATACGGCGACGAGGTTATCTGCCCGTCGTATACGTTCGTTGCCACGCCCGCCGCGCCTTTGTTCTTAGGCGCCATTCCGGTCTTTGCCGACATCGACCCCGCTACCTTCGAGCTCGATCCCGCTTCGGTTGAGGCCGCCATCACGCCCCGCACGAAGGCCATCATTCCGGTGCACATCGCCGGTCAGCCGCCCGACATGGACGGCATCCTGGCGGTGGGGAAGAAGCACAACCTGCGCGTGCTGGAAGACGCGGCCCAAGCCCACGGCGCTTCCTGGCGCGGCCAGGGAGCGGGCGGCGTCGGCGATCTCGGCAGCTTCAGCTTTCAATCGAGCAAGAACCTCAACTGCGGGGAGGGCGGCGCCATCTGCACGAACGACCAGGAGTTGGCCGAATTGACGTGGTCGGTGATGAACGTGGGGCGTCTGCGCGAAGGAGCCTGGTACCAGCACGAACGCCTAGGTTGGAACTACCGCCTGAGCGAATTCCACGGCGCGCTGCTGCGGGCACAACTCACCCGCGTGCCCGAGCAGATGGCAACGCGAGAAGCCAACGCACGCTACCTCGATACCCATCTGGCCGCGATTCCCGGCATCACTCCGCAACACCGCCCGCCAGAGGTGACCGGTCACGCTCACCACCTCTACATGCTGCGCTACGATGAGTCGGCTTTTGGCGGCAACGACCGCGCTTCGTTCATCAAGGCGCTCAGCGCGGAAGGCATTCCCTGTTCCCCCGGCTACGACTGGCCCTGCCACGAGCAGAATGCCGTCAAGAATTCGGTGGAGGAAATCCTGCAAAAGCTCGGCCGCACGGACAACCCGCTCGACCGTCCTCTGCCCGTTACTGACCGCATCGCCCACGCGGAAGGGGTCTGGCTGCCTCAGAGCGTACTGCTCGCGGACGAGAAGGACATGCAGCAGATCGTCGACGCTGTGGCGAAAGTGCAACGGGCGTTCAGTATGGCAAGAGCCGCGGAAAAGGTCTGATACCTCGATTTCCCGCGTGGTTCCCCGATTGTTGGCGATCCTTGTAGCGCGGGGGCTTGTCCCCCGCTCTTGATGCCCTTCATCGCGGATGATGAAGATGGATTCCGGCTTCCGCCGGAATGACGAATCTCACAGACACAACTGTCAATTCGTAGGGCACGATATATCGTGCCCCTATGTACTCGCGCTGAGCACGAACTCCGTGCCGTCCTCAACCGCCGCCGTCCAGACTATCGTGCCATCCTTCATTTGTGATGAAACTGCGCCGCCGTTGACCGTGGCGTTGCGCCACGGCGTCTCTGCGCGAAAAGTCAGTTCGCGGGCGGTGACATCGTCACGAAGACCGTTCAGGCTGACCGTGCACGTGGCGCGGTCGGAGTCGTCTGCCATAACGGTCACAGAACAAGCGCGGCGCAGAAGCGTATACTCCACCACGTCTTCGGGCACGGTCGCCCAGAGTTCGTTGCCCCAGAGCGCGCGCACTTCGCGCAGGCGCGCGTCCAGGATAGCCGGCGTCATGCAGCGGTTCCAGAGGCTGGGACCGTTGGCCGCGGGCAGGCGGTCCACCACGATGTGTGAAATGTCCACCAGCCAGTTTCCGTGCGTATTCTCCTTTGTGAGTTCATTCAAGAAGGCGTCGCGCGAGTGGCGGTAGATTGAGACCGTCGGCTCTTCAAGCCAGCGCTCCATGTCGCGCCCAATGGTGTGGCGCATGATGTCCCATACGTCGTAGTCGGCGGTATTCCAGGGATTGCCGATGCTGAGCATGCCTTGGTAACCGGCATCTTTTGCCACAGGCAGGATCTTGTCGGCGATGCGCAGGTTGCCCCAGTAGGCAAAGAGCCGCACCGGCGCGCCGGTGGCTTTCTCCAGTTCCCACTTGCTCAGGCGCACTTCCAGGTCGAGGTCGATGCCGTCCTGGTCGGTGGGCACGTGGGTGTGGGAGTGGCTGCTGATGGTCCAGCCCTTGTTGATGAGAAAGCGCAGTTGTTCCGGGTTCATATAAAAGACTTCCCGCATCGAGGTGCCGCGCACCAGACGCTGCTGTCCCAGGTGCCCGCTCACGGTGCAGACGTGCCCCGGAATGCCGTGCTCCTCGTGAATGGGAAACGAGTTGCAAATGGCGTCGATGGTGCCTTCGTCGTAGGTCATGGAATAGACGAACTGGGCGTCGTGTTTCCAGGGGGTGATTTCGACTTGGATGTTGGTTGGGGTGCTCACGAAAGACTCCTTCTTTGTGCGGAGAGTGTGCGGACAAGCCTCTTTTGCACTTCCGCAGTTGCCGTTCATACTTCGACAGGCTCAGCACGAACGGCAACTGCTGCTGGCGCCACAAAGTTTGCCAGGATAGTTCCTGTCTTCACTTAATTCAGACCACGAGAGGTTCACCTTGCCGTTCCACACGCCCGCAGGACGGTCTCCTGCGTAATGTAGTCGTGCTCCTTGGAATAGGGGAATTCCATCTCACCGCGAATGCAAGCCGCGAGCTCGATTAGGTCATCCTCATAGCGCGGGATGTTCTCGAACGGCACGTCCTGCCAGCCGGCCTGGTAGCCGCCGCGCGGTTCATTGAGGAAGAGGCGTCCCGCCGGCGGCTCCAAGGGCGTCAGCACGATGCTGCCCTCGCTGCCGCACACAGCGAAGTGCCGCCGGTCCTTCGAGCCCTGCTCCAGCAGCGAACTTTCTATAATGCCAACAGCTTTCTCGTACTCCATGACAGCAACCGTATTGTCTTCCATGCTTACGTCAAACTGCCCGTCCCGGCGCAGGAAGGGCGTGACCTTCTCCGGCCGGCCCATGATGAGCGTGAGCATGTCGAGCAGGTGGCAGCCCAACTCGAGCATGATGCCACCGGGATACTGTGACAGCCGCTCGCGGGTGGCGGGATCGCTGGCGGAGTTGATGCCGCCGCGCACATAGTGCACGTCGCCCAGCCAGCCCTCGCTCACTGCCTGACGCACCAGGTTGAAGCCGGGGTTGTAGCGGAACATGTAGCCCATCTGAATGATGAGGCCCTGCTGCGCCGCTTTGTCGAGCAACGCGCGCCACCTGGGGAGGTCCATGCCCGCCGGCTTGTCGAGGTGGATGTGCTTGCCGGCAGCGATGGCCTTCTCGCCCAGCGGCAGCAATTGGGGCACCTCGCTCTCGACGGCAATCATCTGGATAGTGGGGTCGTCGAAGACTTCCGCTTCCTCCAGCCATGTGAGGCCTTGCCAGCTCTCCTCCTGCTGGCGCTGCTGCCGCCAGCTATCGTCCGGCTCGCAGACGCCCACCAGTTCCCATTCAGGAAAGTTGCGCATTACGTTGAGCTTGCCTAAGGCATGCGAATGCCCGGTACCAAGCACGGCACAGCGGATTGGCTTCACGATCTCATCACCTCACCCTCGTATAGTCTGTACGTAAACTTGCCTGTCAGTATACTTGGCGGGTAGGCACGGTACAAAACAGGGGCAGGGTAATGGCGGCGCATGACGGTCAGCGGGGTGCACGTCTCGCTCTGCCTCTGTATGGTATAGATGGATACTGCTACTAAGAAAGAAGAAGGGGAGACTCATGAAACTTGTCACCTACGCAAACGACAGTGGCCCGCGGGCGGGTCTGCTGGACGGAGACCACGTCTATGACCTGCAGGAAGCCGCCGATGCGTTTACGGCACAAGCCGGCGCGGCCGGCGCGAAGTTGCCAAACGAAGTCAAGGCATTGCTAGAGCTCGGTGACGTCGGTTTGGGGCAAGCGCGCCGCGTCCTGGCATTTGCGCAAGAGCAGGGCGGCTCCGCATCATTTGCCCATGCCGCCGGCGACGTGAAACTCCTGCCGCCGATTACGCGCCCGGACAAGGTCATCTGCTTGGCGGGTAACTTCGCCGACCACATTCGCGAGGGCGGCGGCGAACCGCCGGAAAAGTCGCACCAGACACCTCGCTATTTCTGGAAGCCCAACTCGGTGCTCGTGGGGCAGAACCAACCGGTGCGGCTGTGGGAAATGTCTAAGAATGTGGACTGGGAATTGGAACTGGCCGCCGTCATCGGCAAGACCGGCCGCGACATTTCCGCCGCCGACGCGCCCGACCACATTGCCGGTTACACGATCTTCAACGACATCTCGTCGCGGGATATGAACTTGCCGTGGGAGCGCGAGGAACGCGAGATGGACGACTTCTTCGACTGGCTGAATGGCAAGTGGTTCGACAGTCACGGTCCCATGGGACCGTACATTGCGACCGCGGATGAGATTCCCGATCCTCACAACCTCGCCATGTCGCTCAGCGTCAACGGCACCGAGCGGCAGCGCGGCAACACCGGCCAGATGATCTTCAATTGCTTTGAATTGGTCGAGTACCTCACGCGCATAATCACGTTGGTGCCCGGGGACGTGATCTCCACCGGCACCCCGGCGGGAGTGGGCGAGGCAGCCGGTGTCTCCCTCAAAGACGGCGACGTAATCGAGGCCACCATCGAGCGGTTGGGAACCTTGCGCAATCCGGTGCAAGGCTAGCCGAGAGCTTCGCGTTCACTTACAAGAAACCTTGAAGAGCTTTCGTTCTGCGCAAGCCAGCGCAAGAAAGAGCCATAGAGTATTATAGTGAGCCGATCCGTTCGTCCTGAGCATGTCGAAGGATGGACGGATCTTTCTTTGTCACGATGATGTTCAGGCAGAGTTTCCAGGTTTCAGGGAAACCCGCAACGCTTTTTCGTATGCAGTCCAAAGCCTCTTTTCCGCCGCGCAGCCTCCCTCGTCCCATCACCGCCACGGCACTTCGGGTGGTAGAATGAGTTTAAGTAAACCCGAAAGCTGAAAGCGAGCGTGAAAGCGACATGCGTGTATGGAGCTGGTGGCGGCTGGTACTGGCAGGAGTATTGCTGACCTTTGCGCTCAGCGCCTGCGCGCCAAGTCTCCCCTTCTTTTCGTCGGGCGACGCAGCCGGTCTTGAAGAGCTCTTGGCGCAAGGCCAGGAAGCCCTGCAGAAGGGCGACCTGGAAGCGGCTATGGAAATCTACAACGAGGGCGTGGATAGATATCCCGACGACTCCCACGTGTACCATCAACGCGCTCTCGTGCACGCGCAACTGGGCGATATTGCCAGCGCGCTGCGGGACATGGACCGCTCCATCGAGCGCGATCCCGAAGATGCCAGCCACATCTTCTTCCGGGCCAACATATTCCTCAACATCGGCAACCTGCAAGGCGCGCTGGAGGACCTCACGCGGCTCATAGAGCTTGATCCGGCCTTTGTGGAAGCCTATCTGGCGCGGGCCTCGATCTACTATGCGCAGAACCGCATGGACGAGGCATTGGCGGACATGGGCACGGCCATCCGGCTGCGTCCCAATGAGCCGGAACTCTACTTCCGGCGGGCCAGTCTGCGCTTGACGCGGAATGATTTCCAGGGCGCGATAGATGACTTGGATAGGGCAGTTGAGATCAATGCTGATTATGCCGAGGCTTACTACGTGCGCGGCTTGTTGCAGCAGGTAGAGGGTAATTTGGAGGCTGCGCTCGCCGACCTGAGCAAGGCCGTGGAGTTAGCCCCCGACCAGCCGCAGCCCTACGTCGCGCGGGCGGGCATCTTCCAAGAGTTGGAACGGTACGAAGAGGCGTTGATAGACCTGCAACAGGCCATGAACATTACGCCGCAGAGTCCCGAACCGTATGCGGCGCGCGCTGAGGTATACCGCGCCATGGGTCAACTCCCGCAAGCCCTCGACGACGCGAATCGCGCCATCGACCTGGGGCAAGGCGACCCGCGCTATCTCGTGACGCGCGCGGCGGTACTGGCCGCTCAAGACAATCTGGCGCAGGCGCTGCGCGACCTGAATAGTGCGTTGGAGACGGATCCTGGCTTGGCGCAGGCGCTGCTGCAACGCGGCGAAGTCTATGAGAAGCAGGGCGAGACACAGAAGGCGATAGACGACTTCAACCGGATACTTGCCATACCCGCTTCGGATGAAATGCGCCAAAAGGCCGAAGAGGCGCTGCAGCGTCTGCGCAACTAAGCGCGGCCAGCGCCGTTCTCCTTGGCGTTCCCGAGTATGGACGAAAGGATACCCATCTCCCCGGTAGCGCAGGTCTGTAACCTGCGCCTCATGCGAAATCGCCGGGTAACGCGCTCCTTGTTCCTTACACTAGGCGGGGGGGCAAGCCCCAATGCTGTCGCATTAAGACGGTACGCTCATTGGGTGCGCTCTGCCCCCTCTCCATGGGGAGAGGGCCGGGGTGAGGGGAAATGGCAGGCGCCGACAGGCGGGCGCAGGTTACAAACCTGCGCTACCGGGGACGTGAGGCGCGGTATTCATTGCCACTTTGTCCGTGGGGGCTTTGCCCCCGCATGCGACAACATTGGGGACAAGCCCCCGCGCTACGGCGTTCTCATCCTCTATTTTGAGCAGTGACGGGTAAGGCTGCTGTAGCTTATGGGGCTGGCTTATGCCTCGACCGTCGACTCTGCCGCATTGCCGCCGTGCTCCCGGCGTGACGAGGATGGGACTGGCTCCCGAAACGCGGCATCCTCCAATGCGGAGAGCAGCCCGAAGAGTATCCCCAGCAGGATACCGATGCTGTGCACGAAGAGGCTGTCCACGAGGCTGTGCGCGGAGAAGGCGGCCAGACTGCCCATGAGTCCCAGCGCCAACATGCGTCCCCAGGCATCCGGCGACTGGCGCCACGCGCGTACGGCCAGACGCCACGCCACGAGCATAAAGAGCAGAAAAGCCATGAGGGTGAGCACCCCGCCTTCCGCTGCCAGATTCAGGTAGTAGTTGTGGGCGTGGCCGACGCCCGTCGGCCAGCCGGGTAGGGCATACACCTCATACGCTTTGGGGTAGTTTCCAATGCCGACGCCAAGGTAAGGGTTTTCGGCGAACATCCGCCAGCCGGCGTACCATTGCGAGACCCTTTCCAAGATGGCCCAGTTATCGGGGTTGGGACCGGCGCGCAACTCCTGCGCCAAGCGCGAGCCGTACACGAACAGGTCGGTAACGCGGGAGAGTACGGCCTCCGGGATCACGCCCAAGATGAGGACGATCAGGGTTGCGGTGAAGCCGCAGTATGCCAACGCAATGGCGCGCAGCCGATTGCGTTGGCTTTCGAGCAGCCAGACCAAGCTCAGCGCCGCCAATGTCCCCAGCCACGCGCCCCGCGAGAGACTTACGAGAATGCCGCACCCGATTGCCAAGGCGATGCCCCACCCCACCAGCCGCAAGCCGGGCCGCGGCGCCATTAACGCCATGGCGAGCGCAACCGGCAGGATGAGCGCCAGATAGCCGCCATAGGGGTTCGGTTGTCCGAAAGTCCCGTGCGCCCGCATCAGAATGCCCCCGGCGAGGAAGTGCGGCGGACCGATCCGGAACGCGACCTGGAGCAGGCCGATGCCGACCTCGGCCAGCGCCGCCAGCAATAATACTCCCACCAAGCCGGCGAGCACGCGGCGGCTCCGTACCGTGGTAGCGGTGACGAGGTAGATGACGAAGAGTTCAGCCCACTTGCTGATCTCTTTGATGCTCAGTAGCAGGCTCTCGGCGGTGAGCGCCGAAAGCACCATAGGTATGAGCGCGATGACGATTGGTATAGTCAGTGCGGGCAGCGCGGGCGCGTGCCAACGTCCCGCGAGCATACCCGCCAGCCAGGCGAGGCCGATGAGCGCTATCAGCGGTTCGTTGATCGTAATGTCGACGTTGTCCGGCAAACTGATGGTGCGCACGCTGCCAAAAGGAACGGTCAAGAGGAGCATGCCGACGCCCACAACCGGATGGGCAAAAACGGCCAGGGTTCCCGCGACCGCGCCAAATGTCAGAAGCGCCCACAGGGGAGGCAAGAACCATGCGACGAGAAGGACGGCAAACATGCCGAAGAAACCCAGCATGCGCCATCGTTGCAAGGAGAGGCGCTGGCGGGCATGAAATTGGTCGGAGAGCGCAGCCAAATGTCCTATCATGGATTTCACTATAGCATGGGGTGGCGCGGCGCTGATTTCCTCTCACCCCGGACTGTACACTTTAGAGAAAAGGGGGTCTGCTCGCCTGCAGGTCCCGGCTGCGAAAACACGCCCCGTATGTGATACGGGGTCTTCCCAGATAGGGAATCCCTGCTTGCGGTCGAGAATATGCAAGTGCATTCTTGCGGTGTAGCCGTGTGGCACTGACCGTATGCAAATCTAAAGCGAGCGAGCCATTCGATGAAACGAGAGCGTGAGCCGCTGCGCTGGCGGGAAGTGGCCCAAGCGGTGCGCCAGCAACACATAGGCCACAGTGTGGTCTATCGCGCGGAAGTCGATTCCACGATGGCAGTCTGCCATGCGCTGGCGCGCGCTGGCACCGAGCCTGGGGTGGTTGCCATTGCCGACGCCCAGAGTGCCGGGCGGGGCCGACAGGGCCGCGCTTGGCAAGCGCCGCCTTACACGTGCCTGCTCTTCTCGGTGCTCTTGCGGCCCACGTCGGCGCGCGACCGGTGGCCGCACGTGTTGTGGCCGCTGGCGCTGGCGCTGCAAGAGGCCACGCGGCACGTTACGGGCCTCCAAGCAGCGATCAAGTGGCCGAATGACCTTGTACTGGGCGGTAAGAAACTCGGAGGTCTCCTTGCCGAAATGACGGCTGACAGCGTAATCGTCGGCGCGGGTCTCAACGTCAATTTCCCCGCGGCCGCCCTTGCGCTCGACCAGCCGCTTACCACGCTCGCAGACGCATTGGGGCGCCACGCCTCCCGCGAAGAACTCTTGATCGCTAGTCTGCGGTCATTCGAGTGCTGGTACGGCCGCTGGCTGGAAGCGCCGGACGCGGTGTGGCAAGCCTGGCGCGCGGGATCGTCCTTGCTTGGAAAGGTGGTGGATGTCTCCCTTGGCGGAGAAGTCTACAGCGGCGTCGCGGAAGACCTCGATCGGGACGGCCTCCTCTGTTTACGTACAACCGACGGGCGTCTGCAACGCTTCGCGGCCGGCGATGCAAGCATCCGCCTCAGCCGCCTGGAGTGACGGCACGTGAGACATGCCAATGACAGACGCGGGGTAAGCCAATAGGCTGGAACGGCAAGGAATTCCCCTCACCCCAACCCTCCCCCCAAGGAGAGAGAGCATTCTTAGCGCTCCGGCCGAGGCTAGGCAAAGGTTTCGTTATGGTTACGGAGAGGACCGAGCGCCTACTCCTGCGCCTCGGCGTCCGACGTCTGGAGTTCGATGACGACACGCCGCTCGTCGCCGGTGCCGGTGGAGTGGGTGGAGACGTCGTCGTCCTCGGCGAGTGTAAGGTGGATGATGCGCCGTTCGTGGGGCGGCATGGCTTCCAGGGTGATCGCCTTGCCGTTCTCGCGAACGAGGTCTGCCAGGCGGCGGGCCATGCCGGTGAGCAACTCCTCGCGGCGCTGGCGGTAGCCGCCAATGTCTACCACCACGAGATCGTGCTCGCCAAGCTGCTTCGTCAGCATGAGGTTATAGAGGAACTGAATCGAGCGCAGCGTGGTGCCACGCTTGCCGACGAACGCGTCGGTACCCTCGCCGGAGACGTTGAGCCGGAGCGGGTCCGTGCCGGTCACCTCAACGGTGACCTCGCTGCCAAGGTGGTGAAAGAACTCGCGGAGCAACTCTGTCGCATCGTCAAGCTGTTCCTGGGCCAGCGGCAGTTCGGAGGCGTCCGGCGCCGGTTCCGGAGCGGTGGGTTCCTCAGAGGTTTTGTCCTCGTCAATTTCTTCAGGAGCGCCTTCCGGTTTCAGTTCCACGAGAACGCGGGTCTCCTCTCCGCCAATGCCAAAAAGGCCCCCAGTGCCCGCGCTGAGAACCCGGACCGTCACGGCTTCGCGCGAGGCGCCGAGTTCCTCAAGGGCGTTCTGTATCGCATCTTCCACGGTCTTGCCGGTTGCTTCAACGCTTTCCGCCACCTTTTTTCTTCTCCCTCTTGCGCGACCTCGATTTGCCAGTTTTGGGCGCTTGTTTTGGCACGCCGTTGCCCTGGTCGTCAGCGTTATCCAGGCCGAGTTCCTGTAGAGTCGTCTCGGTTAGCTCGGGTATGGCCGTTCGCTTCATTCCCCCAAATGATAACCCACCCAAGAGCCCGCTGGGGCGTTCCTGCGCCTCTTCCGCTGATGTTTTTGTGGGTGCTTGCGGTGGTTCCTTTTTCTCGTTCTCAATTTTGGCTGGCGCGGCAGGTGGCGCTTCTGTCCCCTTGCCATTCTCGTCCTCGGTGGTGGTTGCGGGTGCGGCGGCCGGGGCAGTTAGCGGTCTTTCTAAGCTCTTATCCCGCATGATCACCCATTGCTGCCCGATGCTGAAGATATTCGATACCACCCAGTATAGGGCAAGTCCCGCAGGAAATTGCATGGCGAAGAACACGATCATGATGGGCATGAACTGCATGACGTTCTGGATCATTTGCTGCTGCGGGTCCTGGGTCATGCGATTCATCATCATGCGTTGCACGACCCACTGCGTCGCGCCGGCGGTGAGCGCCAGTGCCCCGGGCAGCTTGAACGGCAGGTCCACGCCGGGCGGCAGCCAAACGTCGGGCACGGACAAGTCGGCAAGCCACAGGAACGCCATCTCCAAGCCGGCTTTCGTGGCCTCGTCGTTTGTCACGCCGATGATGGCCCAGTAGAGAGCAAAAAGAACAGGCAGTTGCGCCAGTTGGGGCAGGCAGCCCATGAGCGGATTGACGCCGTGCTGCTTATAAAGCGCCATCTGCGCCTGACCCATGGCTTGGCGGTCGCCCTTGTGTTGCCGCTGCAACTCCTTCAGTTGGGGCGACAACAACTGCATGCGGCGCGAAGAGCGGAGGCTCGTGACACTAAGGGGGAATAGGATGAGGCGAACGATTATCGTAAAGATAATGATGGCAATGCCGAAACTCGGCACGTTCATGCGTTCGGTCAGATCATAGAGTCCGAGCAAGCCGCTCTGCAAACCGCCGACGAGGATGTCGTTCCAGAGCGTGCTGAAGAATTCCACTAGAACCGCTTCTCTTCCTTAAAATCTGCCGAGTCTCTCGGTCTTGTCTTTACGGCGGGCCGGCGCTCTTCGTTCACGGATGTTTCATCACAGCCATGAGCGCAGTGTTGCCGCCTTGCCGCGTCCCATCTCCGCTTACGTCCGCCGTGGACGGCTGCCTGTCGCTGCGTCCTCACAAGCGATCTCCGGCACCGGATCGACGCCACCGGGATGGAACGGGTGGCAGCGCGCGATGCGCTTGATGCCGAGCCAGCCGCCCCGCAGCAGTCCATACTGCGCAATGGCGTCGTAACAATACTCTGAACACGTAGGCGCGTAGCGGCAACTCGGCGGCAGCAGCGGTGAAATCGCCAGCCGATACGCTTGAATGAGCCGGAGCGCTACTGTGCTGCTGAAGGACACGCGTTGACCTCTCTCCGTAAGGGACTGTGCCGGTACATATCCTACGGTTGCTGCGCTTCGTATTCTGGAGGCAGCAGGCGGGCACGCCTGAGCGCCGTCTGCACGTGGCGGTGCAACTGCCAAAAGGAGGCCCTGACCGCACCCCGACGGGCAATGAACACCAGGTCCATACCCGGTTGTACGTGTGGATAGTACTGACGCACAGACTCACGCAGCCGCCGGCGGACACGGTTGCGGGTTACAGCATTGCCAAGCCGTTTCGACGTAATGAAACCACACCGGCTGAACGTGAGGTGGTTTGGTTTAGCGACTACTCTAATGGAGTGCGCAGACCATGCTTTGCCGTGTGCCAGGACGGCAGCGAAATCACGTTGTTTCTTGATCTTCTCCGTTGGTTCGATCCTCATGCAGAGCCGGTACAGTGACCATGCACTTCAGCGGCTCTCGCTCACGTACTCCCACGCAGGGGCGCGCCAGGAACGCGCGTGAAACGGGAAGGATGAAGAAGGTCGAGCCGGCTCAGACGGTCAGCCGCGTACGCTGCTTGTCCCGTCGGTGCTTTATGATCCGCCGTCCCGCTCGCGTGGACATGCGCGCACGAAAACCGTGCCTGCGCAACCGGCGCCGCACTTTCGGTTGATAGGTTCTCTTCGGCATCCAGTAGTATCCTTCTTACCTTTATCTGATTTTACTATAGCACTCCGCTGAATCTACGGTCAAAGCGTTTCGGGCGGTCTTTCGGCCTCAGAGTCGAACCTGAGAACACCCCTAGTCCCGCTGCACGTCGTTTCGGACTCGACCGCTATGGACAGGCGGCTCGATTCGACACGGCATGCGTAGGCTGTGCCGCTCGTCAGACTCACTGGGGAACCCACTACCCACGAGACCGACTCCATGTCATTTCGAATGGAGCACAGCGGAATGAGAAATCTAGGACTCTGTCCCTGCTCTGCTACCTCAGTAAAAGACCTCTAGATTCCTCCCCCGTGTCAAGCACGGGGCTGTGGCGCGCTCGGAATGACTGCACGTCGAGCGTTGCGAAGGCACCCTCGACTTTAGCTCGCGGCCGTAGTGGGCATGTAGCCCTTATTCGCTGGTGCGGATCACCAGATACGTTATCGGCGACTCGCCATTGTTGCGCAGACCGTGGCGCGTGCCTTCCGGCGCAAAGAGCGCGGCCATCGCCTCCATGGGGTGCTCTTCTTCACCCAGTGTTGCCATGCCGCTGCCGGCGATCAGAAACATGATCTCTTCGCCCTCATGCTCGTGGGGTTCGTGGGCCGCCTCACCCGGATTGATCGAGGAAAGATGGAGTTGCAGCACTTCGGCGCCGGTCTGCTCGCCCACGAACGGCAATGAGAAGCCCCGTTCATGAACGCGCTTGCGTGCTTCATTCCACGAAATAACTACCGGTTGTTTCATTGTGCAATCCTCTCGCGTACTTAGGTTCATGTACCGGCAATGGTCTTATTTGTCGCTTGTCATCCAAGAGACTGGAAACCGGCTCAGTTGCGATAGAAGAACGTGTCCACAAGCCGGTCTACGTCCGTGGGCCCGCAACCATATTTTTCCATGAAACTCTCATGAATGCGCTCTTCGTGTTGGGTAGGCTGCTGCAGAGGCAGGGAGATAGTCGTGCGGTCCTTCTCCCCAGATTCTAGCATCGCGATGTCCATCTCCTGATCGAGCCGCGCGGCCGGCGCGCCGTAGGCCGGCTCGGCATTTTCGCGCACTGCCGTAGCAATGCTGAGCAATTCGTCGGCCACTTGCACTTGATCCTCGGTCAAAGGATAACGGCTAAAGGGGTTTTCCCAGGTTACGATCCGATCGGAAAGGGGCACTTCAAGACGCTCGAGAATCTCTATCCCGTTTCTCTCGCTCGTCACCCGCTGTGGCAGCACCGGCGTACTCTGCGCGCCGGACTGCAGGGCGTCAGCGGCAACAGCGTGGACTTCATCGCCCACAATTGCCCCGTGCGTACCGTCAATCTGCGAGAAGCGAAACGCGCCGCGACCCAGTGCCCGCGCATGGATGACATTGGAATAGGCGGACAGCGCTGCCACGCCGTTGGCAAATTCAATGATGCCAATCGAGAGCCGTTCGTCTGCATGGTGCCGCAGCCTGAAGTCGACAATGGGAACGACCGGGCTGGTATGCGATATGCCCATGATGCCCGTGGGCTCGGCCCCCGCCCAGAGGCGCAGAATGCTCATACCGTGGAAACCGCCCTCTTCGAAGATGCGATAGATGCGGCTGACTGCGCCGATAGCACCAGAGTCGATGACCGCTTGCCGCAGGCGCATGAGCGGTTGACGGTGATAGTTCTCTGCCACCTCAAGCTTGACGCCGTTCTGCCGCGCGGTCTCAATCATGAGATCGGCCAAGGGCAGGGTGACGGCGATCGGTGTCTCGACGATCTGGTGGACGCCATGAGACGAGAAGAAACAGCTCAGGGCGTGATGCGCGTCTCCGGGCACAACGATGTCGGCAATGTCGAGCGTTTCGCTCTTGATGAGGTCGCGCGCGGACGTGTACGCCTTGCAACCATAGCGGGCCGCCACCTCTTGCGCCCGTTCCTCCTTGGCGTCGCATACCGCCACAAAGTTGAATACATCGTCCAGGGCGCCAATAACCGGAGCGTGAGCGCCTCCGCCCCGCCGTCCCGCGCCGATCAATGCGATATTGAGACGTCCCATGGTTGCAACCTTCCCTTCTTCATTATCGAGAAGCTTTATAGTATCCCGTCCGGCATCGTTGCCACGCCACTTACCGCCGTATGTGCCCGCAGCCACGCTACCGCCATTCTATGGTACGCTGGCACGTGCTGAAAAGGACATAGGAGCGATTCATGCCTGAACCCTTGCAGATCGAGGTGACGCGCGGGGAGCTTGTGGAAAGCGTGCACCGCGCCCACGCCGCGGTCGTGGATGCAACCGGAAGCGTCCTCTACGCCGCCGGCGACCCGGAGCGGGTCACGTTCTTGCGTTCCTCCGCGAAACCAATCCAAGCGCTCGCAATGGCTGAGAGCGGCGCCGCGGAGCGCTTTGGATTTACCGACCGCGAGCTTGCGGTCATGTGCGCGTCCCACTTTGGCGAACCGTTTCACGTCGCCGCCGTGCAGAGCATTTTGCAGAAGATCGGCTTAGATGAAGGAGCGCTGGCGTGCGGCATCCATGCGCCGACACACGCGCCGAGCGCGGAGGCGCTCATCCGCGCCGGTGAGCCGCCGCGTAAGATTCACAATAACTGTTCCGGCAAGCATGCCAGCATGCTGACACTCTGCCGGCACGCCGGGTGGCAGACGGAGGGATACACCGCGCCGGATCATCCGGTGCAGGTGCGCCTGCGCCAGGTGTTGGCGGAAATGGCCGGCGTAGCGCCGGAAGACGTGTACGTGGCGGTTGACGGCTGCAACGCGCCGGTCTTTGCCATTCCCCTCCGGCACATTGCGCGCGCTTTCGCCGTGCTGGCGCAGCCGGCTGCCGTCTCGCCGGGCCGGAACGCCGCTATCCAGCGCATTTCACGGGCGATGCGCGCGCATCCGGCAATGGTGTCCGGCACCAACGGCTTCACGACAAACCTCATGGACATAGCGGGCGATAACGTTGTATCCAAGAGCGGCGCGGAAGGGCTCTTCTGCGCCGGCGCGCTCTCCCAGGGCTGGGGCATCGCCATCAAGATGGAAGACGGCAGTGCGCGGGGGCATCCAATCCTCGTGCCGGAACTGCTGGCCGCGCTCCGCGTGATTAGTTCCGAGCAGAGCGAACGGCTCCGGGAGTTGCATGCTCCGGGGGTCCTCAATACGGCGGGGGTCACGGTGGGAGCAATGCGGCCGCGCTTTAGCCCAACGGCTGAAATACTGTCCAGAGAAGCAGCGCCGCAGTAATGGCGCCGACCGCTCCGTACTCGAAAACCACCGCGATGCCGAACTTCTTCGCGTGGTGCGCGCGTGCAAATCCATGCACCACGTGGACGTGCAGCAGGAGCGCGAGCGCCTCCTGGAATGTCGACAGGGGCCAGTAGTTGAGCGCCCACGCGATCTCGCCTACGATTACGGCGCTCACCAAGCTGTAGGTTTGGATTGCGGCGCGGGGCAGGCCCTCGCGGAACAGTATGGATATACTCGCGGCGTGCGCGGCGGTGGCGGCAAGGGCTGCATGCAGGACGATATTCAAGTCCCACGTATCGAGTGTGGCCAGGAGCATATAGAGCGCGATATAGACGATTGCTTGGTTGGGCCATGTGCGTGAACGCGGGACGCTGCCGAAGCGGTTTTGGTGATAATCCACAATCGCCAAGAGAAACAGAACGCCGAAGAGGGCGCTGCCAATGAGCGTCGCGCGTTCGTCGGGGATGGTTCCCCAAAAGAGCGCGCTCGCCAGGGTGAGCAGGAGCGGCGCTACCATCCACGCGGAATCTTCACGCCGGGCGCCAACGATTTGCCGCGAAGCCGCTGCCACGACACCGAGCAGAACAACCACGGCGACGGCCAAGAGCGGCATGGTTGCGCGCGACGTAAGCACCACGCCGACCGTGGCAATCGCGCTCAGCACAATGAGGCGGTCGAACTGTAGTCGCTGATACCAGTCTTGCACGATAGGTGTCTACTCCCTAGGGAGACCTTTGCATAACTAGGTCCCGAGGGCAAGGAGTTACACCCTCTCCTTGGGGAGAGCCCGGGCAGTGGCCAAGCAGCCCCCCTCTCCCTGGAGAGAACCCGGGCAGTGGCTAAGTAGACACCCTCTCCCTGGGGAGAGGGGGGAATCAGCGCCGATCCGGCCCCAATCTGACTGCTTGGCAGAAGTACGCAAAGGCTTCCTAGAGGCAGGATAGCACGTTTTCGCTTTTGACACGCTGCCCTCCCAAGACTATACTTTAGGTATCGAGATTTGGAGGAGAACACCTCCTCGATCCAGAAACGGCGACGTAGCCAAGTGGTAAGGCGAGGGTCTGCAAAACCCTTATACAGCGGTTCGATTCCGCTCGTCGCCTCCAGAGGCCGCGCCGTTGCATGAACCGTGCGAAGTGTGCCTCTAAAAGCGCCTCGGCAGGCGCTTTTCGTTTTAAGTATGCAGATATTTGCATAACCCGAGCCCGCTGGCCAAAAGCTCCCTCTTCTCGGGGAGAGGGCCGGGGTGAGGGGAAAACGCTGCCGATCGGCCCATTCCTAGCCATTTAGCCTGACCTAACGCAGTAGTCACCTTAGGTGGCAGACAACAGCGCTGCACATGTGCCCGCACGTCTATACGAGGAAGGAGCGGAGCACGTGTTGGAGCGCAAGCTGCTGTTGGCGAATGCGGTCGGTCAGGGGCTGCCGGCCCGGCGTCTCAAATCCCACTACGCGTCGAATGACGCCATGCCGCAGGAGCGTTGGCTCCAGAGCGCCGGAGCGGCTGGCGCGCACGGAGCCGGGGTTGGATACGACCAGGCCGCTGCGGTTGTAGTTCCCGTCCACGTGGTTGCTCCCGCACACGGCATAGCCCTGAGACTCGATGGCATCCAGCAGCGCAACGTCGTCAGCGACGATCCGCGCAAAGAGCGCGCGCTCCCGTACGCCGCTTTCGTACATGTAGAAGCACGATGAGGTCACGTCTTCATGCATTGAGACGAGCAGTTCCGCCCGGTGCTGCAGGAGGAAGTCCAGGACGATTGTATTCTCGGGCTGGGCCGTGGGCCGCTCGAAGTGGCGGTTGAGGTCTACGACGCCGTTGCCGCGAATGCCGCGCGCAAATCCGAAGGGATTGATGAGTGGCAGAAAGAGCAAGCGCATGTTCTCGATGAAGGCGTGGCTTGCCGCCGTTTCCCAAAACTCCAGCAGGGCGAGAGGGCCGGCGATCTCGTCGCCATGCGTGCCCGCGAGAATTATGGCGCTGCGAGGACCCTCCCCTACCGCTACCGCGAGAATGGGAAAGCGGAGGCCGAAGCGCTCCACCGCGCCGATCTCACGCAGTCTAAATTGGGGGAAGCGGTCGGCAAGCGACTGGTAGCGGCGCACAAGTTCCCAAACGCGGTCGGGATCGCGGCGAGGCATCGTCTAAGCGCTGTCCTGGCGGCCTTGCAAGGCGCTCGCGATGGTGCTTTCGTCGGCGTATTCGAGGTCTGCGCCGGTGGGCAAGCCGCGCGCGAGGCGCGTGATGCGGGAGGCGTGCGTGGCAGCCACCTGCGCCACGTAACTCGCCGTCGTATCGCCCTCGTGGTCGGCGTCCATCGCGAGGATCAACTCCGCGACAGGATGCGCCTGCAGCCGTTCCACCAGTTCGGCAATCTTCACGTCTTCCACGTTGCGGCCTTCCAGCGGCGAGAGCGACCCGTGCAGGACGTGATAGAGACCCGCATAGAGACCGGTGCGCTCGATGGCCAGCAGATCGAGCGGCTCCTCGACGACGCAGATGCGGTCTTGGTCGCGGTCCGGGTCCTGGCAGATGGGACAGGGATCGTTTTCGCTTAGGTTGAAGCAGCGCGAGCACCACACCGTCTGGTCGCGCAGATTTACGAGAGCCGTCGAGAGGTTGCGGGCAAGGTCCGGTGAGGAGCGGAGCAGATAGAATGCGAGTCGTTGCGCCGTACGCGGGCCGATGCCGGGCAGCCGGGATAGCTCCTCGATGAGCCGCGCTACCGGTGCGGGCAGGCTCATCCGTGCCATCGCTATGCTGTCTCCTTGCGTGAGAAATTGTGAGGGTTCATGCCGTTTCTATTGGTATTGGGCTGGCCCAACGCAGTTTCCCCCTCACCCCGGCCCTCTCCCCAGGGAGAGGGAGTCTTCCCGCCTGCCGGCGTGGGTTGTGCAAAGGTTTCCTCGGGGAGAGGGTGAACCATCAGAGCAGAACCATGGTGAGAGGATGACTAGGTCAGGCCGGGAATGTTCATGCCGCCCGTGACTGCCGAAAGGCGGCGGCCCGCAAGCTCCTGCGACTTTGCCACGGCATCATTGACGGCGGCGACCAGCAAGTCTTGCAACATGGCTACGCCCTCCTCGTCCACCTCACCCTCCGGGGTCACGGTTGCCTCGAGGACGTCGGGGAGGATCTCGATAGCATGCACTTTCTGGTGGCCGGTCATCACGACCTTTACCGCTCCGCCGCCTGCCGTGCTCTCCACCGTCTCTCGTTCCAATTCTTCCTGAATCTTCGTCATCTTTTGCTGCATCTGCCGCAGCATCTTCATCGACATGCGCCGTTCTCCTCAGTAGTGGCTGTGTGTTCACAGCATACCAGATGGGCGAAAGGACGAATAGGCGCGGGCTCCGTTCTTTACTTTTCATTCTGACAATGCCTATAATGGTGCCAGACCACAGTGAATACGTGGGCTTTGATACGCTTTGCCTGACAAAGCAAATCGTGGAATAGAGTAGAGGTAACCAGTGTCAGAAACACCAACGACAGCAGACCCGATGACGATGGAGTCCCTGTTGGGCGAGATCGAGAATTCCATTCGCACCGTGCGGCGCGGCGACGTGGTTGAGGGCGTAGTGGTGCAGGCGGCCGCCGATGAGATCATGGTGGATATCGGTCTCAAGGCGGAAGGAATCGTATCGGGCAGGGAACTCGCGCGCATGGATGAAGCGCTCGACATGAGCGTTGGTGAAAAAGTGCTGGTCTACGTTGTAAATCCGGAAACTGCCGAGGGGCACGCGCTCCTTTCGATCCGACGCGCCATGGCGGAACGCGCCTGGCGGGAAATCGAAGAGCGCTACCACAACGGCGAAATCCTGGAAACCTCCGTCATTGATGCCAATAAGGGCGGCGTGATCGTTGACATTGGGTTGCGCGGCTTCGTGCCAAGCTCCCAACTCGTCTCTTTGGAGCGGCCGCCGAACCGGGATGCGAGCGAAGAAGACCTCTTGGCCCGCCTCTCCGAACTCATCGGACGGGAACTTAAGCTGAAGATCATCGAGGTGGACCGTCGCCGCAATCGCTTGATTCTCTCCGAGCGTCTCGCGGAACGCGAGATGCGGGCGCAACAGCGCGAGCAGTTGCTCAAGGAGCTCGAAGTAGGCCAGACCCGCGAGGGCGTGGTGAGCAACCTGTGCAGCTTTGGCGCGTTTGTAGACTTGGGCGGCGCCGACGGCTTGGTGCACATTTCTGAGATTTCCTGGAGCCGGGTTGAGGATCCAGGCGAGGTGCTCCACGTCGGCGAAAAGGTACAAGTGAGCGTCCTCAGCTTGGATCACGAGAGCAAGAAGATCGGCCTCTCGATCAAGCGCACCGAAAAAGACCCGTGGGAAGGCATCGAGGCGCGCTATCCGGTGGGTATAGAGGTGCCCGGCATTATAATCAAGATAGCTCCCTTTGGGGCCTTCGTGCGTGTCGAGGACGGCATCGAGGGACTGGCGCACAATTCGGAAATGTCTCTCGAGGGCCGCGACCTCTTGCAGGAAGGACATGAACTTACCTTCCGCGTGCTCAGCGCCGATCCCCAACGCCACCGCATGCGCCTGTCACCCATAGACTTGGAAGAGAGGTTGGGTCACCTGATGGCGCAGCCGGAGGGTGAAGAATTGGCGCCGAGCGAGGAGCCGGAGCAAGCCGTGGCTGCGCCTGAAACCGAGGCAGAGACTGGAAGCGACTAGGCAGAGCTAGAGACATCGAGATACGGCTGGGATGCCGTTCTCGTGTGGGTGTTGGAGCGTCCAGAGAATAACCTGCGGCAATTGAGTCAGGGAGATGTTCCATGAGTCCCCTGTTCGATAAGTATACGGACCGAGCGAAGCGGGTGCTCATGTTTGCGCAGGAAGAATCGCGCCGTTTCAACCACAACTACATTGGCACCGAGCACTTGCTCCTCGGCCTGGTGCGCGTGGACAAGGGACCGGCCGCGAAGGCGCTCAACGGCATGGGCGTGGACCTCGCCAAAGTGCGCAGCGCCGTAGAGTTCATCGTTGGGCGCGGCGAACGCGCGGAAGTTGGGGACATCAGCCTGACGCCGCATGCAAGGAAAGTTATCGAGCTAGCGGCTGAAGAGTCGCGCCGGATGGGGCACAACTACATTGGCACCGAGCACCTGCTCCTGGGTCTCGTAGCTGAAGGCGAAGGGATGGCGACAGGCATCTTGGAAAGCTTGGGCGCGCACCCTTCCGCAGTGCGCAGCGCGTTGGAGTTTGGCGCAAGTCCCAGAGAGGGCGCTGCCGAAGCCAGATTAGGCTTTACCCCGGGCGCCAACAAAGCGCTGGGCCTTGCGGCTGAAGAAGCGCACCGGTTGGGGCACAATGAAATTGGCACCGGCCATTTGCTGCTGGGCCTCGTGCGCGAAGGCGAAGGGCTTGGCGCGAGCATCTTGCAGCGTCTGGGCGCGAATCTGCAAAGAGTGCGCCAACAGGTTAGACAAGCGGTGAGCCAAGGAGAAGCGTCGTGAGTCCCTTATTCGACAAGTATACGGACCGAGCGAAGCGGGTGCTCATGCTTGCGCAAGAAGAGGCGCGCCGCTTCAACCACAACTATATCGGCACCGAGCACCTGCTCCTCGGTTTGGTGCGCGAAGGCGAGGGCATCGCCGCCAAGGTGCTCTACGACATGGGCGTAGACCTCACGAAAGTGCGCAGCGCCGTGGAGTTCATCATCGGCCGCGGCGAGCGCGTGAACGTCGGTGACATCAGCCTGACGCCCCGCGCCAAGAAAGTCATCGAGCTTGCCAATGAAGAGGCGCGGCGCTTAGGACACAACTACATCGGCACCGAGCACCTGCTCCTCGGTTTGGTGCGGGAAGGCGAAGGCATCGCGGCCGGGGTGTTGGAAAGCCTGGGCGTCAGCCTGGAAAAGGTGCGGCAGAAGGTCATCCAATCGGTGAGCCAGCAGCCCTCGCGCATGACGCAAGAGAGCAGCGGCCGCCAGTCTTCCTCGCGCACGCCCCTCATCGACCAGATGGGCATCGACCTCACGGCGGCGGCCCGCGCAGAAAAGCTCGATCCGGTGATCGGACGCCAACAGGAGATCGAGCGCGTCGTGCAGATTCTTTCACGCCGCACGAAGAACAATCCGGCCCTCATCGGCGAACCCGGTGTCGGCAAAACGGCGATTGTGGAAGGGTTGGCGCAGCGGGTCGTGACGGGGGACGTGCCGGAGACGCTCCTTGGCAAACGGCTGCTTACCCTCGATATTGGCGCGCTCGTCGCCGGCACGAAGTATCGCGGCGAGTTTGAAGAACGCCTCAAGAAGATCCTTGAAGAGATTCGCGGTTCCGGCGACTGTATGCTCTTCATCGACGAACTCCATACGCTCGTTGGCGCCGGCGCGGCGGAAGGCGCGGTGGATGCGGCCAACATCCTCAAGCCGGCACTGGCGCGCGGCGAACTGCAATGCATCGGCGCGACCACACTGGACGAATACCGCAAGTACATCGAGCGCGACGCGGCCTTAGAGCGCCGCTTCCAGCCCGTGCACGTGCGCGAACTCGACATCGAGGAAACCATCGCGGTGCTCCAGGGCGTAAAGGAACGCTATGAAGAGCACCACAAAGTGCACATCATCGATGAAGCCGTCAAGGTAGCGGCGGAGATGTCAGGCCGCTACGTGACCGACCGCTTCCTGCCGGACAAGGCGATTGACTTGATCGATGAGGCGGCTTCCCGCGTGCGCATTCAACAGGCCAACACCTCGAACGCTTTGCGCAACGCCGTGAAAGACCTGGACGGCATCGTGCGCGAAAAAGAGGACGCCATCGAGAGCCGCCAGTACGACGAGGCGGTAGGTCTTGGCGAGAAGGAAACGGAACTGCGCAAGAAGATCGAAGACCTCGAATCCGACTGGCCGAACACGGAAGAGAAGTGGCCGGAGGTCACCAAAGAAGACGTGGCGACCGTAGTTTCTATGTGGACGGGCATTCCGGTGACGCGCATCGCCCAGGAGGAGTCGGAACGGCTGCTTCACATGGAAGAGAACTTACACAAAAAAGTGGTGAGCCAGGAAGAGGCCATCAGCAACGTCTCCAAGGCCGTGCGCCGGGCGCGCGCCGGTCTGAAAGACCCGAAACGGCCCATCGGTTCGTTCATCTTCGTCGGTCCCACCGGCTCCGGCAAGACATATCTGGCCCGGGCGCTGGCGGAGTTCATGTTCGGCAGCAGCGACGCCATGGTCCGGCTCGACATGTCGGAGTACATGGAAAAGCACACGATCTCGCGTTTGGTCGGCGCGCCGCCGGGCTACGTGGGGTATGAAGAGGGCGGCCAACTCACCGAAGCGGTGCGGCGGCGCAGCTACTCGGTGGTGCTCCTGGACGAAATTGAAAAGGCCCACCCCGACGTCTTCAACGTGCTGCTCCAGATCATGGAGGACGGGCGGCTTACCGACGGTAAAGGCCGCACGGTGGATTTCCGCAATACCATCCTTATCATGACTTCGAACGTGGGCGCGCACCTCATTAAGCGCGACGCCGCCGTCGGTTTCCGGCTGGAAGCCACCGACCTGCGCACCGAGGGACAACTCTACAAAGAGATGCGGGAACGCGTGATGGCGGAAATCAAGAAGACGTTCCGGCCTGAGTTCCTCAATCGCGTGGACAGCGTGGTCGTCTTCCACCACCTGTCAAAAGAGGACATCATCAAGATCGTGGACATTGAGCTTGACGAAGTGCGGGCGCGCCTTACCGAGCAGGAGATTACGCTGGAAGTTACCGACGACGCGAAAGAACTGCTGGTGGAGCAAGGGTACGATCCCGATAACGGCGCCCGACCGCTACGGCGGGTTATTCAAAACCTGATTGAGAATGAGCTTGCGGAAGGTCTGCTGGCGGAGAAATTCCACGCGGGGGATACCATAACCGTGGACCGCGATGGTGAGGAATTGCGGCTGGAAGTGCGGATGCTGGTGGAGCAGACCTAATCAAAACATCTTTACTTGGATCGAAAATCAACAGCCCGGCAATTGCCGGGCTGTTTGCATTGTAGTCATTCGAGACATTTGCGCATCCTGTGACGGCAGGTGATAAGACTCCCACTCCCGGAGAGACCTTTGCACAACCCAGGCCCGCAGGCGAAAGAGACTCCTTCTCCCGGAGGAGAGGGCCGGGGTGAGGGGGATCTTCACCATTCCAACTGATTTCCGCATGCACGTCAGCGTTACACAATGGTTTCGCCTGGGAGCGACACGGCTGCTTTCGCTACAATACGTGTGTAGGTTCTGTAACAAGCGCCCATGGACTATGCAGCCGCGACTGAGCGGTGGCAAATAAGGTGACCAGTGAGCAAGACCAAGAGCGTATTCGTCTGCCAGCAATGCGAGTATGAATCCCCCAAGTGGGCCGGGCAGTGCCCCTCCTGCCAGACGTGGAACAGCTTGGTGGAGAGCGTGCAACGCGAGGGCGCGGCCGGCGCGGCGCGTTCAAGACAGCGCGCGTCTGCCGCCGTGCCGCAAGCGCAGAAGCTCCAAGACATCCCGCCCAGCGACCTCATGCGCATCGCGGTGCCAATCGGTGAACTCCACCGCGTCCTGGGCGGCGGCCTGGTGCCGGGGAGCGCGGTGCTTCTCTCCGGCGATCCCGGCATCGGCAAGTCCACGCTCTTGCTGCAGTTTGCCATCGCCTTAGCACACGCCGATCGGCCGGTGCTCTATGTGTCGGGAGAAGAGAGTGCGGCGCAGATTCGCTTGCGGGCGACGCGGCTTGGTCTCGATCCGCAGGAACTCTACGTCCTCGCCGAGATCGGCCTGGAAGACATCCTGGATGCTATCGCGCAGGTGCGTCCCGGCCTCGTCATCATCGATTCGATTCAAACCCTCGTCAGCGCGGAGCTTACCGGTGTGCCGGGCAGCATTGGGCAGGTGCGCGAGTGCGCGTCCCAGTTGGTGGCCCTGGCGAAACAGACGGGAGTCACGCTCTTCATGGTCGGCCACGTCACAAAGGAAGGCACCGTGGCCGGGCCGAAGACGCTGGAGCACATGGTGGATACGGTGTTGGCGCTGACCGGCGACCAGCACCATAACTACCGCATTCTCAAAGCCACCAAGAACCGCTTTGGCTCCACGAATGAAGTAGGCATCTTCGCCATGCAGGAGCGGGGACTGGTCGAGGTACCCAATCCGTCGGCAGCCTTCCTGGCGGAGCGTGAGCCGGTACCGGGGTCGGCCATTGCCGTGCCGCTGGAGGGTTCGCGGCCTCTCCTGGTCGAGGTGCAGGCCTTGGTGACCTACAGTCCCTTGGCGGTGCCGCGCCGCATGGCGAACGGCTTCGATCAAAGCCGCTTGCACATGCTGATTGCGGTGCTTACCAAGCGCGCGGGCTTGCGTTTGGCCGATCAGGACGTTTACGTCAACGTGGTCGGCGGCCTAGAACTCGACGAACCCGCCGTGGACCTGGCAGTCTGTCTGGCAATCGCTTCCAGCGTGGCAGACGTGGCGCTGCCGGGCGATCTGGTCGCGATAGGGGAAGTCGGTCTGGCGGGCGAACTGCGCAGCGTCTTCAAGCTGGAAGAACGTGTACAAGAGGCAGCGCGTCGCGGGTACAGCCGAGCCTTGCTGCCCCGCACAAGCAAGCTCGGCGCCCTTGGTGATACCCAACCCGAAATTTCCCGCGCCGAGAGCGTGCGGCAAGCGATTCGTCTTGCTTTGGGCAAGACGCCAACGAAGAGCGGCGCTGGCGCCAACAAAGGTGCGCGCGAAGATGCCCGTGAAGATGCGGAAGGTGCGGCCACACGCCGGTAGCGAGGCGCGGCGCAGTGCACTACAGTGAACTTGCTCGAAGACACTTTCCCACCGTAGACCTTTGCGTAACTTTTGACGGAGACACAACAATAGCCCCCTCTCCTTGGGGAGAGGGTCGGGGTGAGGGGAGCCTTGCCTAGCCAGTTCCCTTCCCTGCGGAACCTGTACGTATCGGGGCCAAACCGATAGTGTAAGGGCCGGATTGCGGGAATTCACCCTCACCCCCGTATCAAGTACGGGGCAGGCTCTAGCCCTCTCCCTCGGGGAGAGGGGACTTTTCCGTTCGGCAAGGGTTTCGCAAAGGTCTCCGCAATAGGAGACCTCCGCTTGTGACCGATACTAGCTTGGCGGTAATCATAGTCGGCGGTGGACGCAGCCGCCGCATGCAGGGAAGCGACAAGCTCTACGCGCTGCTGGACGGTCGACCGGTCATTGCCGCGACCGTGGAGGTCTTCGAAGCAGCGGGTACGGTCGATACGATTATTCTCGTCGCAGCAGACGAGCGAGTTGCATACTGCCAAGCGCTTGCCCAAGAGCGTAGTTGGCGCAAAGTGAGCGCGATCTGCGCGGGTGGCGCGAGCCGGAGTCACTCAGTAGCCAACGGTCTTCGCGCGCTGCAGGGTATCCCGGCTGCCTACGTGGCCGTGCACGATGCGGCGCGTCCCTTCGTGTCCCGGGAGCTTATCGACCGCACACTGGCCGCGGCCCAGCAACACGGCGCGGCGGTGCCGGGTGTACCGTGCGCCGATACTATCCGGCGCGTTGACGCGAACGACCAAGCCTGCGAAACACTGCCGCGTGACACCTTGCGCGCCGTGCAGACTCCCCAGATATTCGCCCGTGCTTTGCTAGAGCGGGTGTACCGAGAGCAGCACGCGCACCTGGCGTCCTTCACGGATGACGCCGCCGTGATGGAGGCTGTGGGCGCGCCCATCCATGTGGTGCCGGGCGACTATGCTAACATGAAAATTACCACCCCAACGGACTTGGCGTTCGCCCAGTGGCTTGCGCGCAGTGGCGTGGCCCATGTGCGCTCGCAGCGGAACGACGGAGACGCGTAATGGAGGCAGCGCCGACGGAAACACCGCCTGCTGAACAGGATGCAAGCGAAGCGACTGACCGAGCGCCCGCATTGCCCCCGCTCCGTATCGGCATAGGCTATGACGTGCACCGCCTCGTCCCTGATCGTCCGCTCATTCTCGGTGGTGTCCGTATTCCGCACACGCAAGGCCTGGCGGGTCATTCCGACGCTGACGTTTTGGTGCATGCCATCATCGACGCACTGCTCGGCGCCGCGGCGTTGCCCGACATCGGTCGTCAATTTCCCGCGGACGATCCGCAGTACGCGGGTGCAAATAGCTTGCAATTGTTAGACAATGTGCTTAAGCTACTGACTGAAAGGCAGTGGCGCATCGTCAACGTAGACAGTACAGTTTTGGCGCAAGGACCCAAGCTCGCGAGCTTCATACCTGCGATGCAAGCTGCCATTGCTCGCACGCTGGGGATAGAAGCAATGAACATAGGCATTAAAGCCACCACCACAGAAGGACTGGACGCCATCGGCGCCGGTCGCGGCATCGCGGCGCACGCCGTGGCGCTCCTCATGCACGATCCCTCGCTGCAAGACTGCGCGTGTATTCCGCCCCGCTAGGGGCTGTGGATGATTGCGCGCGGCCGCCAGGCCACGTAGCGCAATCCATTGATCACTGATGCGCAGTGTTGTAATGAGGGAAGTTTTCTTATGAGCATTCTCCGCGCGCTGCGGCAGGACATCCGCGTAACGCTCGAACGTGATCCTGCCGCGCGCAACGTAATCGAAATCATCTTGGCCTATCCGGGCGTGCACGCGATCTGGTTCTATCGGCTAACGCACGCGCTGTGGCAGGCGGACGTACCGGTTGTACCGCGCTTTATCTCCCATCTCGCCCGCTTTCTCACCGGCATCGAGATTCATCCCGGGGCAAAGCTCGGTCCGGGCCTCTTCATCGATCACGGCATGGGCGTCGTAATCGGCGAGACCGCGGAAATCGGCAAAGACGTGACGTTGTATCAGGGCGTGACCTTGGGCGCGCAGACACGCCATACCGGCAAGCGTCATCCCACCTTGAGCGATAACGTCGTGGTGGGCGCAGGGGCAAAAATTCTGGGACCGGTGACGATTGGCGAAGACTGTGTCATTGGCGCCGGGGCCGTCGTAGTAAACGACGTGCCGGCCCACGCCACCGTGGTAGGCGTGCCGGGCCACGTGGTCGCCATGCGCGACCCCCACACCGGAGAGAGCGCGCGCGTGGTGCAGCCCGACCCCATGGCCGAAGCGCTCTACGCTTTGCAGAAACGCGTCGTAGACCTGGAGGCGCGGCTGGCGCGCTTCGAGAAAGACGGCGCGTCGGCAGAGCACGAAGAGGCGCTGGAGCGGTGCCGTGACGCTTAACATTTCCAATACGCTCGGCGGCGGACGAGAGCCGTTCACGCCCCTTGATGGCAAGCACGTCAAGATGTACGTCTGCGGCATGACGCCGAAACGTGAACCGCACATCGGCCATGCCCGCCTCTATGTGGCCATGGACATGGTCCGGCGGTATCTCACCTACCAAGGCTATGAAGTCCAGCACGTGCAGAATATCACCGACGTTGACGATAAGATCATTGAGGCGGCGGAACGCGAGGGCGTTTCCTCGGAGGAAGTAGCGCAGAGGTATACGGACGCCTACGATGCGGTGATGGGCAACCTCGGTGTCTTGCGAGCGCATGAATACCCGAAAGTCACGGAGACCATGCCGCAGATCATCACGATGATCGAGGGGTTGATCGAAAGGGGGGCCGCGTACACAGCCGAGGAGGGGGTCTACTTCTCGGTGCCGGGTTTTTCGCCATACGGCGAACTCTCCACTCGTACCGAGGAGAGCGGCATCCAGGCGGGCGCCTCCGGCCGGGTGGACGATGAGCCCGGCAAGCGCGACCCACGCGACTTTGCCCTGTGGAAACCAGCAAAGCCCGGCGAACCCTGGTGGCAGAGCCCGTGGGGACAGGGACGCCCCGGCTGGCACATCGAATGCAGCGCAATGATCTATGAGACGCTCGGTGAACAGATCGACATTCACAGCGGCGGCGCAGACCTTATCTTTCCCCACCATGAGAACGAAATCGCGCAGAGCGAGGCGTTTACGGGTAAGAACCCCTTCACGAAGTACTGGCTGCACGCCGGACTGCTCACGATCAACGGCCAGAAAATGGCACATTCAACCGGCAACTTCATCACGATAGAAGACATTCTCAAGGAATACAGCGGTCCGGTGCTGCGGCTCTACCTGCTCTCAGTGCACTACCGCTCACCCCTATCCTATGCGCCGGACAATCTCGAACAGGCACGCGCCGGCATGGCACGCTTGACCGGCGCGTTGCGCGTGCAACCGGAGGGAGACGGGGTCACGGACGCTGCGCTTGTTCAAGCGACCGAGCAGGCAAGGACAGGCTTCTTCGCCGCCATGGATAGCGACTTCAACTCCGCCGGGGCCTTGGGGCAGCTTTACGAACTGGTGCGCGAGATCAACCGTCTGGGGGCAAACGCCCAACCCTCGACCCTGCAAGCCGCACAGGAAAGCCTGGTGAACCTGGCCGACATCTTGGGCATTGATTTGCAGGAAGTGTTGGAAGCCGAAATGGCAGCCGGTGACGGCGACGCCGCCGGATTTATCGACCTGCTCGTGGAACTGCGGGCTGACCTGCGCAAGGAAAAGCAGTTTGCCCTCGCAGATAAGGTACGTGACCAACTGGCGGAGTTGGGTATCGCGCTTGAGGATTCACCCGGCGGCACGGTCTGGCGGCGCAAGTCGTAGCGTTTCGCAGCACTCGCGCACAAATGAGATGGTAGGGGCACGACATGCCGTGCCCCTACCGCGTATGACGAACAGAGTTGGGCAACCTAGTTACAGCAACCTAACGATTGGTTTCCGGCAAAAGATCGGAGCGGGGGACAAGCCCCCGCGCTACATTCGCAGGCGATGGGGTAGTCAGCCCTTCATCATGCGTTCGTACTGAGCTTGTCGAAGTATGAACGGCAGGGGCACGACTGGCATAGAATGAACGCCCCGGTCAGTTTGCCGCCTCTTCCTCGAAGATGTCTGGAATGCTCTCTCCAAAGCGCTGCGCTTCGTCGTCGTAGGTGGCAAAGGGGTTTGGCATTTCCAGCACCCGGCCGTGCACGGCGATGGCTTTCCAGTCCAGCACGTAGGGTATGACATCCCAGCTACCGTTAGCGGCCACGTCCTGCCAGTCGTCCACGTAGTCATAGGCCAGAAAGAAGTAGCGGCGGTCCCACATGAGGTTTTCCAGATTTAATCGCAGGTCTTGCCAGGGGATAGCCGTATCCGCGCCGGCGGCGGCAAGGGCGCGGAGCACCTGGCTGCGTCCGTGGGCACGGGTGTCGGGCGGCGCTTGCGTCGCGGCGGTGAAAACGGTGTCGCTATCCGCCCAGTAGAGGTTGCGGTGCCGCTTGGCCAGTACGTCGAAGAGACTGATCGACGGATCTATTTGGTGATAGGAGAGATCGAGCTTTATCAAGTCCGGGTCGGTCCACGCCGTGCCGGTGCCGGCGTAACGCTTGATTTGCTCATGCTTGGTCACCCAATCCAAGTAGCCGTCCAGCCGCGCCGGATCGCTCTCCAGTTGCTCCAGCACCCATTCCCAGTTTTCCAGAGTCCATTCCGTATCCGCGTCACGCCCGCTAAAGCGGCGCTCGGCTTCACGAAGGTAGCGGCGCTGCACCTCAATCGCGGGAATATACTCGTCGGTCTCTGTGCCTACCGTCCATCTGCCGCCGGTGGTTGCCGCAATGCGGCGTAAGTCCCGTACCGGATCGGCGAGCACAAGCTGCGGGCTCCAGCCCTGCTCCAGCAACTGGGCAACCAGGGCGGTCGTGCCGATCTTGAGTGCCGTCGTGTACTCCGAGCGATTGACGTCGCCGACAATCACGTGCAGACGGCGGTACTGCCGCTCCGCCAGCGGCTCGTCCCGCAAATTGATGATGGGCCGGCCCCCAAAGCGCACCCGGTGACTCACGTCTATGGTTACAAACTGCGCACGCTGTGAGAGCGCGAAAGCGGCCGGGGTGTCGTCGCCGCGCGGGAGCAGACAGCCTGCTCCCGTGTAAATCTGGCGAGTTACGAGAAAGGGCAGCATACCGTCCACCAGACCGCTGTCGTAGGGACTCTGCCGGATGCAGTAGTTCTCGTGATAGCCGAAGGTGTGGCCGAAATAGTCGGTATTATTCTTAACGAAATAGGCTTGCGACTCTAGCTCGGCGTCCCGCACGGCCTGGTTGACGATGGTTTCACCGGCGCGCTCGTGGGCGACGATGTCCGTGAGCGTGCGGCACTCGGCGGTGGCATGCTCCAGGTGGCCGAGGTCCAAGTACATGCGCCCGCCGTTGAAGAGAAAACCGCCGTTCCCCGGCACCTCGCCCCATTCGCGCGGCGGCGGGTCTATCAGCCCGTGCCGGCACCCGCGAAAGATGGCGTCCTTCACCAGCAGCGCCGCCCGCACGGGCTGCACATCGCCCACGCAACCGTATTCGATTTCCGTGCCGAACAGTGCGTCTTCCATACCGCATTTCCAAAAGGATGGTGATAGTCTGCACCAACGAGGCGCTGAGAGATCGGAGGCTACATCAGAGGTAGTGACAGTCCCGGCACTCTTATTCTAAGGGACGTATCCTGCGTTATGCTCTAGATGATAATCGATAGCGCGCGGACCGGAATCTTGGGTACTGATCAGACATTTTTCCAAGGCCGGCGCATCTGCCTTCATTGACCGGCTTGCAATTCCTTATTGGAGATTAGGGGAATACGCCATGCAGTGCACTGCGGGGGACTCCGCCATGTGCGTTGGTGTTGCCGGATAGCGTGTGCCTTGGCTACTCTCCGCCGGGCTGCGGCGTGGGATCGGGCACCTCGCGGATGATGCGCTTGATCTCTTCGTCGAGATCATCGGCCTCAGTCTTGTCCGGGGCCTCCGTGGGCGTCTTTGTCGGCGCTTCGGTTCCCGCCACGATCAACCGGCGAGTGCTCGGGCTGGCTTGTCTCAACGCTGCACCTGTAGAACTGTCCGTCTGTGATTTCTTCTCAGCATACCACGTCACGCGCCACCTCCTTGTTGCACTGCTTGGAAGAGTTCGTCAACGGTCTGACACGCATCGATCAATTGTTGCTGTCTCGCCACCGTGGCCCCTGATAGTTCGGCTAGGGTGAGCGTAAAGGGCGTCCCGTTGTGCTGGAACGTAACGGAGCCCCATTCCATCTCGGTAATATGCGGCGCGAACTTGGCGAGACAGGCGGCACGCACCGCGGCGCGCGTGCCGGTGGGCGCGGTGGTCTCGGCGCGGTCAATAGCTTCATCCGTCACGAAACGCTGCATGCGGCCGCTGCGTGCCAGCATGTGGTAGAGGCTCACCGCAGGATCCACCATGTGGTAGGCCAGATCGAGCCGCAGCACCGCCGGGTCTTCCCAGTTGACAGATTCATGGCCGCTGATCTGGGCAAAGAGCGCGAGCTTGGCTACCCAGTCCAGACGGCCGCGCAGTTTTGTTGCATTCGAGTCGAGCAGATCGAGCACGGTATCCCACTCATCCAGCACCCAATCGGTCTCCGTGTCGCGGCCGCGGTACCGTTGCGCCGCCTCCCAATACCGGCGCTGAACGTCAACGGCGCGTATCGTGCTGCCGTCAGCCAATGTGATTGGCTGGGATAGCTTGAGGTCACGGGAGATTGTCTGCAGGGCGTGCACAGGATGCTGGAGCCGCACGACCGGCACAGCGCGGTCCTCCACCAAGTCGAGCATCAAGGCCACGGTACCGACGCGTAGGGCCGTGGCAAACTCGGAGCAGTTGGCATCGCCGATGATAACGTGCAGGCGGCGGTACTTCTGCGGGTTGGCGTGGGGTTCGTCACGGGTGTTGAAGATTGGCCTCTGTGTCGTGGTATTGATCCCAATCTCGGTTTCAAAAAAATCCGCCCGCTGGCTGATCTGAAAGCCGCCGGTTCGGCTCGTTGCCGTCTCGTGCGCCGCTTTTCCCGCACCCGCGTAGATCTGGCGCGTGACGAAGAAGGGGATGCAGGCCGCAACAAGGTAGTTCAAAGGCACGGCGCGGCTTACGAGAAAGTTTTCATGGCACCCGTAGCTGCGCCCGTGGTAGTCGGAGTTGTTCTTGACCAAGCGCACGTGCGTCTCGTGGCCGACGGCGGCATTACGCGCCTGTTGCGCGCGGAACACCACGCGCTCGCCGGCCTTGTCTTGGGCCACCAACTCGTGGAGCGAGAGACAGGCATCGGTGCAGTATTCGGGATGGTTGTGGTCGTTGTAGAGACGCGCGCCATTGGCAAGCACGGTGTCGGCGAGGAGTTCCTCTCTGGAAAGTTGCCTGCTCTTGGTGGTGTTGCCGCGCAGGTCGTGGGGGTCTTGGCCCAGGCGTTTAACCCGTTTGCCGCGCAGGTCGACGCGCGGGTTCTCGGCGGTATAATCCCAGCCCCGGAAGCAATCCGACAAGGGAGCGCTGCGCACGAGCATGGCGGCTTCATAGGCAAAGTCCACCTCTTGCGCGCTGTCCGCGCAGAGCATGCCATATTCGGTCTCGATTCCCACCGGGCGATTCATGAACGTGCCTGCCTTTGCGAGTGTGGATTCTAGTATAGCAAGCCGCAGCGTGGGGAGAGGCAATAGCCACGGGACCGTTCTGCGTCGGGAAACCGTGCCCTACTGTGGTAAGGGCGGGGCTCTTGAATTAGTAGCGTGGGGGGCTGTTCTCCAATGTTGTCGCATTAACTTTCTTGGCAAG
>JAAXIC010000008.1:0-2347 GCA_012270555.1 Chloroflexota bacterium
TTCTTCCAGTCCCCGTAGTCCGGTGGCAAGTCGCGCCAGGGAGCGCCAGTGCGCAAAATCCAGAACACGGCGTTGATGAAACGGCGGTTGTCCTGAGCCGGACGACCCGTCTTGCCCGCGCCACCGGGCAGAAGCGGCTCCAAAATCCCCCACGCCCGGTCTGAAATATCGTGGCGACGGTGCGCCGGCGCTGCGACCATTGCTGACATAGCTCCCGTCCTGCTACAGTGATTACATCCTCAGCTTACCAGCACTAACTGACTTTGACGACACCCCCTAGCAGAATTCACACGGTGTAGGTAAGCTGGTAAGGACAGAATATGGGTGAGAAGGGGCAATGCAGGTGAAGGCGCCGCCGGTCCGCGAGGTTGAGTTGTTCGACCGCGACGCGGTCAACTTCGAAGAATATCTCCAAAGTCCGCTCGGGCGGTTGCGGACCGAATTGGTCTGGACCGGGATCGCTTCCCTTATAGAGCAAGCGGACTCACCGCAGTATGTGCTCGATGTAGGCGGAGGCACGGGTGCCTTTGCGCTGCGCATTGCCACCCACGGTCACCGCGTGCTGCTGCTGGATCCGGCTCAAGGAATGCTGGACCTGGCAACGGCAAAGGCAAAGCGAGACCTCGGGGCCAAAGCTCGTGCCAACCTGCGCGTACAGCAAGGTACTATCATGGATCTCCGGGCCCGGCAGTTGCAGAGCAAGTTTACGGTGGTCCTCTGCCACAACATCCTGGAGTACGCGGTCGGCCCGCAGGAGATATTGAATCGCATGCGGGAGCTTATTCACGAGAATGGTCTCGTTTCCGTTGCCGTGGCCAATCAAGACGCCGAGCCCTTGCGTACCGCGGTCAATCAGCAGGACCCGCGAGCCGCGCTCCAGTTGCTGGATAGGTCAGTCCATCCGGCAACGTTGTTTGGCGGCTACCGCCGCGTCTATGCGCTGCATGAGCTGGTAGCCATGCTCGACCAGGCAGGGTTCCATAGCGTGGCGGTGCGCGGTGTGCGCGTGGCGTGCGACTATCTGTCTCAGGATTGCCTCGAACAGCAAGAGGGCTGGGATGCCGCCTTTGCCCTTGAGCAAACTCTGATAACGCGTTCTCCCCACAAGTTTCTGGCGCGCTACTTGCATGTCCTCGCCCGGCCACGTGTCTAACTTCACGCGCTGTAGCAAATGACTCTTAAGAGACTCATCCATCTGCTCTTGCATCTCTCTCTCGTCGCGCTTGCCACGGCGTCCGCTTCACCGCGACCGCAAGGTGACGTGACGGATGTTCGCGACTGGGCGATTCCCCGGGGGCATTTCTATACGCAGACCAACGGCACTGACGAGAGCAATGAGCTTGGGTATGCAGTGGTGGATGATGACGCGGCGCTCTTCTGGACAGCGTTTCAAGACCTCGGCGGCTTCCAAGCGCTCGGCTATCCGGTCTCACAGCGTTTCCCATTCAAGGGCCTCGTCGCGCAAGCCTTTCAGAAGGGCATTCTCCTCTGGGATCAACGCTCCCAGAGCGCGTATCTGATGAATCTCTTCGATGAACTCTCCGCCGCCGGGGCGGACCCGTTCTTGGAGACTCACCGGTTCATACCGCGGTCCAACGCTTGGACGGAAGATGTCGGGCAGTCGTGGCCGGTGATTGTTGCCAATCACCTGGCTTTGCTGGAGGAAGATGCAGCCATTAAGGCCGCATACTTTGCGGAGAGCGACCACGGTCGAGACCCCATCACGTTCAATGGACTGCCAATGGGCATACGCGACTACGGCTTCGTGCTGGTGCTGCGCGCGCAGCGGCGGGCGTTTCAACACTGGAAGACCGAGCAACCTTGGGCGAGCGTCGGGGAAGTGGTCGTTGTCAACGGAGGCGATTTGGCAAAAGAATTGAATCTGATCCCCGCGCCCGCACAAGCGCCGGTGGCCTCTCCGGTGCCGCCGCTTGGGTACGGTGATCCCGCGCAAGGAGGAGCCGCATACCGCGCTACAGGCTGCATGCTCTGTCACGGTCTAGAAGCGGAAGGCGGCATCGGCCCGGCGCTCGCCGGCACGCGCCTCGACTTTGCTGCGTTCCTCTCTGCCGTGCGCGAACCGTCAGACGTCATGCCGCCTTATCTTGCGGAACAGATCACGGACCAGGAAGTCCGGCATATCCTCGCGTACATCTTATCCCGGCCTGCTACTCCCTAGCGGAAAGCTCTGTGCAACCTCGGCCGGATGCAAGGAAGACTCCCCCTCCCTGGAGGAAACATTTGCACAAGCATTGCAAGAGCGAGACAGTACCCTCTCCCATCGAGGGAGAAGACTAGAGCCCAATGTTGTCGCATTAACTTTCTTGGCAAGGAACATGGCACTCTC
>JAAXIC010000008.1:2425-174566 GCA_012270555.1 Chloroflexota bacterium
CGCAAGTTTGCCACCTGTGGGCGCAGTGCACGATCAAGGACAGTACCAGCAAACCCCTCAATCCGCTGCGGCGATGCAGTTTCGCAAGCCGCATGATGCCAAGAGGCGGGGGACAAGCCCCCGCGCTACTTTATGCGACAGCATTAGGGCTAGAGCCTGCCCCGTACGCCGATACACAGTATCGGATGATACGGGGGTGAGGGTGAATTCTCGCTGACTAACTCATTCCCACCAGTTGGGCGCTGGTACGCAAGAGTCTCCTCACGGGTCAGCTTCCCCTGCGCGAGCGCCGTCGCATCACAGGACCGGTGATGCGCGACAGGAGGATGCCAACCTCATAGAGAAGATACATGGGGATGGCAACCAATGCTTGATTGAAGGGATCCGGTGTCGGGGTGATGACGGCGGCAACGATCGCGCAGATGACGATCACAAAGGGCCGCCACCGGGAAAGCCGCTGCGTGTCGACGAGACCGATCGCCGAGAGAAAATAGATGAATATGGGCGTTTGAAAGACCAGACCGAGCGCGAGCATCATGCGGGTGATGAAGTTGATGTAGAACTTGACTGATATGAGACTACCCACCTGATTGGAGACGAACGCTTCTGCGCCAATGAGAAAGTTCAGCGCAAACCGCAGTACGATGTAGTAGCAAAAGGCCATTCCCACCAAGAACGCAAACGACGACGTAGGCACCAGCATATAGAGATAGCGCCGCTCGCGCCGCGTCAGGCCGGGCAGCACGTACGCGCCAATTTGGTAGACGAGCACGGGCATCGCTCCGGCGATGCCCGCCATGAGCGCTACCCGCATGTATGTGAATAGACCCTCAGTTGGGGAAAACTGGTAGAGTCGGATTTCCTCCGGCGAAGGCTGCCTGAGAAACGTCATGATAGGATCGATGAAAATGAAGCCAATTATGGTAAAGAAAAGCACCGAGAGCGCGGCAATCAGCAGGCGACGCCGCAACTCGGAGATGTGCTCTCCCAGCGTCATCTCCATATCGAGGTCGGCTACGTCATCCGGATGCCTCCCGTCCGGCAGCACTTCTTGCGACTCGTCGGAGACTGCTTGTTCTTCTGTTGCCATGCGCTCGTTCGCTTCCCTAGTGAAAAGGCTTCATTGATTAAGCTACACTGCCCGCGCGGGGACTTCAAGTGAGCGACACCACGACACGCGCACCGCTGAGGAAGTAGCACATCACTACGTAGTACCTTTTCGTGACCTGCTGACGTGAACGGGTAGACGTGCGCCTAGACAATTGCTCGCGTTAAGCGCATACATCGCTCTCGGAGAACCCAGAGCGATGTATACAAGGATTGTCACGCGTCACTTGCAATTCCGCGCCAGCGGCTCAATTACCCTGCGCGGTTCCTGCCACGTCGAGCGGCGTTGCCCTCTTTTTCTGATTCCTACCGCGCTGGAGAAAGCGCTACCTCGCTCCACCACGAGCACTCAAACTGGCAAGGGCACTGATGCGCCTCTAACCTTCCCAGGTGTGCCTAAGTTCTTTACCCGGCCTTTGCGATGGCTTCCGCGAGCCGCGGGCCATGTTCAACCACTTTGCGGAAGGCCGCAGCGTTTTGTTCCAGCCATTCCTCGCTGGGGTCAACCGGCGTCGAGAGCCAGAAGCACGTGTCGTGAACGCGCTCGCTCACCGGCAACGAGCCGCGCTGGAGCGGTCGGCGGGCGTCAGCCGACAGGTCGCCCCACGGGCCGCCGAGACCTTCAAAATCAAAATCGTTGAAGAGCGGTTCCAAGTGCATCACGCCGTAACCGAACGGTGTGATAGCCGGTGTTGTGCTGACACCCTCGGCAACCAGCGCTTGCAGGATGGCATTCACCGGCGCGCCGATGGCTACGGGATCGATGACACCCGCGTAGAGGAGTAACCCGCCGCGCACAGCCGCCGAGTATGTCTTCTGGGGATGGATGCCTGGAATCTCTTCCAGGTGATCGTCGAGTCTGCTGAACCACGCCAGACGTTTCTCGTTCAGTTCCGGCAGACGCTCGAGCTGCGCGCGCGCCATGGCCATCGCCAGCGGGTTGGCGCGGTACTTGACGCCGAGGCCCATGTTACGCAGCGGCGTGAAGCGGTCGGTCTGAAACAACTGCTCCGTGCGGCCGTAGTGTCCCAATGCCACCATGCGGTCGTAGAGGTCGGGGCAATTCGTGGTGGCAACACCCGCCTCGATGCCCGTCACCGCTTTGCTCCCCTGCAGGCTGAAGCAGCCGATGTCGCCAATCGAACCGACTTGCTGCCCGTCCCAGGTGCCGCCGTGGGCGTGGGAAGCATCCTCGATCAGCGTGATGTCTGTGCCGTCCACGATTTCGCGGAAAGCGTCCATGTCCGCCGGGTTGCCGTAGACGTGGGTGACGATTATGGCGCACGTGTTCGGCGTAATCTTCCGGCGCACGTCTTCAGGATCCGCGCAAAACGTCTCCGGATCGATGTCGCAAAAGACCGGCGTGGCGTTGCAGTGCAGGATCGGGGTTATGCTCGCGTGCCAGGTCACCGACGGCACGATGACTTCCTTGCCCAAACGCGCGCCGGAAGCAAAAACCGCCGCGTGAATGGTGGACGTGCCATTGCAATGCGCCAAGGCATAACGCGTGCCGACGAAGTCCCGGAACTGCTCCTCGAATTTCTCGATTTCGTTGTAGGCGCTGCCGTAGTCGTCGAGCACGGCATTCACGTACTGCTTTTCCAGCGGACTGACACGATCCCACGTATCGTTGCTCGACACGGTAACGGTCTTAGGGCCGCCCTCGAGCGCCAGCGCTTCTCTGCTTACCACCTTCGCCATCGCACACTCCTTGAATGACGTAAAGCAACCAAATCCACATGTGACTAACGCTTTTCGCTGTTGGTTTCAACAAGTGTAACACGCTTCACCACGTAAGAACAGGAGGCAGCAGAATTGCTGCCTCCTGTCTCGGTCGACTATCGCAGAGTGTGCCTTCAGTCAGGCAAACTCTCTTACATCTGCATCTTCCACTCTTCGGGCCGCTGGCTGAACAGCACGTTCATCTCTTCGGCAGAGGAGCGGAACGCTTCAGGCACGGTGACCTCACCGGAGATCGCCTTCCGCGTCCAATTGATGTCGATGGACCACGCCTCGGAACCCTCAGGCACGATCATGGCATCGTGTCCGCCGGAAATCCACACGTCAACCACATCCGTTACGCGGGTGCCCTTGAAAGGCTCCAGCCATGTCGGATGCGTGGCGTACTCGATGACGGGCGGCCAAGCGATGGAACCAAAGTGCGGGGTCTCCAGCATGCTCTCGTCGGAGTGGAACCACATGAGGAAGTCCCATGCCAGGTCCTTGGCCTCGGAGAGACTTAGGATGGAGTACGCGTTACCCAGCACGGTTACGCGTTGATCCAGACCCTTAGGCGGGGGCAGGAAGTCGAGCGCCTCACCCAGGTGCGGGCGAATACCGTTGTGGCGGTAGATACCGTTGTTCTCCATCGCCGCAAACTGGTTCTCAATGTGATAGGTGCCCGATGCAAACTCGACGCCAATTTCACTGGCGCCCGGCGCGATCACGCCATGCACCAGCGCCAGGTCGATATTGAACTGGGCGCCTTCCAGAGACAACGGATCGGTGCCATAGACCGCTCTGTCCTTCGTCTCATTGAGAATCTGACCGCCGAAGTTATACATCCACGTGCCCATCATGTAGAAGACGTAGTTCTGATAGATCACCAGGGCCCACTTCTTCTCATCCGCATTGGTGAGCTTGCGGGACATCTCCAGCAGGTCGTCGTAGCTCCAGTCCGGAGGCGGCATGTCAACGCCGGCCTGCGTGAGCAGGTCCTTATTGACGTGGAAGACCTCGCCGCCCGACTGGAAGGGCACGCCGTACAGGTTCGGGCCCCAACTCCAGTTCACCAGCTCGCCGGCAAAGTAATCTTCTTTGCTGCGCGGGCCTTTGGCGAAATAGGGGGTCAGTTCCTCGATGACACCGGTGAGACCCCACTTGAGCGCCCAGTTCACCTGGTTGTACGTGATGTCCACACCGGCTTCACCCGCGGCGAACTCGGTGTTGCGCTTGGCAAACACGCCGCCGTCAAACGTCCGGTCGGGCGTCGCCTCGATGGTGATGCCGAGAGACTCCTCACCAACCGCAAACGTCTCAGAGAGCGCCTTCCAGCGCGGATCCTCCTGGGCGTGGTAGTTGGAGATCTTCAGGACCGGCTTCTCCATCATCTCGGTCTTTTCCTCGGCCTTGGGCGCCTCGGCCATATCCTCCTGGGGCGCACCCGTCGTCGCCGCTGTCCCGCACGCGGCGAGCAACGCAACACCACCGGCTGCAGCGCCAGCACCGAGCACTGATCGTCTCGTCAATCTCATGGGGAACACTCCTTTCTGGTTCTCCCCCATACGGAACCTGCGCTATGCATGACCACGCTCTATCTGCGATCACGGCCCAGCCACGCTGCAGATCCCATCACATACCCATAGTGAACCCAACGCACTATCTGGCTAGGCTTGAAAAGATTATAAACGTTCCGTCAAGGCGGGTCAAGGATTCTTTCCATCATCACTACAAGAGGCTGCGGTGCGCCACCTCGTGAATTGGGTCGTCATGAACTCTAGCGACCGCCTGGGCCCCCGGCCCAACCGGCAGGTTCTTATGACAAAGGCTTGCGATTCAGATCAAAAGGATCTGCTAGAAAGACAAATCTCCGTTCGTACCGAGGGCTTCGCGCAGCCGGCTGCGCGAAGCCCCTGTCGCAGTATGAACGGAGAGATGAGAATGCGGAGTTGCCGCCCGCTACCTCCGCCGTTCACCCTTCGACGATGCTCAGAGCCTACCCCGTACTCGATACGGGGGCGAACGGCTGGTCACGCTGTTTTCTAAAGAAATGACGAGCCGGGTTGCTGTCTGCTTTGGAGCGATGATGAACTGGTTCTTGGAAAGCCAACACAACCTAGCTGCGCAACTAGAGCGTCTCTGATCAGAGCGCTGCGCTCAATCTTCACGCGCCCGTTTTAGGCAGACTACTCTTCCACCTCAATCGTGAAGAACTGCCACTTGGGCGTGCAGCGGTCGCGGAGCGTCTCGTCTTCCAGCACTAACTGATAGCAAGGCCAGATTTCCCACTCTCCCGCTGCATCAAGTGGAATGACCACCCCAGTCTTGAACTTCTGGTACCGCACAACTTCCACCCCCTCATGAACCAACCCAAAGTCTTTCTCTTCGCCTGTGGGATGATTCACGGCAACAAACGTGCGCCTTAGCTCGATCGGCGGCACGCGGAGGTTCTGGACGGTAAACTCAATGTAGATTTCTTGGCCCACCTTAAAGGGAGACGTATCGCCTCCAATGCCATGCCCCGCTGGGCCGTAGGCCGTCATATCCATCAGTCTAAAGGCATCGAAATTTGCGACCGACGTGCCAGCTTCATAAAAAAGCTCCAAATCGTCAAAGTTCTCTGGCCTGGCCGCCGATTCGATGAGCGGCAGGTCAGCCGCGTCGGCCGCCGACTGTAATTCCGCATCAGTTTTCGTCACCGCAGTTGCCGTGCTGGTCACATCTATGGTGGCGCCTGCGGCCTCCGGCGACGCCGTATCTGATGTGCCGGATACCATATAGACCACGGCGACACCGAGCACTACAACGCCCACACCCATGAAACCCATGGATACTGTAGGCCGCTGGCCTGCGCGTCTGCCAATCAGCCCAACGCCCAAGAGAATGATGCCGACAACACCTAAGACGATTGTAAGGAGAGGCATGCTACTAACCTCGAATTCTTGATGCACAACAACGGCTCATACGCATCGAACCGCCACAGACTTGAACTGGTTGATGGCAGAGAGATCGGGAACCCAACTCCTCCGCAAGCCTCAGCCAATTACCAGAGCGCAACTGCCTAATCGAGAAGATTATAGTAACGGGTAGTCCACAAAGTCAAGGGATTTGGCAAAACACGGCAATTGCAGCGCGGCGGCGCATTAGGTACCGTATAGCAAACCGAATGATCTTGTATTTGAATGGCGCCTCTTTGGCCGCGACTGCCGTTAAGCGCAGTTGCTCCGCTGGTGCGAGAAAGGCTTAGTCAATGAATCTCCTCCACAAAGCTCCTTCAGGCCTAGGCCACCACACGATTGTCACAGACGGACACCCCTCGCTGGATCGTATACGCATTGCGGTCTTGCGGCTGTCTCCCGGCGAAAGCTACGCGGGCGAAACGGGCCCCTGGGAATCTGCCCTGGTACTGCAGGCCGGTGAAGGGGTGATCGCCGTGGAATCTCACGGCATTGCGCACCACTGCCAGCGCTCGAACGTCTTCGCCGGTCCGTCTTCGACGGTTTTCGTCGCGCCTGAGCAGCAATGGGAAGTCCGCGCGCAGGGCACCGCGCCGCTGGAACTGGTGGTCTGCAGCACGCCCGGCAAGCCGGGTGCGGCTTCCCAGGTTATTACGGCGGACCAACTGAAGATCCGCCACGTTGGCCAAGGGAACTGGTATCGCAAGATTTACGACATCATGGATGCATCATTTCCGGCGCACACGATGGTGCTCGGCGAGACCTACAACCCGCCGGGCTTCTGGAGTAGCGCACCGCCGCACAAGCACGAGGTTGACGACCCGCCCCACGAGTCGGACCACGAGGAAGCCTATCTCTTCCGTCTCAATCCGGCGCGAGGCTTTGGCTTGCAGCGCGTGTATACAGACGACCGCTCAATCGATGAAGCCTACGCCGTGGAAGACGGCGACGTGGTGGCAATTCCGCGCGGCTACCATCCCGTGGCGGCAGCGCCGGGCTACCAACTCTATTACCTCTGGGTGCTGGCGGGCAACCAGCGGGTGCTGGCGCCGCGCGATGATCCCGACCATGCCTGGCTGAAGGATAGCGAGGCGGTGATTACGGCATTAGGCAATCTCTGAATGGCCGGCACGGATCACTCGCTTTAGAGCATTATGTAGACTTGCTTATAAACTCTTAGCTATGTGTTGATTCAGTGACTTGAGCCTCAGAAGCAGAGGAGCGGCATAGTCGTGGCAGAACGCTTCAACCTGATCGTACTTGGCGGCGGCAGCGCCGGTTACGCTGCGGCGCGCACCGCGGCGGAATTGGGGGCCAGCGTAGCGGTGGCGGAGCAAGGGCCGCTGGGTGGCTTGTGCATTTTGCGCGGCTGCATGCCCAGCAAGGCCATCCTTGCCTCCTCCAATCGCCTCTATCATGCGCAGCACGCAGCGGAAATGGGCATTGAGGTTGGTACGCTCACTCCCGATTTGCCCGCCATCATTGCCCGCAAGCGCCGCTTGGTGCAGGAGTTTGCCGACTACCGCATCGGGCAGCTCAACGCGCCGGAAATGACATTGGTTGAAGGCGCGGCGCAATTCCTCTCCCCGGAGCGTGTGCAGGTGGGAGACCGCGTCCTTGCCGCGCCCAAGTTCGTCATCGCCACCGGCTCCGTGCCCTTTGTGCCGAAAACCCCGGGTCTGGAAGAAGCGGGATACATCACCAGCGATGAGGCGCTTGAATTGGAAGAATTGCCGGAGTCTGTCTGTGTCCTCGGCGGCGGTCCCATTGGCTTGGAATTGGGGCAGTTCTACTCGCGGCTCGGCGCGGATGTTACTCTCCTGCAGCGCAGTAGCTGCGTGCTTAGCAGCGAGGACGAGGCCGTGGGCACGGCGCTGGCGGAGTACCTGCGGGAAGACGGCATGGACGTGCGCTGCGCCACCCGGCTTACCGCTGTGGAGCAACGCAACGGCAAGAAGTTGCTCCACCTGCTGCAGGACGACATCGAGAGTGTCATCGAGGTAGACCACATCCTGGTCGCCACGGGGCGCAGTCCGGCGCTGGACGGCCTAAACCTCGCCGCCGCCGGTGTGGAGAGCACCTCCCGCGGCATTGCCACCGATACCGCCATGCGCACGTCCAATCCCAACATCTTTGCCGTCGGCGACGTGACCGCCTCGTTCGACATCGTGCACGTGGCGATCCAGCAGGGCGAGATCGCGGCCCACAACGCCCTCGCATCCGGCGCGCCGCAGTACATGGACTACCGCATCGTGCCCATCGTCATCTTCACCGAGCCGCAGTATGGGCGCGTGGGCATGACCGAGAAGGAAGCCCGCGCCAAGGGACTGCCCATCGTCACGGCCTCCTATCCCTTCAACGACCATGGCAAAGCGCTCTGCCTCGGCGAGACGCGTGGCTTCGTGAAGATGGTCGGCCACGCACAGACCGGCGAAATTCTGGGCTACCAGGTCTTGGGGCCGGAAGGCGGCGAATTGATCCACGAGTGCATCGTCGCCCTCCACTACCGCGCCACTGCCCAGGACTTCATGCGCATTCCCCACTACCATCCCACCTTGGCAGAAATCCTCACCTACCCCGCCGAGGAGATTGCGGAACAGGTCGCGGGCGCAACTCCATAAGCGGCGTCAGATCGATTAGGCCACCACGGCTTAGATTTCCCACTTTCAAACATGAAGGGCTGACCCCCTTTCCCAGTGGGAGAGGGTTGGGGTGAGGGGTCTGACTTATCGCTCGCACTGAGCTTTTCGAATTGTGCACAGAACCCGCTTCAAACCGTTCGTGCTGAGGGCTGCGCGAAGCCTGGGCTTTACGAAAGCCCCTGTCGAAGCATGCACGCGGAGCCCCTTTGCCGTTCGCACTGAGCTTGTCGAAGTGTGAAGCAAATGGCCCTAACGCCGTTCGTGCTGAGCTTGTCGAAGTGCTATGGCGCGATTGACTTACCCTGCGAGGCCGCCTAGTCGCACCCGCGTCCCACTGCTAAAATAGAATTCACGGGGACGTGTCGGAACTGGAAGACGAGCATGACTTAGGATCATGTGCCGCAAGGCGTGCGGGTTCGAGTCCCGCCGTCCCCACCAACAGCCGTGCACTCCAAGAGCGGATGCTGCCTCCCCAACCCTCTCTGGCCTGGCGGGGTGGGGTTGTTTTCCAATGCTGTCGCATAAGACCAAGAGATACGCTCATTGGGCGCGCTCTGCCCCCTCGCCCTGGGGAGAGGGCCGGGGTGAGGGGAAATGCCAGGCGCCGACAGGCGGGCGCAGAGCCTGCCCCGTACTTGATACAGCGTATCGACACGATACGGGGTTGCAAACCTACGCTACCGGGTACGCGAGGCGTGGTATTCGTTGCCACTTTGTGTAATGCGACAACATTGGGATTGTCTCCCCGCCCGTGCAGAGGCTTCCGGCTAACCCTGGGCGGCAGGATCTCCCACCCAACGGACACGCCGGACAACCGGACTTGCCGCCCGGTAGAATTTTTCATCGGCGGTCCACAGTTCGCAGCCGAGCGCCTCTGCGAGATCCAGGTAGTGGGCGTCATAGGCTGCGTCCTGTCTAAGCTGGCTTGCCAGTTCCAAGGCCCTGCCGTAAAGGCGCGGCGGCTGATATAATTCAAGGCCCGCTGACAACAGGCTCTCCAGACGCTGTGTCGCCGCCGGCAACGTCAACTCGCCCCGCCGCACCCTTTGGTGGAGGGCATTGGTCACTTCCACCGGCATCAGGTACGGCGCAGCGATGCGGGTTCCCTGGTTGTTCCACAAGCGGCCAAGCGCGTTGGCCTCGGCGGTGTGTTTCTCCTTTACCAGCCACTTGCACGCCAGGCTCGCATCTACGACAACATAACCGTTCAAGAACTGCTCCTGGACTCGCGCGCCTCCCGTATCAACTCAGCCCCGTCTGCCGGCAGAACCTTGTCGCCAAACGCCTCCTCTTGCAGGGCTACGAGCCGCTCGATGTTGAAGCTGCCGGCGAACGCGCCGTTGGCCTCGTCTCGCGCGAGTTCCTTGTCGATGGCGGCCTGGCAATACTGTCTCATGCTGATGCCCTTGAGCGCGGCCACGGCCTTTAGGCGCCGCTGCACCGGCGGGTCGAGGTCCAGTGTGAGTCTCTTCTTCTTGGTTTGCATAGCCCTTCTCTCCGCAAAATGGTGGTCCAGGCTGAGAATAGCGTAAATACTGAAATGCGTCAATTCCGGAGGGAAAAGGAGCAACAGGCGTGGTTCTATTGCCGGTAGCCGCCGCGAAGCAGTAAAATGTGAATTGTGTAAGCAATGCCTAAAGAAGTGCTGCCAATGAGAGACACAGAAAACTCCGCGCAGACACATGGAGAGGCAGTCGTGGCGAGCCCACGCCGCCCACGCGAAGAGACGGCCCGCCTTGGCAAGGAGTTATACGAGCGGGATATCCGCCGGCAGGTCGAAGCCGACCACCACGGGGAAGTCGTCGCCATCGATGTGGACAGCGAAAGCTGGGCAGTCGCCGACGGCGAGATTGCTGCGGTGGACCGTCTGAGGGAGACGCATCCCGGCGCTGTCAATATCCTGTGTGAGCGGGTAGGGTACCGCGCGCTGCGCAGCTTCGGGGCAGGTTCTCTGCGGAGGATGGGGTGATCGAGGGGGTCGTGAACTCCGCCTATGAGGCGGTAGTGTCACTTTCATTGCAAGGCCCCGCAGGGCAATCCAAAGACATTGAAGCCGTCATCGACACCGGCTACAGCGGCTTCTTGACCTTGCCGACCGCGTTGGTGACGGAGTTAGGGCTACCCTTCGCTTACATAGGCCGGGCACTCCTGGCCAACGATGCTGAAGTGACCTTCGACGTCCACGACGTCACGGTCCTGTGGGACGGCCTACCGAGGGATATCAAGGCCGACGCGACAGGCAGCACCCCGCTCGTGGGCATGTTGCTGCTGGATAGGCACAGCTTGAACATCGAAGTCGAGCGTGGCGGTCGCGTCGTCATACAGGCCAGGGCATAGCTGGCGGAGATGCGTACATTCTGGGGGGCGGAGGGTCAAGTCACGCTGTGCGAACGCCAGCCGCACGACGCGGGTCGGTTGTCGCAACTCTGTCGCAAGTTGTGGCGCAAGGTTGTTGCAAGTTCAGTCAGCGCTGTTCGCCAGCACGTACTCCAGCCGGTTCGTGTCTGCCCGACGCTGGAGCAACCCTCTTTTTACCAGAACCCTCAACTCTCGCTGCAGCGTCCGCCGCGAGAGTTCCGGAAAGACCGCTTGGCATTATCCCTATGCTGGCCCGCATTGTTCCAGTAATGAATCTAATTGCTCTAAGCAGTATCGCTGTTCCGGCGCAGCTTCATCGTTCCGAAATTGCTTCTTCCCCTCCCGGTATAGTAATCGCCCTCAAGACCTGCGTCCTTAAACTCAAGAATTGCCGTCCCTCTGTGGGTATTCATAGAGTCTTGGGCATTTGACTTGGGTTCGTTGACGTACAAGTGCACAAATTCAGGATACGGAAGGTCGTCGGTTTTCAGCGTAGCCGCAAAACTGTGGGAGCGAGAGTGCTCCGTTTCAAGTCTTAAGATCATTTTCGACCAGCGCTGCCTTATGACCACCGACACAGGCGTTTGAGTAGTCCCTTGGGTATACGACGAGTTGACCCAACCCGACCACTCTCCATTTAGGTCAGGTGCTTTAACCAGCCCGAGGAGGTTGAAAATTCTTAATCTCCAAAGATGGTGGTCAAACGTCCAGCAGACAAGTGAGTAGAATCCTGCGAATGATGGCACACTCAACCACCACTGGGGTTCATATTTGATAGCACCCAACACAATATCTAATATCCATACGAGGAAGACACTGACGGTGGCCAAGAATATCGCCACCTTTTGTCTTCCCTCTGTCTCATAAGGATGCATTCGCGCCAACTCAACTCCAATTGTCCCACAACGCTGCCAGCCAGTTTGCAAATGCCTGAGCATTCTCTACCGACCACTGTTCAGGAGACGATCCGAATAAGTATTGCTGACAATTCTGACAAACAAGCCCACTGAGGTTGGTTGAGGCCATCCATTTGACGATTGAGTAGTAAGTGTCCTGAAATCCAGGTTGAAATGCCGCATCAGGCGCATTGTAGATAAGCGATTCAATAAAATAGGACGGTGCAAGCTCAGCATTGATTATGCCATTGGACTCCATGAAATTGCGGGCATTCTTGAACATCCTTACAGTTCTCTTGTACCGGTCAAAAGTGCAGACGCTCTTGGCTGCGCCGTTCTTGTAGTGTCGTCTAGGGTAATTGATCACCTGGTAATTGTCTCGAAGAGCCCAGAACGTGATGCCTTGCACATATTCCCAGGGACTCGTGTATCTTCGATGCTCAGCACAGACGACAACATCTGCTGCCAATCTGGGTGGATTTTCCTTTAGCTTGAGTGCTTTGTTGCCTTGAACTACTGATCCCCAGGGAAAACCATCCTGAAGGGCTCTAAGTGCTTCACATCTGAAGTCATTCCAGCTATGAGTGGCTGGCGGAATCGACGCTCTAAGAACACCTCGATCGAATTCTGGTAGGGATGTTGCATCGTAGTAAAATGTCGACTTCAGTTCCAATACTACGTCAACGTCGCTGTCGCCCCGCGTATTGGTGTCATTACGATAAGAGCCTTGAAGAAAAACGTTGTATGTCATTCCCTGGGGCCAAGTGTAATCCTCCAGCGCCGATCTTATCGTTTGGTGTGTGCGAATTGAAGCTTCTTGGGGTCCGTGGTGAGACCATCTGCTTAGTTGCGATTCGGGAATTGCCATTAGGGTTTCTTCTCCGTTGCCAACTACATGATTAGTTACGCTGTGCTTGATGCCTGAGAGGCAACGACGGGACTGTTAAGTCATCCATTTGTGAAATGGTTTACACAGCACCTCTATTGATCCAAGAGAGGTAGCGCGTCATCCATTGTCATCCCTCTTTGCTCTACCTCGAATTTGATTTCCAAAGAATAAGAGATTGGTTCAGGTAGATTGTCGGCAAATAGCTGACCATGTAGCTTCACCATCTTGCAGTGCGCTGAGCCGAACCAAAGCGGACTTGCCATCCACACCTTCTGTTGAGGCCGAATGTCGCCAAAATCCACAGCAATTTCCCATCTATTCTCATATTCTTGCAGGTCAACCTCTCCTGGAGTGCCATTGAGAGATACAAGGTCACGAGGCGTTACTGCGCCATAGATGCTCTTACTGGGTGTCTCTTCCACCTGGTCTTGCACAAAGACGCCATCAGACTTTCTTAGAGTTCCTTCAAATCTAACGCGTTTCCCAACGACGCTACTATCATTGTGAATACATATGCCTAGGCTAGAGAAGAAAGCCCTCTCAAGAGTGCAGTAGATTACTTCCTGCGGATAATTGGAGTTCCTAGTATCCAAACTCTGATAGTTAGAACGCGTGAGTGCAAACGTAGATTCCGGGAGTTGTGGACTAAGAATCAGGGTGTTTAAGACACAAGGTGAAGGCAGTACGTTTCGCCTTTCGAGGTTGGCCCAATCAAGGACGAATTGTGGTGGCTTCTCCAGTACCCGCTGAACACCCATTCTAGCGATCTCATCGGGAGTTGCTACTCGGGTCGAACTTCCATCTCTTATGTAAACAGCATTTTCACGTAGATTGCCATACTGCTTCTTCAGGTAGACAGGGCGTTCTTCCAACGGAATCTCAATCACGCCGATCTCGACTCCTTCAATCGGAACTATACGATAGCAAAACTCAATGGCACGCTGGGTCTTGGAATTTACGAACTGATGGAGTTTGGCATCGTCTAAATGCTTGTTTACTCCAACAATTTTGCTCCGCCCGCCCTTGACCTCTTCCACACCTATCAGGAGGTAGGCGGTTGTTCTGCGCCAAGAATTCGCAAAAGCCAGGACGTCCTTCAGCAATTCTGCCTTCTGCTCGGCAGGTGCGTTTTCAAATGGATACTGAGCGCCCTTAAAGTCGAGCGAAGTCCCTTCATCCTCATGAAGTAAGCCTTCAAGAAGGTCTAAGTCGAAAGCCAATGCCAACACTCCAAATGTAGATCGCCACATCAACCAAGGCGCTCAGCGACCATCAAAGGGGACATGGAACTACCTACAATTGTCTCAAACTGTGACTACAAGTCAACCACAGTCTCAGTGTCACCTGCAGCGAGGGCGTTCATGTAGGCGAGGATGAGGTTTTGGGTGCGGAATGAACCAAAGGCGGCTTGGTCTTGGCGTTGGACGATGGGGAAAGTGCTGAGGATGTAGGCGGCGTCGTTGCGGGTGATGCCGTAGAGGTGGAAGTAGCAGGCGTCGAGGCGGGCGCGCAGGTGGCGGCGCTTTTCTTCATCCCAGATGAAGGGCGGGCCGGCGTAGCCGAGGTCGCGGGCGAACGGGGCCAGGTCGTGGGCGGTGTAGGTGAGTTTGAGGACGTGGTCGCGGACGAGGGTGCGGGCGGTGGTCTCTCCGAACTTGCGGTCGTAGGCGTCGGGCGCGATGACGGGGAGTTGCTCGACGGTGTACCAAGTGAGATGAGTGCCCTGTACCTTTTGACGAACTACGTAGTCGAACACGAAGCTATTGAGATTTGCCAGCAGGCATGCCGTGTTTCCAGCACTAAGACCTTTTTCGTAGGGAAGAAGGGTTGGCAGCGTGTGACCACATCCAACCTGCGGGATAGACGCGGCGATCATTGTGCGAGCATCAGTTGGCCGGGCAATGTCTCGAAAACCCAATGCATATCCCCGTGAAGCTGGAACGGTTTGTTCGACTTGTGCGGCGTGAACCCAGTATTGGGATTGAGACAGGAACCCCGCATCGCTGTGCTGCTTCTCGGTTGTTTCTTCACTCAAGTAGGGATTGTGGATACTTTCTGGATTAACTCGAACCGAGTTTGCACGGTGGTCGAATTGGTGGATCATCCGACCTTGATATAGGGGCAAGTATACCTCGTTCACTTTCTTCCATCGGTTCCTTTCAACGGGATAGAAGCCTGCTTCATCTAGCTCTGCAGCCGTTCGGAAAAGGTGGGAATCATTCGCCATGTCGAACATGCGCACGTACTTGACCGGCCAGGTTTTGCACTCTGTGCCGTCGGAGCGGTCGACGAGCACGGGGTGGCGGGCGTAGATGGCGCGGGTGATGTCGGCGTCGCGGCGGGTGCGGAAGACCGGGGCGGTGCCGGTGTTGGGGTTGACGCGGGCGAAGTCCTCCGGCGTGAGGGGGAAGCAGCGGTCGGTGTCGGCGATGGTCTTCTTGTCGTGGAGGAAGAAGGCGCACTCGGTTTCAGGGAACCGCCGTTGCGCGCCGCCGACGATGAGGGCGCAGAACTTGAAGCGCGAGTCCACGTCCGGGAAGAACGGCGGCAGGTCAGTACCGAGGCGGCGATTCTCGAAATCGTAGAGTCCCGCCACGCGCCCGCGCGTGGAAACGGACTGGAAGAATCTGGCCGCGGTCTTGTCGGCGTAGATGCCGGACGGGGTGAGCAGGCCGACGAGACCGTCGGCTTTCACCAGGCGCAGGGCGCGCTCCACAAAGAGGGAGTAGAGATTGACGTCGCCGCCGCCCAGCAAGGGGTAGTGACCGGAGGCGCGCACCAGTTTGCCCAGGCCGTCGGCGCGGGCTTTGGCGGCATCGAACTCCGCCGCCAGGGGATCGCCCTGGGCGCGCAACCCTTTGATGGCCTCGCGGCGCGCCGCCGCGGTGGGCGCGCGGGCGAGTTCCGGCGCGCGGGTGGCGAACCACTCGACTTCCTGCAGCTTGATGCGGTCCCAGGGCGGATTGCCGATGACGGCGTCGAAGCCGCCGGCCGGATGAGCGTCCTGCCACTGCGCCCACACGCCGGGAAAGGCGACTTCCCAGTGGAGGAAGTTTTCCCGGTCGGCGATGGCCCTGGCCTGGCGCCAGAGGTGGGCGAATTCTGGCGCAGGCGCAGGTTGCGCGCTCGTGCCGTGCGAACCTGCGCTACCGGAAGATGGCGCGGCTTGCGGTTCGTCACTCCGGTGAAAACCGGAGTCCAGGGATGCGGAGGCAGATGGATTCCCCCTCACCCTAGCCCTCTCCCTCGGGGAGAGGGGACTTTCAGCGCCAGATCCGTCAGCCTGTGAAGAGAGAGCATCCGGACCATGCGCCAGGAGCTTGAACGGGTCACCATGATGTCGATCTAGAGTCTCAAGCAATGGTGCTTCAAAGGTTTCACGCTCCTTCTTCTTCATGCCCGCTGTCAGCCAGCGCAAGCCACAGAGCACGTCCAGCAGGCCGCGGAGGTCGGCAGTCGTCTCTTCAACCTCGACGAATAGCGACGCCGACTTTCGTACCTCGGATACGTCAGCATCGGAGAGTAGCTCAATGTTCTTCATGCCCTCGGTGGCGGCTTCCGCGCCAGACACGGCGGACTGAACAAAGAAGCCGCCTCTCTGCCTCAATTCTCCCACTGCCTCACTGACCCGCAGGCCGAGTAAAGAATCACCGCAGCGCAGGTGGTGGTCCAGGAACGAGAGCGGCGCGCCGACGGTGAAGCTGTGCAGCCAGAGCGAGACCTTGGCCAACTCCACGGCCAGCGGGTTCTTGTCCACGCCGTAGATGCAGCGTTTGAGCACCATGCGCCGGATGATGGCCTGGTCGGTAAGCTGGGCCGCGTCAATCGTCCAGCGCGACGCCTTCGCCCGTCGCAGGATGTCCTGCCGCAGGGCCGCGATGCGCGCCACCAGAGGCGAAACGTACGCCTCGCTGCCGTCATCAGCGAGCCACGCCGGCACGCCGGGCACGTATTCGACCAGGTCGGCGATGTAGTCGGAGAGGTAGTCCACGGCGGTGACGAGAAAGTGCCCGCTGCCCATAGCCGGATCGAGAATCTTCAAATCAAGCGCGGCAACTGCCGGATCGAGGGCCTGTAACTCCTTGAGGCGATCCGCTTTCGGGCGGCGGTCGCGCTTGAGCTGCGCCGCTTTGGCTTCAAACGCTCGCAGCCGCTCTTCCACCAAAGGCTCCAACGTCTTTTCAACAATGAGATCGACGAGTTCCTGAGGCGTGTAGAAGCTGCCGCTATCCTTGCGGGCGTAAGGATTGGGCCGCAGCGTAAGCGCGCCGTCAGCGCCGGGCACCGGCTCCCGCTCCAGCAGGCGCTCATAGATGGAGCCAAGCTGCTGGACGGACATGTCACGGTAGTTGACAAACGGACGGGCAGCCTCGGCTTTGGGCGCGGTGCGCGTGTGACTGAGTGCATAGATGATGGGCGCGATGACGGCATCCGAGAGTTTGACGGATTCCAGCAGCGGCGCGGCATCCGGCGCAAAGAGACCGCCGTTGTAGGGCGGCAGGCCGATGGAGGGATCGCCCCGGTCTATGAGCGTGAAAAGATTGGCGAGGCGACCGTAGTAATTCGTCGCGACGTCGGAGAAGGCATCTCGCGCGTCCATCCGCGCGGCAATGTCGTCGCGCACGCGCTTGCGCAGGCCGTAGTCGTCGTAACGGTCGTCGTTCACCGGCAAAAGGTTGCGGTCCTCAGCATAGAGAATGAAGAGCAGCCGGTAGAGGAAGATGAGGGCTGCGTGGCGCGCCGCGGCCAGGTCGTCGGACGTTGCCGCGCTCCCAGCGCCTGGGGCCGCCAGGGCGGCGACCAAACGCGGGAATACGTCGGCGAAGACCACCTGCGAGAGGTCTTCGGCTACGCGCTGCTCATAGCGCCGCCCCTCGGCGATGGCGTCTTCGAGGAAGGTGGATGTGGCGCCCTCGCCCAGCGTGAAGGCAGCGCGGCGGAAGAGCAGGAAGAAGGCGCGGAGAGCGTCGTCACCTTCTTGCCGCAGCAGGGTGTGAAGGTCGGCCTCCATAGAAGCCGCTGGCGCGGGGGCGGGCGCGGAAATCGTAGAGCCGCCAGACGGCGCCGTTGGTCAGAATGCCCCAGCGGATGCGCCCATCGGAGGCCGTCTCCGCGGTTGACAGGTAGCGGAGAATCTGGCCGTGGGGCGTGCCGCTTTGTGTCCTGTCGTTTTGATCGCGATTGTCGAGGGGCAGTCCGTAGCGCTTGCTCTCTTGTATGACGAGCGCGTCCGGGTAGCGGTCTTCTGAGCTCTTGCGCGCATTCGCCCGGGCTTTAGCGTCCGAATCAGCAAAGAGGAGATGATCGGGAATGTCTTCATTGCGGCTCGACCCTTGTTGCGGCAGGTAGTCGCGCCAGCCCAAGAGGTCAAAAACTGGACGAATTATGTCTAGTTCGGTGGCGGCTTCATTGGGAGGGTTGGCGTGGTTGATCCTGCTGAGTATGGTGCCAAGGGACTGTCGAAACTCGCTGAACCTCTGCGGGCTGCGCACGGACTCCTGCCAGGCCTCAGTGTCCTGAATGCCTTCAGTGAGGAAGTACTGCGTAAAGAGCTGGCCGGTCATGGCGCTGCTTTCAAACTCCCGTCAAGCCTTGCGGGCACAAGGCGGGAGAGACGGAAATCAGGTTTAGGGTTAAGGCTTGGTTCACTCATCTATATGAGGCCGGTGACCGTATGCCTGCGTCACTGCCTTTGCGGGCGTGTCCTATATATCCAGAACAGATTGCCGAGGACGATGGCCGCGGCGAGGGCCCAGAGCGCGGTGCCGAGGTTGGGATCTCTCGTGAGGCCTATGCCGAGGCCCAAGTAGAAGACGATGAACGCCAACAAGAAGAGCACGACGTGGGCGACAGTCTTGAGCCTTTTCCGCATGGTGTATCTCCCATCGTCTTTACGAGAAATAGCGAAACGAACGCACTTGGCTGTCAGCAACACCTAGATGGTAACAGAGGGAAGGGAACGAGAGTGCGTGCTACTGTTTCTCCCGCCGCGCCCAGGACGCCACAAGGTCACGCCGTTTCGGCGTGCGTTGGCGCGAGCAGGCGCATGCGCACGTCCACTTCCAGCACGCTTCCCACGAAGCCGTGCAGGATGCCTTTGGAGGGCGGCACGTCCTGGTAGTCGCGTCCGACGGCGATGGTGACGTGGTGGTCGTCGGCCAGGGTCTGGTTGGTGGGATCGAAGCCGACCCAGCCGAGGCCGGGCAGGCGGCACTCCACCCAGGCGTGGGTAGCGGTCTGCGGGGCCTGCGATGAAGCCTGCGTCTGCGACGAGGTCGGCGTTTGCAACGAAGTCTGCGTCTGTGACGAGGTCTGCGCCTGCGCGGACGTCTGTGTCTGTTCGCGGCCCTCGCCTGTCACGTGCACGTAACCGGAGACGTAACGAGCCGGCACCCCCCAGGAACGCGCAATGGCAATCATGACGTGGGCGTAGTCCTGGCAGACACCCCGTCCGGACTCCAGGATGTGGTCGATGGGGGAGGCCACCGACGTGCTGCCGGGCATGTAAGCGAAGACACTGTGCAGCTTCTCAGACAGCATGCCCACGGCCTGCAAGGGATCGTCGGCGGGCTCGATGCCCTCGCGCGCGATGAAGGCCGTAAGGGCGGGTGACGACCGGGCCAGCGGGCTGTCGTGGGTGAAGTCCCAGAGCGCGAATGAGTCCCGCCAAGCGCGAATTGTGTCCCACGCGCCGGCAGTCAAGGAGGTCGGTAGTTGGGCTGCGGGCCCGGTGTCGATCGTGGTATGCGCCGTGATCCTGAGGGATTCGTGCCACTGGTGCACGCTGAAAACGTGCCGGGTGTTGCCGTAGGGGTCCAAGCCCGCACTGTAGAGAGTGAAGGGCTCTGTGGCCAGAGCGAAGTGCAGGAGGTGCTGTTTCACACTGTTGCGCGGTTGCAGGCAGAGGGACATTATCGAGTGCCGCGCCGGTGAGGTGTAGTGATAGTGGGAAACGTGCTCGATCGCGAAGCGGTTCGAACCGGCAGCGCGGCTTGTAGATTCCTCGCTGCGCTCGGAATGACAGGAAGTGCCGCGCTCGGAATGACGGGAGGTCCTCGATCCGGCCATAACGTCACGAGACGGGAGATGCGTCGACCTGATAATCGAAATACGTCGTTGTGATGAGGGTGTGCAGGTCGCGACAGAAAGCGGCCAAATCCTGTAGCGCCTGCTCCCGGTCTTCCAGGTCGGGCCAATCGTAATAGATCAGTGACCCCAGGCGGCCGGCGAGCCGTCGGGTCGCGCCGCTGGATTCGGCATTCGGCCCTGGACCGATAGCGTCAAGCTGCGCACCCACAACGTCGAGTGATTGGCACAATGAATCGGGCAGGAGCGGATCCGTAGCCAAGAGGTCCAGAACCTGGTTCGGCTGCACGTCCACGCTATAGCTGCGGTTATAGACTTCCAACGCATGGTAGGCGCGCAAGAGGCTAGTCCAGTCGGCTTCAGACGACTCTTCAAAGTGGACTTCCGTGGCGAGTTGTGCCTGAAAAAGGGAGACTGCGAGTTGGGCGCGTTCGATGAAGCGACCCAACTGCAAGAAGTGCCACCCGGCGTCGCGGTACATCGTGGCCGCCGCGACACCTATGAGCGTGTTTATCTCATTGGTGGTCTGAGTGTAGAAGCTCTCTGGAGACGTGGCCCAAATGTCTTGAATGTCTCGTCCTTGCAGGCGCAAGTAAACCAGGTTCAAGTGCGACCACATCTCCGCGCTGACGCAGTTGCGCGTCTGGCGGGCGTTCTCCCGCGCCATGGCAAAGCAACTCCACACGGAACCGGGGTTCGAGCGCTCGAAGGTGAGGTCGTCGGCAAGGGTGTACGAGTCGGCCAGCGTGAAGTCTTCTTCAAAAGAGCCGTCATCACTAGCGGTGAGTCCGAGGCTGCCCCCAGGCGGGAGCCGGTTGACGCTTATGTAAATGCGACTCCAACCAAAGTAGATTTCCTGGACGGGGCGGTCCACCAAAGCCGCCGTCTGCAATTGCAGCAGGCGGCAGAGGTGTTGCGCCCTTTCGAGATACCGCCCCATCCAATAGAGGCCTTGTGCGCTGCGTGAGAGCATGCAGTGTGATTCCTCTACCACAACCTCTAGTCGTCGTCTTGCTCTTCAGGCATCAAGACGAATTCGGGATACGCTTCCAGACCCAACTCGGCGGTGTCTTGCCCCAGGCGCTCGACCTGGGCCGATACCCGCAGACTGAGTGCGATCTCTAGAATCTTCCAGAGAATCAGCGAGACTATGAAGACAAACGCGCCGATGGCAAGAATGCCAATGAGTTGCGTCACAATGTCGCCGCCGGCGGCAATGGCGACTGCCAGAGTGCCCCAAACTCCGGCGAACAAGTGGGCGGGGATTGCCCCCACAACGTCATCGAGCTTGACCTTCTCAAGCAGTTTGAGGCCGAGGGTGCAGATTATGCCGCCGATTGCGCCAATGATGACGGCCCAAAAGTGCTGGGTGATGTCGGGTCCGGCCGTAATTGAAACCAGCCCCGCAATGGCGCCGTTCAAGCCGGCGAAGAGATCTGACCGCCCCAAGAGGGGTCGCGAGACAATGAGGGCCGCAATGACGCCGCCCGCTGCGGCGAGATTGGTGTTTACCAGCACGTGACCAATCGAGATTGCATCGACTGCGCTTCCCAGAGCTAACTGCGATCCGCCATTGAACCCGAACCAACCGAGCCACAAGATGAACACACCCAGCGTGACGAGGAGCACGTTGGACGGCGGCGTGGGTCTGGTCGTGCCATCCTTGCGGTACTTGCCAAGTCGGGGGCCGACGATGATGACACCGGCCAGCGCCGCCCAACCGCCGGTGCTGTGCACGATGGTCGAACCGGCGAAGTCCTGGAAGCCCATGTCGGCCAGCCAGCCGCCACCCCACGTCCAAGCGCCGACTATGGGGTAGATGAGGGCGGTAAGGATCAGAATGAAGAGGAAGAACGACCACATGCGGACCCGCTCGGCCAGGGCGCCGGAAATGATGGAAGCGGTGGTCGCGACGAATACCATCTGGAAGAACCAGTCCGACATGACCGAATAGCCGCTCTCGATCACGGCCGCCGCCGCGCTTTCGTCGCCATCGAGGAGCGCGAGTTCATCGGCGGAGGGACCGTAGAGGAGGTTGAACGAACCGATCAATCCTCCGAACCGATCCATACTCACATCGACATACATCAGGTTGTAGCCGATGAAGAAGTACGCGAGACCGGCGATTGAATAGAGACCGATATTCTTCAAGCAAATCATGGAGGCGTTCTTGGTGCGTACCGCGCCGGCCTCGAGCATCGTGAAGCCCGCGGCCATCCACATCACCAGTACGCCCCAAAGGAGGAACGCAAATGTATTGAGGACAAACGTGGTCTCGCCGTCAGTCGCCGCGTGGGCGACCGCCGGCCGGACCAAGAAATAGAGAAACGTCAGCAGAATTACCGCCGCAATGACGGCGATACGACGATGACGCGCCAGAACGTCCGTGAATACCATGTACCCTCTCTCCTGAATACTACGATCCTCAGTCTTCAACTACCCAGAAGTCTTTCCCGCCTCCTCCTTGACTAGAATTGACGACCAAGCTGCCCCGTCGCAAGGCAACGCGGCAGAACGCCCCGGGAACAATGCGAGTCTCGCGGCCGTGCAGCACAAACGGGCGCAGGTCTACGTGACGGGGCTCGAAGCGACCGTCAATGAAGCAGGGCGCGCGAGAGAGCGCAAGTACTGGCTGTGAAATGAATCCAGCCGGGTCCGCACGCAACTGTTCCGCGTATTCCTCCCGCTCCTGGGGTGATGCGTGAGGGCCAACCAGCATGCCGTAGCCACCGGATTCACCGACCCGTTTTACCACCATATCTTGTAAATTGTCAAGCGTATATTCCAAGTCCTCGCGTCTTCTGCAGAGATAGGTCTCGACATTCGCGAGGATCGGCTCTTCACTAAGGTAGTAGCGGATCATGTCAGGCACATAGGCATACATGCTCTTGTCGTCCGCAACGCCGGTGCCCGGCGCGTTCACGAGCGCCACGTTGCCCAGCTTGTAGGCATGGAGCAGGCCAGGCACGCCAAGCAGAGAATCCGGACGGAAAACGAGCGGATCCAAGAAGTCGTCGTCCACCCGCCGGTACACGACGTCAACGCGCCGCAATCCGGTGGTGGTGCGCATATAGACAAAACCGTTATTGACCAGCAGGTCGCGGCCTTCCACGAGTTCCGCGCCGATTTCACGGGCCAGGAAGATGTGCTCGTAAAAGGCGGAGTTGTATACGCCTGGCGTCAGTAAGACGATGGTGGGGTCGGATTGTCCACCCGGCGCAAGTTCCCGCAACGTAGTCTGGAGCACCTGACCGTAGTGCTCGATTTCGCGTACGCGGGACCTTCGATACAGACGGCGGTAGCTCTTCTTTACCGCCTCACGGTTCGCGAGCATGTAAGAGACGCCGGAGGGAACACGCAAGTTATCCTCGAGCACACGGAAACCATCATTGGTGCGCACGATGTCAGTACCGCAAATCGCAACCCAGGTGCCATGAGGCGCGGAAAAGCCGCGCATCTCGACCCGGTACTGCGGGCACCCACGCACCATGTCCACGGGGATGACGCCATCGTGGACGATCCTCGGCTCGCCGTAAGGGTCATTGGAGCCGACTCTTCCGTATACATCCTCCAGGAAACTATTCAGCGCACTGATACGCTGTGTGAGGCCGGCTTCGATTTCCTGCCACTCGGTATTGGAAAGGACCCGCGGCAGAGAATCGATGGGAATTATGCGCTCTTCAGCTTCCTCATCGCCGTAGACCGTGAAGGTAATGCCTTCGTTGGAAAATGACCGGGTAACCCGGTCTTGGATGTTCGCTAGTTCTTCAGAAGATAGTTGACAAAGAAGCTCGTAAAGGTCTTGACTGTGTTCTCGCGGCGTACCGTCTGGGAGAAACATCTCGTCGTAGACATCATCGTCTAGCTGATATTCGTCAAAATTCACGGCAAGTCTCGCATACGGCGCATCTTTGGATTTCCGCCAGGGTACAGGCAGCACTCTACTATCGACTCAGGCGCTAAAGTGGGAAACGCCGCAGTCGAGCGGAATAACGACACATGTCCCGCCAGAACAGTATCAAAACACGCAGGCAATTTCAAGCCACGCTCCGAGTCCAAGTAGGTAACGCTGCTTCACGGATGCCTCGCGTGCCTCGCAAAGCCAAAGACGCATCCCTTACGACCGCTGAGGGTTGTCCGCAATGACTCCGCAACGCCCAGAGGGGATGATTAGGAACCCGGCAAGCAAGAGCGCAGCCTACAGCCTAACTTCATTGTTCTACTGCCAGGACTCTTTAGCGTTACTATGCCTGAACCGCCGCTTCGTCAGCCTCTTCTGCAGCGTCTTCTGCAACCTCTTCTTCGATGGCTACCGGCTCAAGGGGGATTTCTATGGTCATCTCGGTGAATTCACCGGGCTCGGACTCTACGCGGATGCTGCCACCGCGACGGCGCACGATGTCGCTGGACATTGCCAGGCCGAGACCGGTGCCCTTGTCGGTAGGCTTGGTGGTGAAGAAGGGGTTGAAGATCTTCTCAATAACGTCAGGCGGGATGCCCGCGCCATTGTCTCTGATGCGAATTTCGGCGACTTCCTCGCCGCGCTTCGTGAAAAGCCATACCGTGGGACTGTAGTCGTTACTACCCGCCTGCTCGGCAGCGCGTCGTCTCTCGTCGGTCGCGTCGCAGGCGTTACTCACCATATTCAAGAAGACACGCCCCATGTCTTGCGGGATGACCTCGACCTCTCCCATCTCGGGATCTAAGTCTTGCTTCAAGTCCAATTGAAACTCCGTATCGGCAGCGCGCTTGCTATGGTAAGCGAGCCGGGCGTGTTCATCGAGGAGATTGTTGAGATTCGTGGGCTCCATACCCCCGGCGCCGCGACCCATGGAAAGCATGTCTTGCACGATGCGGTTGGCGCGTTCGCCGTGTGTGCGAATGCGTTCGAGGTTGCCGGTGAGATCGTCGGAAATCTCCTCAATGAGATCGTGGTCTTCCGCGCTGACTTCGCCGCCATTCTCACCCAAGACCTCTCGCAATTCTTCCAAGAGATCTTCTGAAGCTTCGGCGAAGTTCTTGACGAAGTTGAGCGGATTCTTGATCTCATGCGCCACACCCGCCGTAAGTTCACCGAGCGCCGCGAGTTTCTCGCGCATGACGATTTGATCCTGCGCTTTGCGTAGGTCGGCCAGCACGCTCTCGAGCTCATCATTCTTACCCTGAAGTTCGTCCGCGAGCTTTTCCACCAGATTAAGGCGCTGCACCTCCAAGGCGTGGCGGCGGAACACTTCAAGCGCGGCAGCCATATCGGCGACCTCATCGCGCCCGCCAATGTCGACCTGGGACTCCAGATCCCCGCCCGCCATGCTGCGCATCCAGTTGGAGAGCATTTCAATGCGGCGCACTACGACACGGCCAACAAAGAGCCAGACGATGACGAGTGCGCCGACAATACTGATGAGGCCGATTGCCAGCAGGAGCAAACGGCCGGTAAAGATTGCCTGGGTAGAAGCCTGGGTGGCTTCATCAACACTGGCTGAAGCCGCGCTCACGAGACCCTCTACCTCGCTCAAGAGTTCATTGGCCAGATCATTGTTGCTTGCTAGCAATCCCTCTTGGTGCTGAACTAGCCGCAACTGCTGAGCGCGCAAGGCAAACACGCTTTCCAGCGCGAACAACTCTTCAAAAATAGGGACAAGCTCGGCGTAGAAGGGAGCATCCGATAGGGCAAAGAGGCTGCGCTCAATGCGACTCTGGGCAGACTCGAAACGCTCCCGCAAGGGCTCGACGAAAGTTGCATCGGAGACTACATATGAGTTTGCCAGGAGCTCAGTGGCGACGTTTGCTTCTCTACTCAGGATTTCCAGGTGGCGATATCGACTGAATTCTTCTTCGGAGAAGTGGATTTCCCGCGCCACCGCGGTCCCTCCAATTACCCTATAGCCTGTGATGAGATAGAAAATCTGATCGTCGATCAGGGGAGTTAGTATGTCTTCCAAACTGCCGCGCGTGGCGATTAGTTGAGCCCGCAACTGTTCACTCTGATCATTGAGAGCGAATGACTCCGACATACCGTCTTGAACCGCGCTGATGTTTGAAATGAGGGCATCGGCTCGAGCGCGCACACGCGCAAAACGTTCATCCGCCGCGTCGGCTTGCTCTAGTACTGCTAACTGCTCCTCCAGAGCGGCATGGGCATCGTCTATGCTAGCGGCCACACGGTTAAAGTCCTCGGTGGATGCAGCGCTCGTGAGGCGCGGCGCGGCAGCCTCCAATGAGTTGCTGTGCTGCGCCACCCTAAAGGCGGCTTCCATTTCGGGGACACTGCCCTCATTGACACGCCGTTGAACGTCCCCAACTTGGTTGAAAGAGAACCAACCGACAAGGCTGGCCGCGATGACGAGCGCCACCGCGCCGCCAATGCCCAGATAGAGTTGGGTGGAAATGCGGTATCTGGTCTCCAGTAGACCCTTTATCTGGTCGATCACGGTTGTACGTCTCGCAGTGTGCTGACTGATTGATAGTTGCCGTCGGAGTCAATCATAGTCAGGAAGACCTCGTCAGATCCTTGATTGTCATTCATTCCCTCATAGTTGAGCCTAAAGCCACCGAGGTCAATCAAACCGATGTTTCGTACGCTTTCCAGAAAGCACTGCCGGGTAGGCTCTGAGCCACAGTGCTGGAGCGCGGCGATAGCCAAGCGCCCAGCGAGGTAGCCCTCAAGGGAGACAAAGCTAGGATCGTGCCACGAAGACAATTCGCGCGTAGCGTCAAGGTACTCCTTGACGATAGGAAGAGTGCGGTCTGTGGGAAAGGGCACCACCTGTGTCACGAATACGCCTTCACCTTCTGGCCCAAGCTCCTCCGCCAAGGCGTTGCTGCCGACGAACGACACCGTCATAAATATCGCATCCATGTCAATCTGCCGTGCCCATTTGATCAGCGCAGCCACCGGATTGTAGGCGCCGATCATGATGACCGCTTCCGGCTCGCCGCGCCGCAAGTCGAGCAAAGCCGCTTTGACGGCGGTGGTGTTGCGCGTGTATACGCCGATGGAAACCATCTCCATATCACGCTTCTCCAAGGCCAATCGCACACCGTTGTAACCGGCGCGTCCGTAGGAGTCATCCTGATAGAGCACGCCGATACGCGTGATGCCCAAGTCGGCGGTCAAGCGTTCAACCATCTCCTCGGTCTCTTGATAGTACGAGGCACGCAGGTTTATTACATTGACCAAATCGGGATTGCGCAGGATTTCGGCGCCGGTGAAGGGGGCAATGTAAGGGACGCCTGCTTCAAAGGCTACCGGGACTGCGGAACGAGAGGTTGGTGTGCCAACAGCGCCAATGAGGGCGAACACGCCGTGTTCTTCAATGAGCTTTCTGGTGTTGGCAATGGCGAGCTCCGGCTCGTATTTGTCGTCGAAAGAAAGAAGAATCAACTCACGGCCATGCACGCCGCCCTGCTGGTTTATTTCGTGAAAGGCGGCCCTAATGCCAAACTCCATGTTCTGGCCAAGTTCTCCAGCAGGGCCGGTAGAGGCTGCGGATTGGCCGAAGAGGATTTGGCCAGCGGTGACGCCGGGAGCGGAAGTTTGGGGGTCTTCAGCTACGGATTCCGGCGTAGGAGTAGGCTCAACGACGGCAGATTCGCCATCTTGGGTTGTTGCCGAACAGCCAACGAGATTGGCGACCAAGACAAACCCAACGAGCACCCTGATCCCAATGCGGGCCAGTGAGGTCGCCGCAAGGCAGGAGACCGTTTTCATTTTGCTAAGCTCGTAACCAGGGTGAGACGGTTCTTGCCCTCTTCCCGCCGGTACTGCACGTCATCCATCATCTTGCGCACGAGATGGATGCCGAGGCCGCCAATATTCCTCTCTTCGAGTTCCGCGTTCACATCGGGTATTGGCGCGTCATGCAGCGGATCAAAAGGCCGACCGTCGTCTACGATCTCAATAGTGAGGGAGTCTTCTTCAGTGGTTAGGATAATGTCAATCTCATGCAGACCGTCGTCGTGACCGTAGTTCATGACATTGATCACAACTTCCTCAAGGGCCAGATTCACCTTGAATGCAAGGTCTAACGGCCAATCGGCCTCTAGCGCAAAGTCTTCAATTGCGGCTGAGACCCGATCGAGTTCATCGTGTCTGGTCTCGACTTTTAGGCGCAACTCTGTACTCAACGTTACGACTCGCTACGACTCAATGCTAGGCAGGTAATGTCGTCGGACTGCGGGGTTTCGCCTGCAAACTCCCGTACGGCGGCAAAGACCGCCTCGTTCGCTGCTTGTGGGTCTTGGGGAGAAACGGTTGCGAATACTTGTTGGAGACGCTCCTCTCCAAACTCTTCACCTTCGGTGTTCATCGCCTCCGTCACACCATCGGTATAGAGGAACACGGTATCGCCGGGCGCCAGCGTTATAGACTGCTCCTTGTAGGGAAGGCCGGGCATTACGCCCAGCGCAATCCCTTTGGTCAATGGAAGAAAGGTAGAACTACCATCGGTATGGACGATGAGCGGACTGTTGTGCCCGCCATTTGCGAAGGCAAGCTCTCCGTTCAACGGATTGTACACGGCGTAGAAGACGGTGACGAACATGCCGGCGTCGTTGTCCTCTTCCAGCAATTCATTGACTTCGCCAAGTACTTTACCGGGGTCGCCAATGCCAATAGCGGAACCCTTGAGAAGCGTGCGAGTGGACATCATGAAGAGTGCTGCCGGCACACCTTTATCCGAAACGTCTGCGATAGCCAGGCCGACGAAACCGTCTTCCATGTGCACGACGTCGAAGAAGTCCCCGCCGACATTGCGCGCGGGATCCATGCTGCCGTAGATCCGGTAATTATCACCTTGGGCAAACTCGGTGGGGAGAATCGATTGCTGGATCTGACTGGCCACGTTGAGTTCGTTCTGCAGTGCGACCAGCTTGTCGCGCGAGGAGAGGGCCTCGCGCCACTCAGTCATGTGGCTTAGCGTCCTGTCTATGGTGATCTTCAGATCCGCAAAGTCCAGCGGCTTGGTGACGAAGTCGAATGCGCCTCGATTCATCGCCGTGCGGATATTCTTCATGTCACCGTATGCCGAGACGATAACAGAGCGGATGTTGGGGTCCACCTTGGGGATCTGTTCAAGCAGCGTCAGACCGTCCATGCGAGGCATATTGATATCGGAGAGAACCATATCGATATCGTCTTGCTCGTTCAAACGCTCCAGCGCTTCTATTCCGTTCTGAGCAAAAACGAAGGTATAGCGCCCGGCACGAATATGGCGCCGCATACGCTGCAGCATGAGCGGCTCGAGATCCGGTTCATCGTCGACTACGAGGATCTTGTAGGGTGGTTCCATTATTCCCTTTCCTCAAGAACTACGGTATCAAGCCCATGTGACGTTTCCCATGAGCCAGCACGAGTTCTCGACGCCGCGAAACAATGGGCGGTCTAATTCTTGAGTGCGTCTACTGCCTCATTCCGAGAGTCATGGACGGCAATGATCTGATCAAAGCCGCTGATCTCGAAGATTTCGCGGATTGATTCAGAAAGCGAGCACACTGCGAATTTGGCGTCCTGCTTTTGCAGGGACTTTGCCGTTAGGAGGATTACGCGTAAGCCAGCACTACTTATGTAAGATACTTCTTCCAGATCCAACACTACGGCCCGCTCACTTGAGTCGATTGCGGCGTCCAATGCATCCTGAAACTCGCGGGCATTAGCGCCATCAATTCGACCCTCCGTCTTAGCGATAAGCGTGTTATCTTGCCTTTCGGTGGAAACTCCCATTGGGCGCATCTCCTTCGCGTTGCAACTTTGCCTTGCTGAACACCATACCTGAACTTGAATTCGTTCTCAACTTAGTTTTATTGCCTCTCACTTCGTTGTCGCCGTGATATGCATCGAACACGCTACGTGGACGAGAAATGTCACCCCCGGCACTTGGAATTCTCATGTGACGCACTGGACAAAACCACCACAGCATGCTACGGCTGAGGGCTCTTGCTCCTTTCTCATCTCAGGCTTGCGCTGAGTTTCGCGAAGCCCGACCACTTCCCGCGCCGCCTTTCTTCAATCCAAGCAACCCTCGTCTCTTTTAGCAGATGTAGGCGCCGCACTCTAGATGATTAGCTGTAAATCATCTGAATTGTGGCTCTTATGTAGTTCTTTCTGCGCTGGATTCCTTGCCCGCAAACATACTACGAAAAAGAGGAAACACCTGCGGCAAGACAAGCCAAGAACAGCAAACTATCATTAGAATTACTGGGCATTACCCTACCAACTACTGCAATTCTTGTCAAGCAAGCCTGTACTATAACGGAGTAAGGAGAAATGGCGGAGACACCCACTCAGTACCCTATTTCCAAGCCTGCACATTCTCATATTCGGCGCATTGTGTCCTACATCGAGTTCTCATCCCTATTCCGTCCGGCTATTAGCCAACGCAGCCGTGCCAAAACAAGGAAACCACACGTGACGTTCGTGCCCACACTCCTGCTTCTCTGCACGGTTCTTTTTGCTTTGCGTGTATGCGGGCAGGCAATCGTGGCGCTCTGGGCGCCGCGCTGGTTGCCGGCTATGGAGCACTGGTATTCGGGCCTTATGCCCTACCGTTATCTTCTCCCGGCGCAATTAGCCTTGCTCGCGCTCATGGCCGTCATCGTAGCCGACGTATACCGCGGCGAAGGGCTATTCGCCATGGTTTGGTGGGAAAGCCTGGCAACGCCACTGAGGCTGACAGCCGGTGTTTATTTCCTGGCAATGGTCCTGCGCTACGTACTTACCATGGTCTTCAAACCCGAGCGGAGATGGTTCAAGCGGACTATCCCCATCTGGTTTCACATGGTATTGGCTACGGCTCTGTGGTCCTTGGGCACGTATCACAGCCTCTGACGCTGGCTGACGATCCGCGCTATGCGTCTTGCATCCACGGCAATGTTATATAAGCCACCTCTGCCATCATAATTGTGCCCGATAAAGTAGAGATTAGAGAACTCCTGGCTCTGCACGCGGTCCCGCCGCTTGGCGAAGCCGCAGACGTCTCTGGCACCGTAGGCGCCCATCCATTCAAGCGCAGCCCTGTAGCCGGTCGCCAGGATGACGGAATCGAATGTGCGCCCGGTCCCCTCCGCAAACTTCGCGCCGCTCGGTCCAAAGCGTTCAATGCTCGGTAAGAGCTCGATACGACCTGACTTTACGGCGTTTGCCAGCTTCATGCCAATGAGAGGCACGTCCGGGCAGTCGCTGAAACCCTTCTTTCGCGGAAGCGGGTTGCCACCCCGCAAAAGAGAGCCAACGTTCCCAACCATCCGGGTTAAACGTTGCTGCATTGCGCGGGGCAGCCAGGAGATCGCCCAGCCCAGGTATTGGCTCGGAATGCCAGCAATACTGAGCGGTACGTTGTTTACTCCGGAGCGGACGGATACGGCCACGCTGGCGCCGGCGTCAGCGAGCTCCGTTGCGATCTCTGCGCCCGAATTCCCGATGCCGACGACCAATACGCGCTGGCGGGTAAAACCGGACGGGTGTCTATACGCCGAACTGTGGATCAAGCCTCCCTGGTACGCATCTAAGCCCGCAAAGCATGGCACTACGGGAGACGACATGATGCCGGTTGCCACCACAACGGCGCGCGCCACAATCCAATCCTCACCAGTCTTGATGCGCCACGTATTCTCCTCCCGCTCAAGGGCGCGCGCCTCCACGCCAACGCGCAGGGGAATCGTGAACCGCTCCGTATAGCTCTTGAGATAGCTTGTGAAAGCGGCACGGGAAGGGAAGAGGTCTGTTCCGCTTGGGAACGGCATGCCGGGCAGCGCGCTGAGGTGCTTTCCGGTGTGCAAGCGAAGGCTGTCGTACGTCTGGCCCCACTGCCAGCCGGGGCAGTCCCCCTTCTCGATGACGATATGCGCGATACTCCGTTCGCCCAACTGCTGAGAAACGGCGAGCCCACCCGGCCCGCCGCCCACGATTACGACGTCAAGCGTGGGTCCGCCACGATACGCTACCGAAGTGTCTGCGCGTGAAGTTCCTTGCAACTAAAGTTCCCTGTGACTAATGAGACCTCGCAACGAGAAGTCTGTGAAACAGCGCGCTGCTCTTCTGCTTTGCCGGGAAGGCTCAATCCTTCTCCCCCGAGCGCACGTGCAGCAGTGACTAAGGGTTTACGACCACCATCTACACCTGCAAAGGAGTACACTGCTTAAGCACGCCGAGCGACAGTGCACAGCGGCGAGAAAGGTCTCTACGACGGCGCTATGCGGATTCTCATCACAGGCGGAAACGGGCAGCTTGCGTTCGACTTGAAGCGGACGCTGACGCACCATGAGGTACGCGCGCTTTCGCGTCAAGAATTAGACATCTGCAACGCTGTGCAAACGGCAGAGGCAATGCGGTCGTTCAGGCCGGACGTGCTCATCAACACAGCTGCTTTTCACCGCGTTGACGACTGCGAAAAACAGCTAGAACCTGCCTTTACCACTAACGCCTTTGCCGTACGGCACCTTGCCCAACTCTGCGAGGAGCAAGACACATTGCTCGTACACTTTAGTACAGACTACGTGTTTGGCGGTCAGGCGAAACGCTCCCCTTTGACCGAAGACGATCCTCCGGCGCCGCTTTCAGTATACGGAACCTCCAAGCTGGCCGGCGAATACCTTGCACAGGTGACATGGCGCAGAGCGTTGATCGTACGTACGTGCGGGCTCTATGGTGCGGCAGGAGCGACTGGCAAGGGCGGCAATTTCGTCCAAACGATGTTGCGTCTGGCTCGTGAAGGGGCCGCACTGCGCGTCGTGGACGACCAAGAATGCACACCCACTGCGACCAAAGACCTAGCACAAAAGGTAGCGTGGCTGATTACGCAAGACATTTCTGGCATCGTGCACGTCACGAACGCCGGTTCGTGCACGTGGTATGAGTTCGCCAAAGCAATCTTCGCATTCGCAGGCATTGAAGCAGACCTCTCCCCCACCACGTCCCAAGAGTACGTCACGCCAGCAGTCCGGCCGCCCTACTCGGTTTTGGCCCACAAGCGGCTGGCCGCACTCGGTCAAGACGATTTGCGCCCGTGGCAAGCCGCGCTTGCCAGCTACCTGGAAGAGGCGACCAGGTAAGGTCTCTGGCTTGGAGGCTATGCCCCTTGACAGTAAGCTGATGCTTTGGTGAGCGTGCAGGTCTCGAAAACGCCCATGGGCGAAGAGCTGCGACGCTCCTAGCCTGAAGACTCCGTCGTCTCAGAAGCTGGACTGGACACGCGCACGCATTGGGCCCATCGAGCCGGCATCTCAACATGAAGTTCCTCCACGCGCAGCATTAAGTGGCCGGCTCTTAAGTCGATCTCTTCAACCACTGCTGAAGTACCCGGCAGGAGGCCGTGATCGTGGGCGAAGCGAAGCAGGTCGCCTTCATCTTCGCCTTCTTCGGTAATGCGCAAGATCTCCACGCTCTCTCCTGCCTTTGTTTCTGTCAATTTACGGGCGCCAAGCAGACGTTCCTCATCCGGTGAGCCTGGGAAAGGGTTGCCATGGGGGCACGTGGTTGGCTGCCCAAGACTCTCAAACAGATAGGTCTCCAATTTGGGTGAGAGAGAGTGCTCGAGGCGTTCCGCCTCATCATCGGCATCTGCCCAGTCAAAACCCAGGGTATCGACCAGCAGCCTTTCGATAAGGTAGTGCCGGCGAATAATCGACTCGGCGATGCTGCGTCCCTCAGGAGTCAGTTGCACGCCCCATTCGTGATCGATCACAGCCAGCCCCTGGCGTTCCATGCGTTGGAAAGCCTGTGTGACCGCGGAGGCAGAGACTCCTAATCGCTCCGCCAAACGCGACCCCACGACTCTGGAGCCTTCACGGAGCATGGTGTACACGCGAATGAGGTATTCGCCCTGTACCGAACTCATCTCGGTATTTGGTGTTTTCTGCGCCATATTCCCTATCTTAGCAGTTAACGCATTCCAGGCGGATCATCTCTTGGGACTACAAATCTTGTATGCAGGCAAGCAATTGTGGGCAAAGGTCATCGCGCGGCGTCGAGCGGCTACACCCTGAATCATCCGCGCAGGATTGCAGCGCTGTTTACCGTCAATTGCTGCTATCCACGCACTAGTGTATAGGATAGACGACATCCAGAATCACAACCGTACGATGTCTTTAGGATCAGAGACGTGGCAGCCTTCCCAAAGACTCGGTAAATGCCTGAAACACCATGATCGGAATTGAGAAGAGGCCCAGCATCCAGCCAAGAAAGAGGCCATTGCGCAGGCTAAACGTGTGCACTTCTTCCTTTAATGTAAGGGCAAGAGCAATGGGAAGGCAGGAAAAGAATAGCCCTCCGATAAATATGAACAAGGCATAGTCACCAGCGGGACTGCCGATGAGGCGATCCAAGTTGAGGAGCGGCCGCGTGGGTTGCGTAAACCCTTCGAGTTGGGGCACCAGATTCAACAGCAGCACGCCAAGCGACCACAGCCACGTGGTTGAGCCGACTGCGCTGCACATTGCTCCCGCCACAAAGCCGCCGAGAAAACCCAGAGGGTCGCTCTCTTCGACGTGTTGCTCCGGACGATGCTCGGGCAGTCTTTGCGGACCCTCCTCCGTATCTTCCGTTGCAAATGACGGCATCCGCATGACGGTATCCTCCCTTACCATCATTGTAGCGCCGTGAGAGCACACGCGTCTAAACATGAAGCGGGGATATGGGTAGTGGTATACTGTCTGGCGGACATAGTCCCACCTTCGCAGCGCTCATTCTGGGTTAGAACTGTGCAACCTGCGACTAGTACCCTTCTGCTCGTCCTCTTCTCTGCTGCCATCCTTGCTTTGCTTCTCACCGCTGCCGTGCGACGCCTTGCCCTGCGTCTGCAGTGGCTGGATCAGCCTGGGGTAGGCAGAGTACATAAGAAACCAGTTCCCCGCATCGGCGGACTCGCTATCTTCGCGGCTTTCGCCGGCATATTGTTCGCGACGATATGGCTGCGCGAGGACCTGGAATTCGACACGAAGATTCTCGGACTGCTGTTGGGCGCCGGGCTCATCACGCTCGTGATGCTCATAGATGACGTCCGCGGGCTGCCTCCGCTGCCCAAGTTCCTCGCGCAAATTGCTGCGGCTGCGGTTGCCATTTGGTTCGACATCGTCATCGAGTTCGTCCGCGACCCCTTTGGCGGCGGCATTTCTTTCCCTGAGTGGCTTGCCACGCCCCTGGACAATCACATCTTCTTTGCCGGCTGGCTTTCCATTCTCATCACGTTGTTCTGGATCGTCGGCATGATGAATGCCATCAATTTCGTAGACGGCTATGACGGACTAGCGGGCGGGCTTTCGTTTATTGGCGCGGGTCTACTCTTCTTCCTTAGCCTGTCGTTGCAGCAGTTCAGCATTGCTTTTCTCCCACTGATTCTTGCGGGCGCGGTCCTGGGTTTTCTTCCCCTAAACGTATACCGCGCGCGCATCATCATGGGCGACAGCGGGGCACACTTTCTGGGGTTTGCGCTGGGCACGATTGCCATCGTCGGCGGCGCAAAGCTGGCCACGACGCTACTCATCTTTGGGGTGCCGGCCATTGACGTTGCCTGGTCTATCATCCGTCGCACGTTGCAGGGCGGCAGGTTCTACCAACGCGACACCGGCCACCTCCACCACCGTCTCTCGGAACTTGGGCTCCCCCCGCTTGCCATAGCGATAGTCTATTGGTCGTTTTCCGCAATCTTTGGCGCTATCGCGCTGCTGTTGCCAACACCCCTTCAGAAGATCTACGCTCTGGGCATTCTCGGTGTCATCGTTGCCGCACTGCTTGTCGTCCTCGCACACAGTGGCAAAGGGAAACTGCCGTCTGAACTTCGCTGATGAGGAAAGCGTATGCGTTATCGCGTGCTCGTCACTGACTACGTTTGGCCGACCTTGGATAGAGAGCAGGCTGTCCTCGAGCCGGCCGGCGTAGAGCTGGTCCCTGCGCCGAGTGGCGATGAGGAGACGCTCGCCCGCCTGGCTGCTGATGTTGACGGCATCATGACGTGCTTTGCCAGCGTGACGCCCGCAGTGGTGCGCGCTTCATCGAAACTCAAGGTCATTGCCCGTTACGGCATCGGCGTGGACAACATCGCCGTGGATGTGGCTACCGGCCGCGACGTTGTGGTGACGAACGTGCCGGACTACTGTGTTGAGGAAGTAGCCGAGCACGCCCTGGCTCTCCTCTTTGCCTGCGCGCGGCGCCTCGCGCTCTACGATCGCGCCGTGCGGGACGAGAACTGGAACAGCAAAGTCGGCATGCCGCTCTACCGCATAAACGGCAAGACACTAGGGATTGTGGGCTTTGGGCAAATCGGACGGCGGGTGGCGGCAAAAGCGCAAGCCCTAGACCTGCGCGTTCTCGCTTACAGCCCTCACTTGACACCCAAAGAGGCCCAACAAGCCGGCTGCCGCGCGGTGAGCTTGGCCGAACTTCTGGAAGAGTCCGATTTCGTCAGCCTGCATCTTCCGCTCACACCCCAATCGGCACAGATGTTCGACCGTGAACGCTTCAACCAGATGAAGCCCGGCGCCATCTTCATCAACACCTCCCGCGGCGGTCTGGTTGAGAGTGCCGCCCTGGCTGATGCTCTAGAGTCCGGCCATCTTGCGGCGGCAGGCATCGACGTACTCCCGCAAGAGCCTCCTGACACTGGCGAAGCACTTCTGCAACAGGAAAATCTTGTTGTTACGCCCCATATCGCGTTCTACAGCGAGGAGTCGCTGGCCGAACTGCAAACGCGCACCGCCCACTCGGTTGCTCTCGTCCTGCAAGGACGAATGCCGGAGAGCGTTGTAAATCCAGAAATTTTGGAACGGATCCATCTGCAAGAAGGTTGATAAGTTTCACCTACGAAAAATCTGAGGAAGTGCTATGTATGACTTATCCGGACACGTGGCCATCGTAACCGGTGGCGCAGGCGGCATCGGCGGTGCTACCGCCCGGCGGCTGGCAGCGGACGGTGCGAAGGTCCTGATCGCAGACATCAATGAGGTTGCCGCCCAGGAAAACGCTGCTCGCATCACTGAGGCAGGCGGCGAAGCTGAGGTGATGGTCGCAGACATGGGCACGTCCACCGACATCGTTGCGATGATCGAGGACGCGGTAGAGCGTTGGGAGCGGCTCGACATTCTCGTAAACAACGCCTATTCGCCGACCGCGGCTCACGATACTGACATTCCGGACACTACGGAAGAGGCCTGGGATTCCGGTCTGGCTGTAATGGCAAAGGCACTCTTCCTCGCCACAAAGCATGCTATTCCGCACATGGAGCGGAACGGCGGCGGCAACATCGTGAACATATCCTCCGTCCATGGTCTGCTCCAATCGCCTGGCTTCCTAGTCTACGAAGCCAGCAAGAGCGCCGTCATAGGCATGACCCGCCAAATGGCCGCCGAACTCGGTCCGCGCGGCATACGAGTCAATGCCATCTGTCCGGGGCACATCGTGACCGAAAATATCCACAAGCACATGTGGCAAGAGAATCCCAGCGGCTACGCGTTCTTTGAAGAGCAGTACCCGCTCCGGCGTTGTGGCAAGACTGAGGAGATTGCCAGTGCCATTGCTTTCCTCTGCTCAAGCGAGGCGAGTTTCATCACCGGCCACGCCTTGGTAGTGGACGGCGGCCTGAGCCTTCAATTGCAAGAGAATCTCGGTGTACGCCTGGCTCACTACATACAAGAAAACCCCGAGACCGAGTTGCCGTATTAGTCGTCTCCAAGTAGCGCGGGAGCTAGAAACTATCTCATTAATCGACTCGATAGCCGAATCGTGCTTCGACAAGGGCTTCGCGAAGCCCACACAGCACGAACGGGTATTTTATCTTTTCCGTTCGCCCTGAGCCTGTCGAAGGGCAGATCTGCACAGAGTAATGTATTTATGAGACGAGTTCTAGTACAGATATATTGCATTGGCTTGCTGTGAGCGGCCTTGTGTGGTCACTCGCACCTAAAGCGCTCGGGAGTGTTTACAGCAAGCAACTTCAACAACGGGGTGGCACGGTGCGCTGGATTGGAGTATTTAAAGGATGAATTCACCACCACGGATCGGCATGCTTGGCATCGGTCAGCGCGGCTTGCAACACTTGGCGGCGCTTTGGCGTCTGCAAGAAGCAGGGTTGGTGCGCATCGTAGCGCTCGGAGACATGCACGGGCCGAACCTGGAAGAAGAAAAGATACGCCGCTTTGTGCCGGAATATCGGCAAGAGAAGATACGGCGCTACACCGATTTCGACGCGTTGCTGGCTGAAGATGAACTCGACGCGCTCTACGTTTGCATTCCGCCTAACCGACACGCTGGCGAGGTCATCCGCGTCGCGGAACGGGGCATCCCTCTTTTCGTGGAGAAACCCATGAGCCTCGATCTCGGTGAAGCGCTGGCCATGGAGGCGGCCATCGCACGCAGTGGCGTGATCGCCGCCGTAGGTTTCCAACAACGGTACGATGCGTGGCATACGGCAATGCGCGAGTACCTGCAAGGCAAGCGACTCGTCATGGCTACCATGGTTCACACGAGCAACATAGAGAATCACAGTGTCAAGCACACGCCGACCGAGGCGCTCGGCGGGCCCGCCAGCCGGATTTGGACCGCCTACCAAGAGTGGTCCGGCAATACTGTGGTAGAGGCCGGCATTCACCAGACCGACCTCATGCGCTACTGGTGCGGCGAGATCGAAGCGGTGCAGGCAAGCTACGTGCCCCGCGACCCCGGCCTGATAGAGAGCGAAGGCGACAATCCGATGGCCTATAGCGTGACGTACACATTCGCAAACGGGGCAGTAGGACACCTCATTATGTCGCGTTTGGCGCGTGTACTCTATCAGGAGAGCTACATGCACATTCTGTGGGATCACGGCCATTTGAGCCTGGAACCGGAGGGCCCGGCGGCCTACTACTACGACGGGCCGTATCCACCAACGTCGCGTCCACCCCTTGAGGCGCTGCGTCATCCGCTGCAGGTGGGAGAACGTGGCGACTCGACCTACGAAATCAACAGAGCTTTTGTAACTGCAATTGCACAACAGGATCCGACGCACATTCGCAGTCCGTTCCGAGACGCCATGCGCAGTCTTGCGTCGGTGCTGGGCGCCAATCTATCCGCCACGCATGGTGGAGCATTGGTGTCCACAGATGAGCTCATGGGTACCCGCAATTAAGTTGGAAAATCGGCGCAAGAATTTCCCACATTTGTAGACAAGTCAGATAGTTTGTGAAATAATGCACATGCGCGAAAGACGCATGCTCATGCGCGTGGATGCTTTGAGGCGAGCAGAGGCGTATGCTATACTTGCTTGACGCAAGAGGGAAGACGATGCCGCCGCAGCCCAAGAAGCGCATTGAAATCCGGCCGTTGCGGGCCGGGATGTTTGCCTTGCAGTTTGGCTTTGTCGTCGGTACGTTTGTGCTTGGCGGCGTCTGGGCAGGCAACTACCTCGATGAGCGGTTCGGCACTGGGCCGTTGCTGGTCATTGTAGGCATGCTCCTTGGTTTGTTGCTGAGCTTCGGCACGCTCTATCAGCTCTTTCGATTGCAGATATAGGGAGTGTTATGGATTTCCTGGAAGTCATTGGCTTCAAAGGGCTGCACATTTCACTGGCGGCGGAGCCGCTCTTCCACATAGGTCCGATCACGATCACGAACACCATCTTTACCGCTTGGATTGTCATGGTGCTCCTCGTGGTCGTTTCCTTTTTTGCGACCCGCAACATGCAGTTGGTACCGAGCGGCCTCCAGAATTTCGCGGAAGCCATTGTCGGCATGCTCTATGACATTGTGGAAGACGTTGTCGGCCACCGGGCCCGCGTCGTGTTTCCTATCATTGCGACGTTCTTCATCTACATCGTCGTCGCGAATTGGATGGGACTGCTGCCGGGCTTCAACAGCATTGGCGTGTGGGGAGACGACGGCAAGGGTCACGAAATCTTCATTCCCATCTTCCGGGCCGCCAACAGCGATCTCAATATGACCCTGGGGATGGCGCTTATTGCCTTCATCCTTATCCACGCCGGGGGCGTTATCGTCCACAAGCCGCTGGGCTACCTAAAGCATCTGGCAGGCCCCCTGCCGGTGTTGATCCTCATCAACGTCGTGATCGAAGCCTTTGTGCCCGTGTCGCTTTCCGTGCGGCTCTTTGGCAACATCTTTGCCGGTGAAGTCTTGTTGCTGGTCATGCGCGCGCCGGTAGTCGGCGCCGCATTCATGGTATTGGAGGTGCTTTTCGGTCTCATCCAAGCGCTCATCTTCACCATGCTCTCGTTGATCTTCCTTGGCATAGCCATGAGCGGCGAGCATGAACACGAGGAAGCGCACACCTAGGGTATTGTTTTGGTAAGAGCAGTTAGGGTTTTCGTACCGACCCAGTAGTGGTCAGAGTAAGGAGAAGAGGAATCCATGGATCCGGAAACTGCTGCAAAGTTGGCTGCGGGTATCGCGATGGGTGTCGGCGCCATCGGCCCTGGTATAGGTATCGGCATCGCGGTGCGCGGCGCGATGGAGTCCATCGGACGCAATCCGGAGGCCGCGAATGATGTCCGTAACACGATGATCATCGGCGCCGGCCTTATCGAGGCCATCGCCATCTACTCGTTGCTTACCGCGATCCTGCTTATTTTCCTGGGGTAACGCACGCGAGAAACGGACCGCCAATACCAGGTAGATACGAGATACGTCAGGCAAAAGGGAGAAGGTATCGCTATGGGCGAGCTGGGGATCAACCCGTTCTATCTCGCCTTCCAGATCGTCAACTTTCTGCTTCTCGTCTTTCTGCTGCACCGTTTGCTCTACCGTCCCGTGCTCAACATGCTCGACCAGCGGAAGGAGCGCATTCGGGAAGGACAAGAGGCGGCACAGCAGGCTCGCACCGAGGCAGAGCAACTGCGCGCAGAGTACGAGCGCCAGCTTGAAGAGTCGCGCGCTCATGCACGAAAGATCATCGAGGACGCAACGGCTGCGGCCGAGCGCTTGCGTGAAGAGAGTGTGGCTAACGCGCAGCAAGAAGCGCAACGGATTCTCGAGAGGGGACAGGAAGAGCTTCGCGCTGAAGTCGCCCATGCCCGGCGCGAGTTGCGTCAGGAAGTAGCCACTCTATCTGTCGCCGTGGCAGGGAAGCTCATCCAAGAGAGTCTCGACTCTGAGAAGAACCGCGGGCTGGCGGCACGTCTCGTGTCAGACTTGGATGATTCATCGTGAGCAGCTCCATCAACGTACGTCGCTACACGCGCGGCGTGCTGGACTATGCGCAGCAGACGAATTCGCTTGACCGTTGGCGAGATGACATGACAGTCCTCCAAGCCATTGGCGGGGACCGCGCTATTCGGCACTTCTTAGAAGACCCTCGACTCTCAGTTGCGGAGCGAATAGAGACGGTTGATCGTTCTGTCGGCGACCGACTCTCTGATGCGGGGCGGGAACTCTTGGGTATTCTCATAGAAGACCGTGCGGTGCGGATCCTACCCCAACTCACCCGACAGGTATTGCGTGAAGCGGACAGGATTGAAGGAATTGCCCGCATTCAAGTAACGAGCGCGGAACCGTTGACCGATGAGCTGCGACAGCAGTTGCAGAATTCTCTGGGAAAAGACGGTCGCACAGTGCATTTGGAAGAAGTAGTAGATCCTACGATCATCGGTGGTTTGATTTTACGAGAAGAAGACCGACTATTGGACCTCAGTGTCCACGCGTCGCTTAGGGCGATGGAAGAGCAGTTGGCGCGCGTATAATGCAGAGCCGCTGACTGTGAGCACAGTCGACTACTGCGCGCGTGCCCTTGGAAAGGAGAGAGGGCCTCTTGAGCATCAAGTCTGAAGATATAACCTCGGCACTACGTCAGCAGATTGAAGCGTTTGATCGCCCCAGCGAGGCGGTGGACGTGGGCACCGTAGTTGAAGCGGGAGACGGCATCGCGCGCATCTTCGGCCTCTCCGGCGTGATGAGCAGCGAAATCCTGGAGTTCTCCAACGGTGTGTATGGCTTGGCCCTTAACCTCGAGGAAGACACCGTCGGCGCGGTCATCATGGGTCCCTACGAGGACATCAAGGAAGGGGACGAGGTCCAAGGCACCGGACGCGTTATGTCGGTCCCCATTGGGCCTGAACTTACCGGCCGCGTGGTCAATTCGCTCGGACAGCCCGTAGACGGTAAAGGGCCGATCAACACGTCGGAAACGAGTGTTATCGAGAAAGTGGCCCCGGGCGTCGTCACGCGTGAGAGCGTGAATGTTCCCCTGCAAACCGGCATCAAGGCCATCGACTCCATGATCCCCATCGGTCGCGGCCAGCGCGAGCTTATCATTGGCGACCGCCAGACCGGCAAGACGGCGATTGCCCTCGACACAATCATCAACCAGAAGGGCAAAGGCGTCATCTGCATTTATGTCGCCATCGGCCAAAAGGAATCCGACATCGCCAACGTGATGACGATTCTCGACCGCCACGGCGCGATGGACCACACCATCATTGTTGCCGCTGGCGCTTCCGATCCGGCGGCATTGCTCTATCTCGCGCCATTTGCCGGTTGCACGATGGGTGAGTACTTCCGGGATAAGGGCCAAGATGCGCTGGTCATCTACGACGACCTGAGCAAGCATGCGTGGGCATACCGCCAGGTCTCCCTGTTGCTGCGCCGCCCACCTGGCCGTGAAGCCTATCCTGGCGACGTCTTTTACTTGCACTCGCGCCTACTCGAACGGGCTTCCTGTCTCAACGACAACTTTGGCGGCGGCACGCTGACGGCGCTTCCCATCATCGAGACCCAGGCCGGTGACGTGTCCGCATACATCCCCACCAACGTGATTTCGATTACGGACGGACAGATATACCTTGAGCCGGACCTCTTCTATGCAGGTCAAAGACCGGCGGTGAACGCCGGTATCTCGGTGTCTCGGGTCGGCGGCGACGCGCAAATCAGGGCGATGAAGCAAGTTGCCGGTCGCTTGAGACTGGACATGGCGCAGTACCGCGAACTTGCCGCCTTTGCGCAGATCGGCTCGGACCTGGACCGCGTCACACGGCAGCAGCTTGAGCGCGGTCAACGCGCGATGGAGATTCTCAAGCAGCCCCAGTACGTCCCGCTCCCTGTCGAAAACCAGGTCATCAGTATCTTTGCTTTGAATGGCGGTGAGTTGGACGACGTAGCCGTGGGCGATATTGGCCGCTTTGAGACCGAACTGCTGCAGTATATCTCCTCCAGCCACCCGGAACTGGCAAATGAGATAAGGGAATCCCAGGAACTGACCGACGAGGGGGAAGAGAAGCTAGGGGCGGCAATACAGCAATTCAAGCAGGATGTCTTCCAGCCTTCCGTGCAAACAGGAGCAGCGTAAGTGCCGAGCATCCGTCAACTGCGGCGGCGTATTCGCGGTGTTCAGAACACCCGGCAGATCACGCGCGCCATGGAACTCGTGGCGTCGAGCCGCCTGCGGCGCGCGCAGGAGCGGGTGTTGGCCTCGCGGCCCTACGCGGAACGGATTCGCGCGGTCATCAGCAACCTGGCGGCGGTGAGTGGTGCGCAGGAACTGCATCCCTTGCTGCAGGTGCGCCCCGTTTCTCATGCCGCTCTGATCCTTTTCACCACCAGCCGCGGCCTCTGCGGCAGTCTAAATTCCAACATGGTCCGCGCGGTGGTGCGCTTCATTCTCGATCGCGGCGTATCCGTTGACATTATTGCTGTAGGCACCAAGGGTCCGGCCCTGTTACGGTCTGTCGGCCTTAGCGGCTCGGTTTCCGCCCAATACCAGGACTTAGGCAACTATCCCAACGTAGCGGACATCTTGCCGATTGCGCGCAGCACGGTAGACGGTTTTACCACGGCGGAATACGATGAAGTCTACGTTGGCTTTTCGCAGTTTGTAAACCTGATGCGGCAGGAGCCAACCTTGACCCGCATTCTTCCCATCGTTCCCGATGCGCTGGATCCTGCTGAGGTCAGCGCATTCCACCGGGTGGATTACATCTACGAGCCTGGCCCCGACGCCGTGCTTTCTACCCTCTTGCCGCGGTTCATTGAGGCCCAGGTGTATCGGGCCTTGCTGGAGAGCATTGCCAGCGAGCACAGCGCGCGTATGATCGCGATGCGGAATGCCACAGAGAATGCGGAAGAAATCCTGCAGGACCTGACGCTCACCTACAACAAGGTACGCCAGACCGCGATCACGAACGAGGTCATAGAAATTGCGACGGCAGCGAAAGCCATTGCCGGCGCATAGCGTTGATTATAGTGGCAGCAGCGAGCCAGAGAGCCAGAGTTAGGAGCGAGCATCCATGGCAGTTGAAGCGGAAGCCCAGGTAAAGGGCCGCGTTGTTCAGGTACTTGGCCCGGTGGTTGACATCGAGTTTCCCCAGGGCCACCTCCCCACCATTCACAATGCGATTGAATTGCAAACCCCGGATGGGGAGCGGCTCGTGCTTGAAGTGGAACAGCACCTCGGCAACGACTGGGTGCGCTGCGTCGCCATGGGCCCCACGGAAGGCCTGCGGCGGGGTGTTGAGGTCGTCGATACCGGCAGTCCAATTCGCGTGCCGGTGGGTGAATCAACGCTGGGACGCATCTTCAATGTCATCGGTGAAGTGGTCGACGGCGGCGATCCGGTCGAGACCACCGAGTCGTATCCTATTCACCGCAGTTCGCCCAGTTTGGAAGATCAGAGCATCGAGCTAGAGGTCTTTGAAACCGGTCTCAAGGTTGTGGACTTGGTCTGCCCCTTTAGGCGTGGCGGCAAGATCGCAGTGTTTGGCGGCGCGGGTGTCGGCAAGACGGTCATCATCATGGAGCTAATCCGCAACGCCGCAGCCGAGCATCAAGGGTACTCGGTATTCTGTGGTGTCGGCGAGCGCACTCGTGAAGGCAACGACCTCTGGAATGAAATGCGCGAAGCCGGTGTGCTGGACAAGACCGTGATGGTCTTCGGCCAGATGAATGAGCCGCCGGGCGCCCGCCTGCGCGTCGGCCTGACCGGCCTGACTGTTGCCGAGTATTTCCGTGATAGCCAGGGCTTGGACCTGTTGCTCTTCATCGACAATATCTTCCGCTTCACGCAGGCAGGTTCTGAGGTCTCCGCCATGCTGGGGCGCATGCCCTCTGCGGTGGGCTACCAGCCGACGTTGGCGACGGAGATGGGACAGCTCCAAGAACGCATTACGTCCACCAAGCGCGGCGCCATCACCAGCCTGCAAGCGGTGTACGTTCCTGCCGACGACTATACGGACCCCGCGCCAGTCACCACGTTTGCTCACTTGGACGCCTCGATTCGCCTGGAGCGTGCGATTTCCGAGCGTGGGATTTATCCTGCCATCGATCCCCTTGGCTCCACGTCGCGCGTCCTCGACCCGACGGTGGTCGGGGAAGAGCACTATCAGGTCGCGCGTCAAGTGCAACAGGTGCTCCAGCGCTACCAGGACTTGCAGGACATCATCGCTATTCTTGGCGTGGAGGAGCTATCTGAAGAGGATAAACTCACGGTGGCGCGCGCGCGCCGCATGGAGCGCTTCCTCTCGCAGCCGATGTTCGTGGCGGAAGCCTTTACGGGCATGCCCGGCAAGTATGTGACTATCGCCGAAACCGTACGCGGCTTCAAGGAAATCCTGGAAGGCAAGCACGACGATCTCCCGGAGCAAGCCTTTTATATGACGGGCACCATTGACGAAGTTGTCGAGAACGCCGAGCAAATGCAGCAAGAGTCCTAGCCATCACTGTTTCCAGGTGGATTTGGCAGATAGCTAGGCCCCGAGTTTGTTTCCTCTCCCTCAGGGAGAGGACTAGGGTGAGGGTGAAACATCCGAGCAGAGTCAAGCTAAAAGGATACTATGGCATCGCTCCGCCTTGAAATCATAACTGCCGAACGCATCGTCCTTACCGCAGAGGCGGTTGGTTCCGTGCGCGTGCCGGCGTCGGAAGGTATAGTAGGCATACTGCCGCGCCACGCGCCGCTGATGACGACGTTGGCACCGGGCGAACTCATCATGCGCAAGGGTGAGGAAGAGGAGTCTTTTTTTGTTACCGGAGGCTTCTTGGAGGTCCGGGACAATCACGTAGCAGTCTTGGCCGATGCTTCTGAACGGGCTGAGGAGATCGATGTTGACCGTGCGGAAGAAGCGCGTCGCCGCGCTGAAGAAGCACTGAAAGAAAAACGGGAAGGTGCGGAACTTGCAGCCGCAGAGGCAGCGATGCGACGTGCATTGATACGGTTGCGTTTGGCGCAGCGAGCGCGAGGCAGGCGAGGCGCTTCCCGGGCGCAGTAGACAAGGCAGAAGCAAAACCAATTGCCGTATCGTATACTGTGAGTGGTGCGGACAACGATACGGCAAGACCCCCATACAACTTACCGCTATATCCGAACTCCAACCACCTCATTGCCAACCGATAGCCGAGAGCGGCTGTACGAACATCGGTGCACGCCCTTCTTCAGGGAGCAGCCCCGCATGACAGCATTGCAGCAACGAACGCAAGCCAATACCGCCGTCGTTCAGGGCGGCGTGCGCTTGTCCGGCGAGGTGCGCGCGCGCGGATCGAAGAACTGCGCGCTCCCCTTGATGGCCGCAGCGCTGCTCACGCAAGAAACGTGCGTGCTCCATAACCCACCGTTCATTCGCGACATTGAGGCCATGGCCAATCTGCTCACGAGCTTGGGTGTTCGTGTTGAGCTGGACCCCAACCAGCGCACTATCGCAATTACCGCCGACGCAATCTCCTCAACACGCACGCCAACAGAGATTGCCACCAGTTTCCGCGCCTCTTTTCTCGTAACCGGTCCGCTGCTGACACGCGTCGGCGAAGCGTCCTCGGTGCACCCGGGTGGCTGCAAAATTGGCGAAAGACCCGTTAACGTCGATTTGCTTGGCTTCGCGGCCATGGGCGCCACCGTGGAGAGCCAAGAGCAGGACTATCGCTTATCTGCCAACCGGCTGAACGGCGCGCGGCTCTACTTGGACTATCCCAGTCATACCGGCACAGAGAATCTCATGCTCGCCGCTACGTTAGCCAAAGGCACGAGTGTCATACGTCATGCGTCCTCCGAGCCGGAGGTCGTCGCCTTGGCGAACTGTCTGAATCAAATGGGAGCGCGCATCCACGGCGCCGGCACCAATACTATTGAGATTGAAGGCGTAGACAGACTCCACGGCGCAGAATGGGACGTGATTCCGGACCGCCATGAGGCCGGTACGTTCGCGTTAGCGAGCGCCATTACCGGTGGTGACGTGACTATTCACAATACCAATTACGACCACCTGGAGCCCTTGCTGTACAAACTTGCGCAGAGTGGTGTTACCATACGAGGGACGCACGATCCGATAAGAGTGTCTGCGGACTATCCTCTAAAAGCCGTGGAAGTGCAAGCCATTCACTTTCCCGGCTTTCCCACCGACTTGCAGCCGCAGATTTGCGCGCTGCTTACGCAGGCTACCGGTGAGAGCGTCATCCACGAGCGTGTTTTCGAAGCGCGCTTTACGTACGTTGAAGAGTTGCGCAAAATGGGAGCCGCTATTCAGGTATCCGGTGAGAAAGCGTACATTCGCGGTCCCACCCCCTTGCACGCGGCCGCGGTACGCGCATTGGACATCCGTTCCGGCGTTGCCCTCTTGCTTGCGGCCCTCGCTGCTGAAGGTTCCACACGAGTGACGGACATGCAACACGTCTTTCGCGGCTACGAGTCTCTGCCGGAGGATTTGAAAGCGCTTGGCGCGCAGATTGAAATGGAATAGTTAGGGAAATGTTCGGAACGCAGCAGATCGGCATCGATCTGGGAACAGCTAACGTGCTGGTATACGTACCGGGACGAGGCATCACCATCAATGGTCCTTCGGTCGTCGCCGTTTCCACCGACGACAACCGAGTCGAGACCATTGGCGATGAAGCGCGCCAGATGATTGGGCGAGCACCCAACAACATAGCCGTGGTGCGACCCATGCGCGAAGGTGTGATCGCGGACTATGTGGTCACCCAGGAAATGATCCGCCACCTCATCCGACGTGTTTGCGGTCGTGTGCGCTTCTTCAAGCCTGACGTCATGGTCTCCGTGCCAACCGGTATCACCAGCGTTGAACGGCGTGCCGTGCACGACGCCGTCATCTCAGCCGGCGCCGGCAATGCGTACCTCATCGAAGAACCGCTTGCCGCCGCCCTGGGCGCAAACGTGCCCATATCCTCAGCTAGTGGCAGCATGGTCGTGAACATTGGCGGCGGCACAACCGAAGTCGCCGTTCTCTCGCTCAATGCAATTGTGGAGCGTCAGTCGGTACGCGTCGGCGGCAACCGCATTGACACGACAATCTTCAATTATGTGAAGAGACACTATAATCTCTTGATCGGCGAAGGCACCGCCGAGGAGGTCAAGATTGCAATCGGCAGCGCCCTGCCTTTGGAGCAGCCGATGTCGATGGAAGTACGCGGCAGAGACCAGGTAGCAGGCTTGCCAAGAACCATCACAATCTCGTCCGACGAGATCACGGAGGCAATTCAAGAGACCATCGCCATCATCGTCAAGTGTGTCAGGGACGTACTGGAAAGAACGCCGCCGGAGCTCGCTTCAGACATCATCGACCGCGGCATCGTGATGACCGGCGGCGGCTCCCTTCTGCGCAATCTTGACGGACTGCTTACACAGGAAACCGGAATCGCCTGCTATGTTGCCGACAGTCCCCTTATCTGCGTTGCGCTGGGAACCGGCGTGGCTATGCAGTACTTTGACACGTTGAAGCGCAGCCTGGTGAGTTTTCGCTAGCGCCACGCGGAACAATTGCCCATCATTCGTCAGTGCCTAACCCATAGTTAACACGCCTTTCTCAGAATGCTAACTGCCCGCCGCTCCCGGCCGAGAGCGGCAGAAGTGCTATAATGGCAGTGGTTGTCTGACAGCGGATTTAGGCAAAAAGAACGCACTCTCAACGCTCTTGAAGGCCGAAAAACTGTCGGTGTCGGGTTGCGCGTTGACGAGGAGAGACAGCATGGCAGGACACTCAAAATGGGCGCAAATCAAGCGCCAGAAAGCGGCCAACGACGCGAAACGCGGGCAGCTCTACACCAAGCTCGGGCGGGAAATCACCGTGGCCGCCCGGGATGGCGGCGGCGATCCTGAAACGAACTTTCGCTTGCGCCTGGCCGTGCAACGAGCGAAAGACGCCAATATGCCCGCCGACACCATCGAGCGCGCCGTCAAACGCGGCAGCGGCGAGTTGGAAGATGCGGCCCGCCTGGAGGATATCAACTACGAAGGGTACGGGCCCGGGGGCGCGGCGCTCTTCATCGAAGCGCTGACGGACAATCGCAATCGCACTGTCGCGGAACTCCGCAACGTTCTTACACGCGGGGGCGGCAACTTGGGTGAAGCCGGCAGCGTAGCATGGATGTTCGACACGCGGGGGCAGATCATCATCGAACTCAGTGACGGCGACCCCGACGAGGCGATGCTGGAGGCTATCGAGTTCGGCGCGGAAGACGTACAAGAAGAGGATGGGACGCTCGTCGTCATCACCCTCATCGAGCAACTTGAAGCCGTGCGCCGCGGCATGGAAGAGAGCGGCTACCCGGTGGAGAGCGCAGAACTGACCCGGGTGCCGAAGACCATGTCGGAGCCCGAGACCGCAAAGGCGGCCCAAGCGATGCGCCTCATCGAAAGCGTAGAAGACTTGGATGACGTCCAGAAAGTCTACACAAACCTCGAACTCACCGACGAAATGATGGTTGCGTACTCATCGTAGTCGGGATTTGCGACAAAGCCGACGTCTGCGACGAAGTCGGAGCGCACAGGCGAGGACGACCCCATGCGCATCCTTGGCATTGACCCCGGCACTGCTCGACTCGGTTACGGCGTTATCGAAGATACGCCACAGCTATCCGTTGTTACTTATGGTTGCCTAACTACCCCGGCCAAAGACAGCCAACCCGATCGTCTCCTTTCAATCTATCGTCAGTTGGGAGAGATCTTTGAGACTGCCGCACCTGATGAGGTTGCCGTGGAGCAACTCTTCTTCAATCAAAACATAACCACCGCGTTTGCCGTAGGTGAAGCGCGGGGAGTCGTGCTTTTGCGGGCGGCCGAGGCCGGCTGTCCCGTGAGTGACTACTCGCCGCTTCAGATCAAGCAGGCGCTCGTGGGGTATGGAAGGGCTGACAAGCGACAGGTACAGACCATGGTGTCCATGGCGCTTGCGCTTGAAAAGCCGCCGAGGCCCGATGACGCAGCCGACGCTCTCGCCGTAGCTATCTGCCACGCCCACATGCGCACCGCCCAGCAGCTTCTCGCGCAGACATGATTGCTTTTGTCCAAGGTGAACTGGTCAGCAGCGACCTGGAGTCCGTCACGATTCAGGTCGGCGGCATCGGCTTGCGCGTTGTCGTGCCGAGCAACGTCGTCCAGGAAATCGGCGCGGTGGGCACTAGCGTGAAGCTCGCAACAAGGCTCTTGGTGCGCGACGACCGGCTCGAGCTTTTCGGTTTTGCTAGTGAGCGGCAAGCAGCGCTCTTCGATCAGGTACAGACCGTCAGCGGTGTTGGGCCCAGGCTCGCGCTTGCCATTCTCTCTACGTTTGCGCCCGACCAGTTTGCCTCAGTGCTTGAGCAAGAGGATCTGCGGCAACTCACGCTCGTGAGCGGTCTGGGCAAGCGGACCGCGAGCCGTATCATCCTCGAACTCCGCGGCAAGCTGGCCGCCTCGGATGAGGCAACAGGCGCCCCTGATGAAACCGCGGACGCGTTGGCGGCGCTCGGGTACTCAACGGCAGAGATTGCGCATGCGCTTGCTCACCCGGAGGTACAAGCCGCCACGACGGTTGAAGAGCGTGTGGGAGCCGCGCTGCGACACCTGGGGACATAGCAAGGGTTGGCAAAGGTGTTGAGACGCACCGCTATGGGATCGCACTCAGGCTGTCCAATGACCGTGAAGCGATAAATTAGTCCGTGAAATGCAGATAGCGCGTAAAGTGCAGCGGTAGGGAATGAATATATGACCGATACCCGTCTGGTTGCGCCGCAAGAGGAGCCGGAGGACGCGCAGGTCGCCCAATCTTTGCGTCCACGTTCTTTGGACGAGTGCATCGGTCAGGACAAGGTGCGGGAGCACTTGCGCATTGCGATTACTGCCGCCAAGCAACGGCAGGAGCCGCTCGACCACACCCTTTTCCATGGCCCGCCGGGGCTAGGCAAGACAACCTTCGCGAACGTGCTGGCCACGGAAATGGGCGTCAACATCCGGGTGACCGCCGGACCTGCCATCGAGCGTCCAGGCGACCTGGCCGCCATTCTGTCGAATATCCGTGCTCACGACATTCTTTTCATTGATGAAGTGCACCGCCTCCATCGCGCCGTGGAAGAGATTCTCTATCCGGCGATGGAAGACTTTGCCTTGGACATCGTCATGGGCAAGGGCATGGCGGCGCGCAGCATCCGCCTCTCGTTGCCGCATTTCACGCTGTTAGGGGCAACAACGCGACTGGCACTGGTGAGTTCTCCCCTGCGGGACCGCTTCGGCGCGCACTTTCATATGGAGTACTACGACATAGACGCGATGCGCATGATCGTCGAGCGATCAGCAGGCATCTTGGGTGTAGTGATCGATGAAGCTGGCATTAACGAGATCGCGGCGCGCTCCCGCGGCACGCCGCGCATCACCAATCGCCTGTTGCGCCGCATCCGCGACTGGGCGCAGGTGAAAGGCGACGGGCGTATCACAGCCTCCCTGGCCGAAGACTGCTTGGAGAGCCTGGAGATCGACGGGCTCGGACTTGACGCCGTGGATCGGACAATTCTCTCAACGATCATCGAGAAATTCGGCGGCGGCCCGGTGGGCATCGACACGCTGGCTGCGGCCATTGGCGACGAGGCGCAGACCTTAGAGGATGTCTACGAGCCGTTCCTCATGCAGCTAGGTTTCTTGGCAAAGACGCCCCGGGGACGAGTAGCACTCACTGCGGCGTATGAGCACTTGGGGTTGCAGAGCAGTGAGGCCGCTGACAACGAGCAGCCAAGCCTTTTTGCATAGCTGTCAACGTGAAGCCACATGAACCGGACACCTGCTCTTCCGCTACACACGGCGCACGACTCGCTGCGCTGGATCGGCAAAGATGTCCTGGTCCGGCTTCTTCCGTTCGCAATCGTCGCCTTCATTTGGGCCTATGCCCTTGCGGGCGGAGCTGAGACTCTCAAGCTTTCCTGGCGCTTGACCGGCATGGACGTTGCGCTCATCCTGGGCACAGGTATCCCGGCATTCGCGGCGTGCACGCTCTTTCGTGCCCGCTATTGGCCCATCCACAGCTTGGCGTCCCGGCGCGCTCACCTCGTCGAAGATGGGTATTTCCTCTTCTTCAATGCGCCTGCGGAAGAACTCTTCTTTCGGGGCATGCTCCAATCGTGGGCGATGAGCATAGGATTCGTGCCTCCGGCAGTGGGTTTCGTCTGCGTTGCCTTGGTCTTTGGCTTCTATCACCGCTTAGCCGGATTCCCGTTACCTTTTCTGCTGCTTGCGACGGCAGGGGGCTTCTTATTCGGTATCCTGTTCTTGCTGTCAGGCACAATCCTCACGCCCATCATCGTCCACTTCATTGCCGACCTCGCGCTCTTCAACCTCGGACCCACCGTGCTCACCCGCCTTGGCAAGATTCCCTACCGTGTGATCAGGGCACGCTCCGGTTGACAGTGCTTTTCACCATTTCTACACTAATGGAGACGAGAGCGCGCAGTGAACTCCCGCATACCTAACCAAGGCTTTGCCGAAAGACGCTCCTTGCCGTTACACGAATTGCGAAAGTACTTGCCCGCATCACGGAGAACGCGTTGCGGACCATTCAAGAACCCGGAGATATAGTTCTATGCCAATAAGCGAACAACTCCTTGAAATCCTCCGCTGCCCCGCTACCAAAGCGCCGTTGCGACCGCTTTCAGACGATGAAGTCAGCGAACTCAATGCCCGTATTGGGAAGGAAGAGGTCAACTATCAGGACGGCAACCTCGTTGACACGCCGTTAGAAGAGGGACTGATTACGGAAGACGGCGCTACGATCTACCGGATCGATGAGAACATCCCGGTGATGCTGATTGAGATGGGCATTCCTACGGCGTAGGCTTTACAGGACTGCCCACACGTTTAGTGCACTGCCAGGAGCATGCGCGCGGCGCTAGCGTGCGACGATCAGTGAGAAGCGCTGACTTGCTTATCCCCGACGGCAAGGCGGCGCTTTGATGCGTCTATTGCAGTTTCCCGCGCCCGAGAATTGGCCACACGACCTCCACGCGTCCGTCGCGAATGCCGTAGAAGTTGTCGTGCAGGAAAACCGTGGTATCGCCGTAGCCCACGATGAAGGTTATCTTGTCACCGACGCGGGGAGTATCGGATCCCTCTACCAACTGAATAGTCCCGTGCTCTGCCGAGCAACCAACAGAGGCAACTTCGGGCAGACCAATGGGCTTTGGGACGCTTGCGTCCGTACTCATAGTCTTTTTGCCGGCATCGCAAATGATGCGCTCGGGAGCAGGCCGGCTCGTGACCGTAGAGAGAATTGTGAGCGCATATTCGTGGCGCACGCCAAAGCTCTCCCGGTAGGTGATGTCGCAGAAAATGCCGCCGCCGCCTTGAATCTCCGTAACGCCCGGCTGAAACGCTGTGTGCCAGTACGTGCCGCTGCCGCCGCAACTTACAATCTCCACCGGTAGACCCGCGTCCCGGCAGAGGTCCGCACTGCCCGTAAGCCGACCGATTACTTCCTTTGCCATTCGCGCTTTTTCGGCGTCATCCTTGGCCCTAAGCACTTGGGCTTCCCATGCCATGACTCCGGCAAACTCCAGACTAGGGTAAGCGGCAATTTGCTTTGCCAGTGCTAAGACTGGCTCACCCGGAAGCACACCGGCCCGGTCTATGCCGACGTTTATCTCCACCACGACGCGTTGTCGCACGCCTATGCGTGCCGCCGCCTCGGCAATCTCGCGGATATTGTCCGCGTTGTCCACTGCGGGTATCACGTCGGCGTGCCTGCGGAGGTTGACGAGCCGCTCTACCTTTTGCGGTCCAACAATCTGGTTGGCAATGAGAATGCTGCGGATGCCACCCGCGGCCATCACCTCGGCTTCACCAAGTTTGGCACACGTCACGCCAATCGCGCCGGCCTCCAAAAGCAAGTGAGCAATTGCCGGCGACTTGATCCCCTTGCTGTGCGGACGCCAGTTGATACCGGCCTCGTCGATGATCACCCGCGCCATGTGCGCCACATTGCGCTCCAAGGCGTCGAGATCGACCAAGAGCGCCGGCGTGTCGATGTCTTCCGCCGGACGGCCAATGATGTTCATCATGCGATTGTTACCCACCTCTCCGCGCGGCTTGCCGCAAAAGATGATTCAATAATGCGTGTGGTCTTGGCGCCGTCTTCACCGGTATAGAGCGGCGGTTCACCGGCCAGGACCCGCGCGCTAAAGTCCTCAACCAGCGGCGAGTGCCTATTCTCCGCGTGTGGGAGGTTGAACTCCTCTGTGCCCGCGGCAGTCTGCAATGTCAGGTGCGGCCCGTCCGTCGGCGTACTGAACAGGGCGCCTTCCGTCCCATACATCTCAATCGTGTCGTGCCCGACGCCGATGCTCCAGTGGAATGAGGCGGTCACCTGAACCCCGCTTGCCATCTTTATGAGCAGAATGTCCGAGTCATCGGCGGGATACGAATGTACAAGCGTCTCGTTGCGGGCGGCCACGGCAACCGGTTCGCCAAACCAATGGCAGAGAAGATCGAGGCGATGGGAGCCCACGTCCGCGATCGGCCCGCCGGCACTCTTGGCGGGATTGATGCGCCAGTATTTAGGATCGTCAGGCGTGGGATCATAATTGCCGGTGAGCACCATGCGCACCAGGACTGGGGTGCCAATTGCCCCGCTATCGAGTAACTCCTTAATCTTGATGTTCTTGGGGTAATAGCGGCGGTAGTAGGCAACTGCCAGGTTTACGTCGGCGTCATCGCAGGCTCCGATCATCTCCGCGCACTCAGCCCCGGTAAGCGCCATCGGCTTCTCACAAAGCACGTGTTTACCTGCCGCGGCGGCCGCGCTCGTCTGCGGCAGGTGCTCATACACGCGGCTGGCGGCATAGACGACGTCTATATCGGGGTCGGCAAGAAAGGCATCGATGTCGCTGTAGGCACGTTGCGCGCCGTGCCGCGCAGTAAAGTCCTCCGCGCGCTCTTGGCTGCTGCTTGCGAAAGCTACGAGAGTGCTATTCGGGTCGTCGTTTACCGCAGGCGCCACGGCCTTGTTGGCAATGTCCCCGCAACCAATTATGCCCCACCCAACACGTGCCATAGTCTACTCCTCTGGTCGAACTATTCTTGATACCGGCTCTGCCGTACTCGCCGTGTGCGGGGGAACCACCCAGCGGCCGACACCGTTCCGAATCGCGTTCATCAACTCCTCGATGAGTTCTTCCTCTTCACCCGAACGAATTGCCTCCGATACGCACCCCTCGATGTGGCTCTGGAGCACTATCAGAGAAACTTCCTGCAGTCCGGCCGTAATCGCCGCCATTTGTTGGAGAACGTCTACACAGTAACGGTCCTCAGCAACCATGCGTTGAATGCCCCGCACCTGGCCCTCAATGCGCCGCAGGCGATTGAGCAGGGCTTGCTGCTCGGCTTGATAGCGGTATCCGTGCGGCGCTTGAGACAACTCGGCCTCTTTGCTCTGACCCTTTGCTGCCAAAGACTCTTCAGATGGTCCCATTGCGCGTACCTATGTGTAATCCGAGCCAGATAACGGGCGTTTCGCTGGTTATTGTACACCAACCTCACGCATTTGGTGGGCGCGCATGTACATCTGGAATGAGCGCAGCAATTGCGGCTATAATGGGCCGAAATGGGTTGCGTTCTCCAAGCGTGAATGAGGAATAGAATTGCAGCCGACCAAGTCGCTGTAGTAGTAACCAGTGCATGTATGTGGGCCGCGCAATCCCGGCACGCATACCAAGCGCTGAACGAGCAGAGAGACATGCCTCGGTTTTCCGTCGGTTATTGCTTTCCTGAACAAACCGTACACGTTTCCCCCGACAGAGTGCGGCAGTATCTTGCTGCGGTCGGCAGTGAGAGTCCGCTGTACCACGGCGAAAGCGACGTCGCGCCGCCGCTGGCGATTGCCGCCTGGGTCTTAGCGGGTCTCATAGAGGCCATTGGACTGCCGCCCGGTTCGGTGCATGCCACCCAGGAATTCACTTTCATGGATACTGCTTCGCTGGGCAGCACCCTCGATGCTGAGGCTGAAGTCGTCCAGGCTACGTCGCGCGCCGGCATGGACGTGATCGTCGTTGAGATTAAGGCCGCTCACGAGAACCGGCCTGTGTTGTCCGGCCGATCCATGCTGCTGATGCCCGCTGATGAGGAAGAAGAATGAACGCAACGAAGCGCTGGCCTGCAGGGGCTGAATTGCCAAGCAAATCGCGAACTGTGACGCTGGAGATGCTGCGCAGCTATGCGGCAGCCAGCGGCGACCACAACCCCATTCATACCGATCCGGATTTTGCCGCTACCACACAGTTCGAACGACCCATCGCGCACGGCATGCTATTGCTTGCATACATCATGGAGATGCTGACAACCACTTTTGGCGCAGATTGGATCACATCGGGGCAACTCAAGGTCCGCTTCCGCAATCCGGCGTTCGTAGATGGCGCTGTTACCGCTTGGGGAACGGTAAAGAAGGTAGATGCCACATCCGGCAGCCTTCAGATTATGGTCGGCTGCCGTGACAAAGATGGTAATGACCTAGTCACCGGCAGCGCGGAAGTAAAGCCTCGAACTAAAGTGTCGTAGACAAAGTCCTTGCGTGATCTACCCTGCTGCCACAGGACGCGAGCGCGCGAGCCGTTCTGCATAGTTGCGCTCATAGTACTCGCCATAGCCGCCGGACTTAATTGCGCGCCACCAATCTTCATTCTCAACATACCAGTTCACCGTCTCCGCCAGCGCTTCTGGGAATGTATACTGCGGCTGCCAGCCGAGCGCTTCAAGGCGCGCGGAGTTCAGACTGTAGCGGTAGTCGTGGCCGGGACGGTCTTCTATCAGCCGCATCAGTGAGCGCGGCTTGTCGAGCAAGTCTAGAATGCTTGTTGCGAGTGTTAAGGTGTTGACCTCGAACTCCACCCCAACGTTGTAAACCTCGCCGGGATTGCCCTTGTGCAAAACAAGGTCGATACCGGCACAGTGGTCGCAAACGTACATGTAGTTGCGCACCGCCTTGCCTTCACCATAAATGGGCAGTGGCTTATCCTCGATCGCATTGGTGACGAAGACGGGTATTGCTTTTTCAGGATATTGAAAAGGTCCAATTGTATTTGCGCCGCGAGTTACCATGACCGGCAAGTCAAAGCTAGTGAAGTAAGCCAGGGCGAGTAACTCGCCCCCAGCTTTGCTGGCGGAATACGGATTGCGAGGGGCAAGGCGCGCATCCTCGTCTGCAGAGCCCACCGGCACATGCCCGTAAACCTCGTCCGTGCTCACATGCACAACCCGTTGCAAGCCGTGTGCGCGCGCCGCTTCCATTAGGACACGAATTCCTTCAACGTTCGTTCTCACAAACGCCGCAGGGTCGATGACCGAGCGATCAACATGACTCTCGCCGGCAAAATTTACGAGCGCGTCGCAGCCGGCTATCGCGTCACCGACGGCTTCAGTGTCACAAATGTCGGCGCGCACGAATTCAAAGCGAGGATCTTTCGCAAACTCAGCGAGATTGGCCAAATTGCCCGCATAGGTCAGCTTATCCAACGCCACCACGTAGGCATTCGGATGCTCCGAAAGCACATAGCGCACATAATTACTTCCAATGAAGCCCGCCGCGCCCGTTACCAGAATTCGCATGTCGCTTATATTCCTCGGTTTCTTCAGCTATGTTCGTCGAGGCTCATCCTTGCCCTCGTCCTCTTTCACAACCCGATTGACGGCAAAACTAACCACACTGATAATGAGGGCAACAAGCATGGCAGTCAGTAGGGTCGGTCGATCCGATTCTGCCAACTCGACTCCCGGCAAGAGCGCTGTACCCAGCCAAAAGAGCAGGCCGTTCAAGACGAGAATCCAGATGCCGAGGGTCAGTATTGTCACCGGAAACGAAATAATTTTGAGCACCGAGCCGATTACGGCATTGATCAACGCAACGCCAACTGCGAAGACTATCAGCGAAAGCCAGTCGCCACTATCCGCTATATCAACCAGCGCAAAACGACTCGCGATGAGCACGGCGACCAGCACAGCCAAGCTGCGGAGGAATAAGACTCGCATGGGATTCGCTCCTTACAAAGGCCTTGCGGGCACTCAAACTCCATTATACGGTTGCAGGCCGGATTGGGCACAATTCAGGCTAACGACACTCAGTTTCCGGTCGTGGCGGGCAGTGTTTTCCTGCGCCGGAGCAAGCCCACGCCAAGAGAAACGGTCCAGATTGCCCAGACGGAATAACAGAGCCGTGAAACTTGGATCATGCTGCTCAAGCGGGACGGGTCGCTGATTCCCATGATGAGACTCAGCAACGCAATTAAGGAAACGGCGGCGGCGATCCAGGCACCTACCGGTCTGCAAGCGCCGGAACTCGCCAGACCCAGGCTGAAGAGCAGGAAGCCAAACGCAACCGCCAGACTCGCCAAGAGCGCTATGCTCGTCTCTGCCGTATAGACCGCGACGGCAGATTGCACGGATTCCGCGACCTCTATTTGCGTCGCGGCCATGCCAAAGTTCAGCGCCTGCACCACGAACCAGCCAAAGCCGCCAACCGCCAAGAACAGGAAGCCCAGCCGCGCAAGCGCCGCTCCGCCGGCCTTGCCGTGAACATTGCCCAAGAGTACGAACTGTCCGTAGAGAGACAAGATGAGGCCCAGAGAAATGGCGATGACCGTAAGATTCGCGAGTGCGCGATATCTGGACAAGGCGTAGATAGTAGCATAGGCTTCATCCATCTCTGCGCTGTTGATGAGCACACCGCCGGGCTGGAGCACGAAGAAGACAATTGCCAAGAGCGGGCCGACGATGAGCGTCAGCCCACCTAGGCTGCTTTCCGAGATTGTTCGCATGCTATTCGCTCTCCGTTGCTTGTACTATATGGTCCCACTCGCCAACTAGGATTGAGGCTCTCGCATTTTGGCGGTTCACCAAAGAGCACCGCTCGTCGAGGATTATACAGAAACGCTCCATCGTCTCCGATCTTTACTTCGAAACATAGCCTGAATACTATGAAACACGACTACTGTCAGCACAACCGGAATCTGCTATACTAACGGTATACGCGTAGTTTTCGCAATTGTTCGCATACTCCAGGTAGCAATCATGATTAAGGGAATAGACCGGTTTCTTGCCACCATCCTTGCGGTCATACTCCTCATTGTAGTGGTGGCAGTCGTGCTCGTTTGGCGCTCGCCAGCCGGGACAGAGTTGGAATACAGTGCCGACAGCGAACCCGACAATGTCGTGCACAACTACATTGTGGCCATCACAAAAGGGGATGAGGAGCGCGCAAAGTCGTACCTTTCGCCGGAAGTGCTTGCGGACATTGAGGAAAGAGAGGAAGACGGCTATGGGCTGATCAGCCCGCGCACGCGCCCGAACAGAACCGGTATTCGCGTTGTCGTCGATTTGCAAGGCATTGAAGAAGGTCTGGCAACCGTAAACGTCGACATCACATACTTTCACTCAGACCCCGCCCCAATTGGTCTTTTCGCGATCTTCGATAATAACCGGTGGACTTCAACCCACATTGTGCGGCTGCGCCAGATGGACGGTGAATGGAAGATCGTTAATCCGTTCGACTATTACATGATTTCGTAGCGCACGGCCGAGCGTCCGGCTGCTTCCAACATCCTTCCGCCTCGAGGAGACTGTAATGCTCACGGTACGGCGTCTCTACATACTCGCTGCCGCCTTTGTCGGGCTGCTCCTCTTCATGCACGGCAGCAGTGAGCTGTTGCGGCTTGTTTTTCTGATATTCCCGCAAGAGCTTGAATTCGGATTGGGCAGCGACTGGTGGCGGGAGCAGTTAAGTCTCAACCTCGCCCTCATCGCTGTAGGCACGCCGCTCTGGCTTGGTCATTGGCTGTGGGCGCAGCGGCTGGCGCGTGAAAGTACGGAACAGACAAGCGCGCTGCGTTCCCTCTTCTTCCTTGGTGTGCTAGGCGTCACGCTCATCGAAAGCGCCGAGGCGGCAGGGGCGATTCTCCTCATACCGTTTTCGCGTCTTGCCGGGGGGCTCTTTTCGCTGCCATCCCTGCTTGACAGTCTCGCCGAGTTGATAATCTACGGACTCTTTTGGGTCTACCACATTCGCCAGCGACCGCCTGTCCACCTCCAGACCGGAGCGGCAGCAACCATTACGCGCTGGTACTGGTACGCCGCCTCCTTTGGCAGCGTCGGAATCGTGGTCACTTCGATTATCCCCCTGCTCACCACCATATTCCAGCGCATCCTTGGCATTGAATCCGTAGATGCCACGTGGTGGGAACTGCCCGTCGCGAACAACATCGCGTGGGTCATCGTGGGCAGTATCGGCTGGGCGTATCATTGGGCCGCCATCCAGCAGCAGATGAGCGACGCCCATAGTCCTGAGCTTCGTTCGGCTTTGCGCAAAGTTTACCTCTATCTAATGGTGGGGTCTGCCGCAGCGGGCGCGCTCTTGGCAGTTGGCCGCATCCTCTACTTACTCCTCTTGAGTGCCTTAGGCGCTGTTGAAGATCGACTTGGCTTCGTCGATGACCTGGCCTGGGTGGTGCCCGTCGCGCTTGTCGCCGCAACCGGTTGGTACTACCACCGCTACAACCTGCACAAGGACGCGGCTCTCGTTTCGGAACTGCCGCGGCAAGCGGCAATCCGCCGTATCTATGCCTACCTCTTGACCGCAATTGGGATTACGCTGCTGTCAGTCGGCGTGTTCGGCATCCTGCGTCTGGTGATTGGAATCCTGACCGGCCAGGCAGACGCATTGGACCTGCCGGAGAACTTCCTAGAGCAACAGCTTAGCCTCTACGTGACGTTGCTGCTCGTGGGCCTTGTCGCATGGGTGTGGTATTGGCGTCAGATACAGCAGCAACTGGAAGTGGACGACAGCGGCGAGGAGCGCGCCTCGCTCGTGCGCCGCATCTACCTCTACCTTGTATCGGCGGCCAGCGTGATTGCCGTTGTCATTGCGATTGGCACACTGCTCTACGAGGGGCTGCGTTCAGTCCTTGGCATTAGCACTGGCAACGACCTTATAGATGCCCTGAATATCCACGTGAGCGTTGCGCTCATAGCGGTGGCTCTGCTCCTGTATCACATCCGCTTCCTGCGGCAAGAGCACAGACCTTCTCCGGACACAAAGGCTGAAGAGGTCTCAGAAGAACAAGCGCCACCGACCATAGATGCTACGGAATCCGATACCGGCCCTCAGAGTCTGGTGATAACGCTCACGGGTGGCGACTTGATGAGTGCTCGGACCTCAATTGAGCAAGGTTCTCTACCCGAGGGTACACAGTTAGAAATCCTCGAGAGCACACTGTCGTCAGATGAGGTTCGCCAACGGTTGCGAACTGAGCCAAACCCAGGAGACTAGGCGCTCCCAATCAGGGATGCGCTGCCCCTTGCCACCAGCCTATCCAGGCAGCGGCGTGGTCATTTACCTAGACAAATGCGATCCTAGCAGCTAGTTCCCCATGCCGCCTAGTACCGTTTCCAGATAGATTTGGCGATATCTCGATTCCGAGTTTGTCCCCTCGCCCTGAGGGAGAGGGCTAGGGTGAGGGTGAAACATCACAGCAGAATTAAGTTGAAAGGGAACTAGACACCCGCCGGAACGCTCGTCATTGCTGCCACGGATTCCTGGGCGACTGAGATTGTCGTCTCAATGTCTTCGGACGTGATCTGATGGTACGTCACGAGGCGAATGCGGTCGGCTGAAACCGCGCTGCACTTCACGGATCGCGCCGCCAACTCATCCACAAGCTGCTGTGCCTCCCCCAAAGATGGGTCAACATCGATGTAGATCATGTTGGTCTCCACAGGATCGGCGGAAACGCCAGGAATCTCGCCAAGTCCTTCGCCGAGGCGGCGGGCGTTGGCATGATCTTGGGGAAGCTTCTGTGGGATCGTCTCCAGCGCCACGATGCCTGCCGCGGCCAACACACCCGATTGCCGCAAGCCGCCGCCCAACATCCGTCGGAACCGCCGGGCAGTCTCGATGAATTCCTTGGTGCCACAGACGATTGACCCAACCGGCGCACTTAACGCCTTGGATAGGCAAAATGTCACCGAGTCTACGTATTGCACTACTTCAGATACCGGCACCTGCAACGCGGCCGCGGCATTGAAAACCCGCGCGCCGTCCATGTGGACATTTATGTCTAGCTCATCTGCCAGTTCACGAATACCGGCCAGGGTTTCCAGCGGATATACGGCCCCACCACCCCGGTTGTTGGTGTTTTCCAAGCAGATCAACCGCGTTGGCGAAAACGCGTCATAGGACCGGCGCAGTACGCTGCGAATGCTCTCGGCCGTCAAGATCCCCCGATCCGAGGGCGCGATACGCGGCGATGCGCCCGCCACGCAGGAGAAGTCTCCCGCCTCAGTTGTGACGATATGGGCCTCGTCTGCCACGATGAACTCATCGCCGTTGCGGCACTGGGTCACGAGACAGACAAGATTGCCCTGCGTGCCGCTGGTAACAAAGAGCGCCGCCTCTTTGCCCGTGATCTCAGCAGCCATCGCTTCTAGACGATTGATGGACGGGTCTTCCCGATAGCAGTCATCGCCGACTTCCGCATTGGCCATGGCCTCGCGCATTTCCGCCGTCGGCATGCTCACGGTGTCGCTGCGCAGGTCGATTGTTCGAGACATACTCTCACTCCCTCGCTTTAGTAGATTCTCTAAGCAGTTCGGAAAAATGTCCGCACCCAATACTTCCCTTTCGCAAACGCACGCTCAGCGTAAGGCAAGGGATTTCTCAAGTCCGCGTGCGGATCAATTCGTGCCTCTTTCAAGTATAGAATCCTTGACCCCACAACGCACACTTTCGGTCTTTGAACAAGGGTATGAGCACGTGCCGTTTGTCTTCTTGCGAGATCCGGCTGTGCTAGCGATCGGCTTCAACGCCTTCCTCAAAGAACCGCGCCAATTCGTCGCGGGGAAACGACGGCACGTCGTGCCAGTCTCCGTCCACCAGCATGCGCAGGCCCTGTTCCTGTTCCGTCAGCCTACCGATGGCGGCGGCCGCGATGTTTCCTTCCTCAAGAGCTTTCAGTGCGGGCAGAACGTCCCTGGGAGCCACGACCGCAAGCAGCGACCCCGACGCAAGCAGACCGAGTGGGTCAAGGCCCAGCGCCTCACAGATCTCGGCAGTCTCCGGCAAGAATGGCACGGTATCCAGGTCTATAGCCAGGCCGCACGCCGCTCCTGTAGCCAGTTCAGCCAGTGCTGTAGCCAAACCGCCTTCCGTAGGATCGTGCATCGCGCGCGGGCGCACGGCGCGGCACAACGCCTCCGCCGCGGGCACCACGCTGATGCCCGGATCATCGAGATAGGCTTGCGCGCGCCTGATGGTCGCATCCGAAAGGCCCTGCGCCGCCAGTTGCGCGCTGGCGTCCTGCGCGAGGATGGCGGTGCCTTCAATGGCAATGCCCTGCGTAAGGAGAACGACATCGCCGGGCCGCGCATTCGCGTTCACCACGAGCCGGTCTTTGGCGACCTCGCCCAAAAGCGTGCCGGCGAGAATCGGCCGTTCCACGCCATCTGTGACCTCGGTATGCCCACCGACCAGGGTGACACCCAGGGACTGGCACGCTTGCTGAATGTCCGCAAAGATCTGCTGCACCTCTTCTTCGGAGCAGCGAGGCGGCAGCAAGAGCGTACCCAAGAACCAGCGCGGCCGCGCGCCCATCGTGGCCACATCGTTCGCGTTTATTTGAAGCGCGTACCAGCCAATGCGGTGGGCCGTGAACGTAATGGGATCACTCTTGGCGATCAGGTAGCGATCGCCGATGTCCAGCACGGCGGCATCTTCGCCAAAACGCGGTCCTACGATTACGTCGGGGTCGTTTATTGGAATAGCATCAAGCAGGTCCTTCAAGAGGCCCGCCGGCAGTTTTCCCTGCAGCATGGGTTCAACCCTTGATCACACCAAGTGGCCGCACCCGCGCCACCACGCGGGCGATGCCGGACTGCTCGACGACGTTCACGACCTCGCGCACGTCCTTGTAGGCGTCGCTCGCCTCCTCGGCCAGACCTGCTTTGCTCTGGGCGCGCACGACAATGCCTTTGCTTGCTAGTGCCTGAACCAAGTCCACCCCTGCCAGTTTTTTCTTGGCCGCGCCCCGGCTCAACACACGTCCGGCGCCATGACACGTCGAGGCAAACGTCTCCCGTTGCGCACGCTCTTCACCAACCAGAATGTAGGAGTAGCGGCCCATATCGCCGGGAATCAGGACCGGCTGGCCTACTGAGCGGTACTTGGCAGGCACTTCGGGATGTCCCGCGGATAGGGCGCGGGTCGCGCCCTTGCGATGCACGCAAAGCTCTAGTTCTTTGCCGTTGACGCGATGGCGTTCCATCTTCGCGATATTGTGGGCAACGTCGTACACCACTCCGATTTCCGTCGCTGTTCCCGACCGACCGAGAACATGCTGAAACGCACGGCGCGTGCGCTCGGTAATCGCCTGGCGATTGGCAAAGGCAAAGTTCGCGGCGGCGGCCATGGCGCCGAGATATGCCTGCCCCTCAGGTGACTTAATCGGAGCACACGCCAACTGTTTGTCGGGAAGCGTAATGCGATACTGCTCCATGGCGCGCTGCATCGTGCCGAGGTATTCCTGGCACACCTGGTGACCGAGCCCACGAGAGCCGGTGTGGATGGAGAGCATGACTTGACCAGGCTCCGTAATGCCGAACGCGCGCGCGGCTGATTCGTCCGCGATCGTCTCCACCGCCTGCACTTCCAAGAAATGGTTGCCGGAGCCGAGCGAGCCAAGCTGAGGCGCGCCTCTTTGGCGGGCCCGTTGGCTCACTTGCGTCGGATCGGCCCCAGGCAGACAGCCTCCGGCTTCGATGGCAGCGAGGTCTTCACGGCTGCCGTGTCCGCTGTCCACCGCCCACGCCGCGCCTTCAGCCAAGGCGCCCTCGATGTTGATGGATGTTCCGCGCCTCTTGCGGCCCCGACCGCGGCCTAAGCCGGTGGGCACGTCACGGAACAATTGGTTTACAATCTCAGGCAGTCTGCCCTTCACTTCTCGCTCATGCAGATTCGTCCGCAGCAAACGCACCCCGCAGTTTATGTCGAATCCAACGCCGCCCGGTGAGACAACGCCATCCTCGACCCGCATGGCCGCTACCCCGCCGATGGGGAAACCGTAGCCCCAGTGGATGTCCGGCATAGCCAAGGCGTGTCCCACAATACCGGGCAGCGTTGCCATGTTCGCTACTTGCTGGATCGCCATGTCGCCGGCCATCGAGTCAATCATGGACTCATCGGCAAAGATCATTCCCGGTACCCGCATGCCCGGCATGTAGTCAACCGGCAGTTCCCAGCGGACGGCATCCCGTTGTCGCAGCACCGAACGCCAGTTCTGTGGTGCATTCTTGCCCATCTCATCACACCTGTCTAGATATCGAATACGACTTGCACTGTTTTGCGGTCTGGCTGAATGTCAACTTCGAGGTGGTGGTACGTCACCGCCTTTATCTCTCCACCCTCGACCTGCTCTTCATCTTCAATGGCAATTCCCGTAACTGTGGCGGAGCAGTGTGGCGGGGCGCACGCGGAGAAGTCGAACGTTTGACCTACCAGACCCTCTACGCTGAATTGAAAGAGCAACTCTGCGAGCCAGTTTACAAGCAGGTCGGCCCATGTTGCGCCGCTGACAGAAATAGTGTACGTAGCTTTCGTCCCACTGGCCTCGGCGGGGTCTCTGCCAAGCGTAAGCGCATACATACTGCGGGCCGCAGCGGCGGGAGTAGGCCCCCACGCTCTTAACCCTACATCCGCCGTGTGCTCTAAGAACACATATCCGGCGTCACTCGCCTCCAGCGAACTGCCTCTAGTGTTCATTCCCGTGCGAGTGCAAGCGCCCTTGCAGGTGGGCTTTCGCATGTTCGAAAACCTGGCGTACTCCGGCGTGGCGCTCCGCGTCTGCCCGCGTCGCCAGTGTATCCAGCCACGTGAGGCCGCCATCCAGAATGGTCATCATGTACGTGGCATCGCTGGGGTTGAAGAGCTCCTGGCTGCCGGCCACGATGTACACGGGCGACGTGTGTGCGGCCACGTTCACCACCCACGTGTGCTGGACTTCCAGCGAACTCACGCAGCGCGCCGCGATCCAGCCGCTCCCGTTCAGCTTTACCTCCTGGCTGATCCGGCACGACTTTTCACCTTTGGAGACGGTCTGGGTGGCCACCACGGCGCCACTACACACTATTTGCAACTCTTGGAACGGCAGCACCGATTCCGCCCAGGCTTCCACCGTTAGCGTACCGCCACCGGCCGGCAGCGTAAGCTCATCACCCGGCCGCTTGCCTTCAACCCGCACGTCAATGAGCGGGCCGCTCGTCGTGAACGTGCGCCCAGCGCGTACGGCATCCGCCCACGTGCCAAAGGAAAACTCATCCTGCAATTGCGCATAGGTGCGCACGCCGCCAACGGGAATACCGGCGCTCATTTTGTCCGTACCGCCCACCGCCGCCACGCGGTAGCCATTATTGAGGAAGCGGTACCACTCGTGTAGGCCAAAGAAGTCGATGGTAGGCGTGAAGTATTTGAGCTCGACCGCGTCAACTTTGCCCAGCACGATCTCCGCCACCGCCTCTGTGTATGGATTCGGGAAGTGCGGTATGACGACAAGTCCATCCCGCTCGCGGGCCCGGTCGGCCCATTCGCTCATGCTGCTGAGCACCGGGTCCCCAAGGTAGCTCTCGCTGGGCCCCGCCGTCGTCATGGGATAGATGGGCTCTCCTTGAACTCCCAGCAGGCTGATGTGCCCCAGCAAGTGTTGGCGATTCTCCGTACCCACGTATACCACGGTGTCATCGCTGCTCACGCCGGAAACCTCGCCGGTGATGTCCGCGACGTTGGTGTAGAGGTCGCCCCATTGGGAAGCGAGCAGATTGATGAGGTTAACCCCCTCTGCCTGACCCTCCAGCCACGCGGTTTGCGGCGAGATGAAGTGCACGTGCGTATCGGCCGTAACCCAGCCATGCGTGCGCCAATTCAGCGGACGCGCCAGTTTAAGCGTGAGTTCTCGCTGACCCGGGGCTATTGTGAGGTGTTTCCGCAGGGGTTGATACTCGAAGCCTTTGAAAACCTCGACGTAGACATCACCTACCGGCAGTTCGATCTGAAATGTGCCGTCCACGTACGCGTACTGGGTATTGCCGAGCTTGAGGTCACCGGCATAGTCCTCAAACCAGTTCGCATTGACTTCGTGACGATGTCCGTACGGCGGAAAGTAGCGGCCGTCCGGCGAACGAAAGTGCACACGCGCCGCGGTTGGCTTGCTGCTCTCCGCATCTTCCAGCCGCACGTGCACCCACGTGCGCTCCGGCGTGAGCACTTCCACCCGCACTTTGTCGTCGCTGCTCTTGCTCTTGCCCGTGATGTAAAGGGATTCCATGGGCACCGGATGTCCGGCGACGTTCAACGTGGCGTCCGGGCTGGCGGTCACGTCTACGATGAGAGACTGTTCGGTATCTTCGCCTTCGGCTTCGCCCAGCCCTGGCGCTTCGTCTGCGAGCCAAGTGTCGGGGTCAAAGGCGGGAACCGCGTACTTGCGCGCCAAGGTGCCAAGGTCTACCGATACTGGAGTGTCTTCGGGTGACGCGTCACGCAACTCCGCCGGCAGCACGATGCGGAAACTCTCAAGCTGGTTGTGGCGCAGTGGATAGTGCGTGCCGGTATAGAGCGTTATGCCCGCAATCACCACGTTGACATCACTTGTGGAGGCAACGTGTAACGCCTCCACGATCCGGTCTGGGTGCGGATTAGGCAAGGCGTAGATCCAATAGTTGGACGCAGTCCTTGCCCGCTGCGTCTGGAGGCCTGTCTGCCAGTATCCCCAGGAGCCGCGCGGGTATGGCCCGTTCAGGTCAGCGGGCTGCGTGCCGCTCTGCGGGCGGGCGGCGAATGCCAACTGGCCCCAAGCTACGGTCGAGTTGATCTCGAACCGGCGCCGGATTGGCTGAGACTGCTCTTCCCCATCGGCATAGCGGAGGGTGTACGCGGCAAGGAGCTCGCCTGGTTGCGAAACCATGCCGCTCATGCCGGCTTGCGCGGACACACCAGGCTCGGCGTCGCAGAAGTGCGCAATGACAAAATGCGTTATGCCGCTGCGCCCGATCGGGACGGCTAAGCCCGTTTCGCTCAAGCGGACCCAACTCTTCGAGGCATCCCTTTCACCAAGGGAAAATGGGATCCCCCAAAAGTCTTGCTCTCCCTCCGGCAGCTTTTCCAAGTCCTGTGCCACAGATCCGTCCCAGGATGACACGTCGTCTTGGCGCGCGGCATTCCGCACTGCCGACAGGTCGAGAGGCGTCGCATACTTCATCAGTGCCCTCCTCACTTGGCCTTGGTCGAGGTGTAAGTGCGGTCTCTATATTCGGTGACTAGGCGTGGATGCTCGATGCCACCATCCCATTGCATTCAACAGCGAGAACTGTGACAGCGCAGAACACTTATCGCTGATGTGGATTCTGCGGATTCAAATCCTGCACGGCCTGCAGCGCGCGCATGGTCGGCAAGACCGCTTCGCCTGATACCAAGGGTTCCCGCTCTTGGCGGAGCGCGGTGATAAACTCTATGTTTTGCAAGTACACCGCGCTCGCTTCCTCATTCTCGCCTCCGGCAGCGATAATCTGATCGATGGGGTCAACCAGCCTCCCGTTCCGCACCGCCAGGGTCGTTTCTTCGCCAATGACGAGGATGTCCAACAGAGGACGCATCGTGTTGTAGGACAGCGCGCACGAAACGACCTGCCCGCGGGGCGTCCGCAGCGAGACCGCGAGATCAAGCGGGATACCTAGCTCCTTGTGCGGCGGCCCCATATAGCCCGCAACCGCCTCGGCGGGTTCTCCTAGCAGCCACAGGGCCGTATCTACCGCATGGCAGCCGTGATGCCAGAGCAGATTGTCCGTCCAGGAGCGCCGCCGTCCCTGCCAATTCACATTCTCACGCCGTAAAAAGCCATAGTGAAGAAACACGCTGTGCGCATGGAGTTCGCCCTCGGCGATGCGCTGTCGCGCTGCCGTCAGAGTGGGCCAGAAGCGCATCGTGTGGGCCACCATCAGAGTCCGATCCTGCTGCTCCGCGAGCGCCGTGAGCGACTCAGACTCTGCTAACGTAAGGGCAAGCGGGATCTCAACCAACACGTGCTTGCCGGCCTCAAGCGCGGCTTGTGTCTGTGCGGCATGTTTCGCGCTGGGCGACGTGATTACAACGGCGTCGATGTCGTCCCGCGCCAGCGCTTCCGCTAAGTTCACCGTCGCCAAGGGGGCGCCGCACTTCTCGGCGAACGCCTGCGTTGGTTCCAGGAGCCGGCCGACGACAGCCCCAATCTCCACGCCGGGAATGCGCGCAAACGAGCGGCGGTGGACTTCAGCGATGCTGCCATACCCAACGATGCAGAGATTCATCTCTTTACAATCTCACTCCGTGTCGTGTTTTCTCTTCTGCGCTGCTATAGCGTCAATCGGGCCAAAGCATCTCGTAAACGCGCTCTTCTCTACCTCGCGGTAAATGAGAGATACTTACCGTTGCGAAGCCTTCAGCAACCGCTTATACCTCAGCGTGTATGGCCCACAAGGCTCGTAGTGGTAACCACTCGCTCGACCACTTTCTCGGTTACCTCGCCCTCAGGCTGCTTGGGGATGACAAATGCGCGGCTGTTCACGTCCGTGTCCACGACCTGCAGCGCCTCATCCGGCCCCAAATTCGTGCCCATCTGCTCCAGCCAAGCGGCGGGGTCTCGCAGTATCGCGGCTTTGTAGTCGGGATCTTTCCAGTAGTGCGGCGCTGTCCCGAGAAATGACGGATAGCAACTGCATGGCGTGCAAATCACCATGTGGTGCGTGCTGCCGGTGTTGTCATAGACCGCGAGAGACAGGTGCTCCGGTACGTAGATATCGAGTTCTTCTAGGGCGCCACGGGGATCGCGCAGCAGCAAGCTCTTGAAGTCACTATCCTGCCAAGCACGCATAATCACTCTACGCGCCTCGCTGTTGTCGGTTTGTGTCATGTGCCGCCTCCTTCAGTGCTCCGAATCAGCATACCACATCCAATCGGAGGTTCTCGTAAACGCTTGCAAGTGGCTTAGTTTGACTGAGTCCAAGACTTCTTTGATCAGACTGATAGATGGGATTGTCTCGTCAGTATGCATACATTCCCACATCTTGCCAAGAACCTGTCAACCCGCTATAATAATGGCGGATTGATATTGCGGAAGTGGCTCAGTGGTAGAGCATCACCTTGCCAAGGTGAGGGTCACGGGTTCGAATCCCGTCTTCCGCTCCCGGCGGCTCACATAACGCCGACGTTGGTGAAGAAGAGCGCTGCTCAGGCTGCGCCTCTTTTTTTGCCATGCCTAGGACAGTCGCGGATATTGATGGGAAAGCTACGCGCACTTGCAGTGGTGCTGCGGTAAGGGAGCGCAAAGACGGCAATGGAGATTACGGTCAGCTCGGAAACGCTTGAAAAGAGCCGCGTGAAGCTCACGGTGGATGTTCCGCTTGAGGAAGTAGAGATAGCCTATAAGCGCGCCGTGCGCCGTGTCAGTGACAAGGTCAACATCCCTGGCTTCCGCCGCGGTCGCGCGCCGCAGGCCCTCGTCGAGCGACATGCCGGCGTAGAGTCCGTCTTCCGCGAAGCCCTCGACCGCCTCGTGCCCGCGGCCTATGCCGAAGCCCTAAAGCAGACGGAAATCCAGCCGGTTGGCAGTCCCGAACTCGAACTGCTCCAAGCCGAAAAGGACCAGGCGGTATCTTTTGCGGCCACCGTGCCGGTGAAGCCGGAGGTAGATACGGGCGATTACCGCGCCATCCAGATCACCAAAGAGAAGCGGCTGGTTACCGACGAAGACATCGAAGTGGTGTTGCAAAGCCTTGAGCAGCAACTCGTGCAGTGGGATGAAATGGACCGGCCGGTGGAAGTCGGCGACCGGGTAAAGCTGGACCTGCGCATCAGCGTTGAAGGACGCATCATTACCAATACGCCTGGCGGCAACTTGATAATCGGCGAAAACACGATGCCGGAGGGATTCGACGAGGTCGCCACCGGCATGGTCGCCGGTCAAGAGCGCTCCTTCATCCTGCTGCTCCCGGACGACTACGCCGTCGAGGCAGTGCGGGGCAAGTCTGCGGACTTTGAGATCAAGGTACTTGGCACCAGCCAGAAGCGGCTCCTGGGTATGACCGATGACTTGGCGAAAGCCACCGGCGACTTTGAGACTATCGATGACCTGCGGGCGGACGTGCGCAAGCGCTTGGAACAGCGGGCGGAACAGGACGCCGACCAGCAAGCAGAGAATGCCCTCGTCCATGAGTTGGTTTCGGGTTCCACGTTTGAGGTACCGGACGTGCTCATCGAGGAACAAGCGCAGCGCTTGGAGCAACGGGAGGCGTTTGAAGCGGCGCAGCGCGGCATTCCCAAGGAATACTACCTCCAGATGATCAATCTCTCGGAGGAAGAGTGGAAGCAGCGCCTGCAAGAGCGGGCGGAAGGCATGGTCCGCAACTTCATCGCGCTCGATGCCGTTGCCAGTCAAGAAGAGATTGCTGTTCCCGCTGAAGAGATAGCTAGGGAAATCGAGCAGAGCATGGCGAACTATCGGATGCAGATCGCGCAGCAAGAGCAACCAGCAGGCATGATCGTCACTGAGAAACAGCCCTCAAAGGATCAGGTGCAGGCGCAATTGCAGCAGATGGAGCAGTATCTGAACAGCGATGCATCACGCACGAATATCGCCATGAACTTGCGCATGCGGAAGACGATCGACTTCCTCAAAGAGACGGTGACCATCGAGGAAGTCACGGTAGAAGCCAAAGCGGAAGAATCGCCGGCGGAAGAGGCCTCCGCGGAGGCGCCCGCCTCCCAGACCACCTAATTGGGGTGTTTGCTCTCGTGAGACCCAGCCAAGTGCGAAAGTTTCCTCCCATCCCCACTACGAGACCGACATTTCTACGAGAATGTCGGTCTCTTTGCATTCCTCTGGCTGAGGACACAAGCGCAAGCACGAGTAAGCTTGGTAGAACGCAATGACTGCTCCACCACGTAACCGCATCCTCGATGGCACCGTTTTGCGGGTCTCACGTGGGGAGTACATGGTGGAGACAGATCACGGGACGTTTCGTTGCAAGCTCCGGGGAAAACTGCGCAAAGAGCTCATCTATTCTACCAGCAAGAGTAGAGCGCGACGCGTGCAGCGCGTGCAGCCAACCCAGACGCGCGCGCCGGTGAGCGTGGGCGATCACGTACACATTCGGCTGCTGGGCCCGGATACCGCAGTCATCGAGGAGATTCTGCGGGATGATGACCAGACCTGGGGCATTATCCGCCAAGCGCCTGAAAGCAAGCGCGCCCACGTGCTGGCGGCTAATGTCGATCAGATTGTCATTGTGCTGGCAGCGACGCAACCTGTACCTGACTTCACCCTCCTCGACCGCTACCTTGTCATCGCCGAGTACCATGACCTTCCCACCTTCTTGGTGCTCAATAAGATCGACCTAAGCATGCCTCCTCAAGTCGAGGAGGAGTTGTCTATCTATGCGCGCGTTGGCTACACGATCCTGCGCACGAGTGCCGAGACCGGCAGCGGAATGTCGCAATTGCGAGAGTGTCTCCAAGGCAACCGGTCGGTCTTTAGCGGTGTTTCGGGAGTTGGCAAGTCCTCACTCATCAATCGGCTGGCCGCAAGCGCTGCGCTTCCGGTAGGCGCTGTGGGCGCTAAGGGTGAGGGCCGCCACATCACCACGCGCTCCGAGACGATTGCTCTGGATGATGAGACGCATGTCATGGATACGCCGGGACTGCGCAAGCTTTCTTCATGGAGCATTGAACCAGAGGACCTTCCTCATCTCTTCCCAGAAATCCGCGCGCTCATGGGTCAGTGCCGTTTTCGCGACTGCGCGCACATCGACGAGCCCGCTTGCGCCGTGCGCTCGGCCCTGCAAGCGAGGACGATTGCGGAGCGTCGGTATAAGAGCTACGTGTTGTTCCATTATGAACTGACGGCGCAAAACCTGACCCCTTGGGAGCAGGCGTGACGCACGCTCGCATTCTTTGAGGACAATCGAGTTTTAAAGGGCTACGCGGGAAAACGCTTACGAAACTTCAATTGACCGGCGGCGAACCGGTGGCGTAGTCTAGTCACCAAAGAGGTTTTCAGCTAGGCAGAGTTTGTTACGGTGGATGCGCTCAAGCAGCACGGCCCTGAAACTCCGGCCTCCTTCACAGTGAGTTCACGCTCTCTCCTCTTCGTCATTTCCGGCCCATCGGGTGCGGGCAAAGACTCGATCATCGAGGGCCTTCATGACAGGGGATTGGGGTTCTACCGCGCGATCACTGCGGTCACGCGTGCGCCGCGCCCAAATGAAGTGCACGGTACGCACCACTACTTTCTGACCCCCGCTGAATTCTCGCAGTGGGAAGCCCAAGGAAGATTTCTGGAGACCGCGACCGTCTATGGGCATCGCTACGGCACGCCGCGGCAAGAAGTCACGACCGCACTGGATCGCGGCCAGGACGTTCTCTTGCGCGTCGACGTGCAGGGAGCCGCAACCGTGCGCCAGCGCATGCCGGAGAGCATCCACATCTTCATCGGCGTACCGGGGCTTTCCTTGGAGACCCTCCGGCAGCGCCGCGACCAAAGGGGCGAGGAAACACTCGCTGAACGAACGACGCGCGACTCTCTGCTGCGCGGCGAACTTGCGGCAATTCCCCAGTTCGATTATCTCGTGGTAAACGAAACCGGCGAGATCGATCGAGCCGTAGACCAACTAAGCGCCATCATGACGGCGGAAAAGTGTCGGATTTCCCCGCGCGGGTGAAGCACCTTCCCCTTGAAACCCCGTACGCCGAGATCGCGGTTGACGTCCTCAACGTTCCTGCCGATAAGACCTACCACTACGCCATTCCCGATCACTTGCGGGATCGAGTCACGCCCGGTGTCATGGTGCTCGTCGGCTTTGGCGAACGCATCATCGAGGGCTTAGTCGTAGCCGGAGCCGAAACTTCACCGGTTGAAGAAGTCCGTGAAATCATGGACGTCGTCGCGGACAGCGCGCTGCTTACTCCGGCGCAGATCATCCTGGCACGCAAGATCGCCCGCTACTACCTTGCTTCCCCGATGAAGGTCATCGGCCCCATGCTCCCGCCGGGCTTGCGCGAACGCGTGAAGCACTGGTCGAGACTGGACCCGCTCGTAGAACTGCCGGAAGATGCGGCAACCACACGGAACGAGCGCCTCTTTCTTGAGACCTTGCAAAGCGAGGGCGAGGTCTCGCATGAGCGGCTGCAGCGCCTCGCCGGGCCGACTGTCTTTCAGCGCATGCAGCGCAGATTGGAACGGCTCGGCGCGGTGCATCTCCGCGCGGCATTGCAACCCCATAAGCCGCCGCCGCTGCGAGACCAATGGGTGGAGAGTCTGTCATCCCCGAAGGAAGCCGAGCCCCTGCTGCGACGGTCGCGCGCGCAGAAGAAACTGCTGCGTGCACTGGAAACGCACAGCATGGGCGTATTAGTGCGAGATTTGCTGGAAGAGACCGGGACCACTGCCCTACCGCTTAAAACGTTGGAAGAAAAGGGCTTAGTCCGTTTCAGCAAGGCACGTCAAGTGCAGTCTGCTGCGATACAACCACGCGATCTCCCACCGTTGGACTCACCTGAACAAGAACAGGCCTGGCAGGCAATACTGGAACTAATGTCTAGACCCGAAGCTGCCCCGCATGGCCGCTCGCTGGTCGTAATGGACAGCCTCCTAACGGGCGCGAATGCGAGTCCCTGGGCACTATACGCGCACGCCGCCGCGCAGGCGCTCGCGTCCGCCTCCCAAGTGCTGCTACTTACTCCCAACAATTATGTAATGCAGCGGATTGCGCGGGCGCTTGAAGCAGTCTTTCCTGAGCGAGTCCTTGTGTGGCACGGCACGTTGCGCGCATCCCGCCGCCGCACCACCTGGGAGCGCGTACAGCGTGGCGAACCGGTTGTTGTGGTTGGGACGCGCTCGGCAGTGCTGCTTCCTTTTCAGACGTTGGGCTTGATTCTGGTTGATAGCGAGCACGACGATGCGTATAAGAACCAGGAGAATCCGCGTTTCCATGCGGTCACCGTCGCCGGTTGGCTTGCCGAGAGTTTCGCCGCGCCGGTACTGCTCTTCTCACATACGCCGCGTGTAACCACGTATGCCGAGGTAGAGAGCGGTCGCGCGCAGTTCACGCGCGCTACTGATGTCACTCCCACCGCCACGATCATAGACATGCGCAGCGCGCGACACGTGGGGCCGCGCCAGATCATTAGCCGCGAACTGCGCGATGCCATTGGACACGCGCTTGGGGAACAAAGACCCGTAGTACTGCTGCAAAATCGCCGTGGCGCTGCGACCCATGCGCTCTGCCCCAAGTGCGGGCACGTTGTCGAATGCCTGAATTGCAGCGTGCCACTCGTCCAACACCGCGCCAGCGGCCTCATGCGCTGCCACCGCTGCGGCGCGGAAGCGCCCATTCCGACCCACTGTCCGCAATGCGAAAGCGAACTGCGTTTTCGCGGCATCGGGTCGCAAACCGTGGAAATCGAGATACAACGTCTCTTCCCTGACGCGCGTATCGCGCGCTGGGACCGTGACGTGATTGAAGCTCAGGAAGAGGAAAGCCCCTATACTGCGCTCCGTGAGGGCAAGCTGGATATTCTCATTGGCACGGCCGCCGTGCTTGCCGAGCCTCTACCCGTTGGTCTTTACGCCGTGGTTTCCGCGGACACCGCGCTCCACCTGCCGGACTTCCGCGCAGCCGAACGGACATATCAACTCCTCCGGCGCATCGGTTTTCTGGCCGCGGCAGTGCAGGCTGAGATGCTCATCCAGACCTACACGCCGGACAGCCTGCCTGTGCGGGCCCTGAAGCTGGGGCGATACTTGTGGTTCTACCGGAAGAACATGGCAGAGCGGTCGGGGGCCTTTCCGCCGAGTGTCGAAATGGCGGTTCTCCTTTACCAGGACCGCAAGCCGGAACGCGCCGCAGAATCGGCGGTTGCTTTGGTACAATGTCTACAGCAGATCATTGCACGCGACCAACTGACGGTTGAACTGCTGGGCCCCGCGCCGGCATTCCCCGAACGCGTGCGCGGGCTCTACCGCTGGCACGTGCTGGTGCGCGGACAGGGTATCCACGATCTATTGGTCCATGTACCGCCGGGATGGATCATCGACGTAGATCCGGTGAGCGTGCTGTAGAAACGAATCTTCAAGGCGAGAGGCTCAACCGTGGCCGCTCAGGAAATTCTGCAACTCGGCAGCGAGATCTTACGTCAGAAGGCGAAGCGCGTCCCCAAGGGCATGCGGGGGCTGCGGAAGCTCGTTGACAGGATGTTCGCCACGATGGACACTGCCTCAGGCATAGGCTTGGCGGCGCCGCAAATCGGCGTCTCGCTGCGGGTGATCGTGGTTGACGCTGATGAAGTGCGCATGGCATTGGTCAACCCGGAGATCGTCAAAACCTCAGAAGAGTGCATTCTCGATGAAGAGGGATGCCTTTCGTACTCCTCCTACTACGGCCCGGTGAACCGGTACCAGAGTGTTGTCGTCAAGGGACGTTCGCTAGAAGGGAAAGAGATACGCATTCGCGCCACAGACCTTTTGGCGCGGGTGTTCCAGCACGAGATCGATCACCTGGATGGCACCCTCTTCTTGGATCGCTTAGACGACCCGGAGCAACTCTACCGCGTAGAACCGGAAACTGAATCGGACTCGCCAGCAGAAGATTCTTAGGGAGAGTCAATGCGTGTCATCTTCTGCGGTACTGCCGCCTTTGCCGTGCCCAGCTTGCACGCCCTCGCCCAGCACCACGACGTCGTCCTGGTAGTTACGCAGCAAGACCGTCCCGCCGGGCGGGGTCGGAAGCCGCAGATGCCTCCGGTGAAGCTCGCGGCTGCGGAACACAATCTCGCGGTCATACAGCCGCACTCCCTGCGCAAGAAAGCCGTGGTGGCGGAACTCGCGTCTGCCGCAGCCGACGTGATCGTGGTGACGGCCTACGGCAAGATTCTTCCCATGGCTATTCTGGATTTGCCGCCTCACGGGTGTCTGAACGTGCATGCCTCGCTTTTGCCGCGGCATCGCGGGGCTGCTCCGGTAACGGCCGCCATTCTTGCCGGTGATGCGGTGAGTGGTGTCACAATCATGCAGATGGATGAGGGCCTTGACACCGGTCCGATTCTTCGGCAGCGATCATTGCGGCTAACGGGTAAAGAGACGACTGGCACGCTAACGACCACACTTTCTCAGCTTGGCGCAGATCTGTTGATCCCAACATTGGAGGATTGGGTTGTCGGTTGTATCGAACCACAGCCCCAAGACGACTCCCGTGCGACGTACGCGCCGCTGCTCAAGAAACAAGACGGCATTGTGCAGTGGGATCGCGATGCGGATACCATCTGTCGTCACGTACGGGCCATGCAGCCCTGGCCGGGCGCCGTCACGTTCTGGGACAGTCGGCAATTGAAAATTCTCCGAGCACAGCCCGCTACAGGTAGTATTGGAGAAACGCCCGGCAGAGTAATCCGCCACCAGAAAGATCTGGCTGTGGTCGCTGGCACAGGGATCGTTGTTTTGGAAGAAATGCAAATGGCGGGAAAACGCGCCCTGCCCGCGATCGATTTCCTCCATGGCTACGGCGCCATTGTCGGCGCGGTACTCCATGCGCCATGCGTGGTATCATGACGGAGAAGTGTTGACCGGAATTGGCGAATCAGGTGGCTGTGCTCCACCTCCAGACTTGAGCGAGGAGTACGATAGCGCCGCACTAGCGGCCCGCGAGGCGTATGCGCATGGACGATCCGGTAGCGTTGGGGCTTCCGCTGTCACAGACTGAGATTCAGGTAACGGATGACATTGGCGCCCTGGTAAGTGTAATGCCGCCACGCATCCGAGGTTCGCTTGAAGCCATTGAAGACGTGTCCGACCTGCTTGAGATCGTCCTCGACCTGGGGCGCAAACCGGAAGCGCGCTTTCTCCGCCGTGAAGCCATCCTCGATGACCGAGAGTTGACCGCCGACGACATTGACCAGGTCATATCGCGGCTGGGCGCGTTTACCAGCGATAATCGCGCCGGCATTCCCCGCACGCTCCACCGGATCTCCGCCATCCGCAACCGTACGGGAGACATCGTCGGCCTGACCTGTCGCATTGGCCGCGCCGTGATCGGAACCATAGAGATCATCCGCGACCTCGTTGAGTCAGGCAAGAGCCCGCTCTTGCTCGGTAGTCCGGGCGTGGGCAAGACGACACTCCTGCGTGACGTAGCCCGCGTGCTGGCTGATGAATCTCACAAGCGCGTCATCGTCGTCGACACCTCCAATGAGATTGCCGGCGACGGCGATATCCCCCATGCCGGCATCGGTCGGGCCCGGCGCATGCAGGTGCCGAGTTCCACGGACCAACACAAAGTCATGATCGAAGCGGTCGAGAATCACATGCCCGAGGTGATTGTCATCGATGAGATCGGCACTGAGCTCGAAGCCGCCGCCGCGCGCACCATCGCCGAACGCGGCGTGCAGCTCGTGGGCACGGCGCACGGCAACACGTTAACGAACTTGATGCAGAACCCGACCCTATCCGATCTCATCGGCGGCATCCAGTCCGTCACGCTCAGCGATGAAGAAGCGCGGCGGCGGCGTTCGCAGAAGTCCGTCCTCGAGCGCAAAGCCCCGCCGACGTTTCAAGTGCTGGTAGAGATCAAGGGCTGGCATCACATGATGGTGCACCATGACGTTGCCGAGACCATCGACAACCTCCTACGTGGACGGCCGATAGCCGTGGAGGAGCGTGTGCGCGGAGATGACAATGGCATTGAGACGACGAAGCACGTGATCGCGCCCCCGAAAGGCATGCGCGCGCAAGAACTTTGGGACCCGCGGGAGGGTGAAGCCAGAGAGTGGCGTGAGCGGCCTGCAACTTCCAGCAATGGACGGTCACGCACTGCTAATTCTCGATTCCTCCCCGATCACTGGTCGGACGAGGCGCATGAAGAAAGGCCGCCCCGCGATCCGGTCTCTATCTTTCCCTTTGGCGTAAGTCGCAAGCGCCTAGAAGATGCGGCAAAGCATTTATCAGTGCCGGCGTGGGTTACCGAAGATCTGAGCACAGCCGACGTCGTTCTCACGCTCAAGAGCTACTATCGCCAACGGACGGGCCCCTTGCGCCTGGCTGAGCAGAAGCAAATCCCGATCTTCGTTTTGCGAAGCAATGCCCAATCTCAGATCAACCAGAGCCTTGCCAGCATCTTCGATCTCAATACCCGTCATACGACCGGTGAGGTTGAGGACCTCCGACTAGCCGAGGCAGCGGTACAGGAAACCCTGCACACCTCCCAACCTGTCGACCTGCCGCCGGCCAACGCCTACATCCGCCGTCTCCAACACGAGCTTGCCCAAAAGTTCAAGCTTGGCTCCCGCAGCTATGGCAAAGAACCGAACCGCTGGGTACGCATCCATAAGCCGTAACTGCGAAACTGCATGACCAACCTCGACGACGAGCGTTCCTTTGCTCTGCATGACTCCGGCAATATGGGAGCTCAGATTGCGGGTTTCCCCGCTGCTTGCGCTGCTGCTTGGGCAGAAGCGCAAAAGGTGTCGCTCCCCTTTGCCTATCGTGGGGTACAATCGGTGGTCATCCTCGGCATGGGGGGATCCGCCATAAGCGGCGATCTGGCGCGCGCACTTGGGGCGAAGACGGCTTCCGTGCCGATGGAGGTAATCCGCGGCTACCACATTCCAGGATACGTTGACAGCAATACGTTGGTGATCGCCGTCAGCTATTCGGGCGACACTGAGGAGACCCTGGCGGCTTACGATGCGGCCTCTGAAAGAACCGGGTCGCTCATCGTCGTTGCAAGCGGCGGGAAGCTTCAAGCGCGCGCGCTGGCTGCCGGTATCCCTCACTATGCTATTCGGACTGCAAGCCAGCCGCGCGCCGCGTTGCCGCATCTCTACATGCCCATACTCCACGCATTGACCACGCTCTATCTCACTCGTTGTTCTGCGCGCGAAATCGAGGACGCCGCCAGCTTTATTGCGGATCAGGCGCCTGCCTTCGCTATTGATATTCCTGAAAAAGAGAATCCGGCCAAGAACCTGGCGCGTGCGCTCTATGGAAAGATTGTGAGCATCTATGCGTCCGAGTTCCTTGGAGAAGTGGCGCGCCGTTGGAAGACCCAAATCAACGAGAACAGCAAGCAGTGGGCCGAGTTCGAAACCCTTCCCGAAGCGAATCACAATGCTGTCGTTGGGTATGCTCATCCACTTGGCAACACCGACTCAATCTGTGTCATCCAGTTGCACTCGCCGCTCTACCACGAACGGACACGAATCGGAATGGAGGCAGCGCGAGAGTTGCTGGACGCTGCGTCGATAGCAAACAGACTGGTAGCCGTGCCAGGCCCAACCCCCTTGGCACAGCAGCTCTTTGCTATTCTGCTCGGCGACTACGTCAGCTACTACCTCGCAGTGCTCAACGGCGTAGACCCCACGCCGGTTGCGAACATCAATCACATCAAATCACGGCTGGCAAATGCAACAGTGTAGATAGCCTCTCAGTGAGGTGCTGCTTAAGTTTGAAAGGCTTCGTAGGCAACAGACTCCGTATAACCAGGTGTAGTAAACTCAAGGTGCACAGAGATTCTGCTACCGGACGGTATTGATGGCGACCAAGCTTCCGCGCTTCTATGAGAAGCGAACAAACAGCACCACTGTTTCCAAGGACGCGAACAAACTACGTCCCGAAGACCGCGCAATTCACCATTGGTACCGCTTTGTTCTATCTTTCCCTCCCCACCTCGTTCGGGACTACGTGGATCGGTTCGACATGCACAGTTCGGACACTGTCCTGGACCCATTCTGCGGCGCTGGCACAACTTTGGTCGAGTGTAAAAAGCTAGGCATTGCGAGCATTGGGATTGAACCAAACCCCATGGCGCATTTCGCGAGTTCCTTGAAGGTGGACTGGTCAGTCGATAGTTCTGCGCTCTCCGACTACACCGACGAAGTCGTAGCATCTGCGCGAAGCGCTTTGGAGCATGATGGTGTTGACGACTGGAGTGACCTCCCGCTGCTCCAAAAAAGTGGAGCGTCGCGATCTCCATTGCGAGGACTCAGCCCTGAGCAGTCGAAGCTTCTGCTAAAAAACTCGATCAGTCCCATACCTCTGCATAAGACACTTGTTCTCCTGGATGCAATCGATGGGCATGGCCACTACCTGCTTCGACGATACGCGCGGCTTGCGCTTGCGAACGCGTTGGTTCATCACATTAGCAACTTGAGGTTCGGGCCAGAGGTGGGAGTCGGTCGCATTAGGGATGATGCTCCAGTCTTAGAGGCGTGGCGGGATTGTATGCAGGCGATTATCCAAGACATTCGCCTCGTACAGGATAAAACCCATGTGCCTGCTCACGTGTTCAAAGCCGATTCACGAGATACAGACCAAGTCTTGGAACCGGCCTCTGTCGATGCCGTGATTACTTCCCCGCCGTATCCGAATGAGAAAGACTACACACGAACTACACGGCTGGAGTCGGTAATCCTTGGACTGATACGGAACAGGAGTGAGTTGCGATCTCTAAAGATGGACCTCGTCAGATCCAACACCAGGGGGGTGTACAAGACCGACACCGACGACCGCGAGGTTCATCAACACAAGGAAATCCAAGGCCTTGCGGAGTCCATTGAGAATCGCCGTGTCCAACTTGGCAAGACATCGGGCTTTGAGCGCTTGTATCCCAGGGTAACTCAACTGTATTTTGGCGGAATGAGACGACACCTCGCTTCACTCAGGCCTGTATTGAAGCCAAAGGCGAAACTCGCCTACGTCGTAGGCGACCAAGCATCGTACCTAAGAGTGATGATTCGCACAGGGCACATCTTAGCCGATTTGGCCCGGTCATTGGGCTATGAAGTCACTGACATTGAATTGTTTCGCACGAGGCCTTCTACTGCCACAGGTACTCAGCTTCGTGAAGAGGTCGTGCTGCTAGAGTGGCCAGGATAGCTGAAAACAGAGGCACGGCAGATTTCTCCTCAAAATCGGTATACGGCAATCATCGAGGCGATTTTCAGCGCGAAGCACAGGCTCGGACAACGAGAACTGGACTTCGAGCGTGAGGACATCATCACATTTGCAGGTAAATTAGGTATCGCTCTGCCCAAGAATCTTGGCGACTTGATCTACACGTTTCGCTATAGGACAGAACTCCCCGCTAGTATTCGAGCCACTGCGCCTGAAGGCGAAACCTGGATCATTCGATCCGCTGGTCGGAGTAAGTATCGTTTCGTTTTGGTCACTGATGTGCCGCTCATTCCCAACGCGAACCTCACAGTAACCAAGGTGCCGGATGCAACACCAGGAATCATCGCCAAGTATGCGTTCAATGACGAACAATCCGTTTTGGCTCGTGTCCGTTACAATCGGCTGATCGACATATTCTTGGGCATTGCCTGTTACTCTCTCCAAAGCCATCTGCGCACAACTGTCACTGGTATGGGTCAGGTAGAGACAGATGAGCTATTCGTAGGCGTGGATAAGAGCGGTTCGCAGTACGTCATACCTGTTCAGGCCAAGGGAGGGAACGACAGGCTCAATAGAGTTCAGATTGAGCAGGACATTGCCGTGTGCAGCGAGAAAATGCCGTCATTGATCTGTCGGCCGGTTGGAGCGCAGTTCATGAAAGATGACCTTATTGCACTCTTTGAGTTTGAGCAACAAGGTGATGACATTAGAGTAGCTTCGGAGAAACACTACCTTCTGGTCTCTCCAGATGCAGTGACCGACGATGATTTAGCCAGATACCGACGGAGGCTATAGCAGAGCATCAGAGAGCCAAGGCTGAAGTCAAGTTCCAGATTTCTAACCTCATCTGGGACGACAACGCCTGCGACCATCTTGCTGGCTAGCCACCCAGCTATTCCTCTCCGTATGCTTTGACAGCCTGATAGTCCATTGATAGACTTGCAACGAGCCAAATCAGCAGATTAGCCGGACGGAGGCATCAAGCCAGCATGGAAAGACACTGGAGCCACTACATGCACCTTGGGTTCGTGCACTTCATGCTCTTTCCGGAGGTGATGGGTGGCGATGGGCCAATTCTCGAATCATTACGTCACCTCACGGCTGACGACTTCTTTCAAGTTGCCGAGATTACGCACATCGCTGATCCTGATGTCGCTAAGCAAGCGAAAGCCTTGAGCGAGACGACCAAGCTCCACCTGGGTTTCGGCGTGCAGCCCATTCTCTTGCGCAATCAATTTAATCTAGCCAGCATCGATGAGTCGCATCGCCAAGCCGTAGTGACACGGGTCAAGCAAGCCGTAGACGAAGCCTATGCCATGGGCACTCGCGTGCTCGGGCTTTTCGACGGTCCCTCGTCGTATCCTGGTGAAGAATACAAAGAGCAAGCGCTCAACGCGTTTGCCGAATCATTGAAAGAAATCTGCGCGTACGCGGAGCAGCAACGGACGGACTATACGCTCTGGATTTCGCTTGAGCAGTTCGACCGCGACGTGGACAAGAAGAGCCTCGTCGGCCCCATCGAGGATACGCTGCCCCTGTGCCAAGCAGTGCGCGCGCAATGCGGAAACTTTGGCTTACTCGTGGACCAAGGGCATCTTCCATTGCTTGGAGAGACACCAGAGGGCACGCTCTCAGCGGCCCGCGAGTATCTGGGACACATCCACCTAGGCAGTTGCATCAAGAAGCCGGGGCACGCGCTCTACGGCGACCAGCACCCGCGCTTCGGCCACGAGGACGGCGAAAACGATACGGCGGAACTTACTGAATTCCTCCGCACCCTGTTTGAAATAGGCTACTTTGATAAAGACGTTCCCACAGAGAAACCACTGTGCACTTTTGAGCTAAAGCCTGCGCCGGGCGAGGATTCGCTCTCATTGATGGCGAATGCCAAGCGGACGTTCCAGGCGGCCTGGGCAGCGCTCTAGAGAGAATTGAGCAACGAGAAAGAGTAAGGAAACAATGCAGCCGAAAGTCTATGTCACGCGTCGGATACCGGAGTCAGGAGTCAGGCTCTTACAAGAGTCGTGCGAGGTGGAAATCTGGGATAGCGATGAGGTTGTTCCGCGCGATGTCTTCCTGGAGGCAGTTGCCGATAAAGACGGCGTGCTCTGCCTACTGACGGATAAAGTCGATGCCGAAACCCTGGACGTGGCCAAGAATGCGAAAATATTCGCCAACATGGCCGTGGGTTTCGACAACATCGATGTCGATGAGTGCACACAGCGGGGTGTTATGGCGAGCAATACCCCGGGGGTTCTCACCGATACGACTGCCGATTTTGCCTTCACGCTGCTCATGGCAGCCGCGCGCCGCATCCGTGAGGGGCATGAGTTCGTGCACGCCGGCAAGTGGACAACCTGGGGGCCGCTCCTGCTCATGGGGCAGGACATCCATCACGCCACCCTCGGCCTGATTGGATTGGGGCGCATTGGGACGGAAATGGCGCGGCGCGGGCAAGGCTTCTCGATGCGCGTCATTTACAACGACGTGGTGCGCCGGGAAGACCTGGAAGAGGAACTCGGCCTTGAGTACGCCGACTTCGATACCGTCCTGAAGGAATCTGACTTCGTGAGCCTGCACGTGCCGTACATGCCGGCGACGCATCATCTCATCAGCACAGATCAGCTTGCATTGATGAAAGAATCAGCCGTCCTCATCAATACAGCACGCGGCGCTATTGTAGACCCGCAGGCTCTGTATACGGCGCTCAAGTCAGGTGAGATTTGGGCGGCAGGCCTCGATGTTACTGAACCCGAGCCGATTCCGATGGATGATCCGCTGCTCACCTTGGACAACTGCCTGATCGCCCCACACATCGCCAGCGCGAGCTTCAATACCCGCAGCGACATGTCGGAACTGGCTGCCAACAATATCCTGGCCGCAATTGCCGGCGAGCGCCCTCCCACCATCCTCAATCCCGAGGTACTGGAGAACTCCTAGGGCTATCTAAGAGTCTCCGTCACTCCAGCTTTCGCCGGAGTCTATGTGCCCAAGATGAGATGGATTCCGCGCCCCCGTACGGGGGCGAACTTTCGCGGGAAAGACGGAGGTTGGCCTTCCATACGCAAGTGGCTTGGCGGCCTCGCTAAGACCGGCGGCCTTCCTCGGCTGACTGCGTCTTCCAAGGTAGCAGGCGAAGCCGAGCCCGCGCGGGAACGTGGAAAACCGGCGGCATGGCGTAGGTCTTCACCTGGCTATGCACGGCAATACTCTGCAGCAGGCCAATGCCGATGAAAGTGGCTAGCAAGGCGCTGCCGCCGTAGGAAAGGAAGGGCAAAGGCATGCCGGTTACGGGCAGCAGGCCAATGATCATGCCCACATTTACGAATGTTTGCAGGAAAATAAACGTCGTGACCCCAACGGCGATGTTTTGACCGAAGTGGTCGCGTGCACTGGTAGCAATCAACGTCGCGCGCATGAGCAAGACTGCAAACAGAACAAGCACAAGCATGCTGCCGACGAAGCCAAGTTCTTCCGCCAATACGGCGAACACGAAGTCCTTGTGCTGTACACGCAGATACTCCAACTGTGTTTGCGATCCCTGGAAGAGACCGCGACCCCAGAGCTCTCCCGCACCAACGCTAATCTGTGCCTGGAGGGCATTGTAGCCAGCGCCCAGTGGGTCCGCCGTTGGATCAAGAAATGTGGTGATGCGCTCCCACATGTATTCCTTGATCCGAATGAGCTGCAAGAAAACGGCGCACAGCAAGCCCACCGTCACGCCAATGATGTACTTGAACGGCACCCCCGCCATGAAGACCATCGCCCCCCAAATCCCGAGGAACATCAAGGTAGTGCCAAGATCGGGCTCTCGAAAGACCAGGAACGCCGGCACGGCCGTGATGACGATGGAGCCAAAAAAGTAACGAATGTCCTCGACACGATGCGGCCCCGCGCTGAAGTAATGCGCGAGCACCACGATCAGGGCGATCTTTGCAAATTCTGAGGGCTGCAAGGAAAACGGGCCAATGAGGAACCACCGCTGCGAACCACCGATGGAGACACCAGCAATCAGCACTGCGAGGAGCATCACCACAGAGGCGCCGTAACCAATCCAGGCCAGGCTGCCGAGCCAGCGGTAGTTCACCTTGGGAGCGAGGGCGAGGATCACAACCCCCATGCCTAAGAATGCCGTCTGCTTCATAACGTCCACGGACACTTCGGACTCGATGAGGGTCGCGCTGCGAATGAGCACTATGCCTACGGCGCCAAGGACGATGGCAACGGCTGTCAGCCAGTAGTCATAAAGTCTCCATTTCCGTACGACAATCATGCTATTGCCTGGCGCTACCAGCGGACTCGAAGTAGAAACGGGTCAGCTTATCTGCAATCGGAGCCGCGAACTCGGAACCCTCACCTGCGCCGTAGAGCACCACGGCAAAAGCGATCTCCGGATCGTCGAATGGCGCAAATCCGGTGAAGAGAGCGTGGGTCGGTAGGTGTCCACCCTCATCACGGGGGCCGGGGTACTCTGCCGTGCCGGTCTTGCCGGCAATTCCAAACGGGTTGGACGCTATCCGGATCGCAGTGCCACGCACCACCACATCACGCATTGCGTTTCGGATTGAAGCAAGCACTTGTCCAGAGTAAGGCAAGCGTCGAGCCACCCGAGGTTCAATCGTCTTCACCTGCTTGCCGTCGGCGCCCCGTATCTCAGCAGCGACTCTAGGGTACATTAGTTTACCGCCATTTGCAATAGCCGCCGAAAGATTCGCAAGTTGCAGCGGGGTGCTCAAGACATCGCCTTGCCCAATGGCCGTATTGTATGAGTCGCCTTGGAACCAGGGCTCATTCTTGACGCGCAGCTTGCGCTCCGGTGTCGGCATGAGACCGTCCTGTTCGCCGGGAAGATCGATGCCTGTCGCTTGTCCAAAGCCGCAGGAAGTCGCAGCTTGCGCGAGTGCTTCAGGCCCAATTCCTTCAAATTCCGTATAGGGGCTACCGCCGACCAATGTGTAGAAGAAGACGTCACAAGAGCGGACGAGGCCTTCGTACGCGTTGAGAGAGCCATGCCCACTGCGCTTCCAACACCCAAACGACCATCCGCCGGGAAGTATAAGCTGGCCGTGGCACGTGAATTCCATGTCTAGGTCAAAATTGTGGTTCTCTAACCAATGCGCAAGACTAACGAGCTTGAAAATGGAGGCTGGCGGATAGAGTCCCGCGATAGTTTGATTGACCAGGGGGCGCGACGGATCATTGGCCAACCGCCCATAGTCTTCTTGGGAGATAGACCGGGCAAAGAGATTGTTGTCGTATCCCGGCAAGCTCACCAACGCCCGCGCTGCCCCGGTGTTTACATCCAGGGCAACTACCGCACCGGACGGCGCTCCCGAATCTACAAGTCCTTCATGGAGCATCGCAGTCACGGCCTCTTGCAGTTCCAGGTCTAACCCCAACACGAGATTCTTCCCAGGTTGGGAAGGCGTTTCACGCAGCACGCGCACGGTGCGGCCATACGCATTCACTTCGACGTTTCTTTGACCTTTATCACCATGGAGTTCCGTCTCGTAGATTGACTCAATCCCCGCAATTCCTACCTGGTCATCCCGTTCGTACCCGCGGTTCAGATAGAATTCCGTGCGCTCATGGGGAATGGGGCCGACATAGCCAAGAACATGGCCAACACTATCGCCACCCGCATACTCGCGGATCGGCCGGCTCTCGGCGGAAATTCCCGGAAGATACGGATTCTCCTCCTCGATGATGAGAGCAACGTGACGCGGCACATCTCGTTTCAGGATGGTAGGTAGATACGGACTCCGCAGTCCTTCATTCATGCGCTCCATGATGGTGAGCGATGGCATTTCGAGCAGCGCGGCCAGGCGTCTTGCGACACTTTCAACCTCGTCGCGAGGCAAGTCAATCATGCGCGCCACGACGCTAAAGCTCGGCGCGTTTATGGCGACCCTTTGATTGTTCCAATCATAGATCACCCCGCGCAAAGGCTTGACTGAGAGCACGCGTAGGCTGTTGTTCTCGGCTTGGTCGCGATACTCCGGACCGCGCACGATCTGGATGTACCATAAACGTGCGACGAGCGCGAGGAACGAGCCGAGGAGGACGATGCGGAGGAGATAGAAGCGGATAGCCTCACGCCGTGTCAGTGTGCGTTTCTCTTCTGGCACTATCTCCTCCTGGCGCTTAGGCTGCCTGTGGCTATTTCGAGGAAGCGAAATCCAACGAATACCACCAAAGGAGCAAAGAGCGCGTTGACGAGCGCCGTAGGCAACGCCATCTGTAGAAGCATGTCGCGATAGGAGAATCTATAGTCAAATGTTATCAGCAATGCCCCCAGAAGAATGAAATACACTACCGCTATCCAAATCGTCGTAACTGCCGCCAAGACGGCCCGGTTTGGCTGCACGACACTTACCGCAAAACCGCCCACAAAGCCCGCCACGGTAAGCGCGAGAGCGCTCAGTCCCCAATGTGCGCCGGAGAATGCGTCGAGCAGCAGCCCGCCGACAAATCCCCATCCGGCGCCGCCCGCGGGCCCATACCACAGCGCCAAGAGGGTCACGACCTGCAGCATGGGCAACCACACTATGCCAAAGAGCGGAAAATGCCACACCACGCTCGTTTGCACCAGCGCGGCCGCCAGCATCAGGATTACGATGGCAGGGCGTGAAACGTCGTTCATGAGGTTGGCGCGGTAAACTCCCTTTCTTCCAGCGGCAGCGGCACGAAATTGGCAACCACCATCACATGTTCCAATTGCGAAAAGTCCACGAGCGGTTCGATAACCGCGGTCTGGAATACCTCGTGGTCTTCTTGTTGCACCACGGCGACTTTGCCCAGTACGAAGTCCTTGGGAAACCCGCCGCCCATGCCACTGGTAACGATGAGATCGTCTTCATTCAGTTCTTCGGTCTGCAAGACATAGCGCAAGTGCAACCCGTCGGGTGTGCCGTACACAATGCCGAACGTCCGGCGCGGACCGCCCTGAACGACAGCATTCACCGCCATCGAGGGGCTTGTGATGAGTTGCACCTTCGACCAGTGCGACGCGACACTGGTGACCTTGCCCACAACGCCGAGAGGGGTCACGACGACCATTCCTTCCTCAAGCCCGGCACTGCTGCCGCGATCGATGATGATGGCGTCCAACAGATTTGTCGGATCCCTCCCAATGACTTGGGCCGGGAGCAAATTCCACTCTGAGGTTGTTTGAGCGTACCCCAGTTGTTCGCGGAGCGTGCGGTTCTCAATTCTCGCACCGCGCAGACTTACGACTTCTTGGTGCAATCTCTCTACATCGCGTCGGAGCGCAGCATTCTCCTCCCGGAGGTTTCGCGTCTCCTGGAAGGAACCCAACACGTAGGAGGTCGCTCCGGTAGTGGAGTCTAGGGCGCGTTGGATTGGCACCGCAACGAAAGCCACAGCATCTTCCACGGGACGCAGCCAGCCTTGGCGCGAAAGGAAGACAAGCAACACCGCTGCAACGACGAGGAGCGCAAGCCGTAGAACCAACGCTTGCGGCTGGACGTTGAAGTCACGCATTTTGTCTCAGACAACACCTAAATCTAGGTGGTTACATGCGCGTACTCACGTGAGTCGGAGACGAAGAGCTTTTGGTAGGATTCAATGTCGTTAAGGCACTCTCCGGTTCCCAAAGCAACACAGGTAAGGGCGTTTTCCGCTATGACCACCGGAACGAGCGTTTCCTCAGAAATGCGACTGTCTATACCACCCAACAGCGCGCCGCCGCCGGTAAGCACGATGCCACGATCCACAATATCGCCCAACAGTTCTGGCGGTGTCTCTTCTACCGAGGTCTTCACCGCCTCGATGATGTCGCTTACCGGCCCCGCAATAGCTTCACGCAGTTCCGCTTGGGTAATTGCGACAGTCTTGGGCAGACCCGAGAGCATGTCCCTGCCCCGCATCTCGAAGGTTTTGTCCTGCTCATCTGGCATCGGGTACGCTGACCCGATTGCTATCTTGGTCTCTTCGGCGGTGCGCTCTCCAACTAAGAGATCGTACGCTTGACGCGCGTAGTCGATGATTGTCTGGTCCACTTCGTCGCCGGCAACGCGAACCGAGCGGCTTACCACGATGCCGCCAAGGGATACGACCGCCACCTCCGTGGTTCCACCGCCAATATCCACGATCATGTTGCCAGCGGGCTCATCGACGGGAAGCCCGGCGCCGATGGCCGCAGCCATGGGTTCCTCGATCAGATAGGCTTCGCGGGCGCCGGCATTGATCGCAGCATCTTGCACGGCACGCTTTTCTACCTCAGTTACACCACTGGGAATGCCGACGATGACACGGGGCCGCGGCACCAATTGAAAGCTGGTGTGCACGTGATCGATGAAGTAACGGAGCATCGTTTCGACGGTCTCGAAGTCCGCAATAACCCCATCCTTGAGGGGCCGCACTGCTACGATGCTGGCCGGCGTACGGCCGACCATACGCTTTGCTTCCGCACCGACGGCAAGCACTTTCTGCGTACGCAAATCCATTGCGACCACTGAGGGCTCGGATACGATGACACCCTTATCCCTGGCATACACCAGCATATTCGCTGTGCCCAGATCGATACCCAGGTCCTGGGAGAACAGACCGAGGAAGGAGCTAAAGGGATCGAGAATGCTCGATCGCCATGAAGAAAGCGGCATCGCTAACCCTACACCCAAAGAGGCTCTTGGGGGGAGCCTCAGAATCAAAAGGGGGATCGCACTACCCAACTGAAGGCTCTCAGCCTAACCTTCGCCCTCAGTCTCAACTATTCTATCACACTGGCAACTTGCCAGCATACGAGAAGGTCAAGACCTATCCAAATTTTCGTGAGGCAATTCTCTGGGTTCTGTTTCAACCGGTCGCACGGCAGTGAATGGCGCTTTTTCGGCCGCTCACTGCCCTGTGGTACACTGATCCTCACGTGAATGCAAACACGTAGGAACACGTCTTCTACCAAGTCTAAAGGGGAGCCAGCTAATGCGTGTCGATCGTCTGTATAGTCCCAAAGGGCCCCGACCCGCAGGAACCTATTCGCAAGCCGTGCGCGCGGGCAACTTGCTGTTCATCGCGGGCCAGGGACCGCTTGACCCTCAGACCGGCGAGATACGAGGCGAGACGCTTGCAGAGCAGTGCCAACTTACTTTGCAAAACATCAAGAACATCGTAGAGGGTCATGGCGGCGATATGCGCAATGTGGTGAAGGTAAACGTCTATCTCGCCGATATGGACGGCTTCTCGGAGATGGACAGCGTCTATAGGACGTTCTTTGGCGAGTACCCCCCGGCCCGCACGACGGTGGGCGTACAGATGAACGAGATCCTGATCGAGGTGGAAGCCACGGCGATCCTCGACGACTAGCGGTGTCCGCGAGGCTATCCTGCTTTGGATGCATCCAGTTTCGCCATTGTCTCGCGGTACCGCCGTTCCATCTCGGGGCCTTGGCGCTTGAGATACTCCTGCTCCAGTGATCGCGCCGCGGCAGCCGAAGGCGGCGTCGGAATGTCTACCGTCGCTAACGTGATCTTGTCGAATCCACGTTGGTAGGCGACCGTCTCTCCTTTGGAAACGACGAGATTTTGCCCCACGTTGGCTTGGACAATGGGGACGCCATTCTCGCGCGCTCTGGTCAGCACCGCCTGATTCTGCGCCTTACTCGTATTGCCAAAGGTGGGGATATAGAGGATTTGCGCGCCGTCGAGAACGATCGCACGAGGTATGAGAGGATTCCAACGGTCGTTGCAAATGAGCATGCCGGCACGACCAAAAGGCGTATCAAATGCGCGTAGCTGCTTGCCAATGCGGTTGAAATGCCAGGATGGATGCGTGCCCTCCGCAAACTGGCTCTTCTGATAGGTCCCGCACATCTCTCCCACATGATCGATGAAGACCACCGTATTATAGATCTCATCATCGACGCGCTCGGCAAAGCCAAAGCAGAGACAGACGCGCAGTTCCCGGGCCAGTTGTCTAAAGTGCGCGACATATGGACCGTCCAGCGGTTCGGCAATCTCCAGCATCTCGTCAGGCGACCGCCTGCCCTCGATGACGTCGTACACGACGTAGCCCTCAAGCGCGCCCTCGATGGTCACGATAACGTCAGGATTTGCTGTGGCTGCTTCCCGCATCAGCCGCTCCATCTTGGCGGCGTTAGCGGGTTTGTCCCACTTCTTGGGCCGCAGCGAAATTGCGGCCGCCTGGATCGACGTGAACATTCTGCACCTACCGCGTAGCTCTCACACGAGCTGGAGAAAGCGCTATTCCGAACCCATTCAACCCCTCACAGACCCTCTGCAATGGCCGCGGCAAGAGTGCCAATTGCCGCGTCAAGCCTGGTTAGCGTGCGCTCACGGCCAAGCACGACCATCGTCTCAAATAACGGTGGCGTGGCGGTCTTGCCCGTAATTGCCACGCGGATTGGCATGAAGAGTTGACCCGCCTTCCAGCCCAATTCCGCAGCCAAGCCGCGTAGGCACGTTTCAATTGGTTCATGGTCCCAGGTATCAAGCAGCGCAAGCTGTTCGTGCACGCGCTGCAATGCGCTGAGAGAATCCGCTGGTGCTTGCTTCTTTGCGACGAGCAGCTTTGGCTCAGGCGTAACGTCATCTGCGAAAAAGAAGTCGAGAATCGATGGGGCTTCGGCGAGGTTTTTCAGACGTTCTTGTTCGAGGGCGATAGCGTCTTGCAGGTACGTGCGATCGACGTTATCCGCCGCGATGACGCCCGCTTCCGCCAGGAACGGTACACTGCGTTCGGTCAGGTCCTGCACGGTTAGACTGCGAATGTAGACGCCATTGAGCCACACGAGCTTCTGCAGTTCAAATACCGCGTTGGCCCGGTTCACGCGTTCCAAACTGAAGGCAGCAACAAGCTCTTCAAGACTGAACACTTCCTGCGTATCACCGGGATTCCAGCCGAGCAATGCGAGAAAATTGACGACTGCTTCCGGCAGGTATCCCTGTTGCGCATAGTCACCAACGAGCACCGCGCCGGAGCGTTTACCGAGTTTTGTGCGGTCCGGATTTGTCAGCAGCGGCAGGTGCGCGTAGGCCGGCAGGTCGAAGCCGAGCGCATGGGCAATGGGGATCTGCCGGTGTGTATTGTAGAGGTGGTCGGCGCCACGAATAACGTGGGAAATCCGCATATGACTATCGTCAATCACCGACGCAAAATTGTACGTGGGCATGCCGTCGGCGCGCACGATCACCAAGTCATCGAGTTCCGCCGCATCCACCCGCATATTGCCTCGCACGAGATCCAAGAAGTCCACCGTACCCTCGCGAGGAGAGAGGAATCTGAGTACGTAAGGAGCGCCAGACCGTTCACGGGACGCTCGCTCCGCAGCCGTAAGCTGAAGACACGTCTGCGGGTAGCGAAACGGACGGCGTTCCTTTTGCGCCCGTTTGCGCAGCACATCAAGCTCTGCCGGTGTGCACCAGCACCGGTACGCGTGGCCATTAGCTAACAACTCTTCGGCATGCGCCTGATAGAGCGAGAGGCGCTCGCTTTGGCGGTACGGCCCGCAATCGCCGCCCGCAGCATAGCCCTCGTCCCAATCGAGGCCCATCCAACGAAAACTGTAGAGCACGCCCTCAATATCCTCGTCAGAGGAGCGTTTCGCGTCGGTGTCATCGATGCGGAGAATGTACGTACCGCCGGTTTGGCGCGCAAAGAGATAGTTGTACAATGCCGTACGGGCATTGCCAACATGCAGATTCCCGGTGGGACTGGGCGCAATGCGCACGCGAACAGGACTATCCATGTACTACGTTTGTCTCCTCACTGCCTTTTCGATAAGCACGCGGTGCGCATGTGCCAGACACAGTGCACCGTGAAGGCATGCCGCCAGCAAGATGCGGAATTCATGCAAAATTGACGGCTCTTGGCACGAGACAGGGCAGGAAAGGCACGACTTTCAGCCAAGACACTATCCGCCCGGCGGAGCGCATCCATTGCTGGATACGTACAACCAAGATCCGTGGCGGAGAGGGTGGGATTCGAACCCACGAGGCGCTTGTGGCGCCTACTCGCTCTCCAGGCGAGCGCCTTCGTCCACTTGGCTACCTCTCCACTCTGCCGCCGCGCATTAGAGAAGCTCACGAACGCTTCCCTCTTGCGAGAGACCGTAGCGAGCCACGCTTAGGATCGCCGCAGCCATAGACCAACACGCGCGGACCAGCTTCGTTCCTTGAGTCTAGCAGCGCCCTGATGCTAGCGTCAAAGCCTGATGGGGGCTCGCGAGAGGCCGGACTACAGACAATGGCGCGCCCACACTTGCGCGTTTTGGTCGGTTGACAGACGGCTCCAAGCAAATCTACCATGACAGGTACAGCAACACCGCAAGCAACCCTTCACGTACGAAACCAATTGCATGGCTGAGATTGCGGATTCCTCTTCTACGCTCGTAGTGGACGTCGGGACGTTTAGTACGCGCGTCTCACTGTTGGAGCGCGTTGAAGGCGAGTATCGCTTGGCTGGCGCGGCACGTGTGCCAAGCACAATTGATCCTCCTGTGTCCGACGTCATGCTCGGTGTTTCTCGCGCGCTCACGGAGCTCGAGCGTACCACCGGTTGGCATGCCAGGCATGACGTGGTGAACAGGCTCGCGGTAACCAGTGTGGGCCTTACTGCGGTGACGAGTGTCCTGAGCTTAGGCAACAGCCGCACGTTGAATGCGTTACTTGAGTCGTTGCAGTCGTTGCCGATCACGCCCATCGACATCTTCGACCTCAACAACCGGCCACCGGATGCGTATCAGTTTGTCTTCCAGCGACTCATCGAGTCGCCTTTGGATGTTCTGATCATCCTTGGCAGCGAAACGGACCAGGACTGGGAGATCGAGATTGCCCGTATGGGCGAAATCATCCGCAGCGTCCTCACTAGTCATCGTAGTGCCTGGAACCTAAACGTGGTCTTCATTGGCGCAGCAGCGCATGCGCAGACTCTGCGCACGTTCCTTGGGGAGCGGGCGTCAATCCACCACATGAATCTGGAACCGGACCAACCGATTGGCGATGCGCTTTCGTCGCTTGAATCTCTCGTACAGTCAATTGCAACTGAACGACGTCAGCACCTCTTACCGAATCACTCCGGGCTAAGCGAGTGGGCTGGAGCCAGCCCAATTGACTATCAAGAAGCCCTGGGGCACGTCACGCAGCAGTTAGCGCAGCGCTACAGCATACACGTGCTCTCCTTGGATCTTGGGGCGAGCCACGTGGCTGCGATCGCCAGCCTGCCCAATGGGGACTTGCGCAAGGCCGCTCTCGATGGCTTTGGCACACTGCGCAGCCCGCAGAACATCCTGATGGAGGCCGGACGTGAAGCCGTGGAACGTTGGCTGCCGTATGACTTGGACGAAACGCGGCTGGATGACTATCTGCTCCACGGCCTTGCACATCCCGGCGCGCTACCGACGACCATCGAGAACCTCGTGCTGGAACATGCTTTTGCACGCGAAGCCCTGCGCGGAGTCGTCGAGCTCATTGACGATCAAACTGTAGACGGACAGGCGCTGGCCCCCTGTGCCGCTGCCGATGTCATCATTGGTTGTGGGGCCACGCTAGGCGCAGCGCCGCGACTGATACAGGCCGTGATGATGATGCTCGATGCGGTTCTGCCCACGGGCTTTACACAACTCGCCTTGGATCGCGCCAGCGCGCTCCCGGTATTGCTTCTTGACAAAGCCATCGAAGAAGGCAATCCGTTCATCGAGCAGGATGTCTTGCTTAGCTTGGGAGTGAGTATTGCTCCCACCGGTCGCATGGCCGAGAATCGGCCTGCCTTGCGACTGCGCACGGGAATGCCTGCGCGTTCTCCGGAAGAGACCATCGTGAATTTCGGGGCGATGGAAGTCATACCTTGGGAAGGTGGCGCCGGTTCTACACTGGAGGTTTGGCCTGCGACGAGACTAAACCTTGGTGTGGGGCGTGGCCGCGGCGCCGAGCCGCGCGCAAATCTGTTCGGCGGTTCGCTGGGACTTATCGTTGACGCGCGTGGACGTCCCATCGACCTGGATTTGAACAAGGACAAGCGGCAAGCCAAAATCCTCGAGTGGATGCAGACAACGGGGGCGTATCCCACGTTGTCTTTCTCCGGGAGATCGAGCTAGATATGGCTACTATGCTCGCCCTGCGGGGCACGGCAAATCCCCCAACGCCGACACCGCAAATCGGCCGCTATCTCTTGCGTTTGCGCCGGGTATTGCCCGCTGACGGCGCGCTTGCGGTGCAGCCCGGTGACAAGGTAGAACCGCACACGATCGTCGGCACCTGCGCACTGACGCCTCAGAAGACCGTAATCGACCTGGCCAGCACCCTTGGTGTCTCACCGGAACGCGTGGCGGATGCGCTCGTCGTCGCTCCAGGTGACGGGTGCGCGGAAGGTGCGCTCATTGCCGCCCATCGCCGTCTCTTTGGGCTGCGTACCCGCACGGCGGTTGCTCCGTTCACGGGCCAAATCGGCGAAATCTCCTCACGGAGCGGTCTGGTGTGGTTCGAGGGCGCGAGCCATGAAGTTATGCTGCCCGCGGGACTCTACGGCACCGTGATAGACGTCATTCCACCCCGCGAAGCAGTGATAGAGGCGGAGGCTGTGGTGGTGCGCGGCGCATTCGCTGTCGGAGGCGAGGCGTCCGGTAACTTGAGCACGGTGCTATCCCAGAATGACGAGAGTGAAGAGCGCCTCATTCTGGTTACGAAAGAGCCCGCAACCGTGGATACCATGCGGCGCGCGTCCCAACTGCAAGCAGCCGCCGTGGTGGCGCCTTCTGCCGAGCGCAAGGACATGGCGGTGCTCGGCATGGATCCCCTGGCGCGTTCGACTTCGCATACGTGGAAGGGCCCGCCGCTTCTGCTCACAGAAGGCTTCGGCACGCAGCCCATGACCGACACCCTGTGGGAACTCCTTACCGCGCAGCCGGTGCCGTGGGCCACGGTCGTGGCCCGGCCCGATCTCCATGTCTTCTTATTGATTTTGCCCATTCGCTCGCTGGCGCCCAAGGACGCTTGGGCGCGCTTCGGGCCCGGCTCGCGTCTCAAGCGCGCCGGCCTGTCCGTGGAACCGGGCGAGGTGCGCTTGGAGGCCTTCCTGCCCTTCCCCCTGGCGGTGTCCTCCGGCCTGCGGCTCCCCGCCGTGGAGACCATCGACGCCGAGGAAAACCGCAGCCGCGTGCCCATCCCCGAGTTGGAGTGGTTGATGTAGCGTCGGCTGCGACCGATTGGCTACAGCAGAATGGCCGACCTGCTCTAGTCGTGCCGTTTCTGTTAGCACCTATTCGCCGTGGCAAGGCACATGATACGGCTATTGAGAACGGGTAAAGCACTCCGTAGATGAGTACGTTTACGAATAGATTCACACGAATGAGATCGAGAGCTTCTGGACGCTTCTCAAGCGTGATGACGGTGAGAAACAGAAACACGAAAAACGACATTAACCGGTCTGCGAACGGCATAGGATGCCTCACGAAGTAGGTTGACGATTGTCGACTTACGGGTTTAGAGTGCAAGCGAAAGGAGTCGTGGTATGGCAAGCACTGAGGAGTGCCTATCCCGCATCGAAGGCGGCTACGAGCACCTGGCAACGAAAGCCGATATTGAGCGGGTGCTGGTGCAACTTGCGGAGATACGTGGCGAGTTTCGCGGCATCAAGTGGACGTTGATAGCCTCCATAGCACTGGCAGGAATCACTGTAGCCGCAGTGGCTTTTCTCTCTCGATAGAGGGGATTACGGATACGGCTGATTCCAAACCCAAGGACGGAGACAAGACTAAAGACAAACTCAAGGCAAAGCGGCGCAAGGAACAGGCGAAGCGAACGCTGGAGTCGATCCCCGACACGCCGGAGAGCGTGTCTCGCGGTCTCTGCCGCTAGACCAACAAAGAAGGGGTCCGTCCCACATAGGATCAAGCATTGATCTGACGTGACCGAGTTGAAAAGAAGACAAGAGGGCGACGGCAGTTGCCGTCGCCCTCTTGTTTACCTTCGTACATAATTCCCACTCTCTTCTATGTGGATGAGTGCATCCGCTTGACTATATCCATAGTACCGATAGTTTACAAATATTCACACATTGCTATTATGTGTAACACATATGTACTACTAACCTTTGCGCGGTGCGTACGGGACATGGGTACGCAGATTTGCCAGCGACAGCGGGACAATTGGAGTTTCCCTTCACTTGCGGTGCAGTGGCGACGGCTGTGGCGTGGCCTGTGTGCAAGAAGATGGAGCAATTTGCACCGCTTGATTTCACGAACGTTCGGGTGCCAGAGGAGAGTATCAAACTACGGTGGCGTCTCGATGTGGACCGTGTCTTTGGATGCGAGTCTGCCTGGCAATAGTGCTGCTTGGCTCAAGTTCGCACCGCACGGCACTCGCCGACGGCACTGTGGTTATCAACGAGATCTATCCGGGGTCTACAGGCTGGATAGAACTATACAATACGAGCGCCACTGATGACGTCAGCGTGGACTTTTGGATACTCGATACGGGCAGTGATCCAAGCGACACATCCTATCTGATCTTTGTCGAAACTCCCATTCCAGCGGGCGGGTTCTTGGTCTTCGAGAGTAGCACAACGCTCCTCCAATTTGCGCAGAGCGGGACGGTCCGTCTCCTTGATCTTGAAGGCACGGTAGTAGACCAAACCGTCTATACGATCACTGAAGACGGCGCGGCGATGGCGCGGGTGCCGGATGGTTCGTCGAACTGGGCGATGGTGTCCACGCCGACCCAAGGCGCAGCGAATCCGACCCCAACACCCACACCATCACCCACTCCTTCCCCGACGCCCACGCCTATTCCCACACCTTCACCTACGCCTGCTCCCACCCCTATACCTGCCCCTTCGCCTACACCCACTCCCACCCTCACAACTTCACCAATTCAATCTCCCACGCCCACATCTACCGCGACGCCATCACCAATGCCTTCTCCCGCCCCCGAACCAACCCCAACTCCCACACCTTCGCCAACGCCCACGCTTCCCGAGTGTCCGAACAACGAGAGCCGCAACATCGTGTTCAACGAGATAGTTCCCAGCCAGAGTATTGAAGAGACAGGCTACATTGAGCTTTACAATATTGGCCCTGTGCCGGTGACACTCACCTGTTGGTCCCTCGATACGGGAAGCAACGCGAGCGATGCTCCTTACTTGCTTCCGGTAGACCAGGTTGATTCTGGGGACTTCCTGGTCATCGAAAAGGTCGCCCCTATCTTCCCTATCGCGAGGAGCGGCAAACTCCGCCTGCTCGACGGCTACGGCGAGGTTGTCATCGAGGTCGACTACGCTATCGCTGAAGACGCCGTCGGCAGGGCGCGGATCCCAGATGGCACAGGGGATTGGGTGGACGTATCTACACGCACTATGGGCGCATCCAATGAGACACCGACCCCTACGCCGCGGCCGGCCCCAAGACCGCCACCGGCACCCGCTCCCCCAACTCCCACACCGGCGCCGACAGGGCCTGTGCCACGGTTTCTTCGCATTACAGAGATCTACTACGACGGGCAGATTCCGCGGACTGAGGGCGACGAGTTCATCGAGATTCAGAATCAAGGAGCCACAACGGCCTACCTCGGGCGCGTACGCATCTTGATCCAGAGCGCAACGGCCCGCAGTCCGGTAGCCTACGGCTTTCCCTCCAGCACTAAGCTCGCTCCAGGAGAAATCATCGTTACTGCGAAGAACGCTCGGCAATTCACCGCCCATTTTGGCATGCAGCCGGACTTTGAAGCCCGCGCGTCAGGAGCCGGGTACAGAAATACGTCAGACGTGCCGAACTTAGTCCATGACCGCAGAATCTCGCGCCGCACGTGGGCTTTAGCGAACTCCGGCGCCACGGTGGCCCTGATGAGCGACAAGGGTGACGTCATCGACGCCGTTGCCTACGGTTATGATCCCGACGGCTACTTGGGTCTGCGCGGAATCTACCCAACCGCTTCAGGCGGTCAATCGCTGCGGCGCGTCTTTGCCGAGAAGATCTCCTCGACTTCACCGGCGGCCTTGCGAGAAGACGCGCCGTCACCGGGCACTGTCCCACCACCTCCCACGCCAACACCGATGCCTACTCCTACGCCTTTGCCGACACCTTCACCCACGCCCTCGCCGATACCGACACCTTCACCAACGCCCACACCGACACCAACCCCTTTGCCGACGCCGCTTCCTACCGCCACCCCTATGCCGTCTCCAGATCCTACTCCCATGCCAGCGCCTACCGCCACCCCAACACCGCGCCCAACGGCAGCGCTTCCTACGCCTCCACCACCCACTCCGACGGCAACAGCGCTGCAATGCCTTACAGACATACGACCCCAGGAGCCGCCGCGACTCGTGCGCGTAACCGGCAGCGTGACGGAAGTCCGTGAGATGCCAAAGGAGACGCGTGTCTTCCTTGCCGACAACTGCGGCGGCGCAATTCTCCACTTGGCGCTAGCTGTATCGGATCCGCCGACCGGAAGCCGCATTCGCTTCACCGCGCTCGGCTCACGCCGGGATACGCAGATCGATCTCTATCTCGCGCCCGCTACCAGCATCGAACACCTGCCAAAGACAACACTGCCGCCCGCGCTTCCCTTCACACAGGCAATGATGCAGCGCGCGCCTACCGGGACATGGGTACGGACGGGAGGCAGCATCAAATACTCTCGTGATGAAACCGGGCATACGTTCTACGAAACTTCCGCCAGCTACATCCGGCTGGACCCGCAGGCGCGGGCAGTTCCAACCGGGCCTGCTGCCTTCTACGGCATCATCGAATGGCGTGAAGCAATGCCGCTCCTTCGCGTCCATTACGTCGCTCCGGCCAAAGAATCCAAAGCCACGCTCAGAGACGCCATCCAAGAGTGGAAAGTAGCCCGTCATGCTCTGCACCATGCGCGGGACATCTTCCACTACCTTGCCGTTCGCTCTCTTACACGCGGCCACGGGACGTATTTGCTGTGGTAGACGTGCAGAGAAGAACCGAGAGTGGCTAAGAGAACAATGTGGTTATGTAGAGTAAGCCAGCAGGCGCTGCGCGTTGCGGTGGGCAATCGCTTCTTTGTCCGCCGCAGAGATTTCCGCCTTCTCCAGCTTCGCGATGCCGCAGGCGGGGTACTGCAGCGGGACGCCGGTACCGAGGAGTATGCGGCTAACGTCAGCGTGCGCAACCCAGCGCGCGATCCCGCCAAGGCCCTGTAGGCACGAGGTCTCCAGCCAGACGTTGGGGTAGGTATTGAGCAAGCGAATGCCGTGCCACGCTTCTTGCCCGTAGTTTAGGCCGTGAATGACAAATTGGACGCCAGAAAACTGCGCAATGAGGCCCTCGAAAGGCTCTACGGCAGCAACGGGAAACGACCAGTCCATGATGGCCCGCATCACGAGCGTAACGATCAAGCCATGATCCTGAGCCGCGGCGCAGAGCGGCTCAAGCTGCAACGGCAACGTATTGTGGTGGTGGCTGGGGTAGCAGCGAATGCCTTTGGCGCCGGCAGCCGCGTACTCGGCTAAGAGTTCACTTGTGCCGGACTGTGTGTTGTCAATTGTGACAAAGGGCACAAGCCTGCCGCCGGATTCCGCTGCCGCGGCCAGGATGTCGGAGTTCCCAAGCCGCCAGTCACTTTCCAGCGCCCGCGTCGAGCCTACAACCGCGCGCTCTATGCCGTGCGCATCCATCAGCGCCATAACGTCAGCGCCGGTACGCTCCTTGAGGGGCCAATACCCCCAGGCCCCGACAAAACCGGAAAAGTCCCACACCGTCATTTCGTTCGACTTCCCTTCCCGCTGCTACGTTTCGAGCGCCAACATGCGCGCCATATTGCCGCCAAATATCAGGTCCTTGTCAGCCTGAGTAATCGCGGCCCCGCTGACCCGCGCCATTTGCACGCTCACCTCGAGCAAGGGCATGTCTGTACCAAAAATCACACGCTCAGCGCCAATGCGGCTGAGCGTGTATTCCAAAGAACCGTTATTCACCGCGCTGCTTGCGGTTTCAAGCAAGAGTGAAGGATGTCGTTCCGCAGCCTGCACCGCGCGCATCCAGTCACCGCGAGCCAAAGCGGTATTGCCCGAGTGCGCCATCATAAGAAAAGCCTCCGGCACGCGCGAGGCCATCACCTCGCACTCTTCAGCGGTTGAGTGCGCCAGAATGGGCATGCGATGCGAGGCTGCGCGTTCAAGCACGGGAAAGACCGAGGGGCGCACCAAAGGAATCATCGGGTACGAGTAGATCTTGATACCGCGCATGCCGTACTCGTGCACGCAGCGGTCGATCTCTTCGAGCGCGCCATTATCGAAGTTCATCGTCGGGATGCTCACGTATCCCAGAATGCGGTCCGGGTGCTGGCGTATCGACCTGCCCAAGGTATCGTTCCCCTCGCGCATGTCGTGGATCAGCGCGGTAAAGTCGGTCACGAAGAGCTTATCGATGCCGTTGTCATCCGCTAGCCGCAGCAGATCGTCGATACTTGCAGAGAAGTTGTACGCGGTCGAGACACCTACGTGAACGTGCGCATCGATAATCATCGCTGTCATCTCCTTGTGTCCACAGGCTAGCAGAGCCGGGAACTACACGCAATTACGGCTGGACAGTTGGTTCAGGTATACTGAAGTACGGTTCTCGCAACCGATTTGTGGAAAACGTACCCCAGACCACCACCGCAAACCAACCCAAGTTGGCCCAAGAAATAAGAAAAGGTGAGCAGAAACATGAAAAAAGCAGTCTGCGGCAATTGTTTTGGTAGGGATGTTCCCCTCTTGGACGCCATGAGCATGGCCAAGGCGGCGGGATTTGATGGCATCGAACCCAGTCTTGCTTTTGACGGTCCCGTTGCTATAGACGCGTCTGAGGATGACCTCAAGCGGCTGCGCGACCATGCGGAACAAACAGTCGAAATCCACGGTCTCATGGGCGGCCAGCCCATCCGAAGCGCACCCCTGACAACGGTTGACAAGGATGAGATCAGCAAAGGCGTTGAGAACATTGGGAAAGCCTTGCGTGTCGTAAAGGCTCTCGGCGGCACGAGTCTGCTGGTCGTGCCGGGCACCGTGAGCGTGGACGTGCGCTATGACATCGCCTACGAAGGCACGCTCGAGGGCCTAAAGCAAGTTGCGCCCATCGCCGAAGACCTGCAGATCCATGTGGCGGTTGAGAACGTGTGGAACAAATTCCTGCTATCGCCGGTGGAGATGCGGAACCTGCTCGACGAAGTGAATAGCCCGTATGTCGGTTGCTACTTCGACGTTGGGAACTTCCTGGGCTGGGCCATCCCGCAGCATTGGATCGAAATCCTCGCGCAGCGCATCAAGAAGGTGCACGTGAAGGACTTCAAAGTTCAGGTGGGCAACATGAATGGGTTCGTAACGCTCCTCCAAGGCGACGTGGACTGGAAGGCAGTGCGCGCGTCTCTGCGATCGGTTGGCTACGACAGCTACCTGTCCGCAGAAATTCCGCTCCACGGCGAATTCCCCGAAAAGAGTCTGCTGGACATTAGCACCAGCTTGGACACGATCATTGCCAGCGCATAGGAGCGCGCAGGGTAATCAATCGGCGTTCGACTTGGCGATAAGACTCCAATGGAGTAGAATACTTTAGCGGTTAAGCACCGGATTCCGTTTCACAAGTGCTCTTTACATCGGAATGCCGCCATCAGGGTACGTTTTAGGGGCGCGGACGTATCCTGGTAGGCGGCATTAGTTTTGGGCCTGCCAAGCTACCTAGGGCACACACTACTGTGCCCGTATGACGTTCCCGTCGGGGTCTAACTCCACCAACCGAAACGCCCTGCCCGCACGATATGACTGGCATTGATTCTCTGGCACATCGTCAACCGGCTGGCGCGGGTTGTGCACAATATCGGCCACCCAGCCATCCATCAAATTCTCAGATAAACACGGCCCTTTAGAAAAATCCACACCCTCCTCTTTCTTCTGTGCGTAGATCTCTTGGGCGAGTTCAATTGCGCGCTCGCGCTCCGCTACAAGGTCCTCGCCGGAGCTTGCCAGTCGTACGAGTACGAAGATAAAGAGGAACACGAGTGCAAATGCGACAATGAGGGGTAGCAGGCGATAGCGAATTATGTCGCCTACCATCACTGCTCCTCGTCAATAAACCGATAGTTCTTCAATTGGTCACGTTGGCGGGCATCCACGGGGTAGTTCTGTGTCCACTTTGCGAATTGCCAGCCGCGGCCGACTTGCTCTTTGTTCTCCATCTCATCGAGGCGCAACCAAGCGTGGGTCGGTTGCGGATGGAGCGCCCAATCGTCACCGTCCAATGGCTCTTCGTAATTCGCGGAGCGAAAGTGCGCAAAGAGCGCTTCTTTGAGCTCGCGCTTCACCTCGAATAGACCCGGCTCATGGGCATGATTCACTAACTCGTTGCCAGCGTCGCGGTAATTGAGCAGGATTTCCAGGCGATCCGGCGCGCAGTAGATGTACTTCCACTCCTCATTCATAGCGCAGTACATGCCGTGGTTCTTCTCTTTGATCTGGCCGAAGAGATACGGTCTGCCCGCGGAGCTTCCGTCTTGGGCAACGCTAAGGAGCGGCATGCCATCGAACTCCGGCTGATCGAGTTGCATCCCTGCGGCGGACAGAAGAGTCGGCGTAACGTCCTGCAGGCCCACCAGGTGCTCGCGCACAACGCCCTCCGGCAGCGTCCCCGGCCACGAGAGAATATATGGAATATGGCACGCAGGCTCGTGGTAGTTCCGTTTGCCAAACGCAAAGTGATCGCCCAGGAACTCACCGTGGTCGGCGACGAACATAATCAACGTATTTTCACGCTGCTTCGTGGTCTCCAACGCTGTCAGGATTTCGCCGACCCAGCTATCCACAAACGAAACACATGCGAAGTAATACGCCTTCATCGTGCGCAGCAAGTTGTCGTCGGGGAAGAGGTCCATCCACTTGCTGCGGTTCTGGCTGCGTTGGAACCACGTATGCCACGCTATTTCATTCTCGCTGCGGATCGGTAAAGGCATGTCCGTGCTGCGATAGAGACGGTGCCAAGGCGACGGCGGATCGAACGGCGGATGGGGCTTGATGAACGACGTCCAACAGAAGAACGGCGCGTTTTCATTGGCACGCTCTTCGATGAAGTCTATGGTGCGTTGTGCCGTCCACGCTGTTGTGTGCAGGCGCTCCGGCAGTTGCGAGATCTGGGGGACGTAATACAGTTCGTGCCTGATGCCGTGGGGTTCTTCCACGTGGCCGTACCCGGCCGACAGCACATCTTGCAGAAACTCATCATTCTCCACGCGGCGTGGGACTTCCTCGCTCAGCCACATGCGGTCAAATCCGTGATGCTCGCGTACTGGCGAGAAGTGCATCTTGCCGATCGCCTGGGTGAAGTAGCCTGCCGCGCGCAGATGAGACATGACGGTTGGGTACCCCGCCGGTAGCGCATACCCATTGTCGAAGATGCCCGTCCGGTGCGGCAGTTGCCCGGTCATGCAGATCGCGCGCGCCGAAACGCAGACCGGTGATTCCGTATACCCATAGGCAAAACGCACGCCCTCCGCGCACAAGCGGTCAAGATTGGGAGTCTGAATAAAGTCGTTGCCGGCAGCGCGGAGCGCATCGAAACGCAATTGGTCGCACATGATGAGCAACAGATTTGGTCGAGAACGAGACATCATCCCTCTTCTCTGCTAGAGCAAAAGCTCGAATCAATTTCCGTGGCTGCCGCATGATCTTCCAACGAGTGTGTCCACACATCTGGTCTCCCGCCCTACCACCTCGCTTCGCGCACGAATACGCCTTAGCCGGAACCGACTCCTTCTAGCACGGGGATTTGTCAGTCTGCGCCGGCCTATGCTACCCTTCAATTCATTGTTTTTGGCAGGAAGCTGCGCTTGCCGCAGTCATATTCCTGAGAAGTCTCGGACGTACTGCAACGGGTTCAAGCGTTTACCGTGGACCCCGAAAGTGCTTCTCGTTTAATTTGCATCCTGTCTGGGCATCAGTATAATAGACCGAAGTGCACATCGACACGAATTGGCACTCTTTAGTTGGCATCGAGCCGCTGTTTCAGGCGCAGCTTGTTCTCTCGAGAAAGCACCGCTTCGTGGCAGACCGGACATTTAAGAGACGGCAAAACATTGGTTACCCTGGCGCCGCGCCAGGGAGTTTAATGTCCAAATCTACCCCTATAGCAAGTGTATCTGTGACTACCATCCTTGGCTCCGATGGGTCTTTGCATACGCCTCCAAGTAACGCTTGTCGTGACCGGGGAGAGTGTGCATGACTCCGCGTACGCTGCGCATTACCATTGGTGCGCTTGTTGTCGTCCTTGGCCTGCTCATTATTGGAGCCGTCACCTGGGTGACTCAAGCCGCCGACGGCCCAAAGCAGCCGATTGAGTTTATGCACACCGTGCACGTGGAGCAGAACGACATCGACTGTGTGTTCTGCCACCGCAACGTAGAGACCGGCGCGGAGGCTACGATTCCGGCAATTGAACAGTGCATGATGTGTCACCAGATCGTCAATAATGAAAACCCGAAGGTGACGAATCCCTTGCACCAAGCCGAAATCGCAAAGCTGGTGGCACATTGGGAGAACAAAGAGCCAATCGATTGGGTGCGCGTGCACGTGATGCCGGATCACGTGCGTTTTGTGCACGCTGCCCATATCAAAGCAGGATTTGATTGCGCGACCTGTCACGGTGACGTGGGCTCGATGGAGCGGGTGAAACAGGTGCGTTCGCTCAATATGGGCGACTGCGTAGCCTGTCACCGGGAAAACAACGCGCCCACTGACTGCACGATCTGTCATCGCTAGAGGAGAACTATGCGACGACGCGATGTCCTGAAATTGGCTGGCACATCGGGCCTGGGAATGGGCGCTGCCGTTGCCTTTGCCGGCTGCGGCACGCCGGAGCGCGAGTTCCACCTTCAGAGTCCGGTGGAAATACCGGAAGATACAGTGACGGGGCTGGATACCTGGTATGCGACCATTTGCCAGGACTCCGGTGACGGCTGCGGCGTGATCGTGCGGGTCAAGAGCGGTCGCGCGCGTAAGATAGAAGGAAATCCCGACTATCCCCTGAATCGCGGCAAATCATCCGCGCGCGCGCAAGCCGCCCTGCAAACTCTCTACAATCCCGATCGCATTCCCAATCCGATGGTTCCAAGACGCAACCGCGGCTCCGGCCGCTACCGGTTCATGCGCTGGGATGACGTGTTGCCGGAGTTTCAGGATAAGCTTGGCGCTGCCCGTGAGAGCAGTGGCATCGTCATGATTACGGAGCCCGTGAACGGGCACCTTGGCATGATCCTTGAGCGGTTTACGCAGAGCATCGGCGCGCGCTGGTTGACCTTCGAGCCGCTTGAACAGGCTGCCGTGCGACAAGCAAGCGCACGGGTATTTGGCACAACGCGTGTCCCACAATTCGATATAGCGAACACCGACTACGTGCTTTCCATTGGCAGCAACTTCTTGGAAAGCAGTGATTCTCTGGTTCATTATGGACAAGCCTATGGGAATTTCCGGCAAGGTGAGGGCCGCTCGCGCGGTACGTTTGCGCACTTCGATACGCACTTGACGATGACGGCCGCCAACGCCGACGAATGGCATCCCGTTACCCCCGGCACGGAGGGCACCCTGGCGCTGAGCATCGCGCACGCAGTCTTGGATGGCAGGCCGGTACCCGCCGCCTTGCAGCCCTTGACCGGCGGTGAGGGAACGCTAGAGGCCTATGCGGCTGAAAACGTTGCTGACGTTACCGGTGTGCCGGCTGAGGTTATTCAAAGGGTTGCCCATGACTTTGCCGCGGCGCCGACCGCAGTCGCCATAGGCGGCGGCAGTGCGGCCGGCCATACGAACGGGCTCTTCAATATGTCCGCGATCTTCGCTCTCAATTTGTTGATGAACAACGTGGGCCGGACAGGCGGTGTGCTGCTCAATGCACCTTCGCCGTTGCCCGACATACCTGCTGAAGCGCCGGTGACGTCTTTCGAGGAGTGGCAGACGTTTCTTGGCGAGATAGAGAGCGGCCAAGTACCGCAAGTTCTCCTTATACATGGGGCTAATCCCGTGTTTGGCCTACCCGGAGTCTTGAATGCGGGCAGCACATTGGATGCGATTCCCTATATTGTCAGTTTTTCAAACGTGTTGGACGAGACCACGGCGCTGGCGGACTTGATCCTTCCCGATCATCACTACCTGGAGAGTTGGGGCACAAGCGTGCCTCCGTTGGGCGCTGAGTACTCCACGCTTGGCGTGCAGCAGCCTGTCGTCCGCCCGTACCACCAGGAATTCGAGGGCGCCGCCGGTACGCGCGCGTTCGCCGACGTGCTGCTGAGTTTGGCGCAGTCCCTTGGTGAATCACTTGCCGAAGCGCTGCCCTGGACCACGATGAGAGACGCGATTCGCGCCAGCGTTGACGAACTGCAGGCCCGCGGTGACGGCTCGGTGACGAGCGATGATCCGGAGGTCTTCTGGTTGTCGGTCCTGCAGCGCGGTGGTTGGTGGGTGCCGGCGGAAAGCGTGACAGCGGATGCGCCGGATTTGACGGGATTGACCGCGGCTGAGGCAGACTTTAGCAGTGATGCCGGCGAATTTCCTTACCATCTCATCGTGACGCCTTCCGTGTTGCTTGGGGATGGGAGCGGGAGTCTGGCGGCGTCACCGTGGCTGCAATCCACCGCTGACCCCATGACAACGGGTGTCTGGACAACGTGGGTTGCCTTGAGCCCGCAGACGATGGCAGCCTTGGGCATACAGGAAAACGACATCGTGCGCATTACGTCCGTCGCGGGATCGCTCTTGGCTCCGGCCTACCCCTACCCCGGCATAGGCGAGGGTGTGGTTAGCGTGCCGCTGGGCCAAGGACACCAGGAACTTGGTCGGTATGCCGAGAATCGCGGCGAGAACGCCTTGCGTATCCTGGCGCCAGTTGTCCAGGAGGAAACCGGTGCGCTGGCGTGGTCAGCGACGCGGGTACGGATTGCGCCGACCGGACGGCGGACGCGCCTGCCGCGCATCGAGGGTATTACCGCGCCGGTGCAGATGCCCGATGAGAAGACATTCCAAATCACAAACGAGACCCAGTAGTAGCGGGGAGAGACAGCGGTGAAACAGGCCGCGGAAGGAACAGAACAAGATACCAGCAAGCCGGTAGCAAGTATTGGCCGGCGTTGGGGTATGGTGGTAGACCTTGACCGCTGTACCGGCTGCCAAGCCTGTGTCGTTGCGTGTCACGCAGAGAACAACATTGCGCTCAACCTTGAGGATGTCGTGCTCCAGCAGCGGGCTATCAACTGGATTCGCATCGAGCGCTATTGGGAAGGCGAATATCCCAACGTCAAGGCGCGTTTCCTGCCCATGTTCTGCCAGCACTGCAATAACGCCCCCTGCGAGCCCGTGTGCCCGGTGTACGCGACCTACCACAACCAAGAGGGCCTGAATGTGCAGGTCTACAACCGCTGCATTGGGACGCGCTACTGCGCCAACAACTGCCCGTACCACGCGCGCTTCTTCAATTTCTGGGAACGCGATCTCGACGACACGCACCGGGAGTATCTCAACCCCGAAGTCACTGTGCGCACCAAAGGCATCATGGAGAAGTGCACGTTCTGCGTGCAGCGCATTCGCAGAAGCGAGTGGGAGCGTCGACAGGCAGACGAAGAGTTGCAGGAAGGCGACGTGCAACCGGCGTGCGTGCAGGCGTGCCCGACCGATACACTCGTATTTGGCAATCTGGAAGACGAGAATTCGCGGGTTGCCCAGTTGGCAGAGAACAAGCGGCACTACCGCGTCATGGAAAACCTTGGCACTGATACCAATGTGATCTACTTGAAGAAGGTTGATCCACATGCAAGCGAGACAGCACCAGCACACGCTGGAACCGCTGCCGACTCCGGCGGAAATAGCGCGTGACATATTCAGCCGAGCTTTAGGGAGCAGTGGCGCCTACAAGGCCACGCTGCTCATACTGTTCGTGCTGTTCGTCGGCGGCGTTGCCGGCTTTGCCATGCGGCTCGGTTCCGGCTTAGAAGACCGGGGGCCGTGGGGCTACTATGCCGCCGTGTTCGGCTTCCTCTTCACTGTGGGGCAGGCGGCACCGATGGTGTCGTTTGTGCCGCGGCTGGCACGCGCGCGTTGGCATGGACCGCTGACTCGCGCCTCCCAAGTTGTAGCGGTAGCCGGGCTGCTTAACGTGCTGCTCTTCCTCCCGCTGCTATGGCTGGTGCCTTCCAACGCGGAACGCGTGACGGTGTGGTTCAACTGGCCGTGGGGCGCGCCGCACTTCTTTGACACGATCTTCGTTCTCATGCTCGTGGTCAATGGGTTCGCGTTTCTCTGGGTACAGGCGATACCGGACCTGGCTGCTCTGCGCGTGCAAAGCGGCGGTACACATCGCTTAGCACGGCTGCTTTCAGGGTCGTTCATTGGCACCCCCAAGCAGTGGAAAGTGCAGAGAATCGGCCTAGCGGTATTGGGCGGCTGCTATGTGATGAACTTCATCTTCGTGCAGTCGTTGATCAGCCTCGATTATGTTATGACCCTCGTGCCGGGATGGAAGAGCTCGATGTTCCCGGCGTTCTACAGCATCAACGGCCTGCTGGCCGCGACAGCAACGACCATCGTTGTCTTAGCACTGATCCGCCGGTTCTATGGTCTCCAGCGGTACATTACCGTCGACCAGTTCTGGAATATAGCCAAGATAATGCTCGCGCTCAACCTGGCGTGGGCCTACCACTGGTGGGCGGATTTTCTCACCACCTGGTATGGACGAGTCCCCCGGGAAACAGTCGTTACGTTAGGTATGCGGAGTTTTGGTGAAAACACCTGGCTATTCGTTATTGCGTTCATCTGCTGCTTTGTGTTGCCGCTGCTGATCCTCATGTGGAATCCGTGGCGCAAGAGCGTAGCCGGCCCCACGGTGGTTGCAGTGCTGTCGCTCATAGGCATCTTCATCCAACGCATTATCGACTACGTTCCCACCTATCTCGTTACGCAAGACCCACTGGATCACGAGCTACATGAGGCTATAGCAATCCCGTGGCCAGGCTTGCCGGACGTGCTCATCATTGTCGGCGGACTGGCGGGAGCCATTTTTCTCATCACGTGGGCCGTGAAGGCGCTGGGCCCACTTTCAAACTGGGAAATGCAAGAGTGCATGCTTCTGCGCCGCAATGAGAAATTCCTAAACGCTGAGGTACCGTATGTCATCAAACCACAGTAAGACAATACGCTCGCTGCCACTGCAGTTTGGTACGGGGCGGATGAAGGAGTTGAGACCCAATGCATGAGCGCCCCCGGCTCACGCCTATCCAGATAAATCGTGACTTGCTTCGGTCGGTGCTAGAAACGCCGTTGGTGTTCTACGTGCTGCTACTGCTCTTGATGGGCTTGGTGGGTCTCGGTGTGATAGCAGCCACGTTGATGGTATCGTACGGCCTTGGCGTGACCGGGCTCAATCACCCGGTCTTTTGGGGCTTCTTCATCATCAACTTCGTGTTCTGGGTGGGTATCAGCCACGCGGGCACCATGATCTCGGCCATCCTGCGGCTTTCGGCGGCCGAGTGGCGCCGACCGGTGGTGCGCGCCGCTGAGGTCATGACGGTGTTCTCTCTCTTGACCGCCGCGCTCTTTGTCGTGCTCCATACCGGGCGACCCTGGCGCACACTCTACTGGGCCTTCCCCTACGACTTTGTGCGTGGCATCTGGCCCGACGTACGGTCTCCGCTGGTGTGGGATCCCAGCGCGATTTTCACCTACTTGACGGGTAGTATTCTCTTTGTATACGCTGCCCTCATCCCCGACCTTGCGCTTGCCCGCGACCAGACGACTGGTTGGCGGCGGGCTGTCTACGGCGTCCTCTGCCTGGGCTGGCGCGGCAACGCCCGGCAATGGAAGCTGCTCAACGCGACCGGCCTGCTGCTTTCCGCGCTCATTCTGCCGGTGTTTGTCTCCGTCCACAGTATCGTGTCCTGGGACTTCGGCATGTCGCTGGTGCCCGGTTGGCACGTGCACATCTTTGCGCCGTACTTCGTTGTCGGCGCCGTCCTTTCCGGTGTAGCCGCCGTGATTGCCTTGATGGCCGTGATGCGCTCTCTCTTCCGGCTTCACGACTATATCCGCCCCGAACACTTCGACATGATCGGCCGCCTGCTCATTGTGGTCGCGTTGGCTTGGGCGTACTTCTACTTCATAGACGTTATCTTCGCGCTCTTGAGCAATGAAGAAGCGGAGTACCAGGTAATGAAGCTGCGGCTTTCGCCGCCGTATCTCTACCTGTTCCTCTTGATGATTACGTGTAACGTCTTCCTGCCGGTTCCGATTTGGATGTTCAGAAAATTCCGTAGAAATATCGGCATCATGGTATGGACGGCCATTGTGGTCAACATTGGCATGTGGCTGGAGCGTTTCTTGATCATTATTCCCACCTTGCAGCGGCGGCATCCCGATGCGTTCGCCTGGGGTGACTACTCCGCCAGCCTCGTTGAGATAACGCTCGTGATCTTCTCGTTCGCCAACGTCGCATTGCTACTATTACTGTTCTCGAAGATATTCCCTGTCATCCCGATCTGGGAAGAGAAAGAGGGGCATATCTGGAAGCGCGAATTCCGCATCGGCAAACTCCGTTTGCCCGCAATAGTGAGAGAATAGGGAGGCAACTATGCCCAGTGTGCTGGGACTATTTCAATCGGCAGACACCGCGGCAGCGGCCGCGGACCGCCTGCAGGCTTCGGGGTTCGGTCCGACGGACTATGAGGTGCTGACCGGCGCGCCCTACCCGGAAGGGGCCTTTGGTGAGGACTCTGGCGATCATCGCCTCTTCATCTTCCCACTTGGTGGCGCCATGATCGGTTTCGCCGTGGGACTGATGGTGACGGCCGGCACGCAACTGTCGTATCCGCTTGTCACCGCTGGCAAGCCCATCCTCGGCATACCGCCAATGTTCATCATCATGTATGAAGGCACCATGCTCGGCGCGCTCATCTTTACCATCATGGGCGTGATCTTCGAGTCTCGGCTGCCAAACCTCACCAATGATCTCTACGACTCGCGCATAACGGAAGGCTATGTCGGGTTGGTGGTTCGCTGCGAAGACGATGCGCAGGCAGACACGGCGCAGACGACACTGACCGAAGCCGGCGCTGAAGAAGTGAAGCAGCAAGGACGGAGCTAACCGGAATGCGAGACCGGCTGCATCCACATAGCCTGTTCCGCTCTTGGCGGGACCGATCGCGCCCGCGCTGGGTGGTGCTCAGTCTTGTCTTGGGCACGTTGTGCGCCGGTCTTTTGACATCGTGTTATGGGTACCTTTGGGATGTCTTCCCGGAGATGCACTACCAGCAGTCCTACCGGCTCCAGGAACCTCCTCGGCGCATGCCTCCCGCCGATTCAGTACCGGTGACCGGAAAAGCGCGTGAGTATAGTTTCGCGGAAGCCGTGGAAGTAACCAATCCTCTCGCTAACACGCCTGAACGCATAGAATCCGGCAGGCAGCTCTTCATGACCAACTGCAAGCATTGTCACGGCGCGGACGGCCGGGGAGAAGGCCCGGTGGGGCTCTACTTCGACCCGCTGCCGCAAGCAATGCAGGGTGACCGGATCACTAATGAGCGTACTGACGGCGAGATCTATTGGATTCTTACGAACAGCCTCGGCAATATGCCGTCATTTGGTAAATTGCTAACCTCTGAAGAACGCTGGGAGCTTATCCTCTTCATACGGGATTTGCAGGCACAGGAACAGGAAAACGGCTAGGGACTGGAGATAGTAACCCATGGACCATGCACTTGCGCTCCCAATCTGGGATGAATTGGATACCGGCCTCATCTTCTTCTGGTTTGCGCTTCTGATGATGGTCGCTACTGCCGTTTCCTTCCTGCTCGCTCACGCTATCCTTCCTTCCTTGGTAGGAACACGCGACCTTCCCCAAGGCTTCGCGAAGCTGCGCCCGGTTTTCTATGCCGGCGCGATCCTTGCGTTTCTCCTGGCTCTGTTCCTCTACTACATTACTTGGGAGACGGTTTCGGTCTATCTTGAGATCTATCCCCGCAAGTGGATTTAGCACGCTATTCCCCATAGACTGCAATCGTCCCCGGTAGGACGCATTGCAGCGTGGCGCAACAGAAGAGACAATTAAAGAGGTGAGGGCTACCATGCGGTGCCCTCACCTTTTACATTGCATGGCTCATTGCTTGTCAGATTCCTGCAAGCTCCCTCCACACACCCTAGCGGAGACCTTTGCGTAACCCTCGTTCCAACGAGGCAGTCCCCTCTCCCTCGACGGGAGAGGGTTAGGGTGAGGGTGAAGACGCCTCGAACACCAGCCGGTCCTTGACCGTTTTGGTGCTTGTATGTATTGACTGTACATGTTATGCGATTAGAACAGCGAGAAGTCCCCTCACCCCGGCCCTCTCCCCGAGGAGAGGGTGAAACTCCTTACTCTCGGGACCTCGTTATGCAAATTTCTCCTAGCGGGAGTGACAAACCATTCACGTCATCACGCTGCTTGACTTATCGATCCGACTATTGTTACTATGTAGAGCGATTTGGTCAACTTTACGTATTATGCTTGCTGAGGAGAGCAGACTATGGCTGAATATGCGGACTCTGATGTCCTCGTTTCGACGGACTGGGTTGCCCGGCACGGCGGCGACGCAAACGTCCGGCTCGTAGAGGTGGACGTAGATACGACCGCCTACGAGACGGGGCACATTGCCGGCGCTGTAGATTGGGGCTGGCAGTCCGATCTCAACGATCCGGTGCGCCGGGACCTGATTGGTAAAGAGGACTTGGAGCAACTCCTAGGGCAGAGCGGGATTGCTCCTGATACCACGGTGGTTCTTTACGGTGATAACAACAACTGGTTCGCGGCGTTTGCCCTTTGGATCCTAAAGATCTACGGACACAAGGACGCGCGCCTGATGAATGGCGGCCGCGTAAAGTGGGAGGCCGAGGGTCGTCCGCTGACTGAAGACATTCCCCACGTGGCGCAGACGTCGTACACGGCCCAAGATCCGGATAGAGCCCTTCGCGTTTTCCAAGGCGACGTGCAGGAGCGGCTGGGTAACCCAAACGTCGGTCTGGTCGACGTGCGCTCGCCGCAGGAGTTCACCGGTGAGATTCTGGCACCGCCAGGCTTGCCGGAGACTGCCCAACGAGGAGGACACATTCCCGGCGCCGCTAACATCCCGTGGGCGACGGCTGTCGCCGATGACGGCACCTTCAAGTCTCCGGAAGAGTTGAGTGCAATCTATGGCGGCAAGGGCATTGTGCCGGACAAAGAGATCGTGACGTACTGCCGGATCGGCGAGCGTTCTTCCCACACGTGGTTCGTACTCAAGTATCTCCTGGGCTACCCGGACGTGCGCAACTACGACGGTTCATGGACGGAATGGGGCAGCATGATCGGCGTTCCCATTGAGAAGTAAGTGTTCTGACGTTTGAGACGAGAGAGCGAATTAGACGGCCTGGTGCCGTCGGTTTGAATAGCGCGTGGTTTGTTTTCAGTGAGGGAGAGGAAAGAGACAATGTTTGGATCAACAAGACGCTTTGCCGACTTGGTGACGGCAAGATGGCGAAATTCTGTTGTGGCAGTGCTTGCCGTCCTGCTTGTAGGACTGCTGGCATCCGCCTGCGGCACGTACGTCATAGAATCGGAGGATCCCGTATCGACTGCCAATTATGAAGTCTGGACAATGGACCAGACCAACAACATCCTCTATGTGATCAGTCCGCAACTTGAGGTGGTGGATACCGTCGATCTTTCAGAGGCCGGGCTGGAGCGAACCCACTGGATAGACTTCACCAGTGACCATAAGTACGCTTGGATAGCCAGCACGGTCTCCGGCAACACCGCCGTGATTCGGGCGGAAGACCGCAAGGTGATTGCCACCTTTGACACAGGCCCCGCCAGCCATGCCGCGGACATCTATCCGGACGATAGCGGTGTGCTCGTCTCCGTGATCAAGGCCGGGGAATTGGTGGAGATCGTGTCTGACCATGCCGCGGAGACATTCTCCATTGGCCGCAGGCTCATCATAGCGGAAGACCCGCTCGTGAAGTCGCGGGCAGACGAGTTCCCCTCCGCCAATCCGATTTCATCAGCGTTCACCCGAGACGGGCGCTATGCATACGTGACCTTGGGTCCTGCCCTTGCTAACGGCGGGCTGGTCATACTGGACTTGGAGACCTTCACCTTGGTCAAGGCGTTCTCGCCGGAGGAAGTCAGGGTAAACCTGATGGGCGTCCTCTCGCCCGACGGCACCAAGATGTTCGTCACCGGGGGCTCGCGGGACGAGAAGAGCCTCTACTACGTGTTTGATACCGCAACACATGAAATTATCGCCAAGGACGCCACCCGCGGCGCCGAGGCGCATGGCATGGCACTGACGCCCGACGGTTCCGAGATTTGGATTACCAATCGCTGGACCGGCAACGTCGGCATCATCAGTACCGAGCATAACGACTTCATCGAGCGAATACCCTTTGTCGGGGAAGCGCCGGACCTTCTGGTCTTTTCACCCGACGGTGTCTTCGCGTTCATCCTTTTGCGGGGTGGCGGTGAGACGGATGCCGGCGCTATGGGCGGCTCCGGCGAACTGCCCGCCGTCGTGGTTGTGTCGGTAGAGACCAGGGAAGTCGTGGACATCCTGATTCAGGGTGAACTCACGGATGAAGGTGAACTGCCGCCGCTGGACTACCACGGCATCGCTATCAGACAACTCTAGTCCCAATTGGTTTCGGACAATTCGAATCAAAGCGCAAAAAGGCCGGTCTCACAAGTGAGGCCGGCCTTTGCTATTGTGGCGGTTTACTGTTTGTAAGAGGATCAATCGCACTTTCCAAGAAAAGTCACATCTCTTCCGTTCATCTGCGAGATCCGGCCAGTAGCCAGATGGCTGGCGCAGACGTATTCCAGCCCACCTCTCGCCGCTTGGGGCGAGAGAAGATCGCACCTATTCAAATCATCAACGCCAATTCGGAGCCCGCTCGACTTGCCATGCCTCGTCGCCTGTCGTCAATAGAGCTTTGTCAATTCCACTCCCGTGTAGTACATCTTGAGGATTTGGTCGTAGGTCATCCCACGATTGGCCAGCGTGATGACGCTCCACATCGGCATGCCCCAGCCGTGCCCGTCTAGCGTCCGTCCTATGCTCACCGGATCCGGCACGCTCACCGCCCACGGAAAGTTACTCCACGACCGCGTTCTCCCGTCGGCTGTCGCATAGTAGGCAGCGCGGATCACCTTGCCGTCATAGGTCAGGAACTGTCCCCGTGTCGCGTCGGCGGCCGCCTCTAAGTTCCCGCCCAGCGTCTCTCGATAATACCCCAAGTACCACTGGTGAGAACCGACGTAAGGTATCACATGCTCATGGAAGGCGCCGACATCGAATGGCTCTTTGCCACAGAGGCACCACAGTCCCGGCCATTGCGGATCCATGTGCGAGAGCGCGTAGGTGCGGTAGGCCACGGTCGCCGCCTTCAATCCTTCAAAGGGGAACGACTCCGGCTCCTCGCCAATCCCCTTCACGTAGTACTCCATGGGCAGTTCATTGATCGCCCACAGCCGTTCTGAGTGCGCCGAGTAGCGCACTTCCACCACTTGGCGGTATTGCTGGAAATTGGGTATGTCGAGTACGTGCAATATAGTGTTGCCGTCCGCTACAAAACGCGCAAAAGTGGAGACTTCCGCCACGTTGCTGTTATTGAGCGTCAACCGGTAGCGTGATCGATCCGGGAGATGTGTCACCGTGACAACCTGGTCGGCCGTGAAGCTGCGAACTGTCCTCCCGTTCTCATCTTCAACGTGGAACCTGCCGCTGCCCGAAATCCGCATGCTCTGCTCGGTGGTAGAAAAAACACCGACCCGGATAAGCATGCCGTCGGCAGCGCTGACGGAGACAGGGGTGGGCCGCGGCGCTGGCATTGGCGTCGGCGTGGGCAAGGGGCTGCGTACGCTGAGCGCTTGCCGGGTGACAGCCGAGGGATCCCGCGCGGCCGCCCAACCGCGGCCCGCCTGCCATAAGTCCCATTGCAACGTGTAGTTCCCTCCCTGCGCCGGCGTCCTAAGCGACATCCCCACAAATGCCACGCTACCTGCGGGAAGAACCTCAGGAAGCGTCAGACGTGAGCCTTCCAACACGGTGCTTCCCGCCTGATTGAGCCAACGATACCCTACCGAGACGGCGGTCGGCCCCGACCGCAACCAGCGCATGATGCCGGTATTCTGGACCTTCACCTGAAGACTGAGGGTTTGATTGGTCATTATGGAGTTGGGCAATCCCGTAACCCAGAACTGCCCACGGGGACCTACCTGCTGCGCCAACTCCTCACCGAGTAAGCCAAGGGTTATCTGATGCGTCTCCGGCAACTGCGGATAGTACTCAAAGCGTGATCGCTGAAAGTACTGTACGGTCTTACCGTTCTCTTGAATTACCTCAGAAATCGGATAGCCGAAGATGTCTAGTCCCCCGCGCGAATTGAAGAAGCGTAAGAAGGAGCCGCTCACGACGTGGCCCGTCTCCGAAAAGTACCGTTGGTTCTCCGTCGTCTCGACAGGCGTCGCCTTGGGAAACGTGCGACCAGTGGTAAGAATGTCGCCAAGCAGCCCCAGTTGTACTTCATAATGAGTCCCGGCGTGCTCGGGATGGTACTCGAAGCGCGCGCGTTGAAAGTACTGCACGGTGCGGCCTCTCTCTTGAAGTTCCGGCGTAATCGGATACCCAAATATCTCCACGCCGCCGCGCCCCTCGAAGAAACGCTTGAATCCAAAAGAGACCGACATGCCGGTCTCGGGAAAGTAGGTGGTATGGTCGGTGGCGCGCAGCGTTTGCGGCCACAGAGCAGCAAGTAACGCCAGGACTATTATGAGGCCGACGCGGTACACGGGTTGCCGCATCGCACTCAGGTAAGTGCACGTCATGGCAAGGTAGTTCTCCACAAGGTTGTTCTGCGCTCGTGATGTATCCGGCTTGCGCGGCGGTGGCTATGCCACTTTGAGTTCGAAGCGATTAAGGATTAAGCAACGTTGCAAAGGTTGGAGAAAGAAGGCGACGCTTCCGCATTCCATTCACATGGGAAAAGGACAGCCTAGACGAATCCGAATAGGTTTACGAAACAGCGTAAGCAAGCTGGAGATGCCCGGGCCGATAGAGGCAGAAAGCTAACCAGATCAAAGCATTACGAGGAAGAGAAGGAGGTCGCTGTCTCGATTATGATAAGACGGCGAGTGCTCCTTCTCTTAAGGGTACCACAATGAGCTATTTCACAGCTCTCAGCCGGTGTGATCGGAAAGCAGTCACAATGTCTCGGAGCGAGAGTCCGCGCTATCTCGCACCATGGCGCAGAACTCCGCGATCGGCAGCGCGCCGCGGTTCCCGCCTGTGCGCAAGCGGACGTTTACCGCGCCGTCACTGATTTCGCGGTCTCCCACTACGGCCATATACGGTACTTTCTGGAGCTGGGCGTCGCGTATCTTGGCATTCATGCGCTCGGAACGCGTATCTACCTCGACACGGAGATCGGATTGGGTAAGCGCAGCCCCAACCTGCTGCGCATACTCGTTGTGGCGGTCGGCAATGGGAATCACTGCGACTTGCACCGGCGCCAACCACACGGGGAACGCGCCGCCGTAGTGCTCGAGCAAGATGCCGAAGAAGCGTTCGATAGAACCGTAGAGGGCGCGGTGGATCATGTACGGCCTGTGCGCTGCCCCATCTTCTCCTATGTATTCCAGCCCAAAGGTCTGCGGCAACCAAAAGTCGAACTGGATTGTCGAAAGCTGCCACGGGCGGCCCAGCACGTCGACAATCTTTATGTCAACTTTTGGCCCGTAGAACGCGGCTTCACCCTCCATGCGCTGGTACGACAAGCCAATGCTATCGAGGGCGCTGACCAGGCCGGACTCCGCCATTTCCCAGTCTGCCGCTTCGCCCGCGTACTTGCTGGATTCCCCCCTTTCCCACGTACTTAGCTCCAGTTTGAGGTCTTTGAAGCCGTACGTTTCCAGAATCTCCAGGCAGAATCGCAATACGCGCTCGAGTTCGCTGTCCATCTGTTCCGGTCGGCAGAACAAGTGGGCATCGTCCTGCGTAAAGCCCCGCGCGCGCAGCAAGCCGTGCAGCACGCCTGACCGCTCATAGCGATAGACCGTCCCGGCTTCCGTATAGCGCAGCGGCAGGTCGCGGTAACTGCGCGTGCGGCTCTTGTAGACCTGAATGTGGAAGGGGCAGTTCATCGGCTTCAAGTAGTACTGCTGCTCGTCGATCTCCACCGGCGCGTACATGTTCTCTGCGAACCAATTCAGGTGCCCGCTGGTTCGCCAGAGATCCGCCCTGCCGATGTGGGGCGTGTAGATGAATTCATAGCCACCGGCCCGGTGGCTGTCGCGCCAGAAGTCCTCCATGACGCTGCGCACGTGTCCGCCTTTCGCGTGCCAGACCACCAGACCCGGGCCAATCTCTTCAGAAAAGCTAAAAAGGTCGAGTTCGCGGCCGAGCCGCCGATGATCGCGCCGCTCCGCCTCCTCCAAGAAGTTCAAGTATGTCCTGAGGTCCTTCTTGGACTCCCAGGCCGTGCCGTACACGCGTTGCAGTTGCTGGCGGTTCTCGTCACCCCGCCAGTAGGCGCCAGCCGTGCGCAGCAGCTTGAACGCCTTTACCGCCCCTGTCGTTTCCACGTGGGGGCCTTCACACAGGTCAATGAAGTCGCCGTTCTGGTAGATGCTCACGTGCTCGGCATTGGCGTCCCGCTCCAAGTCTTCGATGAGCTCGACCTTGTAGTCTTGACCTTGCTCCCGGAAGAAGGCTTTTGCCTCCTCAACCGGCAGCGTGGAGTGCTCAAACACCTGCTTCTGGCGGATTATTCGCTCCATGCGCTCGCTCAACGCATCGATATCTTCCGGAGTCAGCGTTCGCGGAAGATCGAAATCGTAGTAGAAACCATCCTCTATAGCGGGTCCGATGGTCAGCTTGGCTTCCGGCATGTATTCCAGCATGGCCGTCGCGAGCACGTGCGCAGCCGAGTGTCGCATTGTGTGCAAGCGCTCCGCACTTTGTCGATCGTCGTTTCCTTGTGATTGCGGCATTTTTTGTTCTCCTAGATAAGCTCCGATTGAATGCAAGTCAGAATTCGGACAATAGAAAAAGCCTCTCGTGTCAGGCACATACGAGAGGCCTCAGATCGCTACTTGCAAATATAAGAATAGGTCTTACTGTCCTCTCGTCACATGCGCAGAGAGTCCAGTCGTGGTGATACGGGCAATGCATCGCGATACGAGTGGAAATCCACTTGAACGATACACCACACAACATCTCCTTGGCGCGCTATGAGAAGCGCGTGACGTCGGAACAATAACCAACAGATTTGATGCTACCGGAGCCAGCCTCTGCTGTCAACGATACTCAGGCCCGCGAAAGCGACGTAGCACCAAGTGGCGGATTCCTCCAACGCCACCGCTCGCAGGCTCTTGCTGTGGACAAGGGCAAGGGCTAGAATCGACAGGCAGGGAGTAACCTGAAGGACGCATGCTGAAAGGTGGCTTACGATGCAGGTTGATCTCGCTTACGGCCGCACGGGACTAAGGGTAATGCTGCCGGACGAGAACGTAGACATCGTAGAACCGGTCGATCTGCCGGGGGTCGCGGATCCTCTTGTTGCTCTGCGCGAATCATTGTGCCAACCCATAGGCGCGCGACCGCTTTCTGAGCTTGCCGGAGCGGAGGATACCGTCGCCATCGTCTTCTGCGACATCACCCGGCCCGCGCCGAATCACCTCATGGTACCGGCTATTCTCGCCGAACTGGCGCACATTCCCCGCGAGAACTTCGTGCTCATCAATGCCACCGGCATGCATCGTCCCAATACCGAAGATGAACTCCGCGGCATGTTAGGTGAGGAAGTCGTAGCCAACTACCGCATCGTCAACCATGATTCAACGGATAAATCTCAGCTACGTTACCTTGGAGAGACCTCCTCTGGCGGACCCGTATGGATCAACACCCACTACCTCGATGCCACAGTCAAGATCCTCACCGGCTTCATCGAGCCGCACTTCTTCGCGGGCTTCAGCGGCGGCGCAAAGCTCATTCTGCCCGGCATCGCCGGCGCGGACTCCGTGATGCATAACCACAATGCAGCCATGATCGGCCACCCCAAAGCGACGTGGGGACACCTGGAGGGTAATCCCATCCACTGCGAGCAACGCGAAGCGGCTGCGCTCTGTCCGCCCGATCTCAGCCTGAACGTTACCATCAACAAGCGCAAAGAGATCACGGGCGTCTTTGCCGGCGAGATGCTACAAGCCCATGCAGCCGGCTGCTCGTTCGCCCGCCGTTCCGTCATGCGGCCGGTCGCCGAACCGTATGACATCGTCATCACAACCAACAGCGGGTATCCCCTCGATCTAAACCTCTACCAAGCCGTGAAGGGCATGTCGGCGGCGTATCAAGTGGTGAGGCAGGGAGGCGCCATCGTCATTGCCGCCGAGTGCTCAGAGGGAATCGGACACGGTCACTTCGAGGACCTCTTGCAGGAGCGGGAAACGCCGGCCGCGTTGCTCGACCTGATAAACAGCCCGGGATTCTCCCGTTTCGACCAGTGGGAGGCCCAGATCTTGGCGCAGATCCTCTTGAAAGCGGAAGTGCACCTGTACGCGGAGAATCTCTCGGACCAGTCCATTCAAGACGCGCACCTGACGCCCTGCCGTTCGATTGAGGAAACCGTGACCGCCCTGCGAGAGAAATTCGGGCCGGGCGCTCGTATCTGTGTCCTTCCCATGGGGCCCTTGACCATTCCCTATATCGCCGAGCCGGCGTTGGCAACGGTCTAGGAGGCCTCGGATTACGACCTGCGGCCCCCGCCGTAGCCTTCCGACGGAATGGTCGTTGACGGCGGCGCCAGACGCGCTCCCGGATCCACGTCGAGTGCCATGTCCGATACCAGCCCTCGTTGCAGGCGATAGTATCCGCACGCGCCAATCATGGCGGCATTATCGGTGCAAAAGGCAAAGTCTGGGATCCGCACCGGCACCGGCGCATGGGCCGTGATCTCCTCGCGCAAGAGGCTGTTGGCAGCTACGCCGCCAACCACCAGTATCATCTGGACCTTGAATTCTCTGGCCGCATCCACGGTCTTGGCGACCAAGACGTCCGACACGGACTGCTGAAAACTGGACGCAACCTGAGCGACATAGAGCGGCACGTCTGTAGCCACAATACCGCCGGGACTTGTCGCAAGCGGTTCTGAAAGGTCCTGATCCTTCATGCGACTCTGCATGTACCGCAAGACGGCGGTCTTCACGCCGCTAAAGCTGAATTCATACGTGCCTTGCATCCAGGCCCGGGGCAAGTCCACCATGTTCCGCCGTCCCCGTAGCCCGTAGCGTGACAACTGCTCCGCAGCCAACTGGACTGCGGGGCCACCCGGGAAGGGCAGTCCGAGAATGCGCCCCACTTTATCGAATGCTTCACCGGCGGCGTCATCGCGTGTCGCGCCGATGAGGCCATAGTCGCCATGCCCGCGCATGAGCACAAGTTCCGTGTGCCCGCCCGAAACCACCAAGGCCAGCAACGGAAACTTCAACTCTTCTTCGGCGGCGCGGCGCGCGCGCCGCGAGCGCGAGAGCCAAGCAGCATAAACGTGACCCTCAAGGTGGTTCACGCCGATCAAGGGAACGCCGAGGGAGAAAGCAAGGGCTTTCGCAAAATTCACTCCCACCAACAGCGCGCCTGCCAAGCCCGGTCCATACGTAACGGCGATCCCGTCCAAATCTTCCCACGCCACATCCGCCGTGACCATAGCCTCCGTGACGACTGGCACTATGGCCTTGAGATGCTGCCGCGAGGCCAGTTCCGGCACCACACCTCCGTACTTCTGATGAATCTCGACCTGCGACGCAACTATGTTGGAGTGCGCGTAGCGGCCGTCTTCCACAACGGCTGCGGCAGTTTCATCGCACGAGGTCTCAATCGCGAGCAGAGTCGTCAAGAAACCCTCCTGTCTCAGGATACGTCGTTGTCCAGCTATGCCTGTGGCGGAGGCTGGCTATACGCTTCTGGAACATCCTCTGGAACCCGGCGACGTTCACGTCTTCGCTCCACATTACCAACGCATCTTCGTGATTGTCACTGTAGTAACGCGGACGAATCCCCGTGGAGCGAAACGAGTATTTCTTATAGAGAGAACGCGCCAGGGAGTTGGAGACGCGAACCTCGAGTGTCACCCAGCGCGCTGCGAGGCCGATGGCCACGTCGATGAGCGCCGTGAGCATGAGCTCTCCAATATACTGGCCCCGCACGTCCGGCCGTGACGCGATGGTGGTAATGTGGGCCTCATCTACCATGAGCCAGAGCCCCCCATACGCTACCAAAGTCGGCTTTCCATACCGCCATTGCTGCTCCGGTCCCTTGTTGACTGACGGCAAGAGAGAGAGAGGAAACGGCCTTGGGCGCATTTGATTCGCTGCGGTCACGCGCGCATCTGTCGCGGCATCTGATATTGCATCCACGTCGCGAATAACCAGGTAGCGGGCAAGTTTGTTCTCAACGATCTCCCGGCGGTAGGCATTGCGCGGCCACGGCAGGGTGAAGGAGGCTTCCTCGATGCTGCGCACCTCAGCCACGTCCTCCAACTCCATTGGCTCTATCCGCAGCCTCATGGAGTAGGGTTCGGGACGTCCGTCATAGATGGCTTTTGGTTGTTCCATTACGCTGCCCGCATGTCTGTCATTTCTCGTTCGCTGATGTCTGCGAGAAACATTGCTGCATTGCTGTGTCTCAAGGCTCTACGCTACCTCCTGGCTTGCGTGCGCAGATTAAGCAGAGGTGGCTGTGCGCCATCTGCTTTATTAGGGAGACAACCCATCGATCATCGGGTGAATCCGGTGCAGCGGCACCTTGGCCGCGGGCCGTCGCAAGTAGTCCGGTTCCGCCGCGAGCGGATCAACCGTATATCCCTTGGCGAGATTCTCCGCGCCAAGCACCGCTACTGTGCCTGCCCGCCGGACACTGGAGAGCCCGGAGGGAAAGACTACAAGCTTCTTTTCAATACTCTCCTCGATTTGCGCTCTATGTTCCGCCGAAATCTCTCCGCAAATGACCGTCCGCTTCACGATTCTGTCGCAAATGTCCGTAATCCCCAAGATCGCGTAGTTCTCCAAGCGGCGCCAATTCTTGGCGACTGAACGATACCAGCCGACGTAGTACTCACCGCGTCCGGCCTCGAGCAAGGCACATACGTGAACTCTAGACGATTGCAGGTGGGGGTAAGCGATTGCGTCCAGGGTGGGCACGGTTACGAGCGGCACACCTAACGTTAGGCAAAATCCTTTGGCCATTGCCATGCCCACGCGCAGGCCGGAAAACGAACCGGGCCCGGAGACAACCGCTACCGCACTAATCGGAATCCGGCTCTGGGCAACGGTATGCAATCCATCCACGGTTGAGGCTGGCGCCTCACTTGCAGTTGGCGCGGGGGGCTCAGGCGCTTGACCGCTGCCGGCGATCATTGCCCAAAGCTGGTTGATGCTTGCCATGAGTTGCTCGGTAGCATGATACCCCGCAACCCAGTTAATCTCTCCCAGGATACGCTCGTTTGCGTAAAATGCCACACCAAGTTGCCGCGTAGACGTATCAATTGCCAAAAGCATTTTAAGAAGCTTACACCTAGCGTGCTAGAAACCAAACGCTAGCCTGCGATATTCGTGAAGGATCTTTTGAAAACGGTCGCCCTCTGATGCAAAATGCAATGTCCGTTTCGTGTCCGTCATAATCTCGATGTTTATGTAGAGCCACGTCTCCGGCAGAAAGTCTCGCACCTTGCGGGCCCATTCGATGACACAGACTCCATCGCCTTCGAGGTATTCCTCAAGCCCAAGACCCCAGAGAGAGTCGCTGGAGTCTATGCGGTACAAATCTATATGAAAGAAAGGCAATCTGCCGGACTGATACTCCTTTATAAGCGTATAGGAGGGGCTCGTAACTTGCTCTTTTATCTCTAAGCCAAGCGCCACGCCTTGCGCAAATACGGTCTTGCCTGAGCCCATGGTGCCTTCCAGCAGGACAACACTGCCGGGCTCCACCAACGTTCCTAATCTCAACCCAAGGCGTTGAGTCTGCGCCTCACTGTGACTGATGCAATCGAGCTTCTTTTCCACATCTTTACTGGTCGACACCAGTGTATCCTCTCAAGCGCCAGCAAGCGGAATGCCGGCAGCGCCAAAGTGATCGAACCCCTCGTGGGAAAGCGGCACCACGTTTCCTCGTTCATCGCGCACGGTTACGGCTCCGCGCTGACCGGCTACAATTGTACCTATTACGGTGACCTGTTCCAGCGCCTTCTCCCGCAAATGATCCTGGGCCCGTTGCATCGTGTCCGGCGGCGCGACGAAGAGCAACTCGAAGTCTTCGCCGCCGCTCATGGCGTGCAACCGGTGTGAATCACCAAATACCAACGGAAGATCCGGGTCGGTAGGAATACGCTCCAGTATGATTTCTGCCCTCACACCACTGGCTGTGCAGAGCTTTTGCAAATCTGCGGCCAAGCCGTCACTAATGTCCATGCCGCAACGCACGCCGGCTTCGAGAAGCGCCTGCCCTTCGCGTAACCGCGGGATAGGCCGACGCTGCGCCGCTATGTAGCGTGCCGCATAATCCTGATTCTCGTTCCCGCCTCCCTCTAGGAGTGCCAGACCCGCCGCCGCATTTCCCAAGACTCCCGTAACGGCAATCTGATCGCCAACACGCGCCGTCGCGCGCCGAAGTACGCGCTCCCGGCTCTCCACCTCGCCTAACACCGTTATGCTCACGACAATCTGCTCGCTCGACGAGAGATCTCCGCCAAGGATCGGGGTTTGTGCCTCCTGCGCTAGTGGCGCCATCCCCTTGTAGAACGCCAAGACGTCCGCGGCCTCGATTCCGGCAGGCAGGCAGAGGGTAACGAATGCTCCGCGCGGAACGCCTCCCATCGCGGCGATGTCACTAAGATTCGCCGCGAGCGCTTTCCAGCCAATGTCTTCCCAACTGAACGTGTTCAGCCGAAAGTCGACATCTTCCACGAGCGCGTCAGTGGTGGCGATCAACCACCCATCGCCCTGCCGCCACAATGCCGCATCGTCTTGGAAGCCCAGCGCCTCGTCCGGCGCAGTAAATGCTTCCTGCGCGATACGGCCTATGAGCCCAAACTCTCCAATATCCCCTACGGTTACGGTCATACTTCCTCGCCATGCCTGCAATCGCATTCAGAATAGCAGGCGCGCACTGGCTGGGCAAATTGCATGACGCTACAAGCCTTGTGCCCAGCCATTGAAAGACACTTGAAGTCTGATTATCGGAAACCTAGCAGGCACGGGTCGCTGGGCAAGCCCTGTCTCCATCTCCCGCGTTGGCCCCGAGGTCCGTTGCCTTATGCTACCATGCCATCTGTTGTATCCTTGAGGCACTATCCCAGCCGAGCCGGAGCAATGCTACCCTCTGCCCGCTTCGTGTCCTGTTGAGATCAAACACAACGCTAAGCGTCACGTGTGCTGCATTCTTTGATTCATGTCAACATGCGGTTTGCGGCGCCGGAGATGCAACGCCTCTGCATAGAAGGTACGCTTGAACCCTCCGGCAATTATGTCAAAGATTTTGGTTTGAGGAGAATTCACAGCGATGGCAGAAACATCAAATGACCGCTTGCGAGATGATATAGCGAGTCTCGCGGCCTTACATGGCCCCTCCGGTCGAGAGCAAGCAATCATTGCTGCCTTGACTGAGCGTGTGCGCCCACTCACGCAATCGGTTCGCGTAGACCGCATGGGCAACCTGCACGCTGATTGCGGTGGGCCTCCTGATGCGCCCCTGGTGCTGCTGGACGCCCATGCCGACGAGATCGGCTGCCTCGTGCGGAGTATCGAGCCGGAGGGCTTTCTGCGCCTTTACAAAGTAGGCGGTATCCTGGACAGCCTGCTCGTGGGCCGCAAGGTGTCCGTGAACGGCCTGCGCGGTGTTATTGGCGTGAAGGCCGGGCATTTGCAGTCGCCCGAGGAACAGCGCACAGTCCTGCCCGTAAAGGACCTCTACGTTGACCTTGGCCTTTCCTCAGACTATGAGGTGCGGCAAGCGGGCATCGCAGTTGGTGATCCGGTGACCTACGTCAGCGAAATCGAGGAACTGGCCAATCCAAACCGCCTCTGCGGCAAGGCGATTGACAACCGCGCCGGCTGTGCGGTGCTGCTGAATGCAGTTCAGGAACTGGTGGAGGATTCTCTGCCAGTCCGGCTTATCGCTCAATTCACGGTGCAGGAAGAGACGGGACTGCACGGCGCCGGTCCGGCCGCATTCAACTATGCGCCTCACCTCGCCATTGCGATTGACACGGTGCCTTGTGGTGACACGCCCGATGTGAAGTTCCATAGTGAACTGCCCATCGCTCTCGGTCGTGGTCCCGTGCTGCAAGCCGCCAGCGGCAGTTCATACGGTGGCATGATCACACCCGAAGCCGTGCTTGCTTTCGCTGTCCGCACCGCCGAGGAGATCGGCATCCCACATCAAGAAGCCATTCTGGAGGGCGGCAGCACCAACGCGACCGCAATTCACTACTCGCGCAGCGGCGTTCCGGCAATTGCCATCACCATTCCTCGTCGCTACTCGCACTCCCCAATCGAGGTCGTCGACCTGAACGACGTCACGGCCACGCTGAAGCTTGTGGTGGCAATGACACGGAAGGCAGGGGAAGAGGGCTTTGCTTTCCTTTCGGCCTAGCCTCAAGAGAGAGGGCTGGTTGCAGATCTAGTTCTGGCTATCGCTAGGGGCAAGCGTCCCGCGCCAAAAGTGGTTCACGGGACTGTGGCCGGCGCCAACGGGGTAGGAATGCCGCAGAGCGCCGGTTAAGTATTTCTTCGCTTCGCTCACTGCGTCCGGCAGGGCCAACCCCCGAGCGAGGTAGGCGGCCATGGCAGAAGCCAGCGTACAGCCTGTACCGTGGTCGTTTTGGGTAATGACTCGTTCCTCTTCAAACGTATAGAAGTCCGCACCGTCGTAGAGGATGTCCCGCGCGGAACCGGCGGCGTGTCCGCCTTTTATCAGCGCCGCGCGGCACCCAAAGCCAACAATTGCTTGGGCCGCCCGGCGCATTTCGCTCTCACCGCGCACCTGACTGCCGAGCAGCCGTTCAACCTCCGGCAGGTTGGGCGTAACGACGGTAGCCAGCGGAAAGAGGGTCTCTCGATAGGCCGTGACCGCCGTATCGTCAACGAGCGGGTCGCCGCTCTTCGCGGCCATAACCGGATCAACCACGAGGGACTGCGGAGGATCTGCCTTCAGCGAATTCGCAACCACAGTGATGATCTCAGCGTTGGCCAACATCCCCGTTTTGATTGCCACTGCCCCAATGTCTGCGCGCACCGAGCGGATCTGCTCTGTTACCAAGGACGCAGGCAACGCCATCCAGTCTTGCACGCCAAGGGTATTCTGGGCCGTGACCGCGGTCACCACCGTGCTCCCGTAGACGCCAAGCGCACAGAACGTCTTTAGGTCGGCCTGCAAGCCGGCGCCGGCGCCGGAGTCGGAGCCGGCAATTGTCAGGACGCGTCCCGCCACTGCTTCCTCCGCACCATGGCGCAATCGTGCGCAACTACCGTCATCCCGTGTTCTTGAGCCGCGCCGATCGCAGTTTCAGACTCCGAACCCGGTTGCATCCACACATTCATGATGCCAAGTTCTCCACACGTCGCTACGATCTGCTCGGTTACGGGAGGGGGCACAACTGTTACTACCACCTCGGGTCTTTCAGGGAGATCCGCTAGTGAGGGATACACCCTGTGTCCCGCCACGAAGCCGCCCTTTGGATTTACTCCCAGCACGTGATACCCGGCTTCTCGCAAGGCCAGGAAGACACGGTGACCGTACTTTCGGGTATCTTGAGAGACTCCTACCACTGCCCATGAGCGCAGGTTGATGAGCCTCGCCACGCGTTCTTCATGATCCGTCGTTGACTGCACATTCATTTCGACCGCCTCAGCCCTGGGCTTGTTACCCATGACCTAGCCAAGATGCAGTTAAGCAAGAAGTCGCTGAGCTTGCTTTCTAGCCTACCGCACGTCCTCGTGGAACTTCTCGATGCGAGACAACTGGCACGTCAGCCACACGTCCATGGGCAGGATGGGTCGCGCGTACGCCGTAACTATCGTCTCACCGGAGTTCTCCAACCGGTCAAGCAGGTTTGTATATTCCGATTCGAGGTAGGAAATCGTAAGCGCTGCCTTGGGCAATGTGGAAAGCTTTGCCTGCAAGAGCACAATGTTGGATTCGACGACGTCGAAGGGCTCGTAAACGCGCCCAAAAGCAAATGAGGGATCGTTAATCAGCCGCTGAGTGGTCCGCCGAAGCGGTGATCGTGACACTGCATCCTTCTCTCGTCGCACGCCAGCCAACGTGCCGGCCCGCCCTTAAGTCAGCACACACTGGCCGCATCGTACCGCCACCGCGCCGTTGACACGCGGTCTGCTCCAGTATACTATGGGTTTCAGAGGCCGCCAAAGTAGTTTGGCGGCAATGTATTATCTCCAGAGAGTCTTCTGGAGTGCGTTTGTGGAGCGCCTAAAGTGAATGTTTCCTGCCTACAAGAAAATCTCGCCAAGGGCCTTGCCATAGTCGGACGGGCCGTTGCTACGCGCAGTCCTTTGCCTGTGCTCAGCAATGTCCTGCTGGCTACCGATCAAGGGCGTTTGAAGCTCTCGGCAATGAATCAAGAGATTGGCATCGTCCACTGGATCGGCTGCAAAGTCGAGAGCGAGGGTGAAGTCACCGTCCTTGCGCGGCTTCTCGGTGAGTTTATCGGCTCTCTCCCGAATGAACGGGTGGACCTGCAGTTGGACAAGGAAGAACTGACGCTTCACCTGACGTGCGGGCGGTACCAGGCGAACGTCAAGGGAATCGCGGCGGAGGAGTTTCCGCCAATCCCGCTGGGCGAGGGCGATCCGACGCTTGTGCTGGATGCGGCTCTGCTCAGGGAGAGCATCGAGCAGGTCGCCATGGCGGCAGCCAGTGACGATCCCCGTCAGTATCTCCAGGGCGTTGCCGTCATCATCGAGTCTGACAAGGTTGTGCTCGTGGCTTCTGACGGCTTCCGCATGGCGGTACGCACGCTGGCAGTGGAGAGCGGCGTCAGCGAGAAGACCGAGTTCATCGTGCCGGCGCGCAGTTTGACGGAACTCTCGCGCATCTTGACTGACAGCGAGCATCCGGTTGAGATTCGTCTCACGCAGAATCGCAACCAGGTCATTTTCAGTACGGGTGACATACACTTGGTTTCGCGCCTCATCGAAGGCACGTTTCCAAACTACACGCAGATGATCCCCGCCGACCACCAGACGGAGATCCAGGTTTCCACGCTGGACCTCATGCAATCTGCGCGCATGGCCTCTTACTTTGCGCGCGATGGGGCCAATGTGATCAAGCTGGAAGTGACGCCTGACGACGAAAAGGGCAATCTTACCATCACCGCCACCGCTACTGAGCTCGGCGACAATCGCTCCGACCTCGAGGCTCAGGTGAAAGGCGAAGAAACGCTGATTGCCTTCAATGCCCGCTACTTGCTCGATTGCGTCGATGCCATCAATTCACCTGACGTTAGAATCGAGCTGACAGGTTCAACCAGTCCGGGGGTCATTCGCCCCACCGATGACACTGACTACGTCCACGTAATCATGCCGATGCATACGGTACGGTGAGGTATGCGTACAGAGATTGACCAGAAACCCCTCGTTCAGGAAGACACATTGTCCGCGTCTGAGCGCGGCAATGTGATTCGGACTGCCGTTTGCCAGTACGCCCCGATTCTCGGTGATCTGCCCGCCAACGTGGAAAAAGGCGCGCGGGCCATTCAAGAGGCGGCGGAAAGTGGCGCCGACTTGATCGTGCTGCCGGAGATGGCGAATAGCGGCTACGTTGTTTTCTCCAGCGCGGAGGCGCGCGCGCTGGCCGAGCGCCCGGACGAGAGTCCGGCTGTCGCTCGCTGGCAGCAGCTCGCGCAGGAATTCGACATCCACGTCGTCGCCGGGTTCGGTGAAAAGGTCAGCGATACCGCGCTCTATAATTCGGCCCTCATTATTGGCCCTACCGGCATTCTCGGTACCTATCGCAAGACGCATCTCTTCTTTGAAGAGAAGCTCTACTACAGACCGGGCGATCTGGGATTTCCGGTCTTCGATCTGCCCTTTGGCAGAATTGGGATAGTGATCTGCTACGACTTGCGCTTTCCCGAGGCGAGCCGCATTCTTGCCCTCAAGGGCGCCGACGTGATTTGCGTTCCCACAAATTGGGTAAGCATGATGACACCGGACAGACTCTGGGATGCCCAAGGGTACTGTCAGGCGAATTACGTGGCTTTGGCGAATGCGACAATGAACCAAGTGTTCATGGCGTGCGCCGACCGTGTGGGCGAGGAGCGCGGCGTGCAGTTCCTGGGCTGCAGCCTCATCATCGACCCCGCCGGTACGCCTATCGCCGGGCCCGCCAGCACCGACAGCGAGGAGGTCCTGGTGGCCCAAATGAACCTCTCGACGGCCCGCAGAGCCAAGCACCGCAACGATCTCAATCACACGTGGCTCGACCGGCGGACAGATCTCTATAGCCCCATGCTGGGGCACGAGTCTGATTCAATACGCTAATAGCGTGCCGCGCCCTACAGAAGTTGTCCCTACTCAAGGGCCGACTACTCCACTCGATCGCCGAGAGGAAGGTATACTCGTCTAAAAGCAACCGCACATTGAGAATTGAGGCATAGACCCATGACGCTCACAGCCGAAACCCTGCGCGGCGTTGTCGTCGCAATCGTTACACCGTTTCAAGACAACCAAGACGTTGATTTAGATGGGGCAAAGCAACTCACACGGTTTCTCATCGATGCCGGTGTCCACGGTATTATGACAACCGGCGGCAATGGTGAGTTTCCGCACATGTTGCCGGATGAGAAGAAAGCCGTAACCGCCGCCATCGTCGAGGAAGCCAATGGTGCCATTCCCATCATTGCGGGCACCGCGGCCGCTGGCACACGGGAAGCGGTGCTCCTGGGCCACGATGCGCAAGCCGTCGGCGCGGATGGCCTCATCGTTACCGCGCCTTACTACTTCCAGCTTTCTGAAGACGCCCTTTTTGCGCACTACGAGACCATTGCGACTGAGGTAGATCTGCCGCTGGTGCTCTACAACAATCCGCTCTACACCGGCAACGAAATCACGCCTGCCCTCATCGACCGTCTGGCTGCCGTTCCCAACGTGATCGGGCTGAAGCAAAGCAACGCCGACTTCGGCATTCTCATGGAGAATATCCGCATGAACGGCGACAAGGTAGCAGTGCTCACCGGGATCGACAGCCAGTTCTATGCCGCCCTCGCCTCCGGCGCCACCGGCATCTTTTCGACTGCCGCCTGCGTGATTCCGCGCGAAATGGTGGCAATCTATGACGCGGTGCAGTCCGGTGCATTTGAGGAAGCCCGGCAGCTTCAATTGAAACTGCAAGCCCTGAATCGGTACTTGGAGTACGATCCCGGCTATGTGGGTCCCTGCAAAGCGGCCCTGCGCATGTTAGGACTTCCCGCCGGGCCGGTCCGCGGCCCGTTGCCGGAGGTGACCCCTGATGAAGAAGCTGGGGTACGTGCTGGCCTCGCAGAGCTCGGGTTGCTTTCCTAACCCTCAAGCGCCTCCATGATCACGCGCCCCTCGGCGTCACGGGGTTGGGGCACACCCAAGAGATAAGCAAGCGTCGGCGCAATGTCCACGCTGCGCGCCTGACCCTGCAAGGCCAATCCGCTGTGGACGTGAGGGCCGTTGATGATGAAGGTGGTGTGCTGGCCGCCAATACCCAGGCTCACCGCAGGCAAATGCCGGCCGTGGCAGGCGTCGAATTCGGGATGCACCGCCCAGACGACATCGCCCACAAGGTCGCCCCACAAGTTGAGCATTTCGGCATTTTCGCGTGTGACTGCCAAGGCAAACGGCTGCTTGCCGGTATTGGGGTCTACGTAGGTGGTAAGCGCGTGGATGACTTGCTGCTGCACCTTTTCGAAGTCCTCCGGCTCGACGATCCCGCCAGGGTCGCGCCCCTTGAGGTTGATGAAGACGTGAATCGTCCCTACCGGAATCGCAACGCTCCTGCTCAGGTCGATCTCTCCCGTAGACGGATCAGTGACCAGTAAACCAACTTCCTTGAGCACGTCCGCCGCCTCAATGGGCGGCACAAAGTCCGGCGTACCGCCGTGATCCGACGTCACCACGACCGCCGTTTCGCTGTCCTGCAACTCCAGCAGCCTACCGACCCAGCGGTCTACGGAGGCGATGATGCGGGTCATACCCTCCCGCGAACGCGCAATGACATCCTCCGACGCGCCACTGCGTGGATCCGTCTGCGCCATGAAGAAATGATTGCCGTAGTCCAGGGAATGCACCTCGGTAAAGAGCACGTCCCAGTCTCGTGTCGCGCAGAGATGATGCGCCACGTCCGCGAGACAATCGTGGTGCACGTCTACTAACTCGAAGTACGTCTCGTCATCAACCAGACCCAACGCATCCCGCGCCGGATTCTGCAAGAACGGTCCGACGTGGGTGTCAATCTCTGCTGCCACTTCCGCAGGGTACGTGTACTCTTCCGTCGCCCACACCTGCGGCATGAAGAGTTCAAAGGTATCGGCATCGTCCGTCAGCGTAATGAGCTTGAAGCGCACGTACCCCGTGAGCGTACGGTTGCCGATAGTGAATTCTTGGCGTGACCAGTCGCTCCAGTCGGCTAGGGCAAGGTCGGCTACCTGCTCACCGGCGTCACGGCTCACGCACACGCGCACCCTATCGTATCCGGCTGCTGACTGCGCGTAGACGAGACCGTAAAACGTATGTGGCACAGCCCCTTCCGTACCCCAAGCTGTCAAGTCTGAACGGCCACGAGCGAGGGGTTGAACCGTCAACTCAACTTCTAATGGAGGCTTGGCCGACTCTGGCACGTGCGACCACTGCTGCAGGTCCGCGGGTCGCAACTCTACCCGATCTACATCCTCGCCCGCTTGAATCGTGCTGGGGTCTACCGCTTCTGCGTCTATCGCGCCGCCGATGGGGCGCGGCTGCCAATCTCCCGAAACCCAGAGATGATAGCCTGCAATTTGATGGTGGTTCGCTACGCCGGGCCCGGTGCCTTCGACCTGAACGCCTTTTGTGATTGTCGGCGGCCACGACATCTCCCACTTCACCAGAATTGGCGTCTTGCCCGCACGTTCCAGCGTATTCCAGAAGTACTCGGCCTTGGACAACTGCGTATTGACTCCCCACACCGTCTCCGTCAGCGGCTGGCCCCGCACGCGAATGTTGAAATCCATCACCTCGTGGGTGCCCGGCCAGGCACCAGTGGCAATGGATGTCCAGCCAGGGGGTGTCAGCGTAGGAAAGACTCCCAGCATAGGCCGCCACGCGCCTGTATCCATCAATTTTTTAAGATTTGGCGTTGCGCCCTGTGCAGCCATGTAGCGCACGATTTCCATGCTTGCGCCGTCGATGCCAATCACGATTGCCCGTTTAGCCAAAGCCGCCATTGTAATCGCTTCTCCTCGAGGACAAGCCCTCTTAGCCTAACTGTTGTTTGGTAGACACTCCAGCGTATGCATCCACAGACTGAACCATGACGGCACGGTCAAGCGGCCCGGCAACGAACGAAATAACGAAGTACGCCGTCTCAGGCCACAACTTCTTCTCGCGCAACCACGCGGCCGCTCTTGCTCGAACGGATTGCCGCGGCCGTCATGGCAATCGTATTGAGATTATCTCGCGGCGTCACCGCCGGCTCGCGCCCGTGCGCGTCCGCTGCGATCAAGTCGCCAAGCGGTCCTTGAAACGCGTCAGGGAACCAGGTGCCTTCAATGGGAATCGTATTCACGGAGCGAGGATCATCCGCGCGCACCCATGAGACCTCGCTGCTCGTGCCCCACACGCTCCCCTCAGTGCCGTCCATCCACCAGGTGTAGCTATGCGCCCCGGAAGCGCGCACGATGTTGTTGAACTGCATACTCGCCATCAGTCCCACCCGACCGCCGATTTCGCCGAACTCCACGTTTGCGGAGTAGATGAGCGGATCGGGACCGTTCTGGTCGGGCAGCATGGCCGTTGTGCAGTGCAGCCGGGTCCACTCACGGCTGCCGGCCATAGGTGAGGCGGCAAAGAAGCGGCAGAGGTCCAGGTAATGGACGCCGTGATCCCCGATATTGAAATTCGCCAGGTTGGTCCACCATTGGTCCGGTTGGTCCTGAAAGGAGCGCCTTAGATGGTGAATACTGTAGATTGGCCCAGCAACGCCTTGATCCATGAGCACCCGCAGCGCTTTGTGCTCCGGCGCCCACCGTGCCTGCTGATTGACTGCTAACAGAATGCCTGCGTTTTCCGCAATCTCAATGAGCTCTTCTGCCAGGGCATATTCCATATGCAGTGGTTTCTGCGTCAGTACCGGTCGAGGCGCATGAGCAATGGCCTGCAGCGTCTCCTTGCGAGCAGCGGGATGCAGCGCCATATCGATCACCCGCACGTCATCGCGCTCCAAGAGGGCGTGAATATCGGTCGTCCAGAAGGGAATGTTCCAGCGTTCCGCCGTGTTTCGCGCAGCCTCTTCATCGATGTCGCAACAGGCAACGATGTGGTATCCCGCTTTCTGATAAGCAGGCAAATGAGCGCCGTTGGTGATGCCGCCGCAGCCGACTATCCCCACGCCATATTGCGCCAGATCAACGTCTGCCGGCGGCCCTGGACGATACTGCTCCGGTTGCAACGTCATACTCGCCACTCCAGGTGTCCCATCGAAGTGATACGGTACAGGTACGCTACGGGTTTACTGCTCCGCGTCGCCGCATTGACCCTCACATTCTGCCTTGGACCATTTCTGTACGCGGGAGACTATGGGGTGTCACTGACGCCGTGTCCGCTAGGACTATGCGGCTCGTAGGCGCGGTTGCGGTAGAGGAGCGGCACTTCCTCGGTTCCCAGACCGGCGGCCTCCACGTGACCGATGAAGAGCACGCACGACCCTGCCACATGCGTGGCGTAAACCGTGCAATCGAACCAGCAAATGCAGTCGTCGAGAATGGGCGAACCCGTTGCCGAAAAGTGATGCGGCAGGTGTTCGAATGCCAAGCTCTTTTCAATGCCGGGCCGGGCGAACGCCGCGCCTATCGCGTGCTGTCCCGCTCCCAGTACATTTACCGCAAACGTGCCGACGGACTCTAGCCTGCTGCTCGTAGCGTTACTCTCACCAACGCTTATGAGAATCAGCGGCGGTTCGAGAGCAATGGAAGTGAAGGAACTTGCCGTCATGCCGTGCAAGCCGCTCGCATCTCGCACCGTCACTATTGTCACCGGCTGGGCCACGCGACGCATCGCGGCACGAAATGTATCAGAATCTACTGGCATGCAGTTCTCAACTCCTCGGTGGCGGCAAAAATCATGGTCTCAGTATACCGTACAACGGCGAATGCAGAGATTTAGTGATGGCTCAGGTGCCAGTCCATGAGTTGCTGCCTGAGCTCTGCGACAACCCCGGACATCTCCGCATCATGGTAGCGGTTCTGCAATTCCCAGGGGTCTGCGCGCAGATTGTAAAGTTCATTATGCTCACGACCCGGCGTGTAGACCAACTTCCACTCCGGCGTGCGCACCATGGTCGAGATCTCGGTCTGGCGGCCGCTCGCCGGAGGTCCGAAAGGCAGGTTGTTCCCGCGCGCGGGATCGTTCACCATGGCGGCGGGAAAGGCCCCGACCTCAGCGAAGGCGACATCTCGCAGTTGCTCTCTTCCTTCCCACACCGGCACGAAAGAACGTCCATGCATGTTCTCAGGAGCCTCGACGCCGATCCAGTCGAGCACGGTAGGAGCAATGTTGGTGGAATCTGTAATCTGGACGATTTGCTCGCCCTGCGGCACGAGGCGATCAGGCCCGGCAATGACGGCCGGAATGCGCACCAAGCAATCGTAGAGCGTGCAACTCTTGCCGAACATGCGGTGCTCACCCGCGTAGTCCCCATGGTCGGAGGAGTAGATGATTACCGTGTTGTCAAGCAGACCCCGCGTTTCAAGGAAGTTGACTAAGCGCGCTACCTGATCGTCGAGGTGTCTCACCATGCCGTAATAGACCGCCAGCGCTTTGCGGAGTTCCCTATCGTCAGCGTTCCAGGTGCCGCCGTCACGGGCGGTTTGCTCATGCGCCTCCGGTTTGTCGGCGTTGGGACCCGCTACCGGAGGCATGGCGATGTCTGCGGGATCGTAGAGTGAGAAGTACGGTTCAGGCGCAAAGAACGGCGGATGGGGGTCCATATACGCAATGTGCAGGAAGAAGGGGCGTTCCGATGAGCACGAATCGACAAAGTTCATGCCAAGCGTAGTCATAGCGCCATTCAGGTCTTCATCGGGAGGCACCGGTACCTCAGCGACCATATGCTGTACACGCCTTGGCGCTTTCTCCACCAACTCTCTGCGCAAGCGGCTGCGCTCCGAGAGGATGCCTTTACCGATGTCGTGCTGAAAGGCAAAACCCCGCCCCCCGCCACTCCGCCCGCCGTGAAAGTGTCCGATTGTCCCGGTCTGGTACCCCACCTCACCCAGCCGCTCCGCCAGGGTAACTTCATAGTGAGGGAGAGTGAACCCATTGCCATGCACACCGATGGCATGAGCATAGCGTCCGGTCATCAAGATACACCGCGCAGGTAAACAGAACGGGTGGGGCGTAAAGTAGCTTTCGAAAACCACCCCGCGTTGCGCGAGCGCTTCAAGCGTGGGCGTCTCCACGTCGGCGTTGCCGTAGAGGCCGAGACTGGTGGCTTTCTGCTGATCTGCCAGTAAGAGCACAATGTTTGGCGATGCCATGTCTAGACCTTTCTCTACGCCAAGCGTCACTCTCTGAGCCGAACGCGTCCCAACCCTAAACAACCCCTCGGTGAAGGACGTGCCTCGCGCTTGTCGGCAGAACTAGGTAAGAAAAAACCGGGGAGATCCCCAGTTCGCTCCAATGCGTTACGACGCGTGATGAGGCTCAATCAGTATTCTTGCTCGACGTTTCCATGTGCGAGAGCAAGGAAAGCGACCAGAATTCTCTCCGCCGCCGCGCTGCATCGACACTAAAGCCGGTTGGCTCGTTAGAAACGAGTTCTTCCAAAAGACTGTGGTCGCCCTGAAGGTATAGTCGCACCTTCAAAATGCCGTACGCATACTCAGGATGATGTTCCGCCAGGTACGCGAAAACCGATCCCGACTCCTGTTCGAATCGCTCCCGGTTTCCCGCCGTAAGGACGAGCGTCTCCGTCTCCTGCAGTATGTTGCGCGGCTCGATGCGTACGCGACTGGCAACGTCCTGCACCGACAGCCCCTGTTCATGCGCCAACTCACGGAACTGCAAGGCGACCTCATCATCGCTCAGGCCGTGCACGTTGGTTAGCGGTTGCCGTGACTCAAGGCTTTGCCGAATGCTATCCCAATCAACTTCCAGGTTTGGATACAACTCGGATATCTCAAACTGAAGGTCGGTCGTGACACGCGGACGTCCCCCGAGGTAGGCCAGGAACTGGGTGCGGGTACCGAGATCATCCACAATGTCACGTACGAGCCAGGCTACCCAGAGGGTCTGCTCGTTTCGCCCTGACACGGCTTCCGGTACCCACTTGATGTAAGCGTTTTCGCGCGCTGAATCAAGCACAGAGCCGTTGTTTCCCGCTGTTCTTATTCCGCCTCGCTGTTCGTCGCGGCCCCATCGCCGCGGGCGCGTCTGGCTTGCGGCTTTGGACTAAGATACGTCGTGAGTTGGTTGCCTTCCATGATGGGCCTTCTCTCCACCACGGCAACATCCTCAAGTTGCTCGAGCACGATACGCAACACGTCATGGCCGTGCTCAGGATGGGACATTTGCCGCCGTAAGAAGCGCACGAATGCCTTGACCTTGTGGCCTTCTTCGAGGAATTTGTTGATGCGATCCACGCGATAGTCAATATCGTGCCGATCCATGACGGGGCTAAAACGAACTTCCTTCAACGTGGTGGCGGCACGGTTCTTGCGTGAACTCCGTTCCTCCTTGGTCTGGCGGTACTTGTACTTCCCATAGTCCATGAGCCTGCATACAGGCGGGGAAGCGTTTGGAGAGACCTCCACCAAGTCCACCTCGCGTTCTTGAGCTAACGCAAGTGCTCGCTCGATTGCCAGAATGCCGATCTGTTCTCCATCTTCATCTATGACGCGAACTTCGCGTGCCCGAATCTCTCGGTTATTGCGCGCCTCTTTGACTATAGCTCATCCCTCCTTAAGGGCTACCTCTCAAGTCTCGCTGGACTATACCATATCAATATGCCGAGAAGCAATACCCATCCAGCATTGACACCTGCAATGACGCTTACGAGGCTCACTGCACTGCAGCGGAGACACCGAGGATGCTCTCACCGCCAGGCCCTACTCTGGGTTGCCGTCAGACCACTGCGGGCCATCCTCCGTTTCGCCTCTCGGTCCGGCGCCGAAGCGCGCACGCGAACGGCAAGCGAACGCTTGAGGACCATGTCTCGATCCGTCTCCACAAAGCCGCCGTCTTCAAGCGCCTGGCGGACATCAGTTGCGTGTGCAGGCACCCGTGACCAGATGCCGGTATTGCCTGACTCCCGCGCATGCTTCTGCGCGGTAGCTACGAGGTCCTGCGCCAGTTTGGCGTTCCCCGGCGCGACGCCGATCTGCACGCGCATTGTACCCCGCCGCCCGGGATACTCTGACAGCCAGCCGGTTAGTCCCTCCCGATCTTCAACTACCCAGCGCTTCACCTGGAACGAAAAGCGGGATGAGCTTCTCTTCACCTGCCAGTCCCTCGCCGTGCGGCCTTCAGACATTTGCACGATTTGGGGCGTCGACTGCAAGTAAAGTTGGTGCAGGGGCCACGCATCGCGTTTTTCTTGCTTGCGCAATCCCAGCACATCGGCTGCCGTTGCAACCAAGAGGGAGGCTTGCGCATAGGTGACCTCCTCCAGCGTGGCTGTGAATCCTGCTTGGTGAAAGGATGCAAGTAAGCAACTCTCATCCGGCACGCGGGCAATAATGCCTGAAATGCGCCTTGCTCCCGCAAGCCGGCACACCTCATCCAGAAGCCGCAGCAGCCACGCGTGCGCGCTGTCGGTACCGGAATGTGCATGCGCCTCCACTCCCGCAATTGCCAAGTGCATTATCTCCCACTGCTCGCGACCGGACTGACGTGCCATTTGCGCCAAAGCGACTGCCCGCCGCCTTTCCCATACTGCTACAGCACACGACTCCGGTAGTACGGTGCCAAGCAACAAATCCAGTGTCGGTGACCACGGGGAATCGGCAGTAACCAGAGACGCTCCCATCTTCCGCTGCAAGCGCAACGCTTGCAGGAAGCGAAGTGTGTCCTGTCGCTTGACTTCGGCTGAATTGACCACGTGACTCATCGCTTTCGCAGCGGTGTTGACCAACAAGAGTCGAGAATGCGAATGCAAGTACTGAGACACCCTGGTCCCGACGGCCTATGCGTCTACCAGAGAGCAGAGCGTGAGAAAGTGCCGGTGCAAACGTCGGTCTTTGACGATCTCCGGGTGAAAGGAGGTGGCCAACATCATCTCTTGTTGTATAGCAACGGTCCACCCGTTTGACGGAAGTCGGCCCAGCACCTTTACGTTAGGTCCAATAGATTCGACGACCGGCGCGCGTATGAAGACCGCCGGAAACGGTGCATCGCCAATGGCCTGAATGAGGACTTCGGCTTCAAAGCTATCTACCTGGCTGCCGAAAGCATTGCGCTGAATGCAGGTATCCATGACCCCGAGGAGCGGCTGATCGTGCCCACCGACGTCTTTTGAAAGCAGAATCATCCCGGCGCAGGTGCCCCACGCCGCCATCTTTCCCGCCAGAATGCGCTCGCGTATCGGCTCCAACAGGTCGTAAATCACCATGAGCTTGCCGATGGTGGTGCTTTCGCCCCCGGGAATGATAAGCCCTTGCAAGTCTTCAAGATCCCGAGGCAGCTTCACCACTTTGGCGCTTAGACCCAAGTCGCAGAGCGCCTCAACGTGCTCGCGGACGTCTCCCTGCAGCGCCAGCACACCGACGTTCATGCCGGTCTCTACCATCCTCTGGGCGCAAGCAGTTCTTCGCTGGGCATAGAGCGTACATCCAGACCCGACATGGGTTCGCCAAGTCCGCGTGAAACTTCGGCAACGATCTCAGGATCCTGATAGTGGGTCGTGGCCTTGACGATAGCAGCGGCGCGGATTGCCGGGTCTTCAGACTTGAAGATGCCGGAGCCTACGAAGTTCCCATCACAACCGAGTTGCATCATCAGGGCGGCGTCCGCAGGCGTAGCAATGCCGCCTGCAGAGAAGTTCACCACCGGCAATGCGCCACGTTCCGCCACTTCCACGACGAGCGAGTGCGGCGCGCCAAGTTCCTTGGCTTGCGCCATGAGTTCCTCTGAACGCATGGTTTGCAGACGGCGAATCGCGCCACCGACGGCGCGTATGTGCCGGACCGCTTCGACGACGTTGCCGGTGCCGGCCTCGCCCTTGGTGCGGATCATCGCCGCACCTTCTCCAATGCGGCGCAATGCCTCGCCCAAGTCTCTCGCGCCGCAAACGAAGGGGATAGTAAATGCATCCTTGTCAATATGATGTTCTTCGTCAGCGGGCGTGAGCACTTCCGATTCATCGATGTAATCGATGCCCAACGCCTCAAGCACCTGCGCCTCGACAAAGTGGCCTATCCGGCATTTGGCCATGACCGGAATCGTAACGGCATTCTTGATCTGCAAAACGAGTTCGGGATCCGACATGCGGGCCACGCCGCCTTGGACGCGAATATCTGCCGGCACCCGCTCCAGCGCCATAACGGCTACCGCACCGGCGTCTTCGGCAATCCTCGCTTGCTCAGGCGTGACAACGTCCATGATAACGCCGCCCTTGAGCATTTGAGCCATACCGGTCTTGACAAGCCACGTACCCTTTTCCATGGTTACTGCCTCTAGGTTGCTACGTCTCACCCAAGTTCCCATTGTTTCATTTCCCATCTTACCTAGCAAGACTTGTCTCGGCAAGAGGCCAAGCTGCCCTCCCAGTACGTCATGTCGTCGGTCTCTCTGTGACTGCTTCCTCACGCACCAAGATGAACGCAATTGGTTTGATAGAGAATACTACATCTGCTATTATGATGCGCCAGAGGGGTGATTGTACGGATGCGAACCCGATCCAGAAGAGGTGTCACGTGCCGGTGGTGACCGTACAAGTCGGGCAGGCTGCGCTTGTAGACAATCAACGTCGGACAAGCAGTCCTTGGGCACATACTTTTCAGGATGCCTCATCGGACGTCGATATGGGCTCTCTCTACGTGAACTTGGAGGGAGTCGGCAGCGAGACGGCGGGTACCGTCGCAAACGAAGTTGCCCAGCACTACTTTGAAAACACGACGGTCAGGCCTGAGACGGCCCTCCTGCGCAGTGTACGCCACGCCTACCGTTTCCTCTATGACGCCCGCATCGAAAGCCCTCTTTCACAGATTGGCCTTACGGCGGTAGTTGTACGCAGTGGGCAAGCATCCATTGCACAGGTCCTTCCCACCCAGTTCTATTTGATGCAAGACGAGCAACTCACCGCCTTGCCCGAGACACAAGAACGGATGGGCAGCCAGAGTTCCCCGTCGACGCAGGATGAGCGGTATCCGCAGTGGGAACCCCCCGTAGAAATGTTCCGCGCTACGCTGCATCCCCATGATGTCGTCGCACTTTGTACCGACAATGTGGGCGCAACACTTAGTAACAACGAAGTCGAAGAGATTCTCGCAGGTGACAAGATCCAGAATGCTGCCGAGGCGCTCGTCGATTCTGTGCGTAGGCGTGGAGAGATAGATTGTTCGGTACTGCTGCTCCGTTTTGACAGTGCCCAGGAGACCCTTAGCACTCCCAGCACACCGCTTGCGGAGCCTGAGGCGGAACCAACGCCTGCCCCGAGCGAAGCCAGAGTACCGTCACGTGGGGGCGCAGGGGCCGCGATATTTGGCGTCCTGCTGGCCCTGTTGGTTATGGTGGGATCCTTCGTGGCATCGCTGTTCCGATCCCGCAGTCAGTCATCGAGCCAAGCGACCGGAAGAATTCCCAACGTTGCCACGCACTCTACGATTGTTACGGGAAGCCCCGCGGATGAGGCCCGCAGGCAGAGACTGAATCGGATTGCCGCCGGCATAGTCGTCTTGCTTGTGCTCGTTGTCTTGGTTATAGGCGCAAACGCCCTTTTTGGCGGTGGCGAAACATCCCCGAGCCTGACCGCAGAACCAACGGCCGCGCCGCAAGAAGAGCAAACCGTAGAAGCCCCTCAGACCGAAGCCAAAACCGAGACACCCAGCCCTGAGCCGGTGCCGACGGCCACGGCAACCCCGGAGCCGGCTCCACCCCAAGATGCGACGAGCGCGTTCATTGACGAGCTTCAAGAGCTGATTCGATTTGAAGCCACCTTGCAGCCGGGCAATATCTACGGCTTGAATAACACGATGTATGTGCTCGACCGTGCCACAGGCGCCGTGTACCGTGTGGGCACGGCAGGAAACAATGAGGTCGCCTATCTGCCCGTCGTTGGCACGAGGAGTGAAGCGCAACTCGTCACGGGCAGGGCCGACTTAATCCAAATCCTGGACAGCGCCAATCAGCTCTTCCAAGTCAGCAATGATGGATCGCCCCAGGTTGTGCAACTTCCCACTGGTTCCATTCAAGAGCCCAGGGCAAGCGCGACGTACGATCAGAATTACTATCTGCTTGACGCAGGAGCAAACGATGTTTTGCGCTTCCGGCCCGTAGGCAGCGGCGTCTATGGGGAACCTGAGGGTTACTTTGGGATCAACAGCGGGGTGGACTTGTCGCAGGCAAGCGACCTTGCCATCGATGGCTCCGTCTTCATCTTGTTCAGCGACGGTACGATCAATCGCTACCTATCCGGGGCCCGCGCCGAGTTCTCCCTAGCAACTCTGCCGTCGCCGCTAGGATTACCCCGCACAATCTTCATAAGCCAAGGCATGGGATCGCTATACATCCTTGACGCAGATAACGACCGCATCGTCCAAGTGACTACCGAAGGCGTCTATCAGCGGCAGATTCTGGCGCCTAATCGCCTCTTCGCCACCGCCATTGACTTATATGTCAATCAAGGTGAAACTTACCTCTGGATCGTCGGTCCAACCTCCGTAACCCGTGTCCCACTGCCGGAACTGCCTGCGGATGCCCCTCGTTCGGCCGCATAGGACACACTGTTTGCCGTCTTGTATGTGCTTCGGGGTTTCAACATGTCTCTCTTTGTGCTTACCTTGCCCTCAAGGAGAGTCTGACCTCCCTTAGCGCTTGTTCGCTCTTAGGCAGTGGAGCAGATTAGCTTGCAGCGCGGAATGCAGTTGGGGGTGGCGCAAGCAAGGAATAAGACCGTACCGCTAAACTTCACGCAGTATCCAAGATATTTTCCACTATGTTCTATGACGAAGCACGCATATTCGTTAAGGGTGGCAAGGGCGGCGACGGCATGGCCCACTTCCACCGTGAGAAATTTCGTCCGCGCGGTGGGCCGGATGGCGGCGACGGCGGTCGCGGCGGCAGCGTCTACCTGGCTGTCGACCCCAGCCTCAACAGCTTGCTCTTCTTGCACCGCACCCGCCGGTTTGTCGCCGAGGCGGGTAAACCGGGCGGCACGAACCGCAAGCAGGGCGCTGCCGGGAAAGATGTTCAAGCCTGGGTGCCGCCCGGCACCGTCGTTACCGACGCCGACACAGGGCAGGTCGTCGCTGATCTGCGGCATGGAGATGACCGTCTCTTGGCAGCCAGAGGAGGCCGGGGCGGTCTGGGCAACGTGCACTTCACTACCTCGACCCGCCAGGCGCCGAACTTCGCGCAAAAGGGAGAACCCCCCGAAGAGCGCTGGCTCAATTTGGAGTTGCAACTCATTGCCGACGTTGGCATTGTGGGACTGCCGAACGCCGGCAAATCCTCTCTTCTCGCGCGCATCAGCGCAGCCCGCCCCAAGATCGCCGAATACCCTTTCACCACACTGCAACCGGAGCTTGGCGTGGTGCAGCGGGGTAATGCTACCTTGGTGTTTGCCGACATCCCGGGACTCATAGCCGGGGCGCACACTGGCGCCGGACTCGGGCACACGTTTCTCCGGCACATTCGGCGCACACGCATATTGCTGCACGTTGTGGATTGCGCCCCGCTTGAAGCCCAAGACCCAGCGGCCGCCTTCCACCAGATTAACGAAGAGCTTAGGCAGTTCGATCCCACATTGCTGGACAAGCCCCAAATAGTTGCCCTCAATAAGCTTGACGTGACCGAAGCGCGCACACGCTTCACTGCAACTGAAGCGGCCATTGCCGCCCACGGTCATACGGTGGTGGGCATCTCAGCAGTGACCGGCCAAGGCTTGGATGAACTGCTCGGCGTAGTCTTCCACGCCTTTCAGGCATTGCCGGCCGCCAAGGAGGAAGCGGTTCCCGTTGATGTACCCGAAGTTGCCATCCCGGTGTCTGATGAGTTTGCCATTGCACGCAACGGCAATACCTTTGTCGTGACCGGCAAAACGGCGGAACGCCTCGCGGCGATGTCTGACCTGTCCACTCTCGATGGCGTGCTTTACTTTCAACAAAGGCTGGACCGCATGGGTGTCACGGCGGCGTTGGAGAAAGCCGGCGCGCGCGCCGGCAGCACGGTGGTCGTTGGCACTCTGGAATTGGAGTGGCAGGCTGATCCGTAGAACTCCCCGATCCGCTGCTGCTGACGCAACTGGGTATAGAGGTTCCACGACGGCTTGCTGTGTTGGCCGACTTTAGCCAGGCCACGTCTTTGCCGCACTGACCCCTAGTCATGCTGCGCTAGCGAAGTCCTCTCCGGATCACCTTCTCTCACTACGATGCCGCCCGTTTCTTGAAGAAGAACACATCTCCACTTACAATAGATAGCTGAAAGCACGCAAACGGTAATTGGGCCGCTTAGAACGCTGTTCGCAGTAAGGAAGGACCACCGATGGCGAATGATCTCGATAGCAAGAAGGTAGTTATCCTCGAGGATGACTCGGAACTCACCGATGCAATTGAACGCCGGTTGCGCGACCACGGCTACCATTCAATCCACCTCCGGCAAACGCGGGACATCATCAAGTTTCTCAAGGCCGAGAAACCGAAGACGATGATCATGGACGTTGCTCTGACCGATGCGGATGGCATCACGTTGCTCCAGGAGATCAAGGGCGACTGGGAAGCCAAGAAGACCCACGTCATCGTCATGTCGAATTACTCGACACGGGTTAACTACAAGGTCCGCGACGAAGTTGAGGAGATCTTCCAAAAGCCTTTTGATGTCGAGACTCTGCTGGAGTCTGTGGACCGCGTGGCTGCCATGGATGACAAGTAAAGATACGCTGGCCGCGCCAATATCACACCGTAACCAAACGAGCGCTGTAGCCGAGTGTCATGAAAACACCGCTGCAGCGCTTTCGCACTTAAACCTACCAAAGCGGCATTCATTCACCGCCAGATGTTGCTAACAGGCGCTCGATTGCGGTCGTCTGTTTGCCATGGGCGCGCAGAAACGCCGCGACGCGAGATCGTCGCGGCGCGCCTGCAATGGATCCCGTCACCGTGACCGATAAGGCCCCCGCCGCGTTTGCCCAGAGCGCGGCCGTATCCAGAGATGCCCCGTGCTGCAGCGCCCAGAGGAACGCGGCATCGAAGGTGTCTCCGGCACCGGTGGCGTCTACCTCCTCGACCGGAAATGAGGGCACTGAGACCTTCCCGCTTTCGCTATATACGGTGCACCCGTCTGCGCCCTGCTTGAGCACCACTGCCTCATTCTGCGGTGTCGCACGCAAAGCGGCGCACGCCGCCGCAGTGGTCTCCGACCCTGTAATCAACTGGGCTTCTTCTCCACTGGGAAAGACGAAACTTGCCAATTCGATAATCGGGGAGACCAGCGCACGTATCTGCTCGGGGCTTGCCAGTTCCGCGCGGATGTTGGGATCCAGGCTCACTCGTCCTCCGGATTCCCGCACCAGCCGCGCTACCTGAGTACAGTACTGCCACCACGCGTCATTCATCGCGAGACAGGACCCATTGATGTGCGCCCAAGCGACCTGCTGGAGGAATGCGGGTTCCGGCAACGGCGGCGGCACGCCGGCGGCCCCGTTGCGCATGTGAAAGAAGAACGACCTGGTACCGTCCGGGTGATTGACGACAAAGGAAGCGGAGGTCGGCAGGTCCTCGGTCTTCACGACACCCCCGTGCGCTACGCCCTCTTTCGCGAGGAAATCACGGATTGCCCCGCCAAACTCGTCGTTGCCCACCGTGCCCAGAAAGGCGCTCCGCCCGCCCAGGCGCGCAACCGCCGTGGCGAATATGAGCGGCGCGCCGCTCGCGAATGGACCGCGATAGGTGCCCTCTTTTGCCAGAGGAGCATGCGCGCCCACCTGTACGAATTCGGCGAGCGCCTCTCCCATGCTCAGTATCACAGACCGTGACATAGTCGGTTCCTTACTCACCAACGACTGCTGACTTGTCGCACAGTATACTGTCCAAGAGGTGGCAGAGAAAACCAGTGCAAGCAGACAATTGCCCCGTCCAAGACGTTCGCGCCAAGGTGCCGCGCCGGTTCTGGCACGGCCCGGTGCTGGAGAAAGCGCCAGCCGCTTTAGGCATGGTGCTCGCCTGCCGCGTCGGTGAAACCGTGCAGCGTGGACGCATCGTCGAGGTAGAAGCCTACGGCGGCAGCGACGATCCAGCCAGTCACGCCTACCGCCGCCAGACGCCGCGCAACGCGGTCATGTTTGAACCCGGGGGTCTCGCGTACGTCTACTTCGTCTACGGCATGCACCATTGCTTGAACATCGTGACGGGAAGCCAAGGCGAAGCGGCGGCGATTCTCGTGCGTGCCCTTGAACCGCTTGAGAACATCACCGGACGCACGGACGGCCCAGCGCGACTCTGCGCTGCCTTCCATATCGACCGGCGCTTTAACGGCTTGCCTTTAGACGGCGATATCCTCTGGCTGGAACAAGGAGATGCGCCGCTGCCGAACGACCGCATTGCCCGCACACCCCGGATCGGCATCAATCCGGCAACGCCCGCCGCGCTGTGGCCCTGGCGCTTCACCGCCGACCTGCGCGAAAGCACGCGAAAGGGTCCCCGTCGTTAGCGTTCTGCGCGTGGGCTCATCCGTCCGCACAGAAGCGCAAAGTCGCCGTCAGTCCACCAAGTATAGCGTTCGATGCGCGCAGTGGTGGGCAAAACACAATTCTCATTGCATGGGCTCCATACTTGCACCAGCTTCTTTCCATCCCTAGAATACGGCACAAGCACAACGGACTCTACAGTTCCATCAGGTATCCACAGGAGCAGAGCATGCCAACGTACCGCGTAGGAATTGTTGGCTGCGGCGCGCGGTCGACCGCGCATGCCGCAGGCTGGGTGGCGAACGAGGGCGTATCACTTGCGGCTGTCGCCGATCCCATCGAGGAACGGCGGGATGCGCTGGGCGACAAGCACGACGTACCGCAGGAACAACGATACCCGGACTTTTCGGACATGCTGGCACAGGCCGAGCTTGATTTCATTTCGCTCTCTACGAAGCCCGAACTACGAGAGCCCGCCATTATTGCGGCAGTGGAAGCAGGCATTCGGGGCATTCTTTGCGAAAAGCCGATGGCGCTGAGCCTGGGCGAGGCGCGCAGAATCCATGCCGCCTGCGCTGGAAACGGCGTTCCCTTGGTAATCAACCATCAGAAGCGGCACCTCACCGAGTGGCAACGCCTGACCAAGATGTGCGCCGATGGCGAATTCGGCACGATTGAGCGGATCGACGCCTCGTCGTACGGCAATCTGGCGAGTCAAGGTACGCATGTATTGGATATGGTGCTGCAGTTCGGCGGCGACGTGCAGCCGCTGTGGGCCATCGGTCAGAGCGTCGGCTGGCGCGACTACGTGGGCGCTCACGCCGGACCGCGCTTTACGTTGGGGCAATTCCGCTTCCCCAACGACATTACAGCCTACGTGCAGATGGGCGATGAAGCTCCCCAATTGCTGGGGCGGGAAGACTCCTGGATGCGCTTGCAACTCCGCGTGTGGGGCACGCGCGGCCGCGGTCAAGTCGACCTACCCATCGGCACCCGCGCGTGGCGGGTTGGCGAGAGTGAACCGACGAGCTGGCCGGAGTGCTGGACCGATGCGGAAAACCTGGGCAGCGCGCAGGCGGGTCTCTCCGGCTCAGTCATTCGCGCCGCTGAAGACTCCAGTTACGATCCGCCTGCGGGCGGCATTCGTCCGCTCTATAGCTTTGAAATGCTCGAAGCCCTGTGCGCCTCCACGGAGACGCAGGAAATCGTGACGTGGCCGTTGCCGGCGTGGGACCACTCGCCCATGCAGAATCTGAAACCGGTGGACGCTCATGTTTGATTACTTTGCTTCAAGCGTGGCCTTTGCCGAGCGCTCTTTCGCGGAAGCGTGCGCCGCGCTCCGGGAAGTGGGAGTAAATGAAGTCGACATCTGGTCCGTGCCGAATTGGTGTGCGCACCTGCCGCCGGAAGACACCAAGCCGGACCTCGAGGCCGTCAAGCGCACGTTAGACGAACACCAGCTCTCGTGCCGGGCAATCTCGGCCTACGGCAAGGATTCTGACGAGATGCTGCTGGCGCGGCTGGAACACCTGGCCGAACTGGGCGGCAAGATGCTCGTGCGCGGCAGCGGCCCGGATGAGATGACGGTAAAGGAGTTCGCGGACGGGTTCCTGCCGTTCGTGCGGCGTGCGGAAGAACTCGGTGTGCAGATCGCTATCGAGAACCATCGCGGCCACGTTGTCAACACGATAGCCTCCATGCGGGAACTCCTGGCGCGCGTGGAGAGCCCGGCGCTGGGTATCGCATTCGCGCCGATCCACGTCCACATGGCAAAGGAAGACATTCCTGAAGCCATTCACGCCGTTGCCGGCCGTATTGCGCTCTGCTATGCCTGGGACTGGGGGCCAAGCGCCGACAAGTTTTGGAAAGACCCCCAAGAACAGGTGCCGGGCACCGGCGTCATCGACTTCCACGCCATGTTCGGCGCGCTACGGGACGTTGGCTATGACGACCCTCTTTGCATTTTCGCCCACGGTTTGGAGTACGAGCGCACGTCGGACGCCATCGTGGCGCTCCGGGCCGGTCGTGATTACTGCCGGCAGGTGGAGCGCGACATCGGTCTGCGCTAGCTACCCACTGGGGTCTCACGCGACGGGGAGTTGAGAGGGGCGCATCCGCTCGCGCGGCTGGGTTCTTTGCGTTTCGCTTTGCTTGCGGCGAGAAACCCCCGAACACAGGACTCTTTAGCCTTACTGCAACGGCAGGCTGATTCCTAGTTGCTCTGCAAGCTCTTGCATCGGGTCCCACACGATGCGCGACAGAGCATGGGTGCCGCGGGCGCGGGCCTCTCGCTCTAAACGTCCGGCGCGTTCCCCGGGATAGTAGATCTCCTCCACGCCGGGCCGGCGCGGCGACGCCTTGATTCTGCTCACGTATTCGGTCATGCGTTGTGCAAATTCGGGATGCGCCATAAACAAGCTGGGGTCCATGACCAGGAGAAAGTGCCCAACTCGCCTATCGTGCCCTCTGTCAGGCCCAAAGTCCCCGCCGGTGAGCACGCTGCCCAGGACATCGGAGACCATCGCTAGCCCGTAGCCTTTGTGATCGCCGAGCGGGACCAGCGTGCCCTCCAACGCCGCTTGCGGGTCCGTCGTCGGATTGCCATCCTTATCCAGCGCCCAGCCATCGGGAAGCGGAGTGTCCGCCGCCGCGTGCATGCGGACCTTGGCAAATGACGCGGAGGGCGCAATGTCGAGCACCAGCGGATCCCTATCTCCCACGGGAATGCCAAACGCCCAGGGATTGTTGCCCAGGACGCGGCCCAAGCCTCCGGTGGGTGACATGATCGCCTGTGCCACCGAGGTGCAGATGGCAATGTATCCCTGCCGGGCAGCGCGCAGCACGTAGTGCGCGGGTATAAAGAGATGGCTTGAATTGTAGACGCCGGCCACGCCAATGCCGCTCGTGCCTGCCTTGATGAGACAGCGCTCCAACGCCCGCGTCGCGGCGATGCCGCCAAAGCCGTAATCGGCGTCCACCAACACACTTACGGGCGACTCCCGTAACATGCGGACCTTGGGCTTGGCGTTGATCGTTCCCGCTCTCACCCGTGGCGCGTAGTAGGCCACAAGCCGCACCCCGTGACTGGCGTGGCCCCGCAACTCCGCTTCCACCAATATCCCCGCCAATAATTCTGCGTTGCTGTGCGCTACACCAAGAGCCGCGAAAGCTGCGGCGCAGAACGCCTCCAGGTCTTCAATTGCGATTGTGCGTTCGTCACTCATGGCTCAGTCCTTACTCATTGATTTAATGCAGAGTACTGTTCTCGAAGAAAGCGCCGCAATTAGATTGAGTTCGCGCGAGATCGATTGTCCTTTGCTTGTGGCTGCCTTACCGTTTCTGTACCAGTGGATCGCGAAACAACGCTAGCGACGCTACTACGCGGATCAGATTAAGCCTGCGGCACTTTCAAGCCTTCCACGCGCCACCTCAATTAACCAACCTAATCTCAAAACCAAGGGCGACCTGCCACGAATATATTGGGTCGGTGGTTATTTCACGGCATCAGAACGCCGCCGTCCACGTTGATGATCTGACCGGTCATATAGGCGCTCTGGTCTGAGCACAAGAAGACTGCCGCCTCAGCAATGTCTTCCACCGAGCCGATGCGCTCTAACGGGATGTGCGGCAAGACTTTACGCTTCCAGTTTTCCGGTAGTACCGTCTTGCCGGAGTCAATGATGCCGGGAGCGATGCAGTTCACCCTGATAGCCGGGGCCCACTCCTGGGCCAAGCGCTTTGTGAGCATCACCAAGGCGGCCTTGGCGGTTGCGTAATGGGCTCCGGTCTCGTATGCCGGATGGGGGCTGAGGCCGCCGCCGGAAGCGATGTTGAGCATCACGCCGCTCTGCCGCCCCAGCATTACACGGGCGGCTGCCTGGCAAAGCAAGAACGGGCTTTGCAGGTTGATCGTATGGACGCGCTGCCAGTCCTGGGGAGTAATCTCCATTGTCGGCTTCGCGGAGAACACGCCGGCATTGTTGACGAGGATATCTATCCTCCCAAATGCCTCGAGCGCGGCCGCTACGATCTCTTGGGCCGCCGACGTTTGCCCCAAGTCAGCCCGCACGAGCATCGCCTGAACTCCCTGCGACTCGATTAGTCCACGCACCTCATCGGCGTCTTGCGCGGATGCATTGTAGTGCAGCACAATGTGGCAGCCATTGCGGGCCAGGGCCAAGGCAATGGCCCGGCCAATGCCACGTGCCGCGCCGGTGACAATGGCCACTCTTCCCGCCAAACTCTCCGTCATTGCTCCAATTGCTCCAAGCCACCCGACCTGCTACACTACGTGCCCAAAGTTGCCGCAGTTCAATCTACGGCTGTTCCCCAACGTGAGGAGAAAAACTCGTGCTGCTCGCAGTCTCGGAAAACATGATACCTGGCGCAGGCTATGGGGAGAAACTCCGCTTTCTGCGCGACCACGGCTATGACGGCATTGAGCTCTTTCCTGACATCGCCGCTCAGGAGACCGCTGAACTCAAGCAGGCCATGACAGAGACGGGCATTGCTGCGCCAAGTATGCGCGGCCGGACGCGCGACTTGCTGGCTGCCGACCCGGCGGCACGCCAGGCCCAAATCGAAAGCCTGAAGGGCGTGTGCGCCCTGGCCGAGGATTTTGGCGTAAGGGCAATCATCATCGTCCCGGTCTTCGGCGGGCCCAATGTGCCCGACTTGACGCCCTGGCGTTCTGCAATCGAGTTGGAAGAGGCCCTGCTGGACTCGGTCCTGCCCACAATCGGGGATATTGCCGCAGATCACGGTGTGACACTCGTAATGGAGCCGCTCAACCGCTACGAGACCCACTTCCTGAATACATTGGCGCACGGCGCGGCGATTTGCCAGCGCGTCGGCCATCCGAACGTGCGGGTCATGGCGGATTTCTTCCACATGCACATCGAAGAGGCGGACATCGCCGCCAGCCTTGCCGACAACCTCTCCTACGTCAACCACGTACACCTGGCAGATAGCAATCGCGACCTGCCCGGCTGCGGGCATATGGACTTTGCTCCCGCGTTCCGCGTGCTCAAGCAAAGTGGGTTCAGCGGCGCATTCGCCCTAGAGTGCCCGCGCCGGGGGACTGCGGACTTCGGCTTCAAAGAGTGCGCCGCGTATCTGCGCGAGACTTGGCAAGAGGCCTAGACACATAGCGGCTGAGAGGGCTCTCTGCTCTAGAGAGCCTCGGCAGCAGTTCAATTCGATTGCGCTAGAAGTGAAAATGCCAGCGGGCGCACCGCGAGCGGCACCACATTGCGGACGTGGAACGTCCGCGCGTCCAAAACGAGAATGGCGTTCGCCTGCGGCGCTAAGGCGTAGAGGATATTGCGCTCCGCATCGAGCGCTAACTGCGTAACGCCGCCCTCCTGCCACAACTGGCGTTCCACGTTGCCGTCTGCCGTGTTTATGTAGGTCAGAGCAGGCTGCGTCTCCTCTGTGCCAGTTTCTTCATCTGCGGTTTCGGCATCAGATGACTCCTTGCTGGTGGTTCTGACCGGAGGAGCCGTGCTCTTTGTGTCCGCCGACGAGGAGCTGTCTTCAGTTGACGACTCCGCGCGTGCGCTCCCAGCACTCAGGTAGAGGGCTGCGCCATCAGCGCTGAGTGCGCCGTGGGTGGCGCGCGCGCCGGGTATCTTTGCAAGAAGCGTGGCCTGCCGGGAACTTGTCACAACGCGCCACAGCTCTTCAGATTCTGGAGTGGTTACGTACACCACGGTTCCGTCTTGATTAGGCACCACCGCGCCAATCACCAAACCGGCTCCGATGGTGATGGCTTCGCCAACAGTTGCGGAATCCAACGCCACGAGCGCCATGTTGGTGCGCTCGGCTGCCACGGCTAAGAGAGATTGTTCGTTGAGTTGCACGAGCCTCTCCACGGGCCAGGGCAGGGAAATCTCGGCCACCGTTTCGCCATTCTCATCCAGTACCAAGACCAGAGGGCTGGATTGCGAGCCCACGACCACGTGCTCGCCTGCGACAACCAAACTGCTCCACTCTTGCTCAGGCAATTGAAAGAGACGCCCCACGCGCTCGGACTCTGCCTCAACCGTGAGCAGTCCCTCGCTCTGCAAGATGTAGAGCACGTTGCCGTCGGTTGAGAGCGCTAGCGCGCGCGGCTCGTTGCCAATGCCAATAATGCTCGCCGGCTTGAGATCCGTGGCATTGAATGTGACAAGGGCGCCGGAGTCTGCGTGGCCAAGGAGGACTATCTGTTTTGGCTGGACCGGAGCCTGTTCAGCGTCAACCGCTGCTTCCTCTTCGTCGCGCAGGAGCGAGAACGCCACAGAGGCGACGAGTGCAAGCACCACCAGTCCGATACCGGCTTGCATGATGCGTGTGCGCAGCGTGGCATCGCCGGTGCCAAGCGCAGCGGCGACCTCGCCTCGCAGCGTCGCGCTCGGACGAGGCGCACTGAGTTGGCGCATGGCGCGCTCGACTGCAGCGCGATCAGTCTCGGAATCCGGCACGCGGAATTCCGCGCGTGCTCGCTCCAGCCAAGAATCCACGCGATCGAGGGATGTGCCCAGCGCCTCCGCCGTCTGGCTCTGCGGCATACCCTCGGCCAGGGCGAGCAGCCAGACCACTCGCAAGCGCGGCGGCAGCGCAAGCGTGGCCTCCCGCCATGCGGTCGTGCGGTCCTCGATCTCTACAGGGCCGGGAGTGCGGCGCGTAAACCTCTGCCAGCGGTTCGCTGCCAGAAACGTCCGCACCGCCATCCGATAGAACCAGGTGTCCAATACAATGTCGCGGGGACGTTTGTGCAGTGAGCGAAAGGCGCGGCAAAACGTGGCAACGACAAGCTCGCGTGTCTCTTTCTCGTTTCCGGTGAGCCAAAAGGAGAAGCGGTACAGCATTGGGGCAAACTGATCGTAGAGCGCCAGGAACGCATCGCGATCGCCGCGTTCGGCTGCCGTAAGAGCTCTGCCCCTATTTGCCAGCATCAGCGAAATCCATCCTGACCGGAACCCAAGCTTTCCTGCCTGCATAGTAGCACACAGCATGGACAACCCTTGGCGGTGGGACGCCCAGAGCCGCGCAAAGGAATGCTGGAAACATTTAACCCCGCCGGCCAATTGCAGGAACCTGCAGAACGATGTACCGTAGCTAGTATCCGGTGTTTATTGTGCTGGAGCCTTCCAGGGCCCCTTCCGCCCACATGCGAGGTCAGTGGCCGCTCTATGCAATGCGGATCAAGGGGGAATGAAGAGTCTCCCACCAAGGGACTTTATGTAAACTACATCTGAAAGTTGGACTGCGTTGTACATTTGCTTCACCAAAACTGACCCTTTTGCACAGTTGGGCGTCATGTATCGAGACCCAAGGACCCAACGTGGCACGTAGCAGAAACGTCCTGACGTCTCACCAGAGCATCCGTCTTGCCGGCCGCATGTTTGAGTCGTTGCAGGTCTCCGCATTTCGCGACCTCTGGATCGGCATGCTCGCTTCGTACATCGGCATGTACATGGGCATGGTCTCCCGGGGCTACCTTGCCTACGAGATATCGGGCTCCGCGACCGTGCTGGGCATCGTTACTGTTGCGTCGGGCATTCCCATGCTGTTCCTATCCCCGGTGGGCGGCGTGCTGGCGGACATGATGAACCGCCGCCTGATTCTCATTCACAGCCAGATTTTCATGGTGGTTTCATCCTTATTCATTGCCGCCCTCATCCATTTGAACCTGATCGCAATCTGGCACCTTGCCTTCTTCGGCCTGCTGCAAGGGATACTCTTCACCATCAACATGCCGGCGCGTTCTTCCGCGCTCCCACACCTGGTAGGGAGGCCGTTGCTTGCCAGCGCGATCGGCCTTACAAACTCCGGTCGCAACCTGATGTCAGTCATTGCCCCCGCGATTGCCGGGACCGTCATTGCGATTCCGTGGCTGGGCACCGCCGGTGCCTTTGACATCTCCGCGTTCACTTACGTGTGCGCGACATTGCTGATGCTGCGCCTGCCGAAGAGCTTAGCGGAAAGCCGTGATCGCGCCCAGGTAGCGTTCGGCCAGCAGATGATCGCCGGCTTCAATTACATCTTCACGCAGCGTCCGCTGCTCGTGCTGCTTCTTCTGGGTCTCATACCCATTCTATTCGGCATGCCCCTGCAGTCCTTCTTGCCGGTCTTTCAGGCGGACGTGCTTCACGTTGGTGCGGTAGAACTCGGTCTCCTCTATTCGGCAATAGGCATTGGCGGCACGCTCGGATCGCTGATTATTGCGCCGCTTGCGGAGAGCAAACACAGCCACATCATGCAGCTCAGCACTGGCGTATTCTTCGGTTTCACGCTCATCGCATTCGCCTACAGTACTTCTTTCACCCTCAGCATGTTTTTCATTGGACTGGTTGGCTTTGCGGGAAACGCCTGCACTGGCTTCAACAGCGCCCTGGTCATGCTGCGCACGGAAGAGGCGTTCTACGGGCGCGTAATGAGTATCTATATGATGAATTGGTCGCTCATGACGCTCTTCACGCTGCCCTTGGGCATGCTCGTTGACCGCTGGGGCGCACCGCTGGTGACGAGCGTTGCTGCGATGGGTATCGTCGTCTTCATGGCCGGCGCCTTCGTCTTCTTCCGTGATATCCGCGAAGGCCAGCACCACGGTGAGGAATTGAGTGTCGAAACCGGAACTGCGGCCGCCGAGAAAGGCGCCTAGGTGCGGGTTTACCGGATACGGTCGAACGCAGAGTAGGCCAAGGATTGGCTCATGGCTGCATTCCGCGACGAGATAGTCTCTTTTCTGGACGAGTATCTGGACGTGCAGGGCATTCGCGACTATGGCCCTATGGGCATGCAAGTAGTCGGCAAGGAGGAGGTTAACCGCGTAGCCGTGGCCGTGAGCGCCTCTCACGCCTGCTTTTCACTGGCCGCTGGACTCGAAGCTGACATGCTTATCGTCCACCACGGTCTCTTTTGGGATAACGATAGCCGCGTGGTTGGGAAAGCCATGCGCGGCCGGCTGGAAACGCTATTCCAAGATGATATGACCCTCTTGGCGTACCACCTCTGCCTCGATAGACACCCGGAGATCGGCAACAACGTGTTAGCCCTCCGGGCCCTGGGCGCTACTCCCACCGCGCTCGAGACGCCGCTCGCCGGGGTGGGCTATGTCGGCGAATTCGCTCATCCCGTGCTATGGGAAGAACTTGCGGAACGCGCGAAGAGCGCCTTTGGCGGTGAGCCCTTTCTCTTTCCGTCGGGACCCGCCGAAACCAAGCAGCTAGGACTTGTGACCGGCGGCGCGAGCAACAGCGTACACGTCATCGAGGCAGCGGAGCGCGGCTGCGATACCTATCTCACCGGCGACCTCAGCGAACCAACACCGGCCTTGGCTGCTGAACTTGGCATGAACCTCATAGGGGCTGGTCACTACAACACCGAGAAGCTCGGCGTTCAGGCCGTTGGCCGCCTGCTGGAAGAGCGCTTCGGCGTGAGTTCGGTATTCATCGACGTGCCGAACCCGCTGTAGTGGAACCGGACGTCAACTGTAAGACCTGTCTGGCCCCTCGTTGAGTTAGATTGCGAGACTGTGCCCGCCTTAGACATACCGTATTCCGCAGCAGACGTGACCCAGTTTGTTTGCATGAGGCTTGCATCTAGTAACGCGACACGTTTGCTTTGATGGGTAGGGTCGCCGGTAGCGTAGGTTTGTAACCTGCGCGGTCTTGCCGTGTTGCCTGGCAGCGTCCTACACGCAACTAACCATCATTACAATAATGTTCAACCTCTAGTCGCAATCGGGACTGGAGTCCAGGAGCTTACGCGCAGCGGACAACACAGCCTCGAGTTCATCAGTTGTACTCTCTTTGTCTCTGTCTACCGCGAAACGCACGACAGCACTCCGCGCGCCAAAAGGACCGAAGCGTTGCGGTGACGTGGGTCCGAATAAGGCAATGACCGGTGTGCCCACCGCTACGGCAAGATGCATTGGCGACGAATCATTGCCAATGAACAAGTGGCAGTGCTGGATCAAGGCCCCAAGCTGCGCAAATGTCAATTTGCCCGTTACGTCCACCATAGACACGGTTGCCCCATTTTGGATCACCTCAGCTATAGGCGTATCATCAGGCCCCCCGACGAGGAGAATGCCGGCCTTCAGCGTACTCCCAAGACTCTCGGTGAGAGCCTGGAAATTGCTGCTAGACCAGCGCTTGCTCAAGAGTTCATCACCGGGGTTTCTGCCTCCGCCAGGGTGAATCGCGATGAGGGGCCTCCTCTCCGCCAAGCCTTGCTCAGTGAGCAGATTACTTACTTCAGAGGCATCAGAGGATTGAGGCCGAAAGTGCAAATGCGGCTTCGTTACATCGAAGCCAACCTTCCGCAGGACATCCAGGTATAGCTCTGCCTCATGACGATCGTCCCGGCAAGGCACGCCAACGTGCAACGCGATACCACGCCCAACACTATCGAGGCCGGCCCGCCAGGGGATGCCTGCGAGCCGAGGCAGTAACGACATAAGCGAAGAGCGGTCCAGCACAAAGCAGTGGGTAAAGCTTTGCTCTCGCACGCGGGATACGCAATTGCGGTATGCGTTGAAGCCGTAGAGCCCAGGAAATCCGACGGTGCCGGAATCAATGACTTCGTCGCAGTGTGGATTGCCGACCAAGGCCTCCTTGGCCCAGGTCGTCACCAATACGGTGACATGGGCGTGCGGCAGATTTGCGCGCAGAGCAGCAAGAAAGGCAGTGCTCATGAGCACATCGCCCAAACTGGCGGGCTTGATCACCAGAATATTCGGACGCTCGGATGCAAGAGGCGGCGCTGTCGGCTCGGTGTAGAGAAGCGGATGCAGGATTCGGGACAACTGCTCAATCAAGAACGATTTCATGAAGGTGTGCCCCTTATACAAGCCTCGTGGGAGCGCCTGAGCGGTATTAGCTTAAGCCTAATCAAGCTGATGCGCGCTGTCTATTTGGATGCGCGGCGGTCTCAGTTGCGCCTCATCACGCCTAGCCGTTAGCATGGCGAGTATGCAATCCACCGCACACCCCGGCAATTGGCAAACAACGGTCCGCATCCTCTGGATCACGCAGTTTGCCACCATGGCGGCCTTTAGTTGCAGTCTGCCCTTCGTACCGCTGTATATCCTCGAATTGGGTATTCCGGATCCACGCCAGGCGGCGCTGTGGGCCGGGTTCGTTGCCGGCGGCTCCGGCATCAGCATGGCGATCTTCTCCCCCATTTGGGGTAGCCTTGCCGACCGCTTCGGCAAGAAGCTCATGCTGGAGCGCGCGCTCTTCGGCGCTACCATCACGCTGCTACTCATGGGGTTCGCGCAATCAGCAGTGCAACTCTTGATCTTTCGCGTCCTTCAGGGCTCCCTATCCGGCACCACTGCGGCCGTAAGCGCCCTCGCCGCGTCCATTACACCGCGCGAGGAGCTTGGGCGCGTGCTGGGGACCATGCAAATGTCCATCTTTGCGGGATCGACCGTCGGCCCATTCATTGGCGGCGTACTTGCAGACACGCTGGGTTTTCGCGTTGCATTCATTGCCACGAGCGCTGTCATGGTTCTCATAGGTCTTGTGGTGTTCGTACTCGTGCATGAACCCCGCCATGCAGAGCAACCTCCGCCACCTTTCCGTCTGCCGCAATTGCGCAATCCGCTTGGCGATGGCGTCTTGAACACGGTCTTCATGCTGGCGCCCGTTATTTTCTTGGTACAATTCGCCTTTATGGCGTCGCGACCCATCTTCCCGCTCTTTGTTGTTGAACTTGCCGCCACGGATCCGTCGGCAACGTTCGCCGGATTCTCCCCGGAGGACTTTGTCGCTACCATTTCAGGCATCCTCGTCGCCACGACCGGCGTCGTGGGAGCGATCTGCTCTCCCATAACCGGGCGTTTCATCAACACCTATCGCGTACGCCTGTTGCTGCTTATCGCAGTGCTTGGCGTCGCTGCCGCCAACGTCGGTCAGGCATTCGCAGCTTCATTCCTGCAACTGTGGATCGTGCGCGTGCTGCTGGGCGCGTTCGGCGGTATCTGGGCCCCGACCTATAGCTCGACCATCGGGTTGAGCGTACCGTCAGAGCGGCGGGGCCTCGCATTTGGCATCGCGAACAGCGCTTCATCCTTGGGCAATGCAATCGGGCCAATCGTGGGTGGTTACGTTGGCGCGATGCTGGGCATCCGTGCGGTCTTCGTGGGCGCAGCAGGGGTGCTTGTGCTGGCTGCCCTCTGGCTGATTGTCCGAGTCAATCTCTCTGCTTCAGCAGAACAGGAAGAGTGACAGTCCAATACCGGTACAGGGTTAATCCGTCTAACTCACATCACTACCGTGTTTTCTGCAAGAAGGCTTACCCTGCCTCTCCTGCTTCAAGTGCGCGAGAGTGCGCGAGCGCACGGGCCTGGGCCAACTCTTGCGGCGTGTTGATGTTGCTGAAGGATGCCAAGTCAGGATCAAACGTTCGCACGACATTAGGGGAAACCCGCCGCACATGCAGCCGCTCTAAGAGCCGCGCGAGTTTGAGATCACCTGCCTGCAGCATCTGCATCGCTGGAGTGAGGCATCGCCTGTGGTAGACCGTGTGCAGGGTCTCAGGCTCGTCCCGTATCCCCGGCGCTACGGCATCCCACTCATCAGACGCGCGACCGATAAGCGCACGTAGCAAACGGCCGTTCAAGAAGGGCATATCGCAGGCAACTGCCAGCACCAGAGGGGTGCGTGCCGCCTGCAGTCCGCTCACCAAGCCGGTGAGGCTCGAACCTACTGCTGACACGTCCGGAACGACGGTGAAGCTGGTGAGGTCTGCGCGGTTCCCCACGACGATGACGTCATCGCATACAGTCTCCAAGACCGTGTGAACGTGAGTCAGCAAGGTTGTCTCACTGCTCTCGCGCGGCCAGGGCAGGAGCGCCTTGTCACGACCAAGCCGCTTGCTCTTGCCACCCGCCAAGATCACGCCTGTAACGCCGGACGCTCCCACAGCCCTTGGCCCCTCGTCTGCTTGGGAATTCAAACGTCATACCGCATTCCGTCAAACATCGTATCATCGCAGTCTCCTGCGCGTACGAGTCCGCCACCAGACCCACCGTTGCGCTCTTTGCTTCAAAGTCGTTCCTTCCTGCTATACTAGGAAAACTGAAACCATCGTGAAGCTTGCATGTAGGTTTGCAGCCCATGAGGAAACGCAATGCGGTGCGGTTGACTGAGCCGCTGGTGCGAGAGAACGGGGGTCTGCGTCCGGCCAGTTGGGATGAGGCGCTTGACCGCGTCGCTACAGGCTTGCGCAGCGCAATTGCGAAGCGGGGCCCACACACTTTTGGTCTCTTCAGTTGCTCGAAAGCTACCAATGAGGTCAACTACCTCGCGCAGAAGTTCACGCGCGCCGTCATCGGCAGCAACAACATCGATAGCTGTAACCGCACCTGACACGCTCCCAGCGTCGTCGGTCTGGCGACAGTGTTTGGACTAGGCGGCGGGACAAGCTCGTATCGGGAGATTGAAGAAACCGACGTCATTTTGCTCTGGGGATCGAACGCGCGGGACACGCATCCCATCTTCTTTCATCACGTGCTCAAGGGCGTCTACAACGGCGCCCGGCTATTCGTCATCGACCCGCGCCGCACGAGTTCGGCCCAGTGGGCGGACGTTTGGCTCGGCGTTGACGTTGGCGCCGACATTGCGCTGGCGAACGCCATGGCGCGCGAGATCATCACTGCCGGGCTTGCAGACGATGACTTTATTGCCCACGCGACGAGTAACTTTGCCGCATACCGCGAATCCGTAGAACCCTACACGCTCGCCTATGCCGAGGAAGTCACGGGAGTGCCCGCAGCCATAATCCGCGAGACGGCACATGCGTACGCCAAAGCGGAGCGGGCGCAGATCTGCTGGACCCTGGGCATCACCGAGCACCACAACGCCGTTGATAATGTGCTTGCGATTATCAGCCTCGCCCTCTTGACCGGTCACGTCGGACGCTACGGCTCAGGCCTCAACCCTTTGCGAGGGCAGAACAACGTTCAAGGCAGTGGGGACATGGGCGCCCTGCCGGATCGACTGCCGGGATTTCAACACGTTGAGAATACGCCCTTGCGCGAGAATTTCGAGCGCGCGTGGGGCGCTTCCATTCCAGCCAAGAAAGGCTGGAATTTAACCGAAATGTTCGAGGCCATGGAACGTGGCGACTTGACCGCCCTCTACGTCCTCGGCGAGAACCCGGCGCAGTCGGAGGCGGACCAACATCGGGCAATAAGGCTGTTGAAGGGACTCGACATTCTCGTCGTGCAGGACATGCTCATGAATGCGACCGCGGAGTTGGCCGACGTGGTCTTACCGGCCGCTGCAAGCTGGTGCGAGTCCGATGGCACGGTCACCAACAGCGAGCGTCGCGTGCAGCGAGTACGCAAAGCCATGGATCCCCCATCTGGTGTGAGGGATGACCTTACCATCCTGTGCGACGTCGCGCGCAGTCTGGGCGGAGACTTGGGAGCGCCGGTGGCGGAGGATTTATGGAACGAACTGCGCAGCCTTAGCCCCTTTCACGCCGGCATGAGCTACGAGCGCATCGAGCGGTTAGGCGGCCTTCAGTGGCCGTGCTACGACGATTCCCATCCGGGCGAGATGTATCTTCACGGCAGGTTGTGGGAACGTCCCGTGATTGGGCCGCGCGCGCCATTTTCTCCCGTTGAATACGATCCACCAGTAGAGCGGCTTGACGACCAGTATCCCCTGCGTCTGACGACGGGGCGACGCCTTGACTCCTTTAACACCGGTGTACAGACCGCAAGCTACACGTCGCCACTGCGCCGGGGCGAGACCATTGATCTTGCGCCCGAAGACGGTCAAGACCTTGGCGTTGCAGAAGGCGAGACGGTGCGCGTGTGCTCACGCCGGGGGTCGGTGCGGGCACCCGTCCGGTTTGACTCTTCTCTGCGTCCCGGACTCGCATTCATGACCCCCCACTTCCCCAACGAAGTCGCAACGAACGAACTGACCATTGACGCGACCGATCCCAAGTCGGGCACGGCTGAGTTCAAAGCCACTGCTATCCGCGTAGAGAAGATCGAGGCGGCAATCGCGCAGGACTAGCACGCATCCTTCCTGGTCAAGCCCTACAGGAAACCCCCATGGATCTCCACCTCACCAGCGACACGCCTAACGCGGCAGAGCAATTGGCGGTAGACAGAGTCTTAGAAGCGCCGGATTCGGGGTTTATAAGCGATGCTCACTTTATCTCGGGCGAAGCGGATGCGCCTGCTGCGGGTCATGCCGCCAGGGCAAACCGGCACCTCTTGCTGCCGGTATTGCATGCAATTCAAGAACGCATTGGCTGGATAAGCCCCGGGGCGCTCAACTACGCCTGCCAGAGACTCACTGTCCCGCCCACGGAAGCGTACGGTGTCGCGACGTTCTACGCGCTGTTCTCGGTCCAGCCAAAGCCGCCGGTGGTGGCGCACGTGTGCGACGACATCGCGTGCCTGGCAAACGGCGCGCAGGCACTCTGCACCGCCATGACGGAACGCTTTGGCGCGTCGGGCAGCACAGATTTGGATAGCAACATCACCTGGCACCACAGTCCGTGCCTCGGCATGTGCGAGCGCGCGCCCGCGGCGATGGTAACCGTAGCAGGCGTGAATCCGTCTACTACGGTGCTCGCTCCTGCGGATGCTGCCAAGTTAGCACAGACCCTCGCTGACCCCGAGAACACAACTAAGGCAAGTGAAACATCCTTCGGCGTACGTTCAGTGCCCCAGGCGGGCAGCGACGAACTACGACTACTGCACCGCGTTGGTCGAATAGACCCAGATGACTTAACGAGCTACCGCAGTGCCGACGGCTATCAAGCGCTGGAACGTGCCTTGGACATGGGCCCGGCTCAGGTAGTTCAAGAGGTCGCCGACTCAAAGCTGCTTGGGCGCGGCGGCGCGGCCTTTCCGGCCGGCGTCAAGTGGCAGGCTGTGGCTTCCGCCGAGGCCCAGCCTCGCTACATGATTTGCAATGCCGACGAATCCGAGCCGGGCACCTTCAAGGACCGCGTAGTCATGGAAGAGGACCCGTTCGCGGTGGTCGAGGCGATGACGATTGCGGGCGCCGCAACCGGTTGCGAAAAGGGCTACATCTACCTGCGCGGCGAATATCCCTTGGCTTTGGAACGCATAACGAATGCCATTTCACAAGCACGCGAAGCCGGACTTCTCGGCCCTTCCATCTTGGGACACGACGTGTCATTTGATATAGAGATTCGGCGCGGCGCGGGAGCGTATATCTGCGGCGAGGAAACCGCGCTCTTCAACTCCATCGAGGGCTTTCGCGGCGAACCGCGTAACAAACCGCCTTTCCCCACCGAGGTCGGTCTCTTTGGCAAACCTACACTCGTAAACAATGTCGAGACCTTGATCAACGTGCTCGACATCGTGCTGGAAGGTGGCGACGCCTTTGCTACAATTGGCACGGAGCAATCCACCGGCACCAAGCTCTTCTGCTTGTCCGGGCACGTGGGACGCCCCGGCGTTTATGAAGTTCCGTTTGGCACGGCGCTCAATGATCTGATCGAGCTTGCAGGCGGCGTGGCCGGCAGCGGCACATTGCAGGCCGTCTTGCTGGGTGGAGCCGCCGGGACATTTCTCACCCCCGAGGAGTTAGATATTCCGCTGACCTTTGAGGCGACGCGCGCAGCCGGAACCACGCTCGGGTCCGGTGTTGTTATGCTCTTCGATGACACGGTCAACATGCAAAGCGTACTCCTCCGCATCGCCGCCTTCTTCCGGGACGAGTCGTGCGGTCAATGTGTGCCCTGCCGCGTCGGCACGGTGCGGCAAGAAGAATTGCTCCACCGCCTGGTAGCGGAAAAGACTATTGGCTCCGTTGCAAACGAAATCCACCTGCTTAACGAAGTCGGGCAAGCCATGCGCGACGCGTCCATTTGCGGGCTCGGGCAAACGGCATCGAGCGCTATCGAATCCGCCGTGGCACGCATGGGGCTTTTTAACGGGAGTAAGCATTAATGCCTCCAGAATCCGAAGAAGCAGCCTTGACGCCAACCTGGCAGTTTCTCAATCCGGTGCCGCGCGGCCCGTTGCCAACGGCCCCTGAAGAAGCTCCGCAACCGGAAGTCGAGTTGACTATTGACGGCCAGGAAACGTCGGTTCCCGCAGGCACGACGCTCCTCCATGCGGCCCAACGCGTGGGCATAGAAACACCGACTCTCTGCTACTTGGAGAGCCTTACACCCGTCAACGTCTGCCGCGTTTGTGTGGTTGAGCTTGAAGGCTCGCGCACCCTCGTCCCTGCGTGTTCACGCAAGGTGGAGCCGGGCATGCAGGTGCAGACCGACTCCCCGCGCGTGCGTCTCAGCCGGCGTATGGTGCTGGAGTTTCTCGCGTCGTCTGTAGACGTGTCCACAGCGCCGGAACTGCAAGCGTACATGGAGGAGTACGAGGCAGAGCCGGAGCGGTACGGTCCGCCGGGACCGGCTACTGCTGCCGATGAGCGAGACAATGCCGTTCCCGGACACCATGCTGCGCCCGCAGGAGACGCCGCCCACACGGTCGAGCAACCGGTAAAGATCGACAACGAACTCTACATACGCGACTACAGCAAGTGCATTCTGTGCTACAAGTGCGTGGAAGCCTGCGGCGAGGATGCTCAGAATACTTTTGCCATTGCCGTGGCGGGACGGGGCTTCGATGCGCGCATTTCCACGGAATACGCGGTGCCGCTTCCCGATTCCGCGTGCGTCTACTGCGGTAACTGTATCGGTGTCTGCCCGACGGGCGCGCTTATGTTCCGCAGCGAGTACGACATGCGCGCCACCGGTACGTGGGATGAAACGGCGCATAGCGAGACCGATACGATCTGTTCGTATTGTGGAGTCGGATGCTCTCTAACCCTGCATGTTCAAGACAACGAAATCGTCAAGGTCATGTCGCCGTTGGAAAGTGACGTCACGAAGGGAAATCTATGCATCAAGGGCAGATTCGGCTGGCAATTCATGCAGCAGCCGAAGAAGCAAGCGGAAGAGACCCAAGACGACGCGCAATCTCTAGACTAGTACCCTTTCAACTCAATTCTGCTTTGATGTTTCACCCTCACCCTAGCCCTCTCCCTGAGGGAGAGGGGACAATCTCGGAACCGAGGCATCTCCAAATCTGTCTGAAAACCGTACTAGCTGCGGCACCGTTTGGCGTTCCTCGCGCCTAGGCCAGTACCCGCTCCGCACCGGTGTAGACATTCATCGAGTTCTCGCGGAGAAACCCTACAAGTGTCATACCTGACTCGGCGGCGAGTTCCACCGCCAAGCTCGAAGGCGCCCCAACCGCGGCTACAATAGGCACCCCCGCCAGCAAGCACTTTTGCACAATCTCGAAGCCGGCCCGACCACTGACAAGCACCAAGGAGTCCTCCAAGGGCAGCATCTTCCGAAAGAGGGCGGCCCCGACCATCTTGTCCACTGCGTTGTGGCGTCCCACGTCTTCCCGCAACAGAATGAGGTCACCCTCACTATCGAATAGTCCGGCGGCATGCAACCCTCCGGTGCGGTCGAAGGTGTCCTGTGCCTGCCGCAGGGTCTTTGGTAAACCGTGCAAGATGTTCGATGCAACTCGTATATCACTCTGAATCGGCTCCGCGGCCTGCCGTACAGCCTCAATGCTCGCCTTGCCGCAAATGCCGCAACTCGAAGAAGCCGGAAAATTCCGCTGCCAGCCCTCTTCCAAGGCACCGCTCGCGCCGTCAACGTACGCGAGGACGATGTTCTCGCGTTCTTCCTCGGTTTTGCCCGGGCAATGCCCAATGGAGATCAGAGATTCAGGTCTAGCGATGAGCCGCTCCGTCCACAGGAACCCGGCGGCAAGTTCCTCGTCGTGACCGGGCGTGCGCATGGTTACCGCGATGCTCTGACCGTTCACCCGAATTTCCAACGGCTCTTCACGTGCCAATACGTCAGGGCTGTTTATGGCGCCTTCTGCAGTAACCTTCGTCACCCGCCACGATGACGTGGGCGCTTGCTTCTCAATGTCTGCCTGTGCCATTGGATTTCCCTATCGCGGCGCAAAGCGATGCCCCACGTCAAAACAGACAAACGAATACGTGCGAATGTACGATTCCTCTATACCTTACCCCATGGTTCAGGAGCAAGCTAGTGGACTATGCTATGCTGCAACCTAATCAGCCCCAGCGTTTGCAGGCATACTGCTACCAAGGATAACAAGTGGAGGTCTCATGGCGTCTCGAAGTGTCTCAGGCCGGGTCTACGATGCGGCAGCAAATGAAGGTATCGCCGGGGTTCTGGTCTCGAACGGCGACGCCATTGTGCAGACTGATACAGGCGGTCACTATTCCCTCGCCATCGATCCGAACCTAGATCGCTACGTCTTCGTTACCGTACCTGCGGGATATCGTCCGCAAGAGCGCTTCTATGCGCTCTTGCACGGCGAACCAACGTCTGAGTCGTTTGACTTTCCCCTGATTCCCGCCCCGGAGCGGGCGCGGGATAGCTTCCGTCTGGCCCATCTTTCCGATACCCATGTGGTCCTCGACGACAGCGGCGCGGTCTCGCAGGCAGTCTTGGCGCGCGACCTTGATGAGTACGTTGGTAATCTCGCTCCCGACCTGGCCGTAGTAACCGGCGACCTGACGAATATGGGCACCGTCCCCGAATTAGAGAGCTATCGGGCGGCAATCGAATCTGTGTCAATTCCCGTCTTCTCGGTGTTTGGGGGCCACGATGGCAACATCGAACGCCGGTCTCAAGACGGCGATACACCATGCACCCGCAATTTCGAAGCGACCCTGGGCCCAACCTACTACAGCTTTGATTGGGGTGGGTATCACTTTGTGATTTACGCCACCGAGGACAACTACTTTACCGCTGCCGGTCGGGCTCGCAAGGAACGCTGGCTCTGGGCGGATCTTGCTTTACAGCCAAGACACCGCAAGTCGGTTCTTTTGCTCCACATCTCTCCTGACGCGGACCTACTGAAGCGGTTTCAGGAAAACAACGGAGCACTTGTGCTTCACGGACACTGGCACTCCAGCAGAGTCTTCACCATGGGCGAGACAATCGTCGCGTCGGCGGCGTCCGCCTGCTTCGGCGGCATCGACACCCGGCCGCGCGGGTGCCGGGTCGTCTCCTTCTCTCCCGCGGGAATTCAAACGGATTTGCACGCTGGTGGACCAGGGACTGGGCTCAGCAGAATAGCGGGTGAACAGGCTTCCTCTCGACCCAGCGGCTCTGCGCCAAACAGCGTTGAGGTCGGGGAGGATACCTTCTCCCTCGCCTGGCAGCACAACCTCGAAAGCCCGCTGCACCGCGCCGCGCCAGTCGGTTTCAAGGATAAGGTGCTGGTCAGCCTACAGAGTGAGCAATTGCCCGGCCGCAACGGGGTAACGAGCCTCAACGCACAGAGCGGCGAGGAACAATGGCATTACCCAACGGGGTCTTCAATCAAAAACCGGGTAGAAGTCGTTAGCAAGGGCCACAATCCCGCTGATCAGGAAAGCAATGATTGGTGCGCGGCCCTAACCGTCGCCGGAGAGCTTCATCTCATCGCAATGGCAACCGGTAAACGCGAATGGACGACAGAGTTGCCTGCGCATCCTTTGCGCTGGGTGTATTCGGCCCCTGCCCACAATGGGGGGTACATTATCGCGGGTTCAAAGGCGGGGTACGGCGCGTACGATATTGCCACCGGCGACCGGAAGTGGCACTTTGCGCCTGCGGACGGCGACGAATGGCCGTCATACATCTGTCCGCAAGTGTATAACGAAGAGCTTTGCATCGTGCCCGTGCAGCGTCGTGGTTTTCTCGCGCTCAGCATGAAGGAGGGCGCAATCGTCTGGGAACAGGACTTGCCGGTGGAGTACTTCTGCGCCTCACCGGTGCTGGCAGGTGATTTGGTGGTCGTAAGCTCCGCGTCTCCGCATACGGGCGCGAGCCTGACCGGAGGACTGCAAGGAGACCTCGTCGTACTTGAGGCGAGAACAGGAAAGGTAGTGGCCCACTACGCCCAGGCGCTGCCGGGATATGCCACGGGTATCGCCGTCGCGAATGATCGCATCTACGCTGCCACAGCCGCAGGCACCGTGCACTGCTTCGACCTGCATTCCGGCGGGCCGGTCTGGCAGTTTCAGTCTGGAGAGGACCTGCTCGACATGACTCCGTACAAACGGGGCATACGGTCGCTGCTGGCCGCGCCTATGCCCTTGAATGGGAGCGTACTTGTCGGTGGCTGCGACGGCTGGCTCTCCGTGCTGGATCAAACCACCGGCACATGCACGGACCGCGCCTATTTTGGCGCGCCGCTCACCGCGTCGCCCGGTCTCACCCCAGACGGCTTCTGCGTTGGCACGTACGGCGGGTCACTCTGCGCCTATCGAATTGAGCGCTAGGCTCAGCCCAGATTTAGTAGCGCGAGGGCTTGTCCCCCCCAGAGTAAGCAGCACAGAGCACATCTCCAACGTCGCCGCATGTGAGAGAGAAAGCACACAAGGATTGACCGTGCAGCAGACGCAGGTTACAAACCTGCGCTACCGAGGACTAGCGGTGTCATGAGCGCCATGTTCCTCCCCCACAATGGCTAATGCGACAGCATTGGAGCTTGTCCCCCGCTTCTTGGCAGGTCAATAAGCACTTGCACGACGCGGTGCCTAGAGTTGGCTGGGCAGCAAGCGCATGTCAGGCACATAGGCTCGTGACGGCAGAGAGGCGACCATCAGGGCTGCTTTAGCGACGTCCTCTGGCTCGAGTGCTTTCGCCAAGACCTCCGGCGGCGTGGGGGTCGGCCTTTTCTCCACGAGCGGCGTATTGCAGAGACCGGGAAAGATCACCGTCACGCGGATACCGTTCTCTTTTTCTTCTTCCATTGTCCCGTAAGCTAGCCCAGCCACACCGTGTTTCGAGGCTTGGTATGCCACACCGGAAACGTCGGGCCGCTGCACCGCGCCGGAGGAATAGTGCACGATAAGCCCTTCGCCCTGCGCGCGCAATTGCGGGAGTATCGCGCGGGTCAGATTGAACGCTGCCGACAGATTCGTTGCCAGCATCATGTCCCAGTCAACCGGATCGAGCACGGTGAGCGCGCGCTGCTTGAGATTGGTGCCCACGCTATTTACAAGCACATCGACCTTGCCAAATTCTCCTACCGCTGCGTCCACGAGCGTTTGCGCGGACGCGCGGTCGGTGGCATCCGTAGAGACAGCGAGCGCGGCTCCGCCTGCCGCATTAACTTCATCCGCAAGGCCTGCAAGCGCATCGGCGCTGCGGGCACCGAGTACAACCCTTGCCCCCTGAGCGGCAAAAAGCCGCGCGGTGGCCGCGCCCATGCCGCTACTCGCGCCCGCAATAATCGCTACCTTACCGTCAAGCAACTGCATAGAGTATCTCCCTTTTCTCGTCAGCGCATAGACTTTGGCTTTTATGCTTATTCGGTCACCGCCCCGGTGTCATCTGCCAAGACATCAGACCGGAATTCTCGTCTCGCGAGTCCGCACTAGAGACTATACCGCATTTGTATAACTGACTCCTTTGCACAAGGGGCCAGCAGCGAAATCGGTAACGACTCTTGACCGATGACCGTGCCCCGGATGCATTTTCCCTCCAAAGCAAGGGCATCAACAGACCGAACGTCGCACCCGCGCAAAGCATGCGGATCACCAGTGTGTAACCCAGATTACGCAGGGAATGAGGCGAATATGGTAACTTGGACACTGAAGCGCACGATCCACCTCACTTTAAGAGAGAACACACACAAGGTAAACAGGGATGAAGCGAGGGCCGCTCCGCACACTGGTTGTGATCCTAGCCATATTAGTCGCCACGATTGCGGTTTCGTTTCTGCTGCAACTGCGCGACTCCCTGCTCGACCGTCTGCCCGGCCTGCCGGAGGCGGTGCCAACCCAAGGGGAAGCGGCCCCGGACTTCACGCTGGAAACGCTGGATGGTGAGACCGTTTCCCTCAGCGACTACCGCGGCCGGCCGGTAGTGCTCAACTTTTGGGCCACGTGGTGCGTGCCGTGCCGCGAGGAAATGCCTCTCTTGCAAGAGACGTACGAGGCACACCAAGCGGAGGGTCTCGTCATACTCGGGGTGAATGTGCGCGAAAACCCTGAGGCGGTCAGGCGGTTCTTGGGCGAAGTTGGCGTGGACTTTCCGGTTGTACTCGACCCCGACGTTGCCGTCGTGAATCGCTATCTTGTCACCAGCCTGCCCATGACGTTCTTCATTGACCGCGAAGGCCAGTTGCGGACCCTGGTAGTGGGCGGCATGAACAAGACTATTCTGGACGAACGCCTGGCGACCATACTTTGACATGGATGTCATTCCTGTAAGTGTCAGGTAA
>JAAXIC010000031.1:0-58175 GCA_012270555.1 Chloroflexota bacterium
CGCCGCCGTGGCTGCCCATGGCCGGCACGATGAAGGGTTCGGCGCCAAGCTTTCTTATCTCATGCGCCGCCGCTTTCAGCACCTGGTCAATGCGGTTGATACCGCGGCTGCCACCGGTCAGGGCGACGCGCTTGCCCGGTTGTATGGTCTCGCGGATTTCGGGTCGCGCAAACTCCTCGGCAACGGCGGCAGCCACGTCATCGATGGTGGCGGTTACCAGCTCTTGCCGCATCCGCACCCAGCGCGGGAGCCTTCCCCGCTCGAATATCTCCAGACCCATTGTTCCTATCTCCCCTCTGCGACGTGCCGCCGCGCAATTCCTCTCCAGAGTCTCAAATCGCGCCGTATCGTTTCAGCCTTGGTTCACCTTGTCTAATGTACCACTGCCTTGTGAATGTTGCCTGCTTTGCAGCCGCAAGCTTGCCTGCTCATACGCGGTACGGCGAGCAATGTGGACGTAATGCGCATTGGCCCGCTCGTCCGCCTCAGCCTTCATTGTGCGGATGGTAAACTTTCCTCATCGGCATTCTCATAGGTGGTCGTACCGGGAAAGAGTTGCTGGGCCTTGCGCACCACCGGGTCATGCGCCGGGTCCTTCTCATAGGCGCTCGCCGGTGAATCCCTCTGCACCAGTGTGCATTCGACAGAGAAGTGACGGCCAATGGTCTGCGCGATAGCTTTCTCTACCAGAATGAGATTGTCGGGCTGGCGCACTTGGTCGCGGTGCCACGCGTGCGCAAACTCCAGCGTTAGCACCCGGTCCTGTACGGCTATCGGCGTGCAGTCGCGCAACACGCCGCGCAGGTGCACGTTCGGTCGGCGGAAGGAGTCCACCACGGCATCCCAGCGCTGTTGGATCTCTGCGAGCGGTGTGTCCGCAGCCTCTGCGGCAGCAGTGGCACTCGGTGGCAATTCAGTGGTTTTGGTCGCGGCGGCAGACGGGTCACTTGAGGTTTCCGTTGCATCCGCAGTGTTGGTCGCGTCTGCCGGTGGCGTGCCAGCCGCAGTTGCACTCGCCGGAGGCGCTGACTGCGGGGCAGCCTGTGGGGGAGACGTTGGGGCAGTCTGTCGTGAGGCAGGCATAGGAGCCGGTGATGCGCTTGGAGATTCATCTTTAGCGCAAAACTCCACCAAAGCCAGCTCAACGGGAAGCTGCGGAAAGACTCCCAAGCGCAGTGCTTGTTCGGCCTCAGAAAAGAGCCGAATGGCTTGCACAATCTCGGAAAGCGAGATGCGCTCCGCCAAGCCGTCCATGAGCGCGGCCTCCTCCTCGCTCATCTCGAGAAGCTCGGCGGCTTCCATGCCGCTCTTGTGGAGCAGCGTCCCCCGCAGATAACGGATGGTCTCGCGGGCAAATTGCCGCATGTCCAGGCCCTGGTCCGCGGCTTGCGAAAGCACGCGCAGGCCCTCCTTGGTGTCGCGGCGCGCCAGGGTGTCGACAAATTCCGCCACCACCGCCGTGTGGGCCAGCCCCAGCATCTCCCGCACTGCGGCTGCGGACACGCCATCCTCGGCGTAGATGATGGCCTGGTCGAAGAGGCTCACGGCGTCGCGGGCACTGCCGCCGGCCATGCGCGCGAGGATGTTCAAGGCTTCCGTTTCGGCGGCCACCTTTTCCGCCTCGGCGATCTCCTGCAGGCGTCCCACCAGCGACCGCACGGGAATGCGGCGAAAATCAAACCGCTGGCACCGCGATAGGATGGTGGGCAGCACGCGGTGGATTTCAGTGGTTGCCAGCACGAAGACGGCGTGGTCCGGCGGCTCTTCCAGGGTCTTCAAGAGCGCGTTCGAGGCTTCCGGCGTGAGTTGGTGCACCTCGTCGATGAGGTAGAACTTGTAGCGGCCACTCACGGGCGCAAAGTTCACCCGCTCCCGCAGGTCGCGGATGTCCTCGATCCCACGATTGGAGGCGGCGTCGAGCTCCACGAGGTCGAGAAAGCGGCCCTCCACGATGTCCGTGCAGGCGTCGCACTTGCCGCAGGGCTCCGGCTGGACGCCCTGCAGGCAGTTGAGGGCTTTCGCCAGGATGCGCGCCAAGGAGGTCTTGCCCGAGCCGCGCGGCCCCGCAAAGATGTAGGCATGTGCCACCTGCCCCGACGCCAGGGAGTTCTGTAGCGTGCGCACCGTCGGTTCCTGCCCGACCACATCGGCAAAAGCCTGCGGCCGCCACTTGTTGTACAACACCACCCGTGACACGGACGAGAGACTCCTCGTTTCCAACTAGAGCACGCTGCTCTCCAACGAACAACAGCGCCACATGCAAGAATTCACCAAGACCAGCCAAACCAAACGTCTCGTAATCCCTGTGTTGAATTCTACGTTATTCCGCGCGCAGCGAGGAGTCTAGAATTCATGGTTACAGAGATTAAGTCCCTCAAATCACTCCGTCGATACGGTGAAAAAAGTACGCCGGGGGATAAATGCATGCATTACGGCAGCAGGGAAAAGGAGAGGTCCTTGGGGACTGTCATTCCGGCGAAAAGCCTGCCCCGTACTCGATACGGCGTATCGAATGATTCGGGGCCGGAATCCATCTTCACCGTTTTCTCCACGAGGATCCTGTCTGAAGTAACGAAAAGGGAATGCGCCGGCATGAAGAGGAAAAATTCACTTCCGCTGTATGCAACGCAAGCCTACGCGGAACGGCGTAAAGTGCGACTCGAATGCAGTACGCGGGTGGCATCCGGTCTTGCCGGATAGCCCGAAAGACCGCCACATCACCGCGGCGCTAGAGACGTAAAGAGGCCGTGCCTTTCCTTCGATCCCGCTCCCTGAAGCGCTTACGTGGCGCTAGCTCCGGCCAAGCTTCCTTGCGGCACCCGAGAGTTACCGCTTACCGCTGCTTCCTTCCGGACCTGACGGGGTTCACGGCCTCTCGCCGCGCAAGACCCAGCCATCAACGCCGCTTACCACGCAGCAGCCTCCAACGAACGCGAACCTCACGGAAAGCTGTCAACCCCGCTATAGCGGATTGCGGGTGCAGGGCACCGCTAGTTCCCCGTCTAGCACGGCCTCATGACTCATGCTACGCAAAGGTAGGCAAGAGCGTCAAGCAATCACACTGATACTTGGTTTAAACAAAGACAAAACTTAAGTATCGTAGAACTCATTTTCAATGCGGCAACCCAATTTCGATTTCCAGTTGATGTATTTGTGTCACCATGAGAGTGATCGAGCCACCGTGCGAATTGGTGACAGATTCGTGAGCCGCATCGCGCCAGAGATTGGGTGAGAAAGGTGATTCTTTAATCGAGAATTCTAAGTGGTGCGGACTGGCTGATGGAGGTCAATCAACCCAGCAATGTGGTCAATTATGTTGTCCCAGAAGTTCAGCATGTTTGCTGAACTAGAGAGTTCAAGCAGCCTGGCTATTCTCCTATCGTCCGATTTCTGAGTTCTTTCAGATAGGTAGTCTGGATGGGTAAAGCGTGAGTTGTCTAGCTTTAGTTTCAGTTGGTCCAGAGCTGACGAAGGTTCAGAGGCGTCGTAAATCTGCTTCTCTGCACGATACAACTGGCTCTCAATTCTATCCAATATACTCACTAAGCCAATAGTGGGGCTCGCGGTAAAGTCTGATTCTCCAAGTGAAATCGCTTTCTCAACGTAGTCGATAACGTCACTTGCACGGCAATCCCCATGTATAAAATGCCGATACAATGTGGTATTGATGAGTTTCAGTGGTATGAGTAGACCGAGCAGCCAAGGAAAGAAGCTTTGCTGAGGACCTAGGCTCTTTCCTACTAATGCAATCGTGCGAACACAGTAGTCCATGTCCCGAAGGGAGAGACCAAGTCGGCCCCATAGTATTGGCATATACTTGTGAAGCAATTGAAACTCGTCTAGTCGGGAGTTGGAAGTAGCTTCTTTATCCAACGACTGAAAGAACTCTGCAAACCCAAATCTTCCCATTAGATTCCTGCAAAATAGCTCTGAGTTTACATTTGGCAGCGAGAATTCCATATCGAAAAACCTTCTTAAATAGATGCTAGATTCGATCTCCCCATATACCGATTGGAGTGCCAAACAAAGCTCTCGCCGGTTGACTCCAAAGACGAACACTACATTGGGAACATCGAATATGTGCTTTACCCTTTCCAGGAGTTCGATGGCAAAAGTAGGGCGGCACCGATCGAGCTCATCAATGATGAAAACTAAAGGGTGCCCGGTTTCCATGAGAACTGTAGAAGCTAGTTCCCCTATGCCTTTACTTAATCTATCCTTCGTTGCTCTGTGGTCGAGGTACTCCGCTAATAGATCTCTCTCAGACTGTTCCTTACTTTCAAGTTCCAGCACTAATCCAGTGTGCTTCTCTAGCACACTGATGACGTTCCGTTTTAGCAAGGGGATTGCGACGCATGCAAGCTTCTCAGCAAGTTGCTGTAGCTCGCCTTCTTCTTTGAAGTGTTCGGAAATTTGCCCGATAATGGCTAGGAGAGGGTCGTCACAAAAGTCGTCTTCCCAAGCATTGAAGTAAATAGCGCTAAAGCCTTGCTTCTGCAAGTCAGCCTGCCAGCGCTTCAACAGGAACGTCTTACCGGTACCCCAATCCCCATCAATGCTAACCACAAACGGCACCTCCTGATGTTGGATGAGCTTGGTCAGCCGTGCAGCGATATCTCTCCGGCGGAGAATGTCGTCGCCCCAGGGGTCGTCCGACACCACGTCTGGCTCGGGTAACTTCAGCGCTAGTTGGTTTCGATGATTTGATTGAGTTGATGTTTCTTCGATCATCTTGCTCCTTCGCAGGTGTACACTTACTCGCCCTCCGGCATGCAATCGAACTCACTTTGGTGAGTTAATTGGGTCCTGACTGCTGAGCCAGGCCTTGAGCCCAATCGCTAGCAGTCGCTGCTTCAATTCATTATACAACTCGTTTTGACGCTACTACTCTTGAGGACTACACTTTGGCCAGCGGGCATGTATCAGATTGAGGGGTGATAGAAGAAAGTATCATCTGAAGAGAGACTCGCTTCGCTTTTGATCTTTGTGCCTATAGCTGTCATTACACTTGGCATGTATCCGTTTCGCTTCTATGTCACGACAAAGCGGGAGGAAATTGGTTTATTGAGACAAATCAACGAAAAGCTAGATCGAAAGCTGTAATTCTGTGTGCGTAGTTTGCGCGTAGGATGTATAATGAAGTCGAAGCGGTGTTAGCTAGTCGGTCTTGAGCTGGAATTAGGTTTGACCCAGATGCTATCCATGACTCCGACAGCGGTGGAGCAACTGAAGAGCTTGATGACGCAGGAGAACCCGGATGCGGGGTTGCGGGTGTTTGTGTCGCCGGGTGGGTGCTCGGGGTTTCAGTACGGCATGTCCATGGAGGAGCGCGCGGACGACGGTGACGAGGTAATCGAGAACGAAGGCGTGCGCGTGTTTGTGGACCCGTTCAGCCTCATGTACCTCAGCGGCTCGGAGATCGACTTCAGCAACGCCTTGATTGGCGGCGGGTTTACTATTCTCAATCCCAACGCCGCGCAGTCGTGCTCGTGCGGCCAGTCGTTCGATACGGCGGAGAGCGCTGGTCAGGCGCGGCCGTGTAGTACGTGACCGGTACCGATAGGCCGGCTTGTGAAGTCCTGCTTCTCGTAAGCGGGGCTTTTTCTTTTGGTGAATGGGGATTCTTGTCGTGCAGAGCCTGTCGAAGCATGAATGGAGAGAATAGGGTGCGGAGTTGCTATCCGTTACCTCCGCCGTTCACCCTTCGACGATGCTCAGGGCGAACGGCTTGGTCACGCTATTCTCATAGCAATGGCGGACTGGGTTCCGCGTCTTCTGCGGAGGCGAGCTAGCGCGAGAGTGACGAATACTAGTTGCTAATTGCGCTCCGGGCCGTGTCGGATTTGGCGGCTGTGCCACCCGCGTAAAGCGGCGAATTTTCCGCAGGTTTTCTTAACTCCTGCGAGTCCCTTACGGCAGGCGGAATCGAGCGATGTATGGTTCGTTAAGCACTGTTGGTCAAGACTGTTATTCACTTTCATTCAATTCGTATTCTAGGTATCCTTGTCTAAGCACTTCTCCCAATTGGCGTAAAGCCAATCCTAGGAGCCGTCTGCCTGCATGAAGCAATTTACCCACCTGCATCTGCATACCCATTACAGCCTGCTCGACGGCATGAGCCGCATGCCGGAATTGATGGACTGCGCCAAGGAATTGGGCTTTGAAGCCATTGCCCTTACCGATCACGGCGTGCTCTACGGCGCTATCGAGTTCTATGAAGAGGCGCGCAGCCGGGGCATCAAGCCGATCATTGGCTGCGAGGTGTACGTGGCCACGCGCTCGCGCTTCGACAAGGAGCCCAAGCTGGACGACCGGCAGTACCACCTCACGCTCCTGGCCAAGGACAACCAGGGCTACAGCAATCTCGTCAAGCTGGCGACGCAGGCGCAGTTAGAGGGCTTCTACTACAAGCCGCGGGTGGACCACGAACTGCTGGAGCAGTATCACGAGGGCCTGATTTGCCTCTCCGGCTGTCCGTCGGGCGAGATTCCGCGCGCGCTCCAGGACGGCAACGAGGCAAAGGCGCGGGAACTGGCGCTCCGCTACCGCGACCTGTTCGGCCCGGATAACTTCTACATCGAAATCCAAGACCACGATATGGACTGGGAGCGGGAAGTAACCGGCAAGCTCGTGAAGCTGGCGCGTGACCTGGACCTGCCGCTGGTGGCCACGAACGACGGGCACTATACGCGCCGCGAGGATGCCGAGGCCCACGACGTGCTCCTGTGCATCCAGACAAACAGCAACGTCAATGATGCCAACCGCATGCGCATGGAGACCGAGGAGTTCTACTTGCGCAGCGCCGACGAGATGTGGGAACGGTTCGCGGAGCTACCCGAAGCCTTGACGAACACGATGAAGATCGCGGAGCAATGTAACGTAGAACTCGCTCTCGACCAGCGCATTCTGCCCCACTTCGAGGTGCCGGCGGGACACGACGAGCGCTCATATCTGCATGAGGTCTGCACCGCAGGCCTGGAAAAGCTCTATCCTGACCCCGATGCCGCCGCACGCGAGCGCCTGGAATACGAACTGGACGTCATTGGCGACATGGGCTTTTCCTCATACCTCTTGATCGCGGCCGACTTCGTAAACTGGGCCAAGGAGCAGGGCATTCCTACTACGGTGCGCGGTTCGGCGGCGGGTAGCCTCGTGTGCTACACCGCCGGTATCACCGACATTGACCCCTTGCACTACGGCCTCATCTTCGAGCGTTTCCTCAATCCCTCACGCTACACCATGCCGGATATCGACGTGGACCTCATGGACGTGCGCCGGGATGAGGTTATCAACTACGTGACAGAAAAGTACGGCGCCGATCACGTGGCGCAGATCATCACGTTCGGGACGATGAAGGCCCGGGCGGCGGTGCGCGATGTGGGGCGAGCCCTCGGCATGACGTATGGCGAGGTGGACCGCGTCGCCAAGCTGGTCCCCATCATGTCCACGGTGGATGACGCGCTGCGTGAGTCGCAGGACCTGCAGCGAATCGTGGAAGAAGACCCTCAGGTGAAGCGTCTGCTCGATCTCGCCAAGAATCTGGAAGGCGTGGCGCGCCATGCCTCCACTCATGCAGCGGGGGTGGTGATTTCGCGGGAACCGCTCACCGAGTACGTCCCCTTGCAGCGCAACGTCGGCGACGATGGCGTCATGACCCAATTCGAGATGAACGCCATCGAGAAGATCGGCTTGCTTAAGATGGATTTCCTTGGGCTGCGCAACCTCACCGTGCTGGACCGCGCCGTGCGTTTTATCGAGGACACGCGCGGTGAGAGCATTGACCTCAAGAAAATCCCACTGGACGATGGCAAGACCTTCGACCTGCTCTCTTCAGGCGAGACGACCGGCATCTTCCAGTTGGAATCGGACGGCATGCGGCGCTGCGTGAAGGATTTGCAGCCGGGCCGCATCGAGGACGTGATGGCGCTGGTGGCGCTGTATCGTCCGGGCCCCATGGCGTATATTCCGCAGTACGTCGCACGTCGGCACGGCCGCGAAAAGGCGGTGGCACGGCATCCCCTGATGTCGGCGGTACTGGAACGCACCTACGGCATCATGGTTTATCAGGAAGACGTGATGGCGGTGGCGCAGGCGGTGGCCGGCTACACCCTGGCTGAGGCGGACAAGCTCTGCTACGCCGTGCGCAAGAAGATTGCACGCGAGTTGCAGGAACACCGCGACCGCTTCGTGCAGGGCGCGGTGGAGAACGGTGTAGCGAAGAACCTCGCGGAGGAGATATTCGACGACTTCGAACCCTTTGCGCGCTACGGTTTCAATCAGGCCCATGCCACGTGCTACGGCACCATCGCCTACCAGACGGCCTATCTCAAGGCGAACTACCCTACCGAGTATATGACGGCGGTTCTCAGCACCGAGCTTGGCAATACGGACAAGATCATCGAAGCGGTGCGCGAGTGCGGTCGCTTGGAGGTGACGGTGGCGCCGCCGAACGTGAACGAGAGCGAGTCCAACTTCGCCATCAAGGAGGACGCCATCTATTTCGGGCTTGCCGCCGTGAAGAACGTGGGTACGGCCGCGGCGAAAGCGATTGCCGCGGGGCGTGGCGAGGAACCTTACCAGGACTTCTACGACTTCTGCCTGCGCATCGACCAGCGGGTCGTGAACCGGCGCGCCTTGGAGAGCCTCATCAAGGTGGGGGCGTTGGACGGCATGGGAGAGCGCGCGGCGCTCCTTGCCAGCTTGGACGACGTGCTCGCGTCCACACAGAAGGCGCAGAGCATCAGCAACCAAGGCCCTACGCTCTTCGAGACGTTCTTGGGCGAGGAGCAGGCGGCCATGCTTACCAGCTTCACCCTGCCCGAAACAGAACCGGCAACGCCGGAAGAGAAGGGCATCTGGGAAAAGGAACTGCTGGGCGACTACCTTTCGGAGAACCCTTTCAAGGCGCATAGTGCACAATTGCGCGCGGCGGCCGATACGTCTACGGCGGAGATCACGAGAGATAGAGAGGGCCAGCGGGTCACCCTGGCCGGTCGGGTTGAATCCGTGCGCAGAATCTTTACGCGCAAGGGCCAGAACATGGCCATACTTACCCTGGAAGATGAGAAAGGGCATATCGACGTTACCGTCTTTCCCAAATTGTATGCCGAACGTGCTGCCCTGCTCGTGAATGGCAACTTCATTGTCGTCCGGGGACGCATTGAGCAGGACAGCCGTGACGACGTTTTGAAAATCCTGGCGGAGAGCGTGCGACCTCTGGACGACGCAACCGCTGCGCCGGCGGGCAGTGCGCAGCCCGCGGCGGAAAACGGCGCGCAAGCCGTGGCGGTTTCAGCGGGCGTGGAGCACCCACCCTCCACACGCGAGGACGGCCTGCCCGACTGGGTGCTGGACGGCAATGCAGAGTCTGAAGAAGCGCCGGTCGCGGTAGATGAGCCTGAGGCTGTGGAGGTTGTGGCTGCGGAGGGCGCAGCGGCGTCTGCTGCAGCCGCTCTGCAGCGCGAGGACGAGAGTGCATCCGAGCCGGAGAGCCAACCGGCTGAGGAGCCGGTGGAACGCACGGGGCCGGCGGTTGAGTTGGTTGTCCAGCGTACGCCGGACGACGCGCAGGATTTGGGGCGGCTGCAACGGCTTGCCGAGCTTCTGAGCCGCAATCCCGGCGATACGCGCGTGGCGCTGCGGATCATTCTCAACGGCGTGCACGTGCACATCGCAACGCACGATCGCATTGCGCTGACGCCGGCGGTGGAGGACGAGATAGAGACGCTCCTGGGCACTGCTCCGATTCGAGAGACGAACGCGTGAACGTCCGGGGTCTCTGCTTCCATCGCTGGGGCTTGTCGCTGCGCCTTGGCATTCTTTGTTTTCTCTTGCTGGCTGGTGTGCTCGCGCCGCTTTCGGCGACCTCAGTCCGAGCGGACGCGACACAACCGGACTTACGCGCCGGAGAGCGTTTCACTCTCCTGCTGGTGGGCCTCGACCGGCGGCAGCCAAATGAAAACTCCCGCAGTGACGTCATCATGCTGCTCAGCATCGAGCGCAGGACGCGCTCGCTTTCGCTCCTCTCAATACCCCGCGATCTTTGGGTGAACATTCCCAACTATGGCTGGTACCGCATCAATGCCGCGTACTTCTTTGGCGAGGTCTACGAGGCAAACGGCGGGGAATTGGCGCGCAAGACGGTTGAATCGGTATTCGGCGTGCCTGTGCACGCTGTGGCGGCCGTTGACTTTACCGGATTTACGGCGCTCGTCAATGCCTTTGGGGGCGTCGATTTAACCGTTGCGAAAACCTTAGTCGATAATCTGTACCCAACTCTCGACTACGGGTACACGCGCATTGTTATTCCGGCGGGCCCGCAGCACATGGACGGCGAAACCGCACTGATCTACGCGCGCACACGGCATCCGGACAACGACTTCAAGCGCATGGGCCGCCAACAGAACCTGATTACTTCGGCGCGCAGCGGTCTCTTTTCAGACGAGATGATCGTCATATTCCCGCTGCTCCTGGAACGATTCAATGAGATTATCGAGACCGATCTTACGGTAGCCGAGCAGCTTGTGCTCCTGCGCGACCTCTACTTGCTCAGTGATGTGCCGATCAATGCGCGCGTCATCGAGCCGCCGCTGGTGTACGACTATGTGACGGAGGGCGGCGCGCAGGTGTTGCTGCCCAACTGGGAGCTGGTGCGTCCCCTGCTTGGGGAGATGTTCGGCAATACGGAGTGAGCGCCTGAAGCCGACGCGGCATGGCGACGGAAAGCTAGCGGCTAAGGTGCTTTCTCGATGAGGCGCGCATGGTCGCGTGTAGAAAGATCAGCGTTCCGTCCGTCATTCCCGCGCAAGCTCGCCCCCGTGTGGGGGCGCGGAATCCATCTTCGCCGCACACGTCCTGGATTCTGGCTTTCGCCGGAATGACGGTCCGGGCTGCGCTCTCATCGCATCGCAATTCACTTAAAGACCGGTAGCGGGCAGTGCAAGGAGCTTTAGCGTGTCACGTCCATTTGCGGGCAAGGTCGCGTTGGTTACAGGCGGGGCGTCGGGGATCGGCCGAGCCGCCGCGTTGGGTTTTGCGCGTGAAGGCGCACAGGTGGTGATTGCAGACGTTGCTGTGACGGGAGGCGAGGAGACCGCGCGCCTCATCACGACAGAGGGCGCGGATGCCGAATTCGTGAAAGCCGACGTGCGCATGGCCGCCGACGTAGAGGCAGTGGTTGACGTTGCTTTGCAGACGTACGGGCATCTGGACTTCGCTATCAACAATGCCGGGGTGCTGGGCAGTGGCGCCTCTATGATCGACTTTACGGAAGATGACTGGGACGACGTCATGGGTGTGAACCTCAAGGGCGTGTGGCTCTGCATGAAGCACGAGATTCCCGCGATGATGCAGTCGGGCGGGGGCGCGATCGTCAATTTATCCTCAGTGGCGGGCCTGGTGGGCAGCCAGCACAGCCCGGCCTATGCCGCCAGCAAGCACGGCGTGGTGGGTTTGACCAAGACGGCGGCACTGCAATACGCGCCGCACAACATTCGCGTGAATTGCATCTGTCCGGCGGCGGTCTTTAGCCCCATGCTGGGGACGCTGGTAACGCGCAATCCGCAGGTCGGCGCGAAACTGAAGGCCTCCCAACCGAACGGCCGTTTTGCCAGTCCGGCGGAAATCGCGGCAGTAGCGGTGTGGCTCTGCTCCGACGCGGCCTCATTCGTGACCGGCGCGGCGCTGCCGGTGGACGGCGGCTACACGGCGCAGTAGAGCCCACGCGCACAATCCCGCTCTAAACCACCGCCTCTGCCGCAAGACCGATCACGCCTAGCGGGAGGACGCCGGCCGCTGGATTCTAGATTCAGATCCCTAGTCGGAGTGCCAGAGATTGCCCGTGAAGGGCGGAAAGAGCGCGGCCAGCAGCACCTGAGCCCTGTCTGATGCTCGGCAATCAGGATCACTCTCTTTGATTTGGGCATAGCTGCGGCGTCCGCCAAGCAGTTCGAGGAAGGTCAAGTCCGGGAAGCAGGCATCGCTGGGCTCGACTTCCGTGTGGGGCAGGGTGGCGACGTCGGTAATCCGCCCCTCGTCAAAAACGAGCCGCAGACCGCCACGGAAGAAATCCAACGTCAGCGTGCCGGAGTAGCCTTCCGCAGGCGTGCCGAGGAGGTGCTTCTCCAATGCCGGCTGCACGTGGCGCAGAAACAATGCCAGATCGGGTATGCGTATATACCAGGCGTACCCCCAACTGGCAGATCTCACCGAGTCCGGCAGGCCGACGTAAACAGGGTCATCGCGGCCTAGAATGAACACTATCTCGCCCGGTTCCGCGCTCTCCATTTCCCCTTCAGTGTTGCGGAGTAAATGAACATGCCGCGAGAGTGCCGGCAGCAGGTCCGGGATCACGTTCAGAGGACTGACGCCAGGAGCGAGCGCGCATTGGCGCACCGAGAGAAGCCATGGGCCGGGATTAGTGGAGAGTGGGTGGTGCTGGATGTAGCCTAACTGCATTTGCGCCGTGTCCTCGATGATGAGCCAAGGCCGGTAGACCTCGCTGTCGGTGGAGCGGCCGGAGAACTCCCATTCCCAATGCGCGTCAGAGCGTACCACGCTAAAAGGCTGCCGCCGGGCCGCATAGTCGTAAACGGATCTAACGAAAGCGTAGTCGGACTCTCTAAGGGGTCGGACTCGATACTGCGATCTGTGATCTGGGTCAGGCAGCGGTGCGCGCACCTTGCGGCCGCAGTAGAGATCGATTGCGTACGCGTAGCCGAATTGGCGGTAGTACCACGGGATGCCGGTGATGGCCTGCATTAGTTCGCCTTTTGACGCGCTGAGCCCATGGATGGCGTCCATCTGCGCGCGAATCAAACCGCGTCGGCGATAGGCCGGGTCCGTGGCCACGTGCTCGATGCGGCCGCAGCCAAACGGGATGCCGCCGTACGACCAGGTCTGCGGAATAATGCAAAGAGAAGAGACGATCTTGCCGGTGCGCGTATCCTCCACGACGGTGAAGTCGCTGGCGCGCGTCGTCGGATGTTTGCCGGACATGAGCTCGTGGGCCCACTCGGCCACGGAGTCCGTGGGCGAACGGTATTCGGGAACGCGTTCGATGTAGACAACCAAGGCGTCGAAGTCTTCGGGCACGGCAAAGCGGAGGCGCAAACTGTCGCCGAGGTCAAGGGGTGTAACGGGCACCGGCTGAGATGGTCTCGGTTTCATGGTCGGAGGTATGTGAGAACGAAGTCAAATCTACTTGTCTAATCGTACCATTCACGAGGATTCGCTGGCTATGTGCGATCCCGTTTGCGGATTTGAGAGTGGCGTGCTACGTTCATTAGCAACAATTCTTGAGCAATTCATGAACGTTAGAGCCGGCCGAACGATTCCAGTGGGGGTAGTTGCGTACGAGGTGAGTTGTCGGCATAAGGAGCGATGAAGAGCAATGGCGGAATTTACCACACGCCCCGTCATCATGGGAACGCACGGCGTCGTGACAACGGGGCATTACTTGGCGACGGCGATTGGGATGCGGGTGCTGGACCAGGGCGGGAACGCCATCGATGCGGGCGTGGCGGCCGGCTTTGCGCTCAATCTGCTGAAGCCCCACGCCAACGGCATTGGCGGAGAAGCACCGACTCTCATTCACAGCGCGAACGCGGACGGGCCGCAGGTTGTCGCCATAAACGGACAGGGCATCGCCCCCAAACGAGCAACCATCGACTGGTTTCGCTCTCAGAACATCGACCTTATTCCGGGTGACGGCTTTCTGCCCGCCACGGTGCCGGGCGCGTTTGGGTCATGGGTAACGTCTTTGCTGCGTTACGGCAGGTTGAGCCTCAAGGAGACGCTGGGTCCGGTAGTGGACATGGCGCGCGACGGCTTTCCTATGTATGCGGAATTGAGCCGCTCACTGGCAACCCACGCGGAGAAATTTCGTACTCGCTGGCCGACGTCGGCGGAGGCATTCCTGGACAACGGCGCAGTGCCGGCAGTTGGCATGCTGTGGCGGCAGCCGGACTGGGCGGCCACCTTTCAAGCAGCCATTGACGCTGAGATGCGGGAGCAGCATCGCGGGCGCGAAGCGGGCTTGCAGGCGGCCCTCGACTACTTCTATCGCGGTGACGTAGCTGCGAAAGCCGCTGCCTTTGCGGCGAACACGGAGATACTCGACGCCAGCGGTGAGCCGCACCGGGGGTTGATCGCGGCAGAGGATTTCGCCGCATTTCGCACCAAGGTTGAGCCTCCCGTCACAGTCAACTATCGCGGGCTGGACGTCTATAAGTGCGGTCCCTGGTGCCAAGGGCCGGTTTTCCTGCAGCAACTCACGTTGCTTGAGCAATTCGACCTTGCCGCTATGGGCCACAATTCGACTGAGTACATCCACACGGTGGTGGAGGCGGCAAAGCTCGCCTTCGCAGACCGCGAGACATACTACGGCGATCCGGCATTCGTCCACGTGCCGTTTGATCGGCTCCTGAGCAAAGCGTACGCCACAGAACGCAGTGCGTTGATTGACCCGGCAGTGGCTTCCGCCGAACTGCGGCCCGGCGGTCTGCCGCCGACCACGTTGGAAAGACAGGCGGGGGATCCGGCGTTCTACGCCTTCGATACGACCCATCTGGACGTCATCGATGCGGAAGGCAACATGTTCTCCGCCACGCCAAGCGGGGGGTGGTTGCCGTCCTCGCCGGTTGTTGAAGGGCTGGGCTTCCCGCTGGGCACGCGCGGACAGATGTTCTCTCTCGATCCGGACCATCCCAATGCGCTCATGCCGGGCAAGCGTCCGCGCACGACGCTGACGCCGTCGCTGGCGATGAATGACGGCCGCCCCCATATGGTTTTTGGCACGCCGGGCGGCGACATGCAGGACCAGTGGACATTGCAGTTCTTCCTCAACGTGGTGGATTTCGGCATGGACATGCAGGAAGCAATTGATGCTCCGTCGTTTCACACAATGCACTTCCCCAGTTCGTTCTACCCCAGCGCGGCGTATCCGAAGCGGGTGGTGGTGGAGGGTCGTATTCCTGAGGAGATTCGCGCTGAGCTCGAGTCACGCGGCCATGAGATCGTCGTGGGTGGAGACTGGGCGCACGGCCAGGTTACGGGCGTCCGTTTCGATCCTGATACCGGTTTGATCGAAGGTGGAGCGTCGCCGAGGACGATGGTTCCGTATGCAATGGGACGGTAGCCGTTTAGTGTGCGCAAGGGCCTGTGCGCAACGCCAACTTGGAAGTTCATGCACTGTCAAGGGATTCTTCCGAATGGCGATTGGGAAAGTCAAAGATGGATTCCCGCTTGCGCGGGAATGACGGGAAGTGGCGTTTCGACCCCTCGTTCTGGAGATTAGGGTAACTACTATGCCGCCAGACTGGCCTGATTCGTTCCCCGATCCAGCGCTGGTGCCCCGCCTGCAGCAATTGGTGTGGGGCAAAGCAAACACGCAGTGCATGTTTGTGGCCGCCAAGCTTGGGATTGCCGACTTACTGGCGGACGGGCCGCTCACGGTTGACGATCTGGCAGCCGAGACAAAGACCAATGCGGAGGCGCTCTATCGGGTCTTGCGACTCTTGGCTAGCCACCAGGTATTTGTGGAATTGCAGCCGCGGCAGTTTGCGCTCACCCCAATGGCAGAACTGCTTCAGGCGGATGCGCCGTGTTCCTTCCGTGACTATGCCATCGTCCACGGCAGCGAGTGGTACAACCGCGCCTGGGCGCATCTGCTCTATAGCGTTGAGAAGAATGAGCCAGCGTTCGACCTCGCCTGCGGTCTTTCGCTCTTCGACTTCATGGAACAGAACCCAGATGCGGCAACCGATTTCAACAATTCCATGACGGCGCTTTCCCGCTTTGAGGCCGCCGGTGTCTGCGCGGCCTATGACTTCTCCGGCTGCGGCACCGTGGTGGACGTGGGGGGCGGACATGGCCGCTTGCTAACAGAGATACTCTCCACCTATCCCACGCTGAACGGCATTCTCTTCGACCGGCCGAATGTTGTGGACGCAGCCAGAACGGGGCTTGAGTCCTCCGAATCTGGCAAACGCTGCCAAGTGGTGGGCGGCGACTTCTTTGCTGAAGTGCCTTCGGGTGGCGATGCCTATCTTCTCAAGCACATTATTCACGATTGGGATGATGAACGGTCGGCGGTGATCCTGCGGAATTGCCGTGAGGCCATGAATGACGGCGGTAAAGTGCTGGTTATCGAGGGGGTCATGCCGCCGGGCAATGAGCCGTCGAACAGCAAACTCTGGGACGTAGTGATGCTGGCGCTGACTTCCGGGGGGCGCGAGCGCACTGAAGAAGAGTACGCGGAACTCTATGCCCAAGTCGGTCTCACCCTAACGCGAGTAGTTCCAACGCATGCCGTGGTGAGTATTGTTGAGGGCACGACAGATTGACCTCGTACGGGTCGAATGAGCGGCAAGAAAGAGCCTTGCGTGCGTTGTCCTCACCGCGCGAATCCTGTTCCGTAACTAATATTGGGCGGGCATCCACCTTCATTCTTGTCGCGCTGCCGGTTCATTGCTATGATGCTAGCAATGTTTCGTTACAACCACTTGGCAAGAGGGAAAGGAGGCTTGGCGTAACTAGCCCTTGTTGGCACGGACGTCTGTGAAAGGGCACATTGCACGACTGCAGTCATCTTTTGCAGCCGCTCAGCAGTGGGATCGTCGATTTGTAATATGGAGTATGTTTTAAGGAGTGAAGAGGTGGCTATTTTAGGGGACACATCGCTTACCCGTCGGCGGATGCTCATCGGCGCCGGCATCCTTGGCGGCGCAAGCCTGCTGGCCGCGTGCGGTCAGGTAGCCGCGCCGGCCGCTGAAGAAGCGCCCGAGATGGAAGAGAAGGAAGCTGAGGCCGAAGCGCCGCAGATGGAGACCGTGCAGGTTGACTTCTGGTCGCTTAACGGATTCTGGGCATCGTTCACCGAGGGTGTGGGACTGGAACTGCGCGACGAGTTCAACTCGATGCAGGATGCGATTCATATCAACACCATGCCCACGCCGTGGAGCGAGACGTTTGAGAAACTGCCCGCGGCGGTGGCGGCCGACGCCGCGCCCGACATGTCGTTCGCGCCGCGTTTCACCATCAAGACCCTTGCCCACGGTGGCCTCGCGTCGGAGATGACCGAAATGGTCAGGGCCTCTGCCACCATCGATACCAGCGATATGTGGGAAGAGATATTGAATGACGCCGTTTGGCAGGGGCGCCAGTTTGGGATGCCCTTTACGCCCGACGCCCGCACGCTCTTCATCGGCCATGAAAACTTGATCGAGGCCGGTCTGGACCCGGAGAATCCGCCCGCCACGTGGGATGATCTCTACAGCGCAATTGGCAGGTTGGTAAAGAGAGAGGGCCAGAAGATCACCCAGCTAGGCTACACCCCGCACTGGGGCCCCGGCAGTATCTTCGCGTGTTGGATGGTAGCGGTCTGGCAGTTGGGCGGCGCCATCATCAGTGCGGACGACAGCACCTCCACACTCGACAACGAGATAACGGTGGCTGCGTTCGAGCACATGCTCCGCATTTACGATTTGCAGGATGGCTTCCTGGCGGCGGACGAGTTCCGGGGCGATACCGACCCACGGATAGCCTTTACCGACCGCGGCGTTAGCATGATCTACACGATCTACGACACGCCGCACCAGCCCAACTACAAGGCCGGTTTCGATAAACTCGACTACAGCGCCACTGGGGTGCCCCTGCCGCCGGGCGGCAATACCGTGACGTATAGCGGCTGTGGCGACAACATCATCCCCAACGGCTCCAGGAATCCGGAACAGGCCTTTACGTTCATCGAGTGGCTCTTCGAGGCGCCGCAAGACCTCCGCCACGCGTTGGGCAAGAGCCGCATACCCATGCGCAAGTCCGTTGCCAACAGCGAGGACTTCATTCAGGGCGATCCGCTGCGCAGGGAGGCCGTGGATTCTATGGCGGTTGCCGGCTTCGTGGTCGGCGCGCCGGGCGGTATCGGCTTGATCGGCATCCACAACAGGATGGCACAGAGCATCTTCAAGAAGGAAGTAACCATCCAGGAGGCTCTGGCAGAGGCCGATCAACTCGCCCAGGAAGTCTTGGACGAAGCGTTGGCGAATTCAGTGCTCGAGTAAACAACCCTGCAAAATACTCGAGTCACTTAGTTTTGTTCTCAAGTCGAGCCGCCTTCTGCGCGTGATTGCGCGCACGGAGGCGGCTCACTGCGTGAACTAGAAAATTGCGCGCTTGGTGCGGCTTGCGTATCATCGTTCAATAGACACGGGTAGAGAAACATGGAGGTGTGCGGGTGAGAATACTGCTCTCAGGTGCGTCAGGTCGGGTGGGTACGAACCTAACAAAAGAGTTACTCGCGCGGGGACACCAGGTGCGGGGCATGGTCTTTCCGGGTGACCCCAAGGCGGACAAGCTTGACGCTTTTGATGTAGAAATCGCCAACGTCGGCTTGGACGACACGGAGGGCATTGTCAAAGCGGCGGACGGGGTGGACGCCGTAGTCCATACGGCCTGCGTCATGTCACGGCCGCCGACCATGGAGAAATTCACGTATTACGACATAAACACTACCGGCACGATGCGCCTGCTGCAGGCGGTGGCTGAGCAGGGCGACAGGCTGCATCGGTTTGTGCACATCAGTAGTGATACGGTCTACCCCATGCCGTCGCTGCTCTATGCGCCGGTTGACGAGCGGCACCCGCGCCTGCCGATCAAAGAATACGGCATGATCAAGGTGCTCAACGAGGAAATGGTGGAGCACTATCGCCGCGAATACGGGCTGAAGACCACGATCATCCGGCCCGGCGCTATCCTCGCCGGGGAAGAGATATTCAACGGCTGGACCGCAGGTATCGCTGCGCAGCAATATCGCGAAGCGAGTGTAGCCCAGCGCGGCCCGTTGTGGCACCCCGAAATGGCGGAGAACGTGGCCAAACTCGACGAGGCAGTCAAGCAACGTACAGACGATCCCAGCAAGCTCTTAGTCAACTACCACGACCGCGGCGGCAATCCCTGGCTCTGGCACCGCACGGACGCCCGCGACGTGGTGCACGGGATTATCCAGGCGCTGGAGGAAGACGGTGCTATTGGCGAGACCCTGAACATGCACGGCCCGTATGCGATTCCGTTCAGCGAGGGCACGGCAGTGCTCAGTGATTTGCTCGGCCTGCCGGTGCTGGACTGGGAAGCGCCGGCGTGCTGGCAGTATTGGGCCGACAATAGCGCGGCAAAGTCGCGAGTCAAGTACGCCCCGCAACACGATTTCCAGCGCATGGTGGCAGACGCCGTGGCGCTGCGCGAGGGCAAGGAAACGACGGTCATACCGGTATAGGCCTTGTGATTCCGCGCCCAATAGAAACCCTTAGACATCAGGACCTTCTTAAAGACCATTAGGAAAACGTTGGAACTCCCTCTCCCTCGAGGGAGAGGGCTGGGGTGAGGGTGAAGCACGGCCGCGGGTTACCGCCGTAGGGAAACGCGTTTCTGGATTTCGGCTTTCGCTGGAATGACGGGTTAGGTTGATACGTTTGAAGAGCGCAATGGAATTCAACCCATGAAAGTCCTTTACATCGACATCGATTCGCTCCGCCGGGACCACATCGGCTGCTACGGCTACGAGCGGCCGACGACGCCGAACCTCGACCGCATCGCTGCGGAGGGTGCCCGCTTTACCAACATGTATGCCGCCGATACGCCGTGCGTGCCGGCGCGCGCCAGCATCTTCACCGGGAGGTGGGGCATCAAGACGGGCTTGCTGACCCACGGCGAGCGGGCGCAGTCTATCGGCGATTACGGTCGTCCGGCGGGTGAGTTGAACACCAAGCCGTGGGAACAAGATTCCCGTTACGCAGGGCCGACGTACCCTCCCATTGGCAGTCGAGCGCCGCAAGTGCAGCAGCATCTGGCTGAGCAAAGAGGCGAAGCCGGCTTGCGCACGGCGGCCGTCTCGACGTTCGCCGATCAGGCCTCGTGGTTCCGTACGGGCTGGAATGCGTACTACCGGCCGCAGTGGCACTTGGTTCACAGCCGCGTGCAGGCGCCGGTGATCACGGCGCACGCCCTTGCCTGGCTAAAGGACCATGCCCAGGACGACTTCTTCCTCTACGTCCACTACTGGGACCCGCACCAGTCGTACAAGTCGCCTCAGTCATATGTGGATTCCATGCTGGCGTATCCGCCGCCGGATTGGCCGCCGGACGAGCGCATCCGGGAAGACGCCGAGCGCTACGCTCACATGCCGAATTCCGCCGGCTCGCATCGCATCTGGGGCAAGGAGGACTTCGACTACTGGCTGGCGATGTATGACGCGGAGATCGCTTACTGTGACGAGCACGTCGGGCGGCTGTTGGATGCGTTAGAGGCCGCGGGCGTGCTGGACGATACCCTTATCATCGCCGCCACCGATCACGGCGAAAACCAGGGCGAGCACAGCGTCTACGGCGATCACTGGGGCGTCTTCGAGACCGACGCCCACATCTGGATGCTGGCGCGCTGGCCGCAAGGCGGCATTCAGCCGGGCGCAGTCGTGGATGCGGCGGGCTATACGTTGGATCTCGGTCCGACCCTCTGTGATGTGGCAGGCATTGAGCAACCCGCGCGCTGGCAGGGACGCTCTCTTCTAGGGATGATGCGCGGCGAGCCGGAGCCTGAGCCCCGGCGCGACCATGTGTACCTGGAACACGGCCTGTGGTCGGCGCAGCGGGCGATCCGCACAATTGGTGCCGCTGGTGGGCGGGACTGGAAGCTCATCAAGAGCTACCACGGCGGATTGATGAACTGGCCGCTGACGCAGCTCTTCGACCTGGCGAATGATCCGCGCGAGGAAGACAACGTAGCGGACGCCAACCCCGCGATCACGCGAGACCTCGAATACCGCCTCTGGCAGTGGGAAGAGGAGCAACTCCAGGGCTGGCCTGACCCGCTGAAGAAGGTTGCCCAAGAAGGCCCGCAAACGGTGGTCAGCGCCCTGGAAACCATGCGGGAAGGCCCCTTTCCATGGCCGGACCCGGAAGGCCACGTGGTACCGGAACGGCGGCGATAATCGTTTGCCGCCACGGGTCACCGCGACTCTTCTCTTGGCTGGTGGGCGGCTTTGTTCTGCCGTGCCAGCGCAAGTTTCCAATCGTCATTCCCGCGAAAGCGGGAATCCATCTTCGCACATTCCCTGGACTCCGGCTTGCGCCGGAGTGAGAGCTAATTCCCGCGGGACCCGCGTATTCCAAGTGCCTTGACTACGCCTGAAAGCTATCCCTTAGAGCCAGGTCGCCACCGGCCCAAACTCATCACGTGCCGGATCGCGCCGGGAGCGCCGAGGCGGGCGTAGAGATCCTCCGTCCAGCCGAAGGTGCCGGGGCGCGGGCCGTAGAATATCAACTCCGTAGGCCAGAGCAGGCCGGCGGCTTGGGGCAGGTCGGCGTGCTGGAGCGCGAAGAGGATCTCACTGGCGATGCCGGTGCCGTCTGGGTTGGAGGAGTCGCTGAGCGAGGCTGGTATGTCGCTGAGAATGAGCCCTTGCAGGCCGCCATGGAGCAACGCCGTGTAGAGCGCTACCACCGCCATCTGGCCGCGCCCGGCCAGAACAATCCGCGAGCTATCCACGCCAGGCAGGTGCGCCACGGCTTCCAAAGCCCGCAACGTGTCATAGACTTGCATTGAGGCAATGGTGCGTCCGGTCAGCATGGCAGCGCGGCGCACGTGCCAGTCGAGTTCCGGGCCCCAGGCGTTGTCGCCGGTGCCGCGCGGCTCCGCCACCACCCGTGCCCAGGAGCTATCGCATCCATTGAGCCATTCCTCGGTAGCTTTGCGGCTCTCATGGGGCGAGCGCAGCGCGAGGACCGCCGGCGCGTCCGTATCTGAGTCCGGTAGCGTCCACATGCCGTGCAGCCGCCAGGCGCCCTCCGAAGTAAAGGCAAACCTGCCGCCGGCCACTTCTTCACCCCTGCCAATCTCGTACTCCACTTCCGCTGCAAGATCGCAGGGAGTATTCGGGAAGTGGCGGAACGAAGTTTCCTTAAGGCCGGCAAGCGTCTTCTCCCGCACGTTTGCCAATTCCTCCTGTGAGGTTATGCTTGGCAGTTCCGGCAGGGTTAGGAAGTCTTCCTGGATCGTCGTTACGCGCTCGGCGGGCGGAACGCCGTTCCGGTACACCCGGAGCGTGGCAGGGTCTTCTTGGGCTTCCGGGCTATCGTCAATGTCCCCCACCGCATCCTCGGACACCTCTCGTTGCTCCAGGTAGCGCAGGAACCAGGAGAAGATAGCACGGCGGGAATTGGCGTGGTAGGAGTGGGGGCCCGGCGTTTCAACCAGGCGGACATGCTCGCCGGCGCCCAGGTGATCGTACACCTTCTTGGTGTCCGCGAACGTCTCGCGGATGGCGCGAATGTGGAAAATGCCGTCGCGATTGGCCGAGCCGATGAGCATGGGCCGCGGCGCGATGAGGCGCGCCACATCGGCGAGCTCCCAGCCGTAGGCGTTCACGAAGAACATGCAATCGCAGTGGCCGTCCACGGTCTTTTCGCACACGTGTGAGGCGAAGGTGGCGGTGCCGCACACCGGCGCCACCACCTTCACGCGTTCGTCGGCGGCAGCCACCCACCAGCTCACCGCGCCGCCGCCGGAAATCCCCGTAACTCCCAGCCGGTCACCGTCGACTTCCGGCAACGACGCAAGCAGGTCGAGCCCACGCACGCCGGTCCAGAGTTCCACGCCAGCGGGCGTATAGCCCTGGCTGTACCAGTTGAACCAGCCACGATGAAACGTGCCGTGATGGTGACCCTCGATCTCGCCTAGCTGGATGGTCTCCACGAGCAGGCAGGCGAATCCAAGTTGCGCAAACTTGCGCGGATGAGCCTGGTAATACGACTTCTGATTTAGGCCGTGCCCGCAGACGTAGAGGACACCGGGTAAGGGTGTGTCTGCATTTGTAGGCAAGTAGAGATTTCCGGTGACAAAGAGGCCCGGCAGTGCCTCGTAGTAGAGGTTCAGGATGCGGTAGCCGTGGCGCTGAGTCTCCTTAGTAATTTGCACATTGAGCGGCGGCCGCTCTGCCATGGCCATATGGCTGGTAACGCCCATCATTGCAAAATACTGCGCCAGCCACTCCTCCCGTGCCTGCGGCCAGTCGGCGGCAGGGGGCAGCGACTGCACGGAATCGGCGTGCATGCTGCGGGCTTCTTGACATAAGTAGGAACGGATATCCATTTGATTACCTTTCGTAGGACTTGCGTTGAGGCGCTAGCGGAGATCCTAAGTGCACCCAAAGTACCAAGTGCGCAACGCGAAAGCAAAAGATAGTTAGCTGTGGGTAGCTGAAGCAGCACTCAGCATGACGTTCGCTCTGAGCCTGTCGAAGGGTGAAGTGCTAGCGCAGGTTTGCATCTCGCCTGGAGTGCGGGCGTCTCGCCCGCAGACGTCTTCTCTCCCGTAGCCTGTAAGTTTGCCACCTGTGACGCAGCGCACGATCAAGGACAGTACCAGCAATCCCCTCAATCCGCTTCGGCGATGCAGTTTTGCAGGCCGCTTGATGCCAAGAGGCGGGGGACAAGCCCCCGCGCTACACGATCTTAGCGTGAGTCACTGGGTGTGTACAGATCGGGCCGGCGGTCATCCAAATATGTTGCTATCGTGCGCCACGTCTCCCAGTCGGGATGGTCGAGTTCAAGCGCCGCCACGGCGATGCCTTCGCCCTCGTCGACTTTAGCAAGGTAGCCGCCGGACGGGGCGGCGATGCAGGAGTGTCCCAGACTCTTCCAGCCCTCTTCCACGCCGACGCGATCGGCCATCGCCACGTGCACGGTATTCTCTAAGGCGCGAGTAGCAACCAGGCCACTTACGACATTGCCGCTCCAGCCCAGGCCGCGCTGCCAGTCGTTGGTGATCCAGTCGGTGCTGTTCAGGATGACCTGCGCGCCTTCCAGCACGAGACGCCGGATGTACTCGGGGAAAATGAGGTCGTAGCAAATCGTCAGCGCGACGCGGGTGCCGTCGATGTCGAACAGGGCCGGCTCGGTGCCGGGAGCGAAGGCCTCTCGTTCCGCCGAAAAGAGGTGGACTTTTCGGTAGGTCCCGTGCAGGCTGCCATCGGGGGCGAGTAGGGCCGCGCTATTGTAGTAGCAGTTCTTGCCTTGCTCGATCATGCCGGCCATGACGTAGCATTCGTGGCGGCGGGCAATCTTGCCCAATGCGTCGGTCGTGGGGCCGGGGATAGATTCTGCCAGCGCGCCCAGGCGGTCGCCGACAAAATAGCCGGTGGTAGCGAGTTCCGGCAGTACGGCGACGGTCGCGCCCTGCACGGCGGCGGCTCCCACGAGGCTATCGGCGCGCGCAAGGTTGGCGTCCACGTCGCCGAGGACGCAATCCATCTGCACTACGGCAAGTTTGAAAGACATGTGTGCGCCTCCCTGGTACGGCCCGATGGTCCATTGGCGAGTTCTTCCCGTTAGCAAGGATACACCCTTCGACAAGCTCAGGGCGAACGGGAAACGGTATGCCACTTGCGAATCTCAGGGCAAAAGGCTAGGGCGTGTCCCTTGAATAGCTCTCGGTGAAACAAATGGACGGAGCACCGTTCGTGCTAACGTGGCTGTGCCAAGGCCTGTCGAAGCTCGCACAGGTCGGAAGTGTCTCCCTTGCGGAGCTAAGACGGACAGCAAAAGGTGAGAACCTCCGCCCAGTGAAAGGCTTTGGCGAATTCCAAATGCCTATTTGTGCATGTCCGTACTCACCAGTTCGATGGCGCACGCCTTGGCTGCTTGCAGCGTCTTGTGCGGCAGTTTGGCCTAACCGGCAAAAAGAGAAACCGGAGAGGCGACGCGTCCGCCGCCTCTCCAGTCTCAATCAGCCTGTCTGCTAAGGGTGTCGCTCCTGCAGAAAGAGGAACGCCTTACCTCAATCTAGCTCTCAAGCTCCGGGTTGATCAGCTTGACAGTCTCCGCCAGAGCGCCGCGCAGGTCGAGTTCACTCTCGCCGCTCATAGCATCACGCACGACCTGCCAATGCGCGTTGGCTGCCGTGTAGCGTCTGAAGAAGGGATAGGCCTTACCGCGCGCGCCGACGTCGGGCACGACGCCGAGCTGCGGCAGGTCCTCCACCGCTTGGGCCCACTCGGGCGTGTTGTAGAAGTCGAGGCGCGGCGAAACCTGGTTGACCATGAGCAGCTTTTGCACCTGGGCCTCCAGGCCGCAGGTGAACCTGCAAAACTCGTAAGCCAAGTCCGGATTCGCCGTACCGTCAGGCACTACCATCATGTTGATCCAGGTAGCCCCACTGGTCGTGCCATCGGTGCTCGGCCCCTGCGGCATCGGCACCATCCAGAAGTTGAAGTCTTCGGGAAACTCGTCGCGGACGTAGTAGGCGGCCCAGGTGCCCCAGGAAATGCCGGAGCCTTGGCCTCCCCTAAGCGTGTCCAAACCGCCTTCTGGGAAGCCTTCAACGCGGTCTTTGTAGCGCACGTGCTGAATTTGGCGGTGCTCCGCTACTTCCAGCGCCTCGGCCGTGTCGAAGATGGCTTCCGTGAGCTCGGCGTTGTGCATTTCGCCGCCGTTGGCGTAGAGCCAGGCGGCAAATTCCGGCATGCCGGGTATGTGATACGTAAAGCCGATGCGTGAGTAATTGCCGCTGGAGTCCTTCCTGGAGAGCTTCTCCACGGTTTCGGCCAAACCTTCCCACGTCAATTGGTCCGCGCCTTGGGGATCAAGGCCCGCGTCAACATAGTGGTCCTGATTGATCACCATCACGTAGGAGTCCGGTCCCCAGAACGAGAGGCCGAAGACCTTGCCGTCCGCAATGCGATAGGGATTGGCGCTGGGCATGAACGCATCGGGCCCTACGTCCGAGGTTGCTGCGGCATGCGCGCTCAGGTCCATAAGGATGCCGTTGTCCCACAGGTCCCGGCCCCAGATGATGGAGCTATGTACCACGTCGGCCGTAACGCGGGCGGCGGATTCCGTGGTGAGCTTCTGAATATATTCGGCACCGAAGGGCACAAACGTATATTCAATAGCTTCAACTTGCGGATTCGCTTCGCGGAAGGTCTCATCCGCCCAGTTGAACCAGACTTCCCAGGTCGTCGCGGTGCGGCCCGGCTCGCGCCAGTCGCGGAAGACCAGGGTGACCGGCTCCATCTCCGGTTGCTTGGCTTCTTCTTTGGGCGCCTCAGCTTCCGCCATCTCTCCATCGGCCGAACCATCGCCCGAAGTGGTCCCTCCGCAGGCGGCCAGCAGCAAGAAGCCGCTGGTTGCCGCGCCGCCGGCAAGAAATCGCCTTCTGGAAAAGGCAGGCTTCGTCTCTTTGGTATCCATAGTCGTCACCACTCCTTTTAGCTACTATGGACGCGCGAATATGGGTAAAGAATAGGGAAAGCGCTGCGCTGTGTCAACGGTTTCGAGCAGCAATACACTCCGATACCTAGGTGTGTGGCTGGCGACCACGGGAGGCGCACCACTCTTCGTACGCGGGCACGTCCTCATTGACCACATAGAGAAAGTAGTAGATGCCGGTCTCGCCGAGAAAGCTGAAGCGCTTGCGCAGGTCCTTGACAGTCGCCTCGAAGCCGCCATGAGAGCGCAGATAGTTTTGGAAGCTCCCGTGTTCCTCTTCCAGGTCGCGCATCGTCTGGGCGTTCTTGACAATGGCCGCCAGCTTACGCCGGTTGCGTATGACGCGCTTGTCCTGCGCCAGTTCGTCCAGTTCTTTCTCACTCAAGAAGGCAATTGCGACCGGATCGAAGTCGTGCATTGCCGCCTTGATGTCGGGCCACTTCGCTTTGACTACAGCCCACGACATGCCGCTTTGGAAGACCGCCTTACACATGACTTCGAGGTAGTCGGCGAGACTCTGCGGTTCTATCTTTTGGGGTGCTTCCATAGTGACCTCTCTTGGGCTAAGAATGGTTGGCGTGACGTTACCAAGATGTGGAGAATCTCTAGCGGTCTGTGCAGTATGGCAGAATTGGCGGCCGTGGGCAAACCTGATCACACGCGGCTTTTGCGCTTCTCCTAACTGTGCCCACTGCCTAGGCTCTTGTAACGGTCGCGCTACAAGCTCGTTTGTGGGAGAGCCCAGGGAAGGGCTATAATCAAAGTGATGCCAACGAAAGGTGAGGCAGTTGTGACCGACTCTGAAGGTTCGGATTCTATTTCACGCGCTGACGTGCAGCACGTGGCGAATCTCGCTCGGCTGGCGCTCTCCGCCGAAGAGGAAGAGCGCTTTCAGCACCAACTCAGTGCGGTGTTCGAGCACTTTCAGAAGCTTAGCGCGCTCGACACCGAGCAGATTCCTCCGACTGCGCAAGTTATTCCTCTGAAGAACGTCATGCGGCCGGATACGGTCGAACCATCGCTAGCGGAACAAGACGTCCTCGCCAATGCCCCGGATCGGGAGGGCGATCAGTTCCGCGTGCGCGCCATTCTGGATTTCTAATACCCTTTCGAACTGGTTTTGCTGTGAAGTCTCACCCTCACCCTAGCCCTCTCCCTGAGGGAGAGGGGACAAGATTGGGGACATAATTGTCTGACTCATTCATTTGGAAACGGTGGTAGCCTGTGAACCTCAGCACGCTGACGGTTCATGAGGCCCAAGACCTGCTTGGTCGAGGGGAGACCACGTCTGTTGAGCTTACAGAGGCGGTCTTGGCGCGGATCGAGGCCGTTGACGAGACGGTGAAGGCCTATGTGACCGTTACCGTTGAGCAGGCGCGAGCACAGGCCCAAGCTGCTGATGCCCGCCGTGCACAGGACGGTGCGGACGCGCCGCCGCTCCTTGGCATACCTGCCGCCATCAAAGACGTTATCAACACCAAGGGTGTGCGCACCACGTGCTCGTCGCGCATGCTGGAGAACTACATTCCTCCGTATGATGCTACCGTCATGCAGAAACTCAACGCGCAGGGAAGCGTGCTGGTGGGCAAGACGAACATGGACGAGTTTGCCATGGGTTCCAGCACCGAGCACTCAGCATTCTTCACGACACGGAACCCATGGGACACTGACCGTGTGCCGGGCGGCTCGAGCGGCGGTTCGGCGGCGGCAGTCGCCGCGGACGAGGCAGTTTTCTCATTAGGCTCCGACACCGGCGGCTCGATTCGGCAACCGGCCGCACTCTGCGGCGTGGTGGGCATGAAGCCGACCTACGGACGCGTGTCGCGGTACGGTCTGGTTGCGTTTGCGTCGTCTCTCGACCAAATCGGGCCCTTTACGAAGGATGTGACCGACTGCGCCATCGTGCTGGAAGCCATCTGCGGGCAAGACCCCAAGGACGCAACGTCAGCGCCGGAAGTCGTGCCAGCTTGGCGCGAAGCCATGAAGCAGGACGTGCGCGGCTTGCGCATTGGCGTGCCGCGAGAGTATTTCGGTGAGGGCACCGATCCGGCAGTAGAAGAGTCGGTGCGCGAGGCAATCGATCAAATGATGGCGTTGGGGGTGGAGGTGGAGGACGTTTCGCTGCCGCACACCGACCATGCGCTGGCCACGTATTACATCATCGCGCCGGCCGAAGCCAGCGCGAACCTGGCGCGCTACGACGGCATTAGGTACGGCCACGCCGCGCAGGACGCTGAGTCCATGTGGGAGGCGTATAGCCGGACACGGGGCGAGGGCTTCGGTTCCGAGGTAAAGCGGCGCATACTGGTCGGCACGCACGCGTTGTCCAGCGGCTACTATGATGCCTACTATCTCAAAGCGCAGAAGGTACGCACGCTGATCGCGGCGGACTTCCAACAAGCGTTCGAGTGGGTTGACGCCATAGTTTCTCCCACGTCCGCGACCGTCGCTTTCAAGATCGGCGAGCGCATCGACGATCCCATCAGCATGTATCTGTCCGACCTGTACACATTGCCCGGTAACGTGGCGGGCCTGCCTGGCATTTCACTGCCGTGCGGTCTCGCCGACGGGCTGCCCATAGGGTTACAATTCGTTGGCAAGCCGTTTGAAGAGTCAACGCTCTTGCGGCTGGCATTCGCATATGAGCAAGCAAGCGGCGTCCGCTACACACCCGCTCTTGCCTAAGGAGCTCAAATCACATGACCGCATCATCCATCGTTGACACAAGTGCTGCCAAGGGAACTGACGTCACCGGCCGGCTGTCCGCGCGCGTGCGCCAGGTGCCGGCGTCCGGCATTCGGAAGTTCTTCGACATTCTCGCGACCATGGACGATGTAATCTCGCTGGGTGTAGGCGAACCCGATTTCGTGACGCCGCCGCACATTATGCAAGCCGGTGTGGACTCACTCAGCAAGGGCGAGACACATTACACCTCCAATTACGGGCTAATCGAGTTGCGGGAGGCAGTAGCGGAGTACCTGAGCAATCACTACGGCACGGACTACGATCCGCAAACGGAGATTCTCCTGACGGCAGGGGTGAGTGAAGCGGTAGACATTGCGCTGCGGGCCGTGATCGACCCCGGTGACGAAGTCATCGTGCCGGAACCCGCGTATGTCTCGTATCGTCCCTGTATCACGTTTGCCGGTGGCGAGCCGGTAGGCATAAACAGCTCGGCTGAAACGAACTTTCGCATCACGGCAGAGCAGATTGCGGAAGCCATTACGCCGCGAACCAAAGCGCTCCTGCTCGGCTTCCCGGCAAACCCAACCGGGGCGATGTTGCCGCGCACGGAATGGGAGCAAATCGTCGAGCTTGCCAATCGACATAATCTCATCATGCTCTCCGATGAGATCTACGGACGTCTCACGTACACGATGGAGCACACGTGTGTGAGTGCGCTGCCGGGCGCTTGGGACCGCACCATCCTGCTCGGCGGTTTTTCCAAGTCATACGCCATGACCGGCTGGCGCATCGGCTACGTGGCTGCGCCGAGCGGGGTGCTTGAGTACATCATGAAAGTGCACCAGTACATCCTTATGTGCGCCCCCACCATGAGCCAGTATGCGGCTCTGCAGGCCGTGAAGCACGGCGAGGCCGACGTTGCAGGCATGCTGGAAGAATACACGAAGCGGCGCACCCTAATCGTCGACGGCCTGAATGAAATGGGGCTGGATTGCGTGGAGCCAGACGGCGCGTTCTACTGCTTTCCCAGCATTCGTTCGACCGGGCTTTCGTCGCAGGCGTTTGCCGAACGCCTACTGCAGGAAGAACACGTCGCCTGCGTGGCAGGTGATGCTTTCGGTCCGTGCGGGGACGGCCACGTGCGTATGTGCTATGCCGTGCCGACCTCGGACATCGAAGTCGCGCTTGAGCGCATTGAGAACTTCGTCAACCGCGCGCGGGCATAGTTGCTTTCACGTGCGTGATGGCGCGCGGCCACATGCATTGAAGAATGTAACTCCGTGACCTGTGTTATTTCCAAGAAATGGTCACATCCGGTAGCGCAGGTTTGAAACCTGCGCCCGTGCGTGAGGAAGCGTAGGAATGTAACCTGCGCTACAGAGGAAGAATGACAAGTCAGGTACTGTAAGTTTGTAACCCCGCAACGAGCACGGGAAAAGCTCTGCGCCAGCGCAGGAGCAATGTAATGGCTACTGCCGTAACAGAAAAATACCGCACCGTCATCGGCCTGGAATTCCATGTCCAGCTTTTGACGGAGAGCAAGATGTTCTGCGCGTGCAGCGCGCAGTACGCCGCCAACCCACCGAATACGGTTGTATGTCCGGTGTGCCTCGGCTTGCCCGGCGCGCTGCCGGTCATCAACGAGAAAGTCATCGAGTGCATCGTGATGACGGGCATGGCGCTCAACAGCCAGATACCGGAATTCGCCAAGTTCGACCGCAAGAACTACCCCTATCCCGACCTGCCGAAGGGCTATCAGATCTCCCAGTTCGACTTGCCCTTCTGTATCGAAGGACACCTGACTCTCGATGAAGAAGACGGCGGGCGCACTATTGGCATTACACGGGTCCACCAAGAAGAAGACACGGCAAAGTCTACCCATGTTACGGCGGCGAGCGGCGAGCGGTACTCGCTCGTCGACTTCAACCGGTCCGGCGTGCCGCTGATGGAGGTGGTAACCGAGCCGGACATTGCCTCGCCGGAGGAAGCAGCGGCCTTCGGTCGCAAGTTGCGTCAGATTGTGCGCTATCTTGGTATTTCCACCGGCAACATGGAAGATGGCGCCATGCGTTGCGATGCCAATATTTCGGTTTGGCCGGCAGATGCGCCCCTGGGTGACATCAAAGTCGAAGTCAAGAACATGAACTCATTTCGGGCTGTGGAGCGTGCGTTGTACTTTGAGCAGGAGCGGCAGACCCGCATCCTGGAGAGCGGCAACGACACCCGTGTAACGGAAACGCGAGGATGGGTGGAAACATCCGGCGAGACCGTATCGCAGCGGACTAAAGAAGAAGCCCACGACTACCGCTATTTCCCCGAGCCGGACCTGCCGCCTTTGCAGCTCTCGCGTGAATGGATCGAGGGAGTGAGAGAGAAACTCCCTGAGTTGCCGGCGGCAAAGAAAGAGCGTTTCATGGCTGAGTTTGACCTCTCAGACTACGACGCCAGCCTGCTCACGCAGTCACGAGACTTGGCCGACTACTTCGAAGCCGCTTCTGCGGGTGCCAAGAACGCGAAGGCCGTGGCGAATTGGATGTCGCGGAACCTTTTGCAGCGCCTCAACGAGTCTGGCAGTGAGATCGGCGACTGCAAGATTTCACCTGATGCCCTAGCCGAGATGATCCTGATGATTGAGTCCGGCGCGATCAGCAACCGCATGGCCCAGGAAGTGTTCGATCAGATGTTCGACACGGGCAAGAGCGCAAAGGTCATAGTGAAAGAGCAAGGACTAGCGCAGATCAGCGATGAAGATGAGCTCGCCGGGATTGTCGCCACGGTGATTGCGGAAAACCCCGCCGCTGTGCAAGACTTTAATCAGGGGAAGAAGCGCGCTATCGGCTTCTTGGTCGGTCAAGTGATGAAGGCCACGCGCGGTAAAGCGAACCCCGGCATCGTAAATCAAAAGCTGCAAGAGGCTTTGCGCCAGGACTAGGGGAAATGGTGCAGAACTCATGCAGTAGATCGTAGACCCGTGCGAATGACTGCTCGGCTCAAAGAAGAGCCAGTGCTGTGCGCCGTTTGCCGGCAGTGACGCCGGTTACCAAGGAGGCTTAGTATATGGCTGAGCTCATTGATCAGCAACCCCGTGTCAACCCGCTTTCGATCGCTCTCGATCAATTCGACCGCACGGCCGAAATTCTGCACCTCGATGACGACATGCGCAAGGTGCTGCGCGTCCCCAAACGCGAACTTACGGTCAATTTCCCGGTGCGCATGGATGACGGCAGACTGGAGATGTTTTCCGGTTACCGGGTGCAGCACAACGTAAATCGCGGACCGGCGAAAGGCGGCATTCGTTTCGCCCCCGACGTGGACATCGAAGAAGTGCGCGCGCTGGCAATGTGGATGACGTGGAAGTGCGCCTTGGTAGGGATCCCGTATGGCGGCGCGAAGGGCGGCGTCGCGTGCAACCCTAAACAGCTTTCCCTCACCGAGCTTGAAGGGCTGACGCGCAGATTCACGACGGAGATCTACACGCTCATCGGGCCGGAGTCCGACATCCCCGCGCCCGACATGAATACGGATTCCCAGATCATGGCGTGGATCATGGATACCTACAGCATGCAGCGGGGCTTTTCCGTGCCTGCGGTGGTGACCGGCAAGCCGCTGGAGATTGGCGGCTCTGCGGGCAGAACCGAGGCTACCGGACGCGGCGTTTCCTACGTTGTGGAAGAAGTGCTCGGTCACTACGGCGAGCGGCTGGAGGACAAGACAGTCGCAATTCAGGGATTCGGCAATGTGGGGTCCCATGCCGCCGAACTCTTGGCAGCGCAAAGGGCAAAGGTGGTGGCAATTTCGGATATTAGCGGCGCTGTGTACAACGCGCGTGGGCTTGACGTAAACGCTGCACTCCAAATCAAAAACGAAGGCGTGCTCGTGAGCGATCTACCCGGCGGCGAACGTATCAGCAACGATGATCTCTTGGAATTGCCGGTGGATATCTTGGTCCCCGCCGCCGTTCACGGCCAGATTTCTGACGAGAATGCGGACGATATTCGCGCCCGTTACATTGCCGAGGCAGCCAATGGGCCGACGACGCCAGAGGCTGACGAGATTCTGCGCGAGCGGGGCATTGTGGTCATCCCCGATGTTCTCTGCAATGCGGGTGGAGTCACGGTCTCCTACTTTGAATGGGTACAGGGCTTGCAGTCGTTCTTCTGGGAGATCGAGCAAATACGCAGCAGTCTAAAGAGCATCCTGAGCCGCGCCACGCAAGAGACCATCGCTACGGCGGAGAAGTATGACGTTGATCTCCGTATGGGCGCCTCTGCACTTGGCGTGAGCCGCGTGGCCGAAGCGACACTGTCTCGCGGTATCTATCCCTAGGGGACCCATCCATCCGATAAGTGGTGGGCTTTGAGGCCAGCACGCAGATTTCGCCTGAAGAGGCGTTGTTCACGAGAAACACGAGAGCGGGTCGCCACGCGACCCGCTCTTTCATTTCGCTGCTTTGATGCTCTACTGGAGGGTGAAGCATCCAAACCTATTCGATAGCAAACGTCACGCGGATGTGCGCGGTCACGTTCACGGTGCCACCCTGCACCGGTGGAGAGAATCCACCACTATCGAACGCCGCAGCCTCTGCGAAATAGGCGCGCGCTTGCGGCCGTTCGATCCACTCCTCATTCACGACGAGCGCGGCGCCAAGTTGCACGCCGAGTGTGTCGGCAATGGTCTGCGCCTTCGCTTGCGCGTTCTTCACGGCGGCGATAAGCGCGTCCGTTACGATGGCATCGGTATCGCTCAAGCCAAAGTTGACGCCGCTCACCTGGTTTGCCCCGGCTGTAATCGCCGCGTCAAGCAACGAGCCTGCCAATGCGATGTCGTGCACGGTGACAGTGACGGAATTCGATGCCCGGTAGCCGACGACTTGGCGTTGCTCTCCCGACTGCACCAGCGAACGATCTTCATACACGGGATAAAGGTTGATGCCGGAGGTCTGAATATCCTCGTCGGCAATGCCGTACTCCTGGATGGCGGCGATTACGCCGTTCATCTGCTCACTATTGAGCGATATAGCCTCAATAGCTGTCTCTCCGGTTGTCTGCACGCCTAGCGAAAGCGTGACCAGATCAGGTTTGGCGCTCACGGTGCCCTGCCCCTGCACCGAGATGCTGCGCTCGGTCGACTTTTCCTCACCGCCGTTGTACACGGTCGCGGCAGGCGCTTCTGCGTCTGAGACAGTAGGCGCGGCTTGCACTGCCGCGGTGGCACACGCAGACAAGAGCAGAATGCTCGCGATGGCTAGTAGACCGATAAGCTTCTTCGTAACTCGCACTACGGCCCTTCCTTTCTAAATTTTGAAATGTACGTGATCCCATTGTACCCCACTTGGTGACGACACAGATGAGAGCACTATGAGAACGGGTTCGGTTGCCTTCATCCGTGAGAGCGGTCAAGAGATGTGCAGGGCCACCTAAAGGTGCTGATCGTGCCAGGCGATCAAGGGCAGTGCGAGAGGGCCACAACCGTGTGCTACTATGCCCATGAGGCGTGTTTTTCAAGTTGCATGGAGATTCTGTGTGTCGATTCCGGTCAAAGAAATCCGCGAACGGATGCCTGCCATCCCTTTGCTGCCTGGCTGCTACTTCTTTCGCGACGGCAAGGGGACCGTGCTCTACGTCGGCAAGGCCAAGCTGCTGCGCAATCGCGTGCGCTCGTACTTTGGTCGGCAGGACCGGTTGCCCTGGAAGACCAGGAGCATGGTCGAGAACGCTGCGACGCTCGAATACATCATTACGGACACAGAGATAGAAGCCTTGGTGTTGGAGAGCAATCTCATCAAGCACCACCGGCCGCGTTACAACGTCGTCCTGCGCGACGACAAGTCGTTCCTCTACCTCAAAGTCACCCTCAATGAGCGCTATCCCCGCGTAATGACAACACGGCGTATCCTGGATGATGGCGCAAGCTACTACGGGCCGTATACCAGTGCTTATAGCTTGCGCGACACGCTGAACTTGCTCAATCGGCTCTTTCCGTACCGGTCGTGCTCGCTCGACATGGAGAAGGAGTACGAGCGGCCGTGCCTCGACTACCACATCAAGCGTTGTGCCGGCCCCTGTATCAGGGCAGTTTCGCAGGAGGGGTATGCCGGGATCATCGAACAGGTGACGCGCTTTCTGGAAGGGCGACCGGGTGAAGTAATCCAGAACCTGCGCGGTGAGATGCGCGCAGCGTCGGATGCACTGGAGTACGAGCGTGCGGCGGTGATGCGGGACCGCATTCGGGCGGTTGAGCGCGTCCTCGAACGCCAGAAGATCACGAACATTCGCCAGGGGGACATCGACGTCATCGGTTTCGCGCGCGAACAGGATGAAGCCTGCGTGCAAGTGTTCAGCATTCGCGGCGGCCACCTGCTCGGCCGCGAAAACTTCATCTTGGAGCACGTCTCCCACGAGGAAGACCGCGACGTGATTCGGGACTTCCTACAGCAGTTCTACGGCCGCAGCATGCAGATACCGCAGGCGCTCTTCTTGCCGGTGGGCATTCGCGGGGCTGAGTTGCTGCGTCTATGGCTACGTGAGCGCCGCGGCGGCGCAGTGACGCTCAACGTGCCCAAGATCGGTGAGAAGCGCAGACTGGTGGAGTTGGCGGGGAACAACGCCCGCCAAGGCTTGCAGGACCATCGGCTGCGGCACCTCGACAGCCAGCAGCGGGCGCAGGTGGCGTTGACCGAACTGGGGGAAGTCCTTGACCTGGATGAAGCGCCCGTGCGCATCGAGTGTTACGACATCTCGAATATCCAGGGGGCGTACACGGTTGGCGCGATGGCAGTGTTCGTTTCGGGATTGCCGAGCACGGCCGACTACCGCCGCTTTCGCATCAACTCCGTAGCCGGCCCCAACGACTTTGCGAGCTTGCAAGAGATGCTGACCCGGCGGCTGAAACGCTTGAGCGAGCAGCGGGCGGAAGAGGAAACCGGCGCGCACAAGGAATCCGACGGGCAAGTCGAAGCAGATGTCTTAGACTCGTGGGGCGTGAAGCCCGACTTGCTGGTGATCGACGGCGGCAAGGGACAACTGAATGCCGTCTTGGAAGTGCTGGCAAATCTTGCCCTGCACGATATTCCCGTGCTGGGGCTCGCCAAGCAGCGTGAAGAGATCTTCGTGCCTGGGGAATCGAGACCAATCGAGCTGACAGAAAGGTCTGAGGCGCGCAAACTGCTACAGCGAGTCCGCGATGAGGCCCACCGCTTCGCAATCACATACCATCGCACGGTGCGCACCAAACACACGCTCGGCTCGTTATTGGACAAGGTGCCCGGCATCGGCACAAAACGGAAAGTCGCCTTGCTCCAGCACTTTGGCAGCGTGGACGCAATCCGGGAGGCTCCGGTTGAGGCCTTGGCCAGCGCGCCGAAGATGAACCGCTCGGTGGCGGAGAAGATCAAGGAACATCTTTAGCCACCAAAGCAGTTTGCTTTTCTTGAGCAGTCCCAAAGCAAGCAAGCCGATTTGGCTAACTTCCTGCAGCTTGGCACAACGCAATTGGGTCTTGCTCTCCTTTACGCACGCTTTAGGGACTGGATCACATCTGGCTCTTTGTCTCAGATCATCTATTGGATTCCAAGAATGCGTATTGATCACCCCATTTCATATCTCCCGCGCGGGAGACTTCACGCCTAGGTGCGCAAGAAACACATTGGCGCATTCTCTACGAAAGCAATCAAGTGTTCGGAAGTGAATGCAGCCAGGAATTGCGCTGAAACTCGGAGGGCATTTCATTAGGAAAATGTCTGAGATCACTATTGACTCTTGTCTAACACGAGGGCGCAAAGTGGATCTTGAAGGTCTTCAATCAACCGTTTTCTCAAGGAGAAAGGAGAATCACGATGCTCAGAATCGGTGAGTTTGCTTGGCTCAGTCAAGTAACGGTGGAGACGCTACGGCACTACGCGCGGATTGGTCTTCTCGAACCGGTCTGTATTGATCGTTTCACTAGCTATCGTTACTACTCTGTTGACCAATTGCCGAGACTAAACCGCATTCTGGCGCTTAGGGATTTAGGCCTGTCATTGGAGCAAGTCGGTCAAATACTGAATGAAGACCTGTCACCCGAAAGGATTCGGGGAATGTTCCTGCTCAAACAGGCAGAGTTGGAAGACCAAGTACAAGAAGCACGCGATCGTCTGTTTCGTGTAGAAGCGCGTCTTAGACAGATCGAATTGGAGGGCAAAATGCCTGACTATGATGTGATACACAAAACAGTGCAAGCGCAGAGGGTCGCTTCTCGACGTCAAGTCTTTCCCAGTGGAGCCTCAATGGGAATGACCATCAAGAACCTGTTCATTGAAGCGGCAACGCACATTGAGGATCAAGGCGGCAAACAACAGGGGCCGGCAATGTCGGTGTGGCATGTTTGCCCAGACGATCCCACGGAGGAAGGGAACGAAATTGACTTTGAGGCGGCGATACCGGTCGAGGGAACGCTACCTGAGAGCGAGATGGTGACGGTTCACGAGTTGCCAACTGCAAGCGTGGCAAGTGTCGTGCACCATGGCAGCTTTGAGGAAATTCCGCTGGCGTATAGGGCTGCGTTTGCCTGGGTTGAAGCCAACGGATTCAGAGTTGCTGGACCTATCAGAGAAATCTATCTGAAGTATGACGAAGAAAACGATCCGACCAATAATGTAACGGAAATCCAGATTCCAGTTCAGAGTTCCTGACGACCGGATAACGCGGCGAAACCAAGCCACTTTAGGAGGCGGCCAATTTGGCCGCCTCTCTTCATTTCAAGGCGTGGCTAAGTCTTGGCGAGCGATTGCTTGCGTTGCAGAAGCATCGGCGGTCTAGGTTCGCTGAACGCTGCGCATTTTATCCTAGCCCACAGATCTGATGCCCCTCTTATTGGTAGGCGCTTTCGGTGCGGGCTTGGTTAATTTCTGCGTGGAGCTTTTCGGCCGCTTCTGCTGCCGCCTCGGCAAAATCACTCCCGTTGCTAGCATAGAGAATGCTGCGCGAGGCGTTGATGAGCATGGGAGCAGTTGTGCCTGCCGCCTCGACTGTGGCCGGCAGGTCGCCGCCCTGGGCGCCAATGCCGGGGATAAGCAATGGGAGGTCGGGTGCTACCTGTCGCACCTCTGCCAGTTCTTCAGGATATGTTGCCCCAGTTACCAAGCCGCAATTGTCGTTCACGTTCCACGACTGTACGGCCTTGGCCACCGTGACATAGAGCCGCTCGCCGGTCTCATTGCGCAGGTCTTGGAAGTCCCGCGCACCGGGATTTGATGTGCGGCAGAGCACGAAGACGCCGCGGTCTGGGCGACTGAGGAAGGGCTCCAAGGCTTCGGCGCCGAGATAAGGGTGCGCGGTAACCGCATCAAAACCCAGTACGTCGAATATAGCCGCGGCGTAGTGCACGTTCGTCGAGTCGATGTCGCCGCGCTTGGCGTCGGCGACCGCGATTACGTCGGGCGGAATGTGTCCGCGAATTCCCTCTAGCGCTTCCAGCCCCCATGTGCCCATGCTCTCGAAAAAGGCGAAGTTGGGCTTGTAAGCGGCGGCGAACTGGTGGGTTGCTTCAACAATTTCACGACAGAAGCGCACCACACCTTCTCGCGTAGCCGGAATGCCAGTTGGCAACCGATGAAGGTCGACGTCCAGCCCAATGCAAAGCGCGCTGTTCCTTTCGGCACAGGTCTGGCGCAAGCGGGCGTTGAAGGTCATAAGGCTTTGCTTCTCCTCCAGCTAGCGTAAGTTGAGCATGCGGTAGCCGGCGGCTTCAAAGTGGCGCTGCCCCCATGGGCTGATAAGGTACCGCGAAAACTGAGAAAGTGTGATGGGGTACTTCGTCTCCCGCGCGATGCCGACATAGTAGATGATGGGCCGGTGCGACTGCTCGGGAACAGGGGCTTGAACCCGCACGTTTTCTTCTGCCGCACTGACTGAAGATGAATAGAGAAGGGCGGCGTCTACCTTCCCTCCAAGCAGTCGTTCCAATAATTCCCGCTCGTCTTTGCTCCTTGCCAAGCGTGACCGCAGAGATTCCCACAAGCCAAGGTTGTCCAATGCCTGTTGTGAGTAGATGCCGAGTGCCGACTCTTCCCAGTCAGCGATGCCGATGCGCTTGGCATCCTCGTAGAAGAGGTCTCGTACGGTCTTGATTTCCAGCGGCGAATCCAAGGGGGTAGCAATGACGAGCCAATTCGACGCGATGGGACGCATGGTGCCGATCTTGATGCGGCCCGCCTCGACGATCGGCACGCCAAACGTGTCTCCACCAAGGAGAATAGCGTCGAAGTCCTTGCCGCGGAGGATCGATTTCATTATGGAGCCGGAGGATTGCAGCGAGACGGAGAGCGCCACATGGGGGTTGGCTTGCTCAAAGTCTGCTTTGAGCGCGGGAACGGTCGGTGCAAGGCTCGCGTCGGCAAGCACGGTGATGTGCTCGCGGTCATCCGTCTCCACCAATGACCGCACGGTCTCGATGGGACTGCATGCCGCGGCGAGGCCCGTAACCCCGGCCTGAACCGCGCACTTGAGGAGTGTTCGCCGGTCGCCCATGCGAGAGAGATACCTTAAACGGAAAAGCCACCCGCAGGGGTACTTCCACGGGAGGCTGCTGGCATGCGTTTCCTTGTCCAACTCCTGGCGGACTAACACCAGTGTGGCTTCATGATAGCACCCTCTTTGCTATCTCAGCAAGGCGCTGTTCGGTGCTACAGCTTAGCTTAGGGACCTGCCCCGCTGCCTTGCCTGCGTGGTCGTCGCCAGCTTGCCTACCTGCCCAGTGCGCGTCGAGTATATTATCCTTGTAGCAGGGGCGCGACTGTTGCCGGGGCAACGTGCAGCTTGCCAGGCGCCGCGTGCCGATGTTGAGCCAGACGCAGGACCAAAGAGGCAAGACAACTTGGCTGAAACGACATTACATACGAAGAGGAGTAGATGATGAGCTACGGATTGGGCATCAATGCAGACGCGGAGCGTGACTTCATTTCGTTGGGAGCGCTCGTGCACCGCCTGGATCCTGGGATTATCCCCTTCCGCAAGGCGCACACGTGCGAAATCCACGTCAGTGGCGGCGAATTCAACACGGCGGCAAACCTCGCGAACTGCTTTGGGTTGCGCACAGGTGTTGCATCCGCGATGGTTGACTATCCCATCGGACACCTGATAGCCGAACGTGTACGGGCCATGGGGGTCACGCCGTTCTACAAGCACTTTGAGCACAACGGCGTCAACGGGCCGAACATGGCGACGGTCTATAGCGACCGCGGCCAGGGCGTGCGCGCGCCGGTGGTCTTCTACAACCGCTGCAACGAGGCGGCGGCGCAACTCAAGCCCGGCGACTTTGATTGGGACGCCATTTTTGCGGGCGGCGTGCGGTGGTTTCACAGCGGTGGCATCTTTGCGGCGCTCTCGCCGACAACGTCGGACGTCATCATCGAGGGGATGCAAGCGGCCAAAGCGGCTGGCGCAGTCGTTTCCTACGACCTGAACTTTCGCGCCAAGCTTTGGGAGATATGGGGCGGAGAAGACCAAGCCAGCACCGTAAATCGGCGCATTGTAGAGAACGTGGATGTCTTAGTGGGCAATGAGGAGGACCTGCAGACGGGGCTGGGTATTCCGGGCCCGGAAGTAGCGGCAACCTCGAAGCTCGACCCCAGCGCCTTTACTGCCATGATCGATCAGGTCGTCGGGCAGTTTCCGCAGGTCAAGATCGTTGCCACGACGCTGCGGGAGGTGCACTCGACCAATCGCCATAGCTGGAGCGCGGTGGCCTGGATCAACGGTGAGACCCACCTTGCTCCCACGGCCGAGCTCGACGTCTATGATCGCGTCGGCGGCGGTGACGGGTTCGCCTCAGGTCTCATCTACGGGACTATTAAAGGTGAATCCCCCGTAGACGCGGTGAAGCTGGGCTGGGCGCACGGCGCGCTGATAACGACCTTCCCCGGCGATACCACCATGGCAACGGTGGACGACGTGCGCGCCTTTGCGGCGGGTGGGTCGGCGCGCATCCGGCGGTAGACAGGCGATGCGGACCGCTTGCCGCGTTCCCGTGTGCATGAGAATCCAGCCTTTGCAAAGTGGTGCCAAGCGCACTACCAAAGCGTCACTTGTATGTTGAAAAAGGCGGGCACAGGAGCGAATGTAAGATGGCAAAGCGAAGGGCGCGTCGTCCGTCATTACCATGAAAATAGCGTGACCAAGCCGTTCGCCCTGAGCACCGTCGAAGGGTGAACGGCGGAGGAAATGGGTAACACAGCTTTCAGTACTCATCTCTCCGTTCATGCTTCGACAAGCTCAGCACGAACGGAGAGATGTGCGTTCATTTTCATTCCCTTGTGCGGCCTGGGCAAGGCATGGTGATTCCCGCGAAAGTGGGGATATATCTTCCTCTTTTTTGGCTTTAGGTAGCGATACCCGCTATGGATGGCTATGTCTACAGGATATGCGCTCGGCATTGACGTCGGGAGTACCGCGACCAAGGTAGTTCTCTGCGACAAAGAGGGGACTATCGTGGCGCGCGGCAGCGTACCCACGCATATCATGCGTCCGCAGCCAGGGTGGGCGGAAGTGGACTATGCGCGCTGCTGGGAAGGGGTGGTCGCCGCCTGCCGACTGGCTCTGGCCTCCATACCTGGTGCTGCTACGTCCAGGCGCATTATCGGGATCGGCCTCACCTCTCTCGCACCTTCCGTGGCGCCTCTGGCGGAAGACGGCACGCCGCTACACACCGGGATCATCTACGAAGACCGGAGAAGTGTGTCTCAAGTTTCGCGAGTATTGGCGCGGGAAAGCCAGTCTACCATCGTGCCGCGCACGGGAATTCGGATCGAGAGCGGCAGCACGACGCTGAGCAGCATGCTGTGGCTGGTGGAAGAACGGCCGGACCTGGTGTCAGCATGTGCATTCTTTGGTTCTCTCATGACCTATCTCGCACACCGCCTCACCGGAAACTTTGGGATAGACTGGGCTAGTGCACAACTTTCGGGTCTTTTCGCGCTGGACGATCCGCCCCGCTGGCTCGAAGATTGGTGCCGGCAGCTTGGCATTCCGCCGGAGAAGCTGCCGCCGCATATGCTGTCTCAGGCACAGATTGGTGGGGTCTCCGCTGTAGTCGCGGCGCAGTTGGGTGTCCCGGCGGACATACCCGTCGCTATGGGAGGTCCCGACGCCCAAGCAGCGGCGGTTGGCGCCGGCTTGGTAGAACCACAAGCCGGATTGCTTTCTGTCGGTACGACCTGCGTACTTACTGTCTGCACGGAAAGCCGCGTACCCGATCCGCGCTTCTATACGCGCCGGCATGTCCTGCCGGGGCGCTACCTGCACGTGGCGCCGACGCTGACGGGTGGGACGACCCTGCGCTGGGCAGCGTCGTTTCTGGGCATGGAGTCTGTCGAAGAAGTGGTAGCGCTGGCGGAAGCAAGCGAGCCCGGCGCAGGCGGTGTGATCTTCCTGCCCTATCTCATGGGCGAACGTGCGCCGTTGTGGGACCGTGACGCGCGCGGGTTCTTCTACGGTTTGCAATTAAGTACCGGCCGCGCGGAGATGGCACGGGCCGTCGTGGAAGGCATTGCGTTTGCCGTGCGCAACATGCTCACGCAGATGGAGGCCCATCTTGACGACACTGTTGCTCCCCTCCTCGTAACCGGCGGCGGGACGTTCCCGGTTGTCTTGCAGACCCTGGCTAACGTGCTGCAATGCCCGCTCACAGTCATTGAAGGCGGCGAAAGTGCGGCTCAGGGAGCTGCCCAACTGGCTTGGGTAGCCGCTGGCGAAAGAGACCTGGACTGGCTGGCAAGTTGGCAGCCCCAAGTCCAAGGGAACTGTGTGCCGGACAGTAGCGTTAGTAGGATGTACGAGCAGCGATTTGAGGCGTTCTGTACCTTGTATTCCGCTCTAAAGCGCACCTTTGCGGCACCGGCGGAATAGCAGTTTGCGGCGCGTAGGGTTTGTCCTACCTACAGCAAAAAAAGTGTGGGAATGAGAGCCAGGCTGCAAATCGTTGGGACTAGAAGATCTCGGTCGGGTCCATTGTGAATTCCGTCAAAGTAGAGGAAGTCAGGATTTGGCCTCTACCATAGGTGCCGGCCAATGTGAAGCCGTGATCGTCGCGTAGTAGCACCGTCACCGTCTTGGCATCGGTGTCCACCAGCCAGTACTCCTTGACCCCGTATTTGGCGTAGAGCGAGCGCTTGAACGTCTGGTCTCGCTCGGCAGTAGACGGCGAGAGGATTTCAACAACGAGGTCGGGCGCCCCTTGGACGTTCTCGTCGGTGATGATATTGGCTCGCTCATTGGAAACAAACAGTAGATCGGGCTGCACGACGTCTGTGTCCGAGAGCACTACGTCGAAAGGAGCAACGAAGATCTCGCCAGCGCCAGTAAGCTCTACCGATTGCCCAAGCAGCATGGTGAGGTTCCGTGAAACTCTTTGATGTGCCGTTCCAGGCGCTGGGGTCATAACCAAGTCTCCGTCCAACAACTCGTAACGCTTGTCGTCCGGCGTGTTGCGGTAGTCCGCATACGTGAACTTGATTGCCGGTGTAGATCTCGCCATGATTGCCATCCTCTCGCGTCTTCAGCCGCGTTCTAAGGGCAAACCGCCCAATAGCGGATGCGTCCAAAGGGCATTGCGCGGCCCTCCAAACCAGACTGACATGCGGTTCGTCCAAGAGCCCTCTGACCTGAATGCCTCGGCGCATGAACCAACCTCCGTCTCCACCGCGAGTTATTTGCGCCAAGAAAGAACGTGAGGAACTCTCGCTGAGTGGACTAGAAAATCTCGTCTGGGTTAATCGTAAATCCCTTAAGTGTCAGTGAATCCTGGGTTTGACCTGCCCCGCATACGCACACCTCCGTAAAGCCTTGGGGATCCTTCAAGAGGACCGTCACCGTCTTGGCATCGGTGTCCACCAGCCAGTATTCCTTGACGCCGTGCTTGGCGTAGAGCGAGCGCTTGAAGGTCTGGTCACGCTCTGCCGTGGACAGAGAGAGGATCTCAACAACTAAATCAGGCGCGCCTTGGACATTCTCTTTGGTGATTATGTGTTCCCGCTCATTGGAGACAAACAACAGATCGGGCTGCACGACGTCCGTGTCCGAGAGCACTACGTCGAAAGGGGCAGCATACACATGGCCGGTACCAGCCAGCTCAGCCCATTGCGCCAGATGCATCGTAAGGTTTCGGGAAGCCCTCTGGTGGGCTTCTCCGGGTGCAGGCGTCACGACTAAGTCTCCATCCAACAACTCATAGCGCTTGTCTTCCGGTGCGTTGCGGTAGTCCTGATATGTGAACTTGAAGGTGGGCGCAGAGCTTGCCATGATTGCTCTCCTTATCTTCCGGCCCCAACAGCCTCATCATAAGCGCTTGCGCAGTCAGGCAGCAACCCTGGTTGAGCGGTGTTAGTCAACCGTTTCTCGTTCTGTCCAGAGTTCGTCCACCACCTGCTCGACTACCTCGTAGCTGAAGCCCCGGCGGGCGAGAAATGTACCCAGTTTCCTGCGGAACTGATCATAATCTGCGGTGGCGATTGTAGCGGCGCGCTTGCGGGCGGCCGTGCGTGCCAGCGCTGTCTCATCGCCGCCGTACCGCGCCAGCACTTCCTCGATGATGGCGTCGGCAATGCCCTTCTGCCGTAATTCCCATGCCAACGCCCGCTGGCCCTTGGGTCGGTGCGTCTCCCGGCTTTCTACCCAGAAGCGGGCAAACGCCGCATCGTCCAGATAGCCGAGTTGCCGCAGCCGGTGTATTGCATGGTCGCGTGCCGCCTTATCAAAGGACTTCCGGCGCAGATGAGCGTCCACTTCCTTGCTGCTGCGGGGGCGATAGGAGATAAAATTGAGGCCGGCTTCGAGGGCCCGGCGGTTACTGTCATCACGTTGCCAGACATGGATATCAGTGGCGACGACAGCGTCGCCTACGTTGAGCCCGCGTGATGCTACCGTATCCGCCCGCAGGCGCAGGCTCTCGCCATTGCTAAGCTCCACCGTGAAAGAGGTCCCCTTAGCGCCACGCGGACGGAGCGCAGTGATAGTAACGGCGTCCGCCCCTTGCTCGCATACAGGTGATACCTCATCTCTCGCAACAGGTTTTGGAGCAAGATCATCTCCTGGCGGCACGGCACGTCTCCCTAGGCTTGTGATTGGTGCAGCAATCTACGAATCGCGCCGGCCCAATGAGATGCGGCGCTCATTGCCGGCCAGTAGCCGTGCGATATTGTCGCGGTGTTGTACCACGATGAGCACGCCGCCAACGATTGCGTAGACCAGGTAAGCGGTGGGAATGTGCGTCCAGAACATTGCGATAGCGATGAGAACCGGAGCGGCGGCAACCGTTGTGAGAGAGGCAAGAGAGACATACCGACTGATGAACATGACCGGCAAGAAAATCGCCCAAAGTACGGCCAAGAGAGGCGGCACCATGAAGGCGAGGCCCGCAGCGCCCGGCACGATGCCTCTGCCACCGCGAAAACCGATGAAGATGGGCCAATTGTGCCCGATAATGGCCGCGAAGGCGGTGATGGCTTCACCCTCGGGTTTGTCAGGAAAGAGCAGTCGAATAGCGACGAGCGGCACGATCACCTTCAACGTATCGCCAATGAACGATACAATGCCTGCCGCTACGCCGAACGTGCGCCACACATTGGTAGAACCCGTCCGTCCGCTGCCGTGCTCACGGATGTCCGTATGGTGAAAGAGGCGCGCCACCAGCCACCCGCTGGGAATAGACCCCGCGAGGTACCCAGTGACGACAAAGAGCGCATACAAAAGGAGATCAGCCATGATGATCGTGAAAGAGCAGTCGTAAGGGCGTCCCGGCGAAACCGAACTGCCGCCTGATGTTGTTTTCCAGGAAGCGGCGGTGGGAAAAGTGCACGAGCGCGGGATCGTTTACGGAGAAAATGAAGGTGGGCGGGTGCGTACTTGCTTGGGTGGCGTAATAGATGCTGAGTCGGCGTCTCCTCGTTGACAGGGTGCGGTTAGCCAGCCATTCGCGCAGCGCGCGGTTGAGCATCCCGGTGGGGATGCGTCTTCCGCGTTCGGTATAGACCTGCAGCGCAGCCGACAGCACATGGCCGAGATGAAAGCCCGTTTTGGCAGATATGACCACCGAGGGCGCGTGCGGCATCCAGCGCAACCGGCTCTGCACCAGCCGTTTGACTTCCCCGGCATCTGCGTCGACCAGGTCCCACTTGTTGATGAGTACCACCAGTCCTTTGTACGCCTCATTGACATAACCAGCAATGTGCACGTCCTGTGCGGTCAGTCCTTCGGCGGCATCGACCACGAGGAGAGCGACGTTGCAGCGCTCAAGGGCACGAAGCGTGCGGAGAACGCTATGGGATTCTACGCCGTGCTGCACCTTGCCGCGCCGCCGGATGCCGGCAGTGTCAATCAACAGAGCTGTTTCTTCCTCAAAGGTCACTACGGTGTCAATAGCATCGCGCGTGGTGCCGGGGATGTCGCTGACGATGGTGCGCTCGTGTCCGAGCAATGCATTGAGCAATGCTGATTTCCCCACGTTCGGCCGGCCGACGATCGCAAACTGAGCAAGCGTCGATTCAGACTCTTCAGCCGGATCATTAGGAAGATGCGCGCAAATGGCGTCGAGAAGGTCTCCCGTGCCGAGGCCGTGCAACGCCGAGAGCGAGATCACGTCTCCGCTACCCAGGGTGTAGAATTCGTACGCTTGCATGTGTGTCTCTTGGTTGTCCGCTTTGTTCGCGGCAATGACGACAGGCTTATTCGTACTGCGGAGAAGTTTGGCGATTTCTTCATCCTGCGGCGTGATGCCGGCCGGTGAGTCCACGACGAAGACGATGACGTTCGCCTCTGCGATGGCCGCTTGTACCTGTCCATACACCGAGTCGGCGAGGATATCGACTTCCTCAGCTATGCCGCCGGTATCGGTGACGGTGAAGGCGCGGTCGCGCCACTGCACCACGCCGTAGACGCGGTCTCGCGTGGTGCCGGGCACGTCCTCAACGACCGCTTGGCGTTGCCCGAGCAGACGATTGAAAATGCTGGACTTGCCGACGTTTGGCCGCCCCACGAGCGCGACGATACCGTGCGGCGTGGTGATGGGGATTGGAGGCGGCGTCTCCACGTTTGGTTGATCGGATGTCGTGCTCATCAGAAGTATCCGTCTTCATTTGACCGGGGATTTGCTAAAGACAATTCAAGGAACCCGCATGAAACTGTGTTCGGCGCCAAGTGTCCGCTTCCGAGCGCTTCTGTTTGGTTGAGGCTAGGCTATTGTACACGAGTCAGGCGGTAGCTCTGTAGCCAGAGTACTTTGTGCAACGGGTAGGCGCATATGCGCTACTGCGGTGTTTGCAAGCGCAATGCAGACTGCTACGGCTGGCGCGATATTGGACAATACTTGGCTAGAGTTTGAGGAGCGGAATGCGCACTGGATCCCTGCTAGGAAGCTACCGCGTCAAGCTCTTTGAGCCAGTCGACAACTTCCTTTACGGACCAGTCCGGCGTCGAAGCGCCCGCGGTGATGCCCACGCTGTCGGAGTGGGCAAACCAGGCAGGATCGAGTTCCGCCGCAGTCTCGATGTGGTAGGTGGGCGTGCCGGCCTCGTGGGCAATCTCCGCAAGGTGAGTCGTATTGGCACTATTGCGGCCGCCAACGACAAGCATCACGTCTACCTGCGGAATGATGTCGCGCGCGGCGGCCTGCTGCTTCGTGGTCGCAAAGCAGAGCGTGTTGACCACATGTACTTCGAGGGCGTCCTCCAACGCCAGATCCATGAGCCGGCGGGCGACTGCCTGGAACCGCTCCACCGTCTGCGTGGTCTGGGAGACGAGGCAGATCTTGCGGCGCAAGCGCACGGAGTCCAGCGCCTCGGCATTCGCCACGGCTACGCCGCGTCCTGCGGACCAGCCGAGAATGCCGCGCACTTCCTTGTGCGTGGGATCGCCGAAGATGAGGATTTGATAACCGCGCTCGGCATGCTCTTGCACGATGCGGTGCACCTTGGAAACGATGGGGCAGGTAGCATCCAGAAGCTCCAGGTTGTGTTCCGCTATTTGCTCGGTGACCGCTTTGCCGGTGCCGTGGGCGGTGATAGTGGCGATGCCATCTTTGGGGATAGTCTCCATGTCCGCAACGACGTTGATACCGTCATCCTGGAGCTTCTCTATTACTGAAGGGTTGTGGACAAGCTGCCCCAGCGTGTGTATCTCGCCCTTCTCTTTCGCTACGGCTTGGGTCATCTCGATGGCACGCTTAACGCCGTAGCAAAACCCCATCTCTTTCGCCAGGATGATATTCATGCTCTGCCTCTTGCCATGCGCACAGTTGTCTTCATTGTACTGGAGAGAAGTTCACTGGAACAACTGATTGGCGCACGCGCGCCGGAGAGCGCTATGCTCAATGCGCTGCTTCCTCAGGGAGACCCTTGCATAGCGAGGCCCGGGGGCAAGGTGGCACACTCTCTCCTCGGGGAGAGGGCCGGGGTGAGGGGATTTCTTGCTGTTCTCATCGCATGAAATATACAGTCAATATATATCAGAACCAAACCGGCTCTGAACCGACTGGCGTTCAGAGCAGATTCACCCTCACCCCCGTATCAAGTACGGGGCAAGCTCTATCCCTCTCCCACCAGGAGAGGGGACTGCCTCGCTGCGGCGAGGGTTACGCAAAGCTCTCCTCAGAGAGGATCGTGATGAGCCGCTGCCTGAGGGAATCCGCAATGGCGTCTGCCTCGTCTCCCGTGAGCTTCTTCCCATAGTGCTCGTGCAGTTCTACCGGCTCGTCGAAGGTCACGGTAACACCTACCCGCGGCACGGGAAATTGACTGCCTCTTGGCAGCGCCTTTTCGGTATTCTCGATGGCGGCGAGCACGATGGGTACCCGTTGGCGGACGGCAATGCGCACAAAGCCGGAATTGAACGGCCCGACCTCTCCGGTACGGCTGCGCGTGCCTTCGGGGAAGAGCACGACCGCCTCGTCTTGCTTGAGCAATTGCATGAGAATGCGCACGCTGCGTACGTCATTCGTTTGGCGAATGATCGGGTAAGTCCCCCAGCGGGGCAGCAAGAAGCGTAGCAGCGCATTGCGAAAGAGTTCCACCTTGGCCATGAACGTAAGGGCGCGGTGTGGACACGCCACTCCCATCGCAAACGGGTCAAGATTGTTGCGATGGTTGCAAATGATGAGCAAAGGTCCCGAACGCGGCGGCTTGCGCCCGACGACCCGCAGTCCCAGATAGAGATGGAAGAGCGGCAGGAGTATCAAGCCGCCAATAACGAAATACCAGAACCAGTTGCGCATGTTCCGGTGGTTGCGCTGATACTCAATGTCAGCCTCAGAGATCTGCGAAGGATCGAAACGTGGTTCAATATCTCTACTCATTGCGTTTCTCCCGGTGGCGGCAGACCGCAGGCTACCCTGGTACTTCTCGCCGCGGAATGCATGGGGTAGCGTGTGCAAGGCTCTTGACCCACCCGGCTTCAGCGCGTGTGCGTCTTTGCGTGCATTCCTGTACAGGATACCCAAGGATATGGCTTCTTGCCACTTCCGGGTGCATGACAACCCACATTCTTTTGTGCTAAGCAAAGGGCAGTCTTTGCATTTACGGCGATTGCACTGCGTGCTACGCTTTAGCCTGGACTCAGTCTCCACTGGAGAGTCCCACACCTGGGAGAGGATGTATGTTCACTATTACGGAATCTGCGGCGCGACTCATCAAGGGGCAAATGGAAGCCGAAGGCGAGGGTGAAATGTACCTCCGCGTCTTCATTCGCCCCGGCGCGGACGGTATGCAATTCGGCATGTCGAGCGAGGAAACACCCGGCAAGAACGATGAAATCACCGATCAGCACGGCCTCAAGGTGCTGGTAGATAAGCTCAGCATGCGCACGCTCGACGGCGTGGTCTTGAGCTACACGGAGGATGGCGGCTTCAATCTCGGCAAACCGGCGGATAGGGATGAGGACGCAGCCAAAGAATAGCGGCACCCAATTGCCTTGAATGTCAATCGCATGCTCATGGTAAGCGTTACCGATTTTGCCACTGTTTGCTGCGTTATAATGTTTAAAGTTTGGAGGGGTGTCCGAGTGGTTTATGGAGATGGTCTTGAAAACCATTGACCGAAAGGTCCGGGGGTTCGAATCCCTCCCCCTCCGCCGCAGATGACGTGGGAAATAAGAAGGCGTGGGACGACACAAGAGCATAATGGCGTGCTTCTTTGCGGCTGATTCGCTAGTGTGCAGCAAAGTACCGCCACTAAGGGTAATGAGCTGACCAAAGTTCGTTCCATTTTCCGTTGATCGTCATGCCTTGATGTCGCACACGGACGCGTACGGTTTCGCGGTGCACCTTGCCGGATACGCTATAATGGAAGTGTCTCCAAGGAGCTATCTGAACCGATTACGTAGGTTTCGATGGCGCATTGGAGCGTAGGGAGGGGTCGCATAGTTGGTCTAGTGCGGTCGCCTGCTAAGCGACAGTGGGGTTAATAGCTCCACCGAGGGTTCGAATCCCTCCCCCTCCGCCACGGGACAGTATAGGAGAGAACGGCGCCAACACATTGGTTGACGCCGTTCTCTTTGCGTTGCACGTTCCGCGCTGTCGCGCTCGTTTGCGTAGCCGGCCCGACGAGGGACGGTAGTGGCTGTGCTCGCGGCGGGTTTCTGCCGAAGGCCGATGCCAAAGTGTTTCAACACGATTGTGACGCTGGGTAGTTACACGTTCGCTGTTGCCGGCAAGGTGGGAAGCGGGCGCAGGTTGCGCGCGCGTCTCATGCGGACCTACACTACCTGCGGGCGCAGGTTGCAAACCTACGCTACCGGTCAGTGCAAACGTGTCGAACCGCGCGGGTTACGAGACTGCGGTGCGTACCGCCCGCTCGATTTCCGGCATCATCTCCGCGACCGGCCTGTCGCCGGAAATTGCCTGGCGCAGCGGCAGTGCCAGATTGCGTCCCAGGGCCTGGCGGCCCTGCACCGGCGATGGGCTTTCTTGATCGAGCAAGTCCAGATACTCCATGTAGCTCGGCGTAAAGGTCGTCACCAGTTTGGCCATGGGATACTTCCACTGCGGTTTGAACGGCAGCGTCATGCTGGTGTTGCCCAGGTAGTCCTGCAGCGTTTCCCGGGTGTAGAGGAAGGTGAGCAGGTCCCAACCGGATGTTGCGTTATCGGCCACTTCCGGTATGGCGATTTGGTGGGACCAGACCTGCGTTGCGCTCGCGCTCCCGCTCGGCCCTTTCGGCAGCGGCAGCCAGTGGAACTGAAGATCCGGGTTGCTTGATTGTTCCTGCGACTGGACCCGCACGGCGTGGTTCATGGCATCGGCGTTTACGACCGTCATCGAGGTGCCCCCGCGCACGAAGAGACTCGCGGTGTCGATGTAGGGCGACGGGTCTCCGCTCACGTTGTCTTCCGTAACCAGGTCGGCCAGGAACTGGATTGTTGCTTGGGCATCGGAGTTATTTACTACCACGGCGCCACCGTCGGCATTACCCTGGAAAAAGCCGGTGTTGTTGCTGTAGAGCCACGTCAAGACTTGCAGCCAGTCAGGGCTGACGTGCATGCCCGGTCGCGTGACGCTATCGCCACTCCGCTGGGTGAGCTTGGCCGCGGCTTCCCGCACGTTATCCCACCCCCACTGCTTGAAGGCTTCTACGTCTACGGATATGCCGGCCTCTTCCATGTGTTTAATGTTCATGGCCAGTCCGATAGCCTGCGGATCGTCGTAAGGGATCGCATAGACCTGATCGTTGACTGAGGCGTACGGCAGCACTCCCTTGACGAATTGCTGCAGGTTGACGGTGCGCGGCCAGTCCAGATACGGGGTGAGGTCTCGCACCAGCGATGCCTCCGCCCAACTTGGGAGTGCGCCCATGGGCACGTGCACGGCGTCCGGGCCGCCGGTGCCCGCGGCCGTGGCTTGTGCGAGTCGGCTCTCTACCTCGCGCTGGCTCCCCAGAAAGACCGGCTGCAGGGTATTGCCCGTGCGGGCGGCAAACAAGCCGTGGACGTCCGTAAGCCATTGCTGCGTCGGGCCGGCAGCCCAAGTCCAGAAGGTCACGAGCCCCGGTTTGCGGATGATAGGAATTGGCCCTTGCACCGGGGTCGGCGTAACCGGGATAAACGGCGTGGGCGTAGGCACGCACGGACCGTCGCAGCGGCGGCGATTCAAGCCGGCGCAGGCCGAAAGGAGTGATGTTGCCGCGCCACCAAGGCCAAGAGCGCCCAGGGTGCGGAGCACGCCTCGACGCGTGTGTTCAGATGGGACCAATCCAGATTTCATGAGGCGCTTACCTCCATATTGCGAGTGCCTGCAAGCGTTCTGTACTCCATGTATGCTTTAGCAAAGTGTGAGAGTCTGCTTAAGCGAATAGCATACCCTACCTATTCCTAGGAAGTCTATGCTTCCTAGGAAGTCCATGCTTCCTCACAAGTCTACGCTCTTTCTCACAGATTTGCTACCTAGCCGACATGTTTCGCGCGTCCTTTTCTTATATACTTCTTAAGTGAGGGTCATACCAGCCCTATTACGCTATGCTACGATGAAGTCAAGGCATCCGAACAAAGGAGTTTAGGAAGGGACATCCATGCAGTCTACCGTACCGTGGCGCAGAGAGTTTCTTGCCGGGGCAATTGCCGCGGCGGCCTTTCTCGCCGTCTACTTTGTCGCCCGTTTCATCTGGCAAATTCCCGCTGTGCCGGAAGCGGTGGCGGAACGGATATTGAGCTTCGTGCCGCCCGCGCTTTTCGAGGCCGTAGTACAGGTGCTCGGCACTCTGGCAAAGAAGCTCAACTTCTATGCCATACTTATCGCCATTGTCGGCTTCGGCGGCCTCCTGGGGCTGCTCTATGGTCGGCTGCTCGCACGGCTCGGCTCCGGTGGAAATGGTAATGAACGAACGCCGACGCTGCTGCTCTACGGGCTTGGGTACGGTCTTCTGCTGTGGCTCATCTATGCGGTGACGTTGTCGCCGTTCATACTGCGCGGTTTCTTTGGCCTGGATGCGTCGGTGCCGGTCTACAATGCCGTGGCTACCGATGTCATTGCGTTTCTGGTTTTCGGCTTGGTGCTGGCATACGTGAGGCAGCCCTTTACGCGCGAGGCGGTAGAGTCCGGCGCTGAAAACGTGATCTCCCGCCGCTCGCTCGCTCCCTTGGCCGCCTCCGGTCTGGCCGTGGGTGGCGCTTACATGCTCAACCGTACGCTGGGCGCGCAGTCGCAGGCATATCTGGCGGATCCGGTTGACACGACGACCACTTCCCCCACCGGCGAGGAAGTCCCCATCTTCCAAGAGGGCTTTGAAGGTCTGGAACCGCTGGTGACGCCCAACGATGAGTTCTACGTTATCTCGAAGAACGTGATAGATCCGACCGTGGACGTGAATGACTGGAATCTCACCATCACGGGCATGGTGGAGAATAAGATGGTCCTGGACTACGAGACGTTCACGGCCATGCCGACCACGCAGCAGTATTGCACACTCCAATGCATCAGCAATGAGGTCGGTGGTGACCTGATCGGTAATGCACTCTGGGAAGGCGTGCCGCTGTGGAACCTGCTGCTCCGGGCCGGTATCCAGCCGGGTGTGAAAGACATCGTCTTGCACGCTGCCGACGGCTACCAGGAGAGCATCCCTATCGAGAAAACGCAGGACCCGCACGTGATTGCGGCGTTCCGCATGAACGGCGCGACATTGCCGAACAACCATGGGTTCCCGGTGCGCCTCGTGGTGCCGAATATCTACGGCATGAAGAACGTGAAGTGGCTGACGCGGATCGAGCCGGTGGACCACGACTTCAGGGGCTTCTGGCAGCAGCGCGGCTGGAGCGACGAGGCCATCATCAAGACCATGTCCCGCATCGACGCTCCCCGCCACGGCGCATCGGTGAGCGCTAGGGTGGAACGAGAAGTCTTGATCGGCGGCATCGCCTTTGCCGGCAGCCGCGGCATCAGCAAGGTCGAGGTCAGCATCGACGAAGGCGACAACTGGCAGGAAGCTATTCTCGGCAAGTCCCTCGCGCCGTTCTCGTGGGTGCAATGGAAGACCACGTGGGAGCCGCCGGTCGCGGCGAATTACAAGATCCGGGTGCGTGCTTACGACGGCACCGGCGAAGTTCAGGAAGAAAAGGAAGTGGAACCTGCTCCCGATGGCGCCTCCGGCTGGCATAGCATCAGCACCCGCATCACCGGCATCAGCGACGGACAGAACTAAGAGAAACGCGGCTAGCCTATGGTTGAATACTGCTGAAGACTTTCCTCTTGGGGCGCGCTTCTATACATGTAGAAGAGGCGTGCGCGCTTGAGCGACTGCTCACCACTGAGAGGTCCCTACTCAAAGACAAGCACGCTTTTTCGAAGTCGCTTCCGGGTCACACCACAACTGTGGCCCGGAAGCTGCGCTTTTATTAGCAAAGATGCGCCGATGGGACGTCGTACCGTGTCTAGAGATTAGACAAGCCTAGAGACGACTCGAAATCGAAGCAATACCGAGAGTTCCAGACATGGCATCGAGGTCTTCCACGATTTCAGTTGCGAAGGCGATGCCGTCGCGGAGGAAGTTTTCTTTGCGCTCCAGTTCGATCTCGCCGGGCAGGTAGATGCGGCCAACCCCTTTGGCCTTATCGGAATGGCGCATCTGGCGGATTTGCACGTCCATGCGTTGTTTGAATTCGTCTACCGGCATCATGTGGCCGACGTCGATCGCCATGAAGAGTTGGCCCATGGCTTGGGGCGTGTTGGGAATGCCGCCCCGGCGCACGTCCTGTCCGAACAGCGCGCCTGTGAGCACGCCGCAGAGCGCGTCGAGCACCACGGCGAGGCCGTAGCCCTTGGGACCGCCCACCGGCGCCATGAGCGTGGCGATGCTGGGATCATCCGTGGGTACGCCCTCGTCAGTCAGCGCCCAGTCGAGCGGAATCGACTCACCCTTGCGCTTCGCCAAGGCCACCTTGCCCGCCGCCACAACACTCACTGCCATGTCGAGCATGAGCGGACGCTCCTTGTGCGCCGGTATGGCATAGGCAATGGGGGTGTTGCTCAAGCTGGGGGTGACGCCGCCGTAGGGCGCCATAACCTGAATGCCGTTGGTCGAGCAAAAGCCTATCGCGTCGTGGTCAATTGCGCGCAGCGTGTAGTAAGCTGCCGCGCCAAAGTGATTGCTCTCGCGCACACCCACGGCGCCAATGCCGAACTGCTTGGCTTTGGCGATTGCCAGGTCCATGGCTTGCACGCCTGCCACCTGCCCCATGGCGTTACGCGCGCTGATGATAGCCGTGGCCCCGTTGTCCGATACGACTTCCGGCGTGGCAGTGGGATCGATGGATCCGACCTGAATCCAGTTGGTGTACAGCGGCAGGAAATTACTGCCGTGAGTAAAAACACCGGTAAGATCGGCATGCACTAACGACTGCGCCACGAGAGATGCTTCCCCCGGCAGCATACCGACTTTGCAGAATGCTTCCGTGTCGAACTCTTCCATAGTTGTGGCCGGGACGCGGACAATTCCAGCTTCAGCGGACATTCATCAGTCTCCCCAGATAATGTGAGTCTTTTACGTAGGCGCAATTCCCGTCGCATAGCGCAATTAAAAGGCGTATTGCACAGTGCCTATAGTCGTGCACGAATTGACGGTCAAGCGAGTGGAGGTTCAAAACAATGCGGGCGTTCTTAAGTATAGCATTCGTGCTGGCAGAAGGCGGATACAACAAGCGAACAGCAACCGATTTCTAGGAGAATTCTCCCGCGACCCTACAGCAGGCCTAGGCGTACACAAGTAGGTGCGTTCGGGCACCACCTGCCGCATCAGGACCTTGCTTCATCTGGGGACGCGTTCTTCCGAGCCGCTCGCAGCAGCAGACCGGCAATCACCAGGCAGATGGCCCCGGACACGCCCAGCAACAGCACCGACGCCACCGTGTCCAGGAAGTGCAGGCGGCTCACGCTTTCGGACAGCTCCTTCAGGGCCACGGCAACGCCGCCGCTGAGTACGGTCACGCCGAACAACCCGCGTATCCGCCCGGGGTCTACGAAACTGGTGGCCGTGGCCCCAACCTGTGCGCCCGCCGAGGCGGCGGTCAGCATGATGATGGCCATGAGCAGGTCCACGTGGTTGCCCAGGGCGTAAATGAAAGTCCCCACCGAGCCGGTGATGATGATCTGGAACAGGTCGGTGCCGATGGCCATGACGGTGGGGACGCCCACCACGTAGACCAGCAGGGGCATCAGGATGAACCCGCCGCCCGCTCCCAGCAGCCCGGCCATGAAGCCCACGCCGAACCCGATGCTGAACGGTACGAAAACGGAGATGCTCTGAATCCCCGACAGGGGCAACGACACCCGCGTCGGCGTCACTCCCAGGCCCGGCAGCCAGATGGCATGGGGCGGTATGCGCAACGCTTGCACCTTCCGCGCTAGGCTTGCGGTGGAAACCGCGTCGCCGCCCGCCTTGGAGCTGCGCCGTACCTTGAAATAGTCGTAGACGATGAACGATCCCAGAGCGCCCAGGAAGATGACGTAGACGTACCGGATCACGGGGCCGATGATACCGGCCTCGAGCAAAGCCACGTTCAGCCGCTCTGCCAGAATCTCCCCGGGCACAGTGCCGCAGACCATCAGTAATCCCAGCCTGAAGTCCACGTGCCCGAGACCCTTGTGCTTCAGCATGTTGATGATGGAGGAACCCATCACCAGGGTGAGTCCGGTGCCCACTGCGAAGATGGGCGGCACGCCAAAGACCAGCAGTCCCCCGGTAATCAGGAACCCGCCGCCTACACCAAAGAACCCTCCGAGGGTCCCCACGATCAAACCCAGCAACACGAGGAGCGCCGGATCAACAACCACGCCAGCGTTGGGGAATAGCATGCTTAGCCCCGCCCGCCAGCCCGGGCACGGCTCCCGGCCCAAGCGCCGATGATCCACCGCAGGGCCATTTCCCAAAGAGCGTAAAGGCCCAGTGCAGTACCCGCCACCTCTGCCATTACCAGCAGGGCCCACAGCAATGGCGATTGGCTGCTGAATTCTTGCAAGAAATCCGAGAGAGCATCGTACATGCCCCCAGTATAGCCAATTGGGGTTGGAGCAATTGGGTTTGGAATACTGGGACAGGATGCCTCTCCCGAGCGAAGTGGTCTTCTAGGAAGCCACCTCAGAATTCAACCAACAGCCGTGGCAGGGTTATATCTCAATACCCCCGCCCAACATGCACGCTTGTGCCACACGGTGGCACTCTCCGTTACTAATGAGCCTCGACCCTTTCTGGGTTGCTGTGAATCTGCCTATCCTACGGGTCGAGTAGCAAGATGCCTATACATCTTCTTACGCGGGGCCAAGAAACGGCGTATCACCTGCTGCTGTGGTGTGGATTGCGGGTAGAATTAATATACTTTCAATATAGTTACTATATACTGGTTCTACACTTCTCAATACATGGGGAACTTTGCCTCGTGGGAGAGAGTTTGAACAAATGAAATCTTGGCGTCTTGCAATTCTCTTTGCCACTGCCCTGTTTCTGTTTCTGCCTAGCTCCGTCACGGCGGAGGGATGCCAGTTCGTCCTCGGCTTCGAGACCCTCCGCGATCTCATCGGCCACGAGATCGTCGGTGAGTGCTTGGAGAACGAGCGCTACGCCGCTAACGGCAACAGCGAGCAGGAGACCACGGGCGGCCTCCTCGTCTGGCGCAAAGCGGACAACCTCACCGCCTTCACCGACGGCTACCGCACCTGGATCAACGGCCCCAACGGCCTCGTGCAACGGCTCAACACCGAACGCTTTACATGGGAGGCCGACTACGCCCCCGGCGATAGCATCGCAACCTCTACACCCACACCATCTCCCAGAGCCGCGCTTGCGACGCTGTACGAGGCGACCGACGGTCCGAACTGGGTGAACAATACCAATTGGCTGAGCGACAGGCCCATCGGATCATGGCACGGCGTAACAACCGATAGCAACGGCCGGGTCACTGGACTGCGGCTCAACGACAACCAGTTGAGCGGGGAGATACCATCCGAACTCGGCACTCTCGCCAGCCTGACAGGGCTGTTCCTCCACTCCAACCAGTTGAGCGGGGAGGTACCGCCTGAACTCGGCAGGCTCGCCAGCCTGACAGGGCTGTTCCTCCACTCCAACCAGTTGAGCGGGGAGGTACCGCCTGAACTCGGCAGGCTCGCCAACCTGATAGTGCTGCACCTCAACAACAACGAGTTGAGTGGGGAGATACCCGCTGAACTAGGCAGGCTCACCAACCTGATAGGGCTGCACCTTGGCAACAACGAGTTGAGCGGGGAGATACCCGCTGAACT
>JAAXIC010000031.1:58203-59240 GCA_012270555.1 Chloroflexota bacterium
CGCCCGAGCTCGGCAGCCTTGCCAACTTGGCAGGGCTGTACCTCAACAACAACCAATTGAGCGGCAGAATACCGCCTGATCTCGGCAGCCTTGCCAACCTGACTGCGCTGTACCTCGACGACAACGAGTTGAGCGGGGAGATACCCGCTGAACTCGGCAATCTCGCCAACCTGACGAGGCTGTACCTCGACGACAATGAGTTGAGCGGGGAGATACCCGCTGAACTCGGCAATCTCGCCAACCTGACGAGGCTGTATCTCTACTCCAACCAGTTGAGCGGAGGGATACCATTCGAACTCGGCAGCCTTGCCAACCTGACAGAGCTGTGGCTCGGCGGCAACGAGTTGAGCGGGAAGATACCGCCCGAGCTCGGCAGCCTCGCCAACCTGAAAGGGCTGCACCTCGACAAGAACCAGTTGAGCGGGAAGATACCGCCTGAACTCGGCAATCTTGCCAACCTCACAGGGCTGTCCCTCAAAGACAACCAGTTGAGCGGGAAGATACCGCCCGAGCTCGGCAGCCTCGCCAACCTGACAGAGCTGTACCTCGACGACAACGAGTTGAGCGGGAAGATACCGCCCGAGCTCGGCAGCCTTGCCAACCTGACTGCGCTGTACCTCGACGACAATGAGTTGAGCGGGGAGATACCATCCGAACTCGGCAATCTCGCCAACCTGACGCGGCTGTACCTCTACTCCAACCAGCTGAGCGGGGAGATTCCTGCTGAACTCGGCAGCCTCGCCAACCTGACAGAGCTGTGGCTCGGCGGCAACGAGTTGAGCGGGAAGATACCGCCCGAGCTCGGCGGGCTCGCCAACCTGAAAGGGCTGCACCTCAACAACAACCAGTTGAGCGGGAAGATACCGCCTAAGCTCGGCAGCCTTGCCAACCTGACTGCGCTGTACCTCGACGACAATGAGTTGAGCGGGGAGATACCATCCGAACTCGGCAATCTCGCCAACCTGACGAGGCTGTACCTCTACTCCAACCAGTTGAGCGGGGAGATACCGCCCGAGCTCGGCAGCCTCGCCAACCTG
>JAAXIC010000031.1:59349-207820 GCA_012270555.1 Chloroflexota bacterium
CTCGGCAGCCTCGCCAACCTGGCAAAGCTGGGGCTCGGCGGCAACCAGCATCTGATGGCGTGCATTCCGAAAGCCCTGCGCAAATTACGCGCAACCTCGCCACAAGCTGCAATCAGCCTCAACGGTTTGGCGGACTGTACAGGGATGGAAATCATCCACGCCGCCAGCGAAGACCCTAAAATCTACAACCAAAACGTACTCGTGCTACCGGTTGCGGAAGACATTACTGCAACGACTCTTGACGACATATTGCCAATTCGGGATTATGCGGTGCGCTTCTACAAGCACTTCCACGATGACTTTGACTTCCTGATCTTCGTTTCTAATCTGTACTGGTTCAACAGGTCTCCCGACTGGAAGATTGGCTATGGTGGCATTTACTATGGTGTAAGCAACGACGTGCGGGGCATTGGCGAAAGTCTATTCTCCGACACTAGGCGGTGGGGATCAAAAGGCGCGCTCCAGGGAGTGATCCATGTTGCACTCGCAGGTGGTCTATATCCTACTGTCGCGCATGAGATCATGCATCGATGGGGAAATTCAATCGTGCCAACTGTAGACCCCGCACATTGGGGATTCAGCAGCGCGAACGGAGTAATTGGTGGGTTTGACATTGCGGACCTCGTAGACCATGGCGGCGGCCGGCATACGGTCGGTGAGTTTGGCAGCGTCGCGCATGGCAATCCCACAAGACCCTACAGCCCCATCGAACTGTACATAGCGGGCCTCATTCCGCCGGAGGAGGTCCCAGACCTGTGGGTGGCGGAAGACGGCGAATGGCTCGACGAACACACCGACGACGGCCATAGGCTGTTTACCGCAAGCAAGGTCAGGACATACACCATCGAGGACATCATAGCAATGAATGGAGTGCGGGTCCCCAATCACACGTTGTCTCAGAAGGAGTTCCGCGCGGCGGTCATTCTCCTGATCGACGAGAACCACCCGCTATACAAGTGGCAGTTGGACAGGCTGAGCGACGCCTTTGAATCGTTCAGCCACCCCGGCCCGAGCGCATTCTATGCGTACAGCTACGATACGTACAACTTCTGGGAAGCAACGGGCGGCAGGGCCACGATCACCATAGACGGCCTGTCGCGGTCTCTGAAATAAGCTGTCCAGCAGCGTGACCACCGGAAGACTGACCTTGCGAGCGGATACGAATCTCTGCAATGCTCCAAGGACACGAGTACACTCCGCCGTTACACTATAGGCCCATCTGAACTTGATCCGTTTAGCTCCAACGCCCTGATCGCCACTGTCGTTGCTTTCATCGGTGATGCAGTCATTCCGCATTTGGTTCGTCTGGTTGGCCGTCCTCTTGGATGCGCAAGTTTTCCAGTTTCAGCAGTTGACGGTCCAGCGCGCGGCGGCGGGTGCCGGTGAGGGTGTCGAAGTCGTTGCTGAGGCGCTGGAAGTCGGCTTCCAGTTTTTCGAGCGCGTCGGCGTAGCGCGACCACTCTTTGGAGAACGCGCCCAGGAGGGTGAGCATCTCACCCGCAGTCTGCTGGAGGGAGAAGAACTCGGCCGCCTGGCGAATGACGCTGAGCACGCCGAAGAGACTGAAGGGCGAGCATAAGACCACGCGGCTCTCCAGGCTGTTCTCCAGGAGCGTGCTATCACGCTGGAGGATGAAGCCGTACACCTGCTCCAGCGGAATGAACAGTAAGGCGCACTCCACCGTGCCGGCTTCCGGGTCGATATAGTCGCGTGAGGCTACCGCCTTCACGTGGCCGCGGACGTCGCGAATGAATTGCTGCTCGAATTGCTCTCGGTCGCTGTCCCCATCTGCTTCAATCGCTCGTAGGTAGTTATCGAGCGGGAACTTGACGTCCATATTGAGGTAGAGGTCTTTGGGCAGCGTGAAGGTGAAGTCAGGACGCGTTCCCGCCGCGGTTGTCTCCTGCTTGGTGTAATGGATATTGGGGAGCAGGCCGGCGGCGCGGAGCACGTCCTCGGCCATACGTTCGCCCCAAGCGCCGCGGGCGCGGCTGTTGGCAAGGGTTTCCCGCAGCGAATTGGTGGTTTCTGTAAGTAGCTTTGTCTGGTCGGCGGTATTGCGGATCTCCGTTGTCAAGGCGCTGAGCCGCTCTCCGCTCCGCGACTGCATGTCCGTCATGAGTGTGCGCACTTGTTCCAGAGTCGCGCCCATCTGATTAAGCTGTTGGTCGATCAGGCGCTTCTTGCTGTCGAGTTCCTGGGAGGTCTGCGTCTGCTGTGCGCCAAGCTGGCTCTGTGCGAGCTGCACCAGTTGACTTGTGCTCTGATTGAGCGCCTGTAAGGAGAGACTGCTGAACTGGTCGGCCATGTGGTTTAAGAGCGTCTGCACTTGCTCTTGCTGGGCCCGCTCCGTCTGCGCCCGCAGCCGCTCGCCAATAACCTCGGCAGTGCGCTTGCGCCACAGGCCAAAGAGCGCAGCAAGCACAAGACCGAGGATCAGGCCCGCCACGCCGCCAATGATGAGTTCTGCGTAATCGGAAACGCTATCCATAGCAATATCCCGGTGGGAAGTGGGATTGTCCCCTCTCCTGCTGGAGGCCTTTGCGTAACTGCTCTAACCAGTTGGCATCGGGCGGAATTGGCACGCGTTTCCCCTCACCCCGACCCTCTCCCCAGTGAGAGGGAGCCGCAACTGCGAGATCCTCTCACCTGGCCCTTTTCACATAGAGAGGGAGGTATGCGTGCGCCCGATTGGGCGTGTCATGCCAGGCCCCGGCGCGCTCCGGCGTCGATGTCGATAGATGTGCCCGTGATCATAGCTGCCTGTTCCGAGACCAGGAACGTCACCAGATTGGCTACATCTGCCGGCAGCGTCACACGCCCTAACGGGTTTGGAGCGCGCATCTCAGCCGCCGCTTGTTGCGCCGGAACGCCCCGCAACCGCTCGGTCTGTGCGGCCATGTCGTCAATCAGGCCGGTTTCCGTGAGGCCGGGGTTGACCATGACGATGCGGATGCGGTCCTGGGCGACCTCATCGGCAAACGTCTTGGTGAATGCCAAGAGACCGGCGTTCATCACGCTGGCGATGGCCAGCCGCGTCGAGGGATCGTGGGCGGAACCGCCGCCGATGAGCACAATTGCGCCGCCCCCATTCCGGCGCATATAGGGCACCGCCTCCCGCGCGCAGCGAATGTAGCCAAGCAGCTTGAGACGGATTTGCTCCTCCCAGGCCGCGTCCGGTACGTCCAAGGTGCCGCCGACAGTGCCGCCGCCCGCACAGGCCACCACGATGTCCAGCCGACCCAACGCCGAATCTGCCCTACGCAGCCCGGCCTGAATCTCGCTTAGTTGCGTTACGTCGGTGGCAATACCGATGGCGCGACGGCCGGTATCGCGCGCAATGGCGTCGGCGGTCTTGCTCAAGTCGCCGGACGTGCGCGCTAGGAGAGCCACGTCGGCGCCCAGACCGGCCAGAGCGCGACCAATCGCTCTGCCTATCCCGCGGCTACCGCCGGTCACTACGGCTACACGGTCCTCAAGGGCAGGCGATCCCATGTGACTTCTCCTGGATTCGCAGCGTGGGGCAAACGATACTCTGTATTGAAACTACTTGGCTAAGCATGTTCATGTTGTAATTGTCAAAGATAATCCGTTAAGAATATCACGTAAATCAAGTTGTTCTTGCAAATATTCAATCCATACTCTATACTTTACGGAAAGAACGCGCTTGCTCAGTGTGAGCAAGTAATGAGGATTTTGGCAGAGGCTAGGAGTGTGATTCCTCGTAACCGTCGTGGGTCTTCCTAGAAACCTCTTGGGTGAGATTGATACAATGGGTTTAGCGTAGCATATTCTCCCTTGGTTATTCTTGACGCTTGGATGCGCAAAGCGTCGGGCACGACCGCACGCATACAAAAACCCAAGTCTTCTTTGTAGCTGAAGGGATGGAGAGAAAGCAGTGGTCAGATGGCAGAAGATCGCTCTGCTGATCGTTATCGTGGCAGCGCTCATTATCGCTGGCAGGTTCGTCGTATTCCCGCGCCTCACCGGATCTTCCGGTGATGCCGCAGTAATCCAAGAGACGGAGTTCGTGACGGTAAGCCGGGGGACGATCATGACCACGGTCAACGCCTCCGGTAGCATTGTGTACCCGGAGCAAGTGGGTCTCGGTTTCTCCACGTCGGCGGATCTGCGTGAGATTTTCGTCGCTGTCGGGGATGAGGTGGCAGAGGGCACCCCGCTGGCTTCTATAGACGACATCGACCTCCGGCTGATGGTGCAGGAAAAAGCAGCGGATTTGCGGACCGCCGAGGTGAACTTGGAGAGGCTGGAGAGAACACGGCCTGAAGACATCCGGGCGGCAGAGCTTGCGGTTGCCGACGCTGAAACCAAGCTTGCCGAGCTACTGGATGGCCCGTCGCAAACCGAAATCAACGACGCGGAAACAGCCGTGATTAGCGCTGAAGTTGCCTACGACAGAGCCCTGAAGGCGCTTGCGGCTCTGCGCAGTCCCGAGGAAAGCGACATCGCGGCAGCCCGCAACGAGGTCAAGAACGCGGAAGCCGCCCTGGCGGCAGCGCAGGAGAATCTGGATGCGCTGCGCGCCGGCGGCAGCGAGGCCAGGATCCAAGCGGCCGCCAATGCGCTCCTCATAGCGCAGAATCAGTACCATGATGAGCGTGAGCGCATAAAGGAAGGGATCGAGAATCTCGTCGAAGAGCTGGAAGACCCGGAAGAACGCGCGGAAAACCAATACGACAACATAAAGGAGGAGATTGAGAGTCTCGTCACAGAGTTGGCAAACGCGGAAAGGGAGCTGAAAAGCGCCAAAGAAGCGCATGAAGCGATCGATAGCTCCTCGACCCGGAGCAAACTAGAGGATGCGCAGGAGGACTACGATAAGATAAGGGAGGAAGCGAAGGAAAAGGTAGATGAGTTGGTTCTGCAACTCTTGCCAAACCCGCCGAGAGGCACGAAGGCGGGAGAACTCCTCGGTGCGATGAGAGAGGCGCAGCATTCGTACGACAGCGCCCGTGTATCGGTTACGGATGATGATCAGGCCGCCCAGCGCAACGTGGAAAGCGCCGTGCGGACCCTCACGGCCGCGCAGGATAAGCTCGCAGCCTTGCTCAACCCGTCACCGGAAGACATTACAGCCGCCGAAAGAGAGGCGCAAAGCGCCCGGTTAAGCTTAGAAAACGCCCAGCGCAAGCGGGACGAAATCCTGGAGGGGCCAAAGAGCGAGGACGTCGCCAGGGCGCGCAACGAACTGGAACTCAAGCGCCTGGACCTGCAGGATAAGCGCACCGGCGCCAGCGCCCAAGACCTGGAACTGGAACGGCTGAAGGTAGAGCGGGCGCAGCGGAGCCTGGAAACGGCTCAACAGGACCTGGCGGACGCCACCTTGCGCGCGCCATTTGCCGGAGTGGTGGCGACAGTGGAGGGCACCGTCGGCCAAGAGCCGGATGCCGTTGTCGTTACTCTGGTGCGCACGGAGCGGGTTGAAATGCACGCCCGGGTGGACGAGGCGGACGTGGGGTTCGTGGCGAAAGGGCAGCCGGTGGTCGTTACCACGTATGCATCCCCCGACGTCGATATTCCCGGCGCGGTGGAAACCATCTCGCCCATTTCCACCACGGAGCAGGGCGTCGTGCTCTTTCCGATTACCATCCGTCTGGAACCTGGCGACCAGCGTTTGCGCGGCGGTCTCTCGGCTAACGCTCTGATAGAGGTGTCGAGCCGCGAGAACGTCCTGCTAGTGCCGAATCGGGCAATACGGCGTGAAGGCGAGGATCGGGTGGTCTACGTACGGCAGGAGGGAGATGCGCTGGAGCGGCGCGTCGTTGAGATCGGCGTGCGGGGCAGCGAAGTCTCTGAAATCTTGAGCGGCATCAGTGAAGGGGAAGAGGTCGCCGTGACGTTGCGGGCGGGCGGCAGCATTGGCGGTGGCCCCGTGGACATCCGCACGCGGTAGCGTGATGTGAGATCGCAACTCGGATCAACTATGGCTTGTCACATATCAATAGGGCGGGGCATTCCATGCGCGAGAGCGTAATCGAAACAACAGACCTCAGGAAGACCTACGTGATGGGCGATTCTGAGATTCATGCCCTCGACGGTGTTTCGCTTCACGTTGAGCGGGGGGAATTACTGGCGATCACGGGGCCTTCCGGTTCCGGTAAGTCCACGCTCATGAATATCTTAGGCTGTTTGGACCGCCCGGACGCCGGCGACTACCTGCTGGATGGCGAAGATGTAGCCACACTTGATGACAATCGCTTGGCTGAGATACGCAACCGCAAGATTGGGTTCGTCTTCCAGTCCTTCAATTTGCTGCCGCGCGTGAGCGCGTTGGAGCAAGTAGAGCTTCCGTTGCTCTACGGCGGCGGGAATACGCGAAGCCACTCCGCGAAGCGGTCTTACCAAGGAACCGAGTCGACACTCCGCACGGGCAACAAGACGCCCGAATTATCCGGGGCCCAGCAACGGGTTGCGGTCGCGCGGGATCTGTTGCTTCAGAGAGGCGGCGCCGAGTGGCGTAACCGCGCGCGGGAGGCTCTGGTTGCCGTGGGCCTGGAAGACCGCATGTCTCACAAGCCGACGGAGCTTTCCGGCGGTCAGCAGCAGCGTGTCGCCATCGCCCGCGCCTTGGTAACCGACCCTGCTATCATTCTGGCAGACGAGCCGACCGGAAACTTAGATTCGCGCACCAGCGAAGAACTCATGGCGCTGCTCTTGCGGCTCAATGCCGACCGCGGGATTACGGTGGTCTTCATCACCCACGAGGAAGAGATCGCGCGCCGCACCAACCGCATTATCCGCATGCGCGATGGCCGCGTTGCCGCTGAGGAGCGCGGTGAGATGAGCGGCAGTGCACTCTCCCCGGTGGGGGCAGAAGCGGATCGCGCACCCAGCGGTTCCTTGAGACGCGCCGAACCATCGTCCGACCAGCGAACGGCGCGGCCAGCGTCGCGTCCTGATGAGGCAAAGCCGTGAATTTTGCGACATTGAAAGTGGCAATCAGCGCGCTGGCTGCCAACAAGCTGCGCACCAGCTTGACGCTACTTGGCATGATCATCGGCGTGGCCTCGGTTACGGCGCTGATGTCCATCGGGCGGGGGGTGGAGAGGCAAATTACGACTGAGTTGCAAGCAGCCGGTACAAATGTCCTTTTCATTTTCAGCGGGCGTCCCGGCGGTTCCGATAGCGACGATCCCATCGTGCCGCTGACGTACGAAGATGCGCTCGCACTTGAAGAGTTGAAGTGGGATGGAACAGTAATAGAGATCGCCGCGGAAGGAAGCAGCCGCAGCATGGCTGTTGTGGCCCAAGGCAGAGATTCCCAAGCCTCAATTCGCGGCGTAACCGCAAGCTACATTTCAGTGAACAATTATGAATTGGCTTACGGTCAGCCTCTTACGGAAACAGACTTGAACTCCCGGGCGTTAGTTGCCGTATTGGGCTCGAATGTCGCCGCAGACTTGTTCCCAATTGATGATCCGATCGATCAGAATATTCGCGCCGAAAACCTGCGGCTGCGCGTGATTGGCGTGCTGGAAGAACAGGGCAGCGGCGCTTTCGGTCAAAGTGCCGACGACATGGTGCTGATACCCATCACGACCGCCCACGCCCGCCTGAGCAGATTTGTGACTGCGCGCGGTGGACAGCCCATCAATACGATCAGCGTTGAGTTGCCGGATGAGCGGGAAGAGACAATCGACGTGGGGGCGGCCGGCATCCGGCAGATTCTGCGCGAACGCCATGAAATCCCCGAGGAAGAGGACGACGACTTTATCATCATGAGCCCCAAGGACCTTATCGAGGCGGTGAGCGCCGCCCTGGGCGTCTTTACCCTGTTCTTAGGCGCGATTGCCGGCATCTCCTTGTTGGTGGGTGGCATTGGCATCATGAACATCATGCTCGTATCCGTCACCGAACGCACGCGCGAGATTGGCATCCGCAAGGCAGTGGGCGCAAAGCGACGGGACATTCTCATCCAGTTTCTTGTCGAGAGCGTGGTGGTGAGCGTGCTCGGGGGTCTGCTTGGAATCTTGCTTGGCGCTTTGATTTCGTTCGGTATTGCACAGATTCCACTGGGTGACGATGGCGAGGGACTTCAGACTGCGGTCACGCTCGATATAGTCTTGCTTGCCGTAAGCGTTGCGGCGTCGGTGGGCATCTTCTTCGGTATCTATCCGGCCAATCGCGCGGCACGCCTTGATCCCATTCAGGCCCTGCGCTACGAATAAGACCGCAAAGCGCGGCGTGGACGCGTGAAGGCACGGAGCAGGGCTATTTCTCTACGAGAGGCACTTTTCCCGGACTGCTGCTGAGGAGGGACCGGCATGAAACAAGAATCGTCGTACGACGAGCGGTACGCTGCCGAGGAGTACTATTGGGGCGCGAAACCGTCTGCAATCTGCCAACGCGTTCTGCAACTATTGCCGCCGGAGCGACCGCTATCGCTGCTCGATATTGGCTGCGGGGAGGGCAGGAATGCCGTCTACTTTGCACGCAACGGCTACGGCGTCACGGCGTTCGATCTCTCAGCAGCGGGGGTGGCGAAGACAGAGCGTTTAGCCGAAATGGCGGAGGCGCCAATCACGGTCCTTCAGGCAGACATGAATGAGCATAGACTGGGGCAGGACTTCGACATCCTCTTCTCAACGGGTGTCTTCCACCTCATTCCCCGAACGCTGAGAGAAGAGATCTTCGGTCATTACAAGCAGCATACGAACCTTGGCGGTCTGAATGTCTTCTCAGTCTTTGTTCGCAAGCCCTTCATCGGTAAAGCGCCGGACAGCGATCCCGGCGCGGAGCCTTGGTTGTCGGGAGAACTCCTCACGCCCTACCACGACTGGAAGATCGAATACTGCACCGAAGAGATCTTCGATTGTATGTCCGGCGGCATTCCCCATCAGCACGCGATGAGCCGGATGATTGCGCGGAAGGTATAACACGAGTGTTACATGCTTCGCGTAAGAGCTGCGCGACCGCTCATTGCTTCTTCTTTTCCCCTGCTTGCCCAATTGAGTGCTGTTACATCCGGTAGCGCAGGTTTCAAACCTGCGCCCACCTGTCGGTAGGGGCATCCTTGTGATTGCCCTAGCGTATGCGGCACCATTGCCGGTTGTTGGCATCCTTTCCCCTATAGGTCTTTGCGCGCAAACACGCGCACGCCTAGCAGCACGGCGAAGGTGATGTACAGCAGCGCCCAAGCGAGCATAAAGAGAGAGGGTTGACTGAAGCCCTCGAAAGGCCCGCCGGCCAGGATGGCAAGTTCCTGTACGTTCAACCGTTGCGCAGCCATACGCCACAGCGCGTCGGAGGGCAGCAGCAAGCTGGCAATGATGCCGATGTTCTGCATGACTTGATTATCCAGCAGCACACCGAGTTGCTCCACCATACCGCCGACCATGGCGAGACCGTAGAGCATAATAACGGTCACGCCCGCCGTGAGCGTCGAAAGCAGCGTACTGGCACACACGGTAACGCATGAGAGGAGGACACCCAGCAGGCCGAGCAAGAGCGCCGATTGCAGGGCGGACCACGCAAAGAATCCTGCAAACAGCCAGGTAAGCATGAGCAGCGCCACGGTGGTTGCAATTGCGAACGCGGCGGACATGGCGCCCAGGCCGCAGCACTTGCCCACGAGCACCTGCCAGCGCATGAGCGGCTTCGGAATGATGGCATGGAGGGTGTTTTGTTCCACCTCAGTGGCGATTGCGCCGGCTGAGGTGAAAATCGCCACCAGCGCCGTCAGCATGCCGGCAACGTTGAGCGCCGCGGCGAGGAGTTGGCCGGAGACGGCGTCGCGGAACACGTCCGGGTTCACAAAACGTTCGGGCACGTTCAGGTCGCGCATGACAAAATACATGCCAAGTCCATAGAGCGTGACGAACGCTGCTGCCAGCAGCACCCCGCCGAGCACGGCTTTCTTGCGTACGCCCTCTTGCAGCGTAATCTTGGCTATGACGAAAATCGGCAGCATTGGCTTTGTCTGTTTTTAGAGGCGATGACGCGCCTTCAAATGGGTTTTTAGGCGCCGGTGTCATCCACAGTACGGACGAAGAGGTCTTCCAGACTCTCGTGGCGTAACGCCACGTGGTGCACCGCAGCGCCTGCGGTAACGAGCATTGACACAATTTGCGGAACGTCCTCAGGGTCGGTCAGCGCGAGCGTAAGCCGATTGCCCTCGTGCGCCGCGAGTTCCCACCGCGCTTTTACGCGCTCCAGTATGTCTTCACTCATACCCTGAGCCTGTACGTCCAGCAGGCGACGAGCAGCGAGAAGCTCATCCAGTGTGCCGTCGCGCACGACTTCGCCCCGTTGGATGATGGCTACGCGGTCGCATACGGCTTCCACCTCGGAAAGCAGATGGGAATTGAGAAAGACCGTCTTCTTTTCGGACTTGAGTTGGCGGATGATGTCTCGCACCAGACGGCGGCCGATGGGGTCCAGGGCACTGGTAGGTTCATCGAGAAAGACTAACTCCGGATCATGCAGCACGGCCTGCGCGATGCCAATGCGCTGGAGCATGCCCTTGGAAAACGTGCGCAATTGCTGGGCGGCAGCGCGTTCGAGGTTGACCAGCGCGAGGACGTCTGCGATGCGCTGCTTGCGCTGCTTGCCGCTCATACCGTAGAGCTGGCCGTGAAAATCCAGAAACTCGCGCGCGGTGAACCACTCGTGAAAGCGGAATTGCTCCGGCAAGAACCCAATCCTTGCCTTGATGCGATGATCGCCCAAAGGCGCGCCGAGGAGCGTGCCGCTGCCGCCTGTAGGAAAGACCAAGCCCAAGAGCATCTTCACGCAGGTGCTCTTGCCCGCGCCGTTCGGACCCAGAAAGCCGAAGATTTCCCCGGTCGGCACCGCCAGGTCCAGGCTGGCGACAGCCGGGGTTGTGCCATAGACTTTGCGGAGTTGCTGGGTTGTGACTGCAAGTTCGGGCATGATTGGCGTCAAGATTACGCGAAGAAAGTCTGACTGTGGGGCTGCTGTGCAAAGGCGGCCCGCGCATTCTTGTAAAGGATGTTTTCTTTCTCTTCCGGCGAGATGTCGGCGGCGTAGACTTTCGCAAGCTGGGAGGTGAACGAGCGCCCGGTGCCGTCACTGCCCTGCACAACATGCTCGGCGCCGACGTATTTGACGAGCATCTCCGTGTAGCCGTTGGTTGCCTCGCAGCCGCCGATGTCCAGGTAGATGTTCGGCAGGCCTCCGGCGAGTTTCACCGTATACTCCACGTCGCCGCTGGCGTGTCCCCAGAAGAAGTTCACATTAGGGTGACGCAGGGCGGCGGCGCGCATGTCAAAGGAATCAGTCTCGCCGGGCAGGTTGCCCGTAACTTCCAGCCACGTATGTTGTAAAACAGGCAGCCGATAGGCGGCGCACGTAGCGAAAACCGCATCAGCGCGCGGATCGTTGGCCTTGACCGCCGTCCAAAGCTTTACACCCTGCGGACCGCGGTGACTCTTGACCCGCCGCTCCAACTCGTCAACCGCAAACTGCCCGTGGGCAGGGTTGAGGTACCACATGGGGATGACGCGATCGGGATGGGCCGCGGCAACTTGAGCAGTTTGGTCGTTGCAGCGCGACACAAACTCCCGTGACGGGAAGTTTGGCGAACTGCTGCCCTCCAGGTTGATGCTGTTGAGGCAGAGTAACATGTCAAGCTGTTCGGCCTGGCGCAATGCGCGGGCAAGCATCGGTTTCGAGCGGATGTGCACGTGGACGTCGATGATCATGGAACGTGGATCTGTGTCCTTTCGGACCGCGTCTCCGGTCGGACTCTCCCACTGAAGAAAGTGGATTTCGCTCTTCCGCCGCTTCATCCGTTCGCCCTGAGCTTGTCGAAGGGTGAACGGATGAGCATGCACACAACTCTGGCTCAGTGGTCTCACATCCGTCCGTACCGAGTGGGCTCCGCGTAAACCTTGTCGCAGCGCGAACGGGCGCTTTGGCAACCAGTCACGGCGAAAGCGCCTGACCCGCTAAAGCAGGATTGGCAGCGTGATCGTTGACACGCAAGCGGAAACATAGCCGGGCCTCTTCCCTCATTCTATACTATGCGGTAGCGCAAGCATGAGAAGTGCCTAAGGATTGCTACGTGGAACTACTCTTTGGTTTCCATCCGGTGCGGGAAGCATTACGCGCCGGCCGCGTGCCTGAGGCCGTGTGGGTAGTGGCAGGCGCGAAGGGTCTGGGTGAGATTGTGGCGTTGGCACGCGCGAGTGGGGTGCAGGCGCGGACGGTCACGCGGCAGGAGTTGGGCGATCTCTGCCGCAGCAGCTACCATCAAAACGTCGCCGCGAGATTCCCGGACCGCACGCTGCACGCCCCCGACCATCCCCTTGCGGTGGCAGAACAGCGGGGACAACAGCCGCTTCTCTTGGCACTCGACCATCTGCAGGACCCGCAGAATCTTGGTTCGCTGCTGCGCACCGCCGAGGCCGTGGGCGTGCACGGCGTAGTGCTGCCAAAGGACCGAAGCGCACCCGTGAACACTACCGTCGCCCGGGCCTCGAGCGGCGCGGTGGAACATCTGGCGCTGTGCGACGTAACCAACCTCATGCGCGCGCTGGCGTGGTACAAGGAGCGCGGCGTGTGGGTGGTGGGTCTCGATCCCGCCGGAGAGACCCGCTACGATGCGCTCGCCTACGACTGGCCGGTGGCGGTCGTGGTGGGCAGCGAAGAGAAGGGCCTGCGCCCGTTGATACGGCGCGCCTGCGACTACTTGGTGCACATCCCCATGACGGGGAAGGTGGCATCCCTTAACGCTGCGGTAGCCGGCTCCCTGCTGCTGTATCACATCTGGTGGACACGCGAGCACGCTAGCGCGCGGGGGGGGGGAAAATGAGCATAGGTCTGGCGTGTGTGCTCACTCGCGGACGTTGCCTCCAGTCCGCTGGTATTCGCTGACGTGGGAGCACCCCTGATTGACGATGGTGGCAACGTCGTCGCCGCGTATCAGCATTTTCCATACTTCGTGCATGGCATACTGTGCGGCGCCAAACCTGGAGTGCCACTCGCGACCGTGTGCCATGGAATGCTGATAGGCTACGACTTCCTCCGGTGAAAGCTCAGGCCGCAGCTCCGCAATGCGTGCCACCGCCTCCTTTTGTGCAGGAACGTATACGCTTGCTTGCATCAAGCCGACTAGCGCCTTCAGCGCCGTGTAGGCTGCCTCCGGGTGCTTCGTCCGGGAAGCTATGCCTATGCCCATGCTCGACCAAGTCGGCACGGCCTGCACCTTGCCTACAGGCAGCGCGGCGACACGGTAAGGGTTGTAATTCTGGTGCATTGGATGGTAGGCATAGATCATGGCGGGCGGCTGGCCTAGCGGCTGAAATACCAGCTTCCACAGGTCCTCCTCTACCGTGGGCGTCACGCGATGCGTGTGCAGCAGATCGTGAACGAATTGCAAGGCCTCGACGGCGGCCGGCTCCTGCAGCCGGCAGACTTGCGTGTCCGGATCGACTGCCACTGCCCCGTTCTGCCAGAGCGCCCACCAGAGTCCGTTGAAGTGCGGGATCACCCCCCAGCGGTCTACTGTCCCGTCATCCCTTCGCTTCGTTAGCTTTGCCGCGCTTTCCACCAAGTCATCCCAGTCCCAACTACCATCCGGCGGTAACGGCTCTTCTCTGAAATAGGGAGGATGATAGTTGAGCATAAGAGGCAATGCATCCAAGGGGAGCGCGTAGAGCTCTCCCCGCCGATACTGCTCCAGCACGACGGGATAGAAAGACTGCATAAGAGCGGGCCCGTCGGCGCCGGTAAACTGGTCCAAGGGCAGCAATATCCCTTCTTCTCCCAGACCTATGGTGCTCCACTGATCCACGGTGAGGAGGTCTATTTCGTTGCTCTCCATCCATTCCACAAGATACGCCTGCGCAAACGGTTCCCCCTGGTACTTCAGGTTGAGCGTGTAACGCGCGCGTTTTGGCCCCAAGGGGTTTTCCTCGTCTTCCGCGAAAGTTGCCAATGTCTGCTGGAGATAAGGTTCAGGCATCATGTCCACTGGAGGGTTGAGCCCGGCGACGTAGCGGACTCCCCAGTTCACTTCCGGTTCGCTGACAATGCCCGGCGCGGAGAAGGAACACCCTACGCCGCTGATACCGGCGGCAAGCGCCGCTGTGCTGCCTATGAGCGTTCTGCGCGATAGCATCGTCCCGTTCCTTTCCGTACAGTGGAGTACCTAACCATACGTACTCCTGCACACCCTGCACTTAACTCATGTGCAGTGTCATTACTTTAACCATTACACACCAATACAGCATGTCAAGCATTAGAAGTACCTAAGAAATGAGAGAAGTCCCTGGGGAGGCCTTTATATAACCCGTCATGTCGGCGCAAGGCCTGCCCCGTACGTGATACAGGGTCTCTTGGGCTTGATGCAGCGCGTGAGCTACAGTGCGGCCAAGCGGTGGATACGATTATCTGAAGCAGCGGAGATGAACTACGTCTGCCAGCATGGAACACGTGATCGGTCTCTTGCGCCAAGCGGAAGGGGTGCGTCTCACACCCAGCCGAGGCGTCTTACCAGAGCGGGGAGGAACCAGAGAAAGCCCAGGGCAGGCAGCGCGATGAGGGCGACCACAATGCCGAGACGAAAGGCCACCGGTTGGTAGCGGAAGACAATCTCGCGGGTTCCCGCGGGAACCCAAACCGCTTGGTAATAAGCGTTCGCCCGCCAGATTTCAGCGGGCTCTCCGTCGAGGGTTGCTTCCCAGCCGGGAATGAAGGTCTCCGCGAAGATGAGAATGCGCGGCGTTGGCGACTCGAGCCGCACGATGAGGTGTTCGGGCTGAGGGCGTTCCGTCTCGAGAGAAACTGCTGCGGAGTCGTCCGCCAGCGCGTACCGTGGCATGTTCAATGCGCTTGATTCAGTGCTTTCACCAAAGCGGGCTGCCTGGTGCGGAAGAACGACACCAAGCGGCGGGCCGCCGCCCCACAGGTCCATGCGCTGGAGCCGGTGCTTCAGAGGCCGGGCAAATCCTGTCAGCGCATTGCGCGGCGGCAGCTCGAGGAAGTCCGTCTCCCGCTCCAGGATCACGTCTTGGCCGACGCGGAACGCCGGACTACTAAGAGCGAGCCGCGCCAGGTCGGTGCTCTCCGCAAGGTAGACCGTGCCCACCGCGTACACGAGTTCCAGCGCGCGATCGCGTTGGTAGAGCTTCACGTCACCGCTGAAGAGGAGCGTTATGGGTTCAGTGGTAAGGATGAGCGGCGCGTGGGTATCCGGCCCAATGGCGCTCATGGCTACCACGTGCAGCATGCCGCCGGCTGCCTGATACTCTAGGACGACCTCTTTGAGGGAAACGGTCTCGCCGAGATCGATAACGGCGTGATAGTGGCGACCCTGAGGGTTATCCGGCCACGCGCCAACGATCCGCACCGCTTGGTGCGCCGGCGTTGATTTTTCGTATTCACCCTCGGCGGTGTGCACACCAACGTGAATTGGATGCTCAATCATCCGGTTATCAGTGGTCGTGATGCGGAGGGTGGCGACAGGCTGCTCCTGCGGAAGCGTCGCCGCGTCGGTGAGGTACGAGATGATACCGATGCGGTTGGCAACGAGGCCCGGCACGTTAGGAATGGCGACGGTCGGATTTTCCGCCGAAATCGCTTGGGTAAACGTGGTGTCATAGTACACGTCGTCAATCCATGGATCGCGTATCTTGTCATCGAGCAGATAGGCAACGCCAAAGAGGTCGAGAATGCGCGGCGGCGGCACGGCGCGGAGTTGGTCGCGCAGAATGGCGTCCGGCTGCGCCGACGCGCCCGGCTGGAGCACTTCCTTCATGCGCACAAAGCCATCCAAGGGGAGCACGCCGCCGTCGTAGCCGTCCACGGTCGCGATCTGAAACCCCTGCGGTATGTTCGGCGTCATGACCTCGAAGTATTTCTGCGTGACGAGCAGATTGTACGTGCTGCCGGTTCCCAGATGGGCGAACTGCTCCCGCAATTGCGGCTCTACGCCGGGCGCGTAGGCGGTACCGGCCAGGCTGAGGATGCGCCCTCCCTGGTAAACGTCGCGCAGGGTAGCGGTGACGGGTCCCGGCTCGGTGTAGGCAATGGGAGGCGGCGCTTCGTTGTATTCCAAGTGACGGGAGGCCCAGAAGAGTTCCAGCGCGAGAAAGAACGGCAAGAGCAAGAGGAGGGACGGCACGCGTATTGCGAGGAAAATGAGACCTACGCTCGCAACAGTGAGACCGAGCCAGATGATAGGAAGCTCGGGAGAAAGCGCTTGCTGAAGCGGCGTAAGCGCGGCAACAGCGAGCGCCAAGAGGAGAACGCCGCCGCCAAACCGCAGCAGTGTTGCGCGCACGTGGGCGTGATTTTGGGATGCGGACGCTATCCAGTCGATACCGATGCCGACGAGCACGCTGGCGGCAAATGTGTAGAGCAGTAGCCAGCGGGCAGGAACGCGGAAGAGGTCCAAACCTGGAAGGATTGCAAACAAGGCCTGATAGGTCGGAATGTATGCGCCCAGTGCGAGAAGGAGCCCTATAAGAGCAAGACCGGTGAAGCCGCACGTGGCCGGGCGGCGAGACGTCGCGACCACCGCGAGCAGCGCAAGACAAATGGCGAGGATGCCAATGAAGCCGTAGTACTCATCCGTGCTCACGAAACCGTCAGGTGTGGGCAGTATACCGGCCAAGAACTCGCGCGGCGAGAGCGAGAACGCGGTGGCTTCAGCGTAGCTCAAACCTCCCTGGCGAATGGAGTGATGCGTGAGTTGGAGCATGGGCAGGAGCTGGGGCGCTGCCAAGGCCACCGTACCGGCAAACGCTCCGCCAAGTAAGACGAGGGCCACAATGGGGCGCCAGAGCGCTCGTGTATACCAATCTTTGAGGTACGCAAACCAAGCCGGTGCCGATGACGGCTCTGACCTGATTGCGCGTGACCGTGCAGTGGGAGTGTCCGTCGCTGCAAAGAACGCAGGGCGGTAGCCCGTGTAGCCGAGCCAGTCCCACACGGCGTGTCCCAGCCAATAGAGCATGATTGCGGCAAGGGTCATGTATGAGGGTTGGGCGTGTCCGGCGAGGAATTGCAGCGCAAGCAGACAACTTAGCGCCACCGCCCACTGCACACTGCGCTTGTAGTAGACGTGGTGTGCGACAAAGAGAGCCCAGGGCAACCACACCGCAGCGTTGACTTGGTTGACGTGTCCGACTTGCGCGCCCAGGAAGCCGCTGAGACCGAACGTTATGGCAGCCCCGATGGCGGCAGGCCAAATGAGCGCTGTCACGCGACGGGTGTAAACGTAGACGCCAAGGGCGCCCCAAATGAGGTGCAGCGCGATAGAGAGCGCCAAACCCGTCTCGGCAGAAAAGAAGAGGTACAGCAGGTTTGGTGGATAGAGCACTGCCGTCTGTTGATTGGCGAGGAAAGGGACGCCCTGAAAGAGGTAGGGATTCCATAGCGGCAGGTTGGCTTGCCGCAATGCGGCGGCGGCGTACTGGCGATAGGGGTAGAAGTAGGTGGAGAGGTCGTAGCCGGCCAGTACCCGGTCGGTGAGGAGCGCTTTCCAGAAGAAGGCGGTAACGACCGCAGTGAGAACGAGCGCGGCGCCCAACCATGGCCCGTGACGTCGGATGAATGGATTTGCTGAAAGTGCCTGCAACGAAAATGCCATGTGTAAAGATCGCGCCCGGTTGGCTCCCTACTTCCCTATTTCAATGATAGGAGAGGATTATTGTCGGAGCAAACGAGCGCAGTGCCGGAATCAGTGGATGGAGGTTTGACCTTTTTGGTGTGTTGGTATGCCTGTCATGCCGAAATGCGATCGGCTATGACGCTACTCCGCGCAACATGCAACCCATACTACCGGTGACAGATACAACTTGACACACTGCAACATGTGTGTCATATACTGGCTTGGCCTAGTTTGTGGCTGGGGACAATCGCGCAATGAAGAAAAGCGATGGAGCTATTTGACTCAACCCAAGGGAGGTTTGGCAGCATGGCACTCGTGCACAAAATCTTGGCGGTCTTTCTTTTTGTCGTAGGATTCTTGGCGTGGGGCCTCCTGATGGCAACACCGCTGTATCATGACGGGTCGCCGGAGTATCCACATTGGCAGATTCTCAACTACTTCATGGCAGCCGGCGTGCTCATCCTGCTGGTCAAGGGCTTCCTAATGCGGCGCGCGCATGCCGCGCAGGAAGCCGACGGCCGCGACACAATCGAGCACCTGCGCGTGAGTATTGCCTTCTATGGTAGCGTCGTGCTGGCGATGCTCTTCTACTGGGAGTGGTTCTGGACTTTGAATCCTGAGAGCGAGACCGGCGACGCGGTGACCTCGCATCTGGTCTACTTCCCGATTGTCGATGCGCTCTTTGTGGTGCTCTGCGTGCTGATTGGACGCCGGTTCTGGCAAGAGGGCAGCAGCGCCTAAGCCTTCACAGTTTGCGGCAAGCTAGAGGTTGTGAGTAGCAGCACTCACTTGGGAACATACGCATGTCGCGCAGAGAAGGTGGATCCCACGCCCCCGTGGGGCGCGGGCGTGCGCGGGAATGACGGTCCCTTCTTTGTCACTCTCTGGGCGATAGTTGCGCACCAACCCTGCCTAGTAGAGGCTGTCCTTGTTCGTGGAGTAGCACCACTGCGAGGTCAGCAGGAAGTGCACCAGCGCATCTTGCGCTGCCGGTGTGCCGATGCGCTGGAGCGCATGGACGGCCTTGCCGCGCACGTAGCGGTTCTCGTCGTTGAGTGCATGCGTGAGCGCTGGCGTGGCCTCTTCCGCCTTTTCGCCAATGCGTGAGAGGGCCAGCGCGGCCCCACGACGCATTAATTCGTCCTCATCACCGAGCGCCTCAATGAGGGCCGGTACGCCGTTGGCGGAGTCTTGTAAGGAGATGCCAAGCGCATCCACAGCGTGGCGGCGCACTTCGATGGAGTCATCATTCAATGCCCCCGTCAGTGCCGGCATGGCCTCATCTCCCAGAAAGCCGAGGTCGGCCAGGGTCTCCACCGCCATGCTGCGCGTACCCTCATTCTCGTCTGCTACGGCATCCAAGAGGGCGGGCACGGCGGCGGCGCCGATAGTGCTCAGAGCGTAGCTGGCGTTGCGCCGCACGGCTTCATTCTCGTGCTGGAGGGTATCGATCAAGGCGGGCACAGCCGCCTCGCCCAGCGATCCTAATGTGTAGGCAGACGCTAGGCAGGTGGTCTCGTCGTCAACCTTGATGTTCGCGATCAACTCCGGTATCGAGCCATTGCCATTGCCGTTGGCCGGCGGCGCGCCGTTGCTGGCCGCCCCTGAGTACCAGCGCCACATTTGGCTCCAAACACCGTTCAGTGCGCTAGCGTCATCGTCAGGCCACTCGTTGTCCTGGCTATTCCAACTCGGCGCCTGCGGCTCTTCGATGCGGGCGAACATGAACTTCATCATGTAGCGCTTCTTGTCGGTGGAGTTGCCCATGCCCCGGTGCCAGAGATCATAGTGAACCATCAATACGGTGCCGGCCTCGACCACCACCGGGACCTCGCCCTCGGTGGTATCCAACCGCATGTTGAGGCCGATGGGGCCGACCAGCCAGTTGTAATAGTGGGTGCCCGGCAGCACGCCGGTCGGGCCCATCTCGACGGTCGTATCCTGGGGATAGTACATGGCCAGCAGCCAGCGGGTGCGGTGGCGGCGGCGCGTGAAGGAGTCCCGGTGAATCTGCTGACCCTCGCTGTGCGGCGGCCGATAGTGGCAGTGACGGTGGGGGTGAATGAAGTAATTGTTACCTAGCACGCCGGCCAGCGCGCCGTCCACGGCCGGGTCGTCGAGGATTTGGCGGATGGCGGGAATCCTGGCCATCAGATTGTTGCCGGGATTGCCATCCTCCTCGAAGAGGGCCTCCGTTTGGTTCCAAACGTCCTGATGGAACTCGCGGGGATGTCCGGTCTTGACGGCGACATACCCATTGCGAATGAAGTCGCGCATCTGCTCGTCGGTTAGCCTAATCATTGTCGTTCGTGACCTCCTGTGGTGCTGCAGGCGTGCCCGTGATGCGGGCGCTGTCCTTCTCAATTTGCCGGTGCTGGTTGGCAAGCAGGTACTGGACGTAGAGAGGAATTTATATGACTCTAGTACGGTGGACGATTGCTGTCAAAGGTCGATGACGTGCAAAATGTGAACGTCTTACTACGGTGCTCCATTGAGAACAGTGCGACGGACCGTTCGTATGGGCGCGGTGGATTCACGCGCGGTAGCAGCGACCGCGGAAGGTATCAACCTTAACAGACTGACAGATGATGATGCAATTGTATTTGAGTGTACGGTATCTCCAGACATCCGAATTCTTATGGCACTGCCCTTTCGCGAGAATCTGGACGGACGAGAATTCAGAAGTTGGTTTGGTAGATCAATTTTTACCCAGGGAGCAAGCGGCCAATGTGGATGGAGGTTGATTTTCACAATTACCGCCAAACGCACCACTGGCGGATTGAAGAAACAGACGAATGCCTGTTTCTCATTGATGTTGCCCAGCCAAGTCCATACGACACAGACATACGACGACTCTTTGAAATAACCGACCAACTACACCAGCGTGTGCGTGTCGCTTTGGAAATAGACTCGGGCATTCTCAAAGAGAAGGAGCGGCAGCGAAAGGTCAATGTTTGGCTTTATGCCCCGGAGCTACTTGCACGGGCCGAATGCGTTTCCCCAGCGAAACCGCGACAGTGCTACGGCGTCGCGGACGCCGCTGGCCTGCATCTCGTCAAACATGAAATCGCTTGGGATGCCCCGGCTGTCATTGAGATAGTGCTCCATGAATCGATCCACCTTTGGTGGGCGGACCAGGTGGGTAAGGCGCCGTCCCTCTTGAATGAGGGCATTGCAATGTATTTTCAGTCTGTGCTCGGAGCCAATGCGGTACCTGAACGTGAAGAGCTAAGGAGCTCCTGGCAAGAGTATGCCACTAGGGCTGAGCCCGGATTCTTGCGTCAACTCTGCAAGGACGAGGTCTTTTGGAGACAAGATGCCGTACGTGAGCCAGTTTTTAAGGTCGGGGGACATCTCATTTCATTCCTGTTGGAGACCTATGGAATGTCAAGTGTACGGGAAATCTTTCTGAAGTCGCATTTCAATGACCCCAAGCTAGTGGATCACATAGAGGACGTGATCGGTGAGTCGATTGAGCAATTAGAGCAACGGATCAACGAATCGACCGCTAGCGCATAGAACAGATGGAAACATGGACTGTCCAAGCAAGAAATAGAGGGACCCAAGTGATCGATACCGGGATTGAAGGTAAAGTCGCGCTGGTGACCGGCGGCAACCACGGCATTGGGGCTGCGATAGCGCAGGCGCTGGTGGCGCAGGGCGCAAAGGTGTTTATCACCTATTTCCGCCTAGAAACTGACTATGACGCGAGTAAACTGCAGGCTGCCCAGGATGCGGGTGTCGGCGGCGATCAACTCTATCGGGCAAAGCAGCAGCAGAGCGCCGACCATGTTGTTTCCGCGATCAGGAAAGCTGGTGGGACTGCAACGGCGCTGGAAGTGGACCTCGCTGATGCCGAGGCGATCCCTAGCCTCTTTGACCGCTGTGGGGCTGAACTGGGCCCGGTAGAGATACTCATCAACAATCACGCGTACTGCGCTCCTGAGACATTTGATCCTGCTAACGTTGGGACCAACGAGTCGGGAGGTGGCATTGCGCTTACTTCGGCTGAGGGAATCGATCAACACATGGCGGTTAATGTCAGGGCGACCGTGTTGCTCATGCGTGAATTCACGCGCCGACACGTTGCGCGAGGAGCGGATTGGGGGAGGATCGTCAACATCAGCACCGACGCGGCCCACGCCCATGGCAGCAACGTGAGCTACGCCGCCAGCAAGCACGCCATAGAGTCGTACAGCCGCTCCGCCGCCTCGGAATTGGGCAAGTACGGCATTACGGTGAACATCGTGGCGCCGGGCCCCATTCAGACCGGCTACATCACGCCGGAAATGGAGCGCGAGATTGAAGCGGAAACCCCGCTGGGGCGTGTGGGCCGGCCGGAGGACATTGCGAATACCGTGGTCTTCTTGGTCTCGGAGCGGGGCGGCTGGCTGACCGGCCAGTTGCTCTATGTCGGCGGTGGGTACCGCATGCACCAGTGAAGAACGGGGACTGCGCTGGATAGTGATACGATGTAGAACTATATCTACACACCAGGAGCAAATGTAGAGCGAGAGAGCATCGCATGCTAAAGCGAATATCCGCTAACGTCCTGAGTTGGTCCGAAATCCACGGAGCAGCGAGGAACGAGCCGTATCCTTGGAACAGCTACCTCATTCTTGTACCGCGACAGGACGTCTTGGCTCTCGTAGACCCACTACCGCTGTCTCCAAAAAAGATGCGAGAAGTTGAAGCTATCGGCACCCCTACGCACATCTTGCTTACCAACAACTACCACCTCCGAGAATCGCCAGCACTCAGGCAGAGATGGGGCTGTGAAATCCGGCTTCACGAGAGTGGAATAGAAGATGCAGAGGTGCGAATAGACAACCAACTTCAGGACAGGGATGTGTTATGGGAAATGATCGATGTCATCCATATTCCTGATATGAGCTTTGCGGATGAAGTCTCGTTTCTGGTTAAGGGAGAAGGAGGCACGCTGATTGTGGGGGACGCGCTCTGCGGAGGAAGAAAAGACAGAGGTGTTCCTGACGGCAGTCTCTGGATAAACCATCCGGAGTACTTCCCGGATCTTCAGGCCGCCCGGATGGGTCTCCGCAAGCTGGGGCAGTACTCTTTTGAGAGACTGTGCTTTGCACACGGGTCTCCAATCACACACGCGGCGAGTGAACTCTTCGCCGAAGTCATCGAGAACGATGACATTTGGACAAAGCTGAAAGTGGAACAAGGTGAGAGAGCAAGTCCTCATTCGCGGGAGTTTCTGAAGTATAGAGCAGCAAACAGGAGTCTATAGGCAGCGCCTAATGTTTGACTACTGCGCAATTTGGCAGGGGGGCTAGCGGGCGAATAGCGTACGATCGGTTCATTGAGGGCGTTGAGTTCGTTTTCTGATCCTTTGATCATCACCCGCGAACCGCATTATCATGGCCGTAGCATTGGCAAAAAGAGCCGAGACTCGCATTTACATAAAGGAGAGTAAGCATGTACATTATCGTCGCACCGATCAAGATTAAGGAAGGCTACAAGGAGGCCTTCATCGAGGCGATGTTGGGCGACGCCAAGGGCTCGGTGAATGACGAGCCCGGGTGTTTGCGTTTTGACGTGGTCCAGGACGGCGGCGACCCCAATCGCATCTGGCTCTACGAGGTCTACGTGGACGAGGCCGCGTTCCAGGCGCATCTGCAGACGCCGCACTTCATCAAGTGGCGCGATACGGTGAAGGACTGGATGGAGGAGCGGCCCGAGGGAGCCGGCGCCGGAGCGGGGAGCACCAACATCTGGCCTTCAGACGATGAGTGGCAGTAGGTTCTTTAGCTTGTGAACTCTGGACTGGAATTGCTATGGCAGATTCGTTTCTACCGGTTGGGGATGCCGTAGAACTCATCGCGCATGTTGACGTCCCGCGCAGAACGGACTACAAAGGCGAGTTTGTCACGTTGTCGCCGGTGAATCCCCAGGCAGACGCGGAGCAACTCTTCGCAGGCACGCAGGGCTCTGCTGCCAAGGAGCAGGTGTGGACATACTTGCCGTATGGCCCATTTGACAGCGTGAAGTCCATGCAGGAATGGCTTGCGCTGTGTGCAGCGTCAGATGATCAACTGTTCTTTACCGTTCACCATAACGAGACCCAGCGGCGCATAGGGATTGTGAGCTTTATCAACATGGCTGAAGAGATGCGACGCTTGGAAATCGGGAACATCTGGTATACGCCGGAGGCGCAGCGGACGCAAGCAAACACGGAAGCTGTGTGCCTGATGCTGTGTGAGGCGTTCGACCGGCTGCATTATCGGCGGGTCGAGTGGAAGTGCGATTCCCTGAACGCGCGGTCACGTGCGGCGGCCCTGCGTCTCGGTTTCAGCTTTGAGGGCATATTTCGACAACACATGATTCGCAAGGGACGCAATCGCGATACGGCGTGGTTCGCCATGCTGGATAGCGAGTGGCCACTCATCAAACGCAACTTCGAGACTTGGTTGTATCGCAATCCGGATTGGAAGCTATCGCTTGCCGAGCTCAATAGCAGCAGGATCTAAGGGAACTAGCGCAAGACGCCACGGCTTGCTCGTGAAGCCCTTAGTGGTGAATGACCGCAGATAGCTCTTCCCGAAAAGAGCGAGTCTTTTAGCCCCTGCTTGTGGTCAGCTCGCTGTCACGGCAGCCGGTGCGAGCGCGCGGGTCATTTCTTCTCTGGTTGCCAATGTAGCCCAATGCTGTCCGACCAGGGCGGGGAAGAGGTGCTTGTTGACCTCGCTGCTGTAGAGGATGCAGTCCTCCAGCCAGACCCGCTGCTTGAAACCGAATTCCCTGCTCTGAATAAGGGAATAGAAGACACAGGCGCTGCCGTATTGCCCGCACAGCACCACGTTTTCGACGCCGGCTTGGTGCAACAGGTATTCCAGCCCCGTGCCCGTAAAGACGGAGCCGGTAGTCTTGCGGATGAGCATCTCGCCCGGTAGCGGCGCCAACTGATCGATCACCGACATGGCGGGGGTATCGAAGAGGTCATAGTCCCTTTCACGCATGTGGAATGGCGCATCGCGCTTGTCAAGAGTCCACCTGGCGCAAACGGCATGGACGACGAGCCCACCGGCCTCGCGAAAGATGCGGAGCGCGTCGGTGACGTTGGGGATTACGTGATCGAGTTCCCGGGCGAACCACTCGGCTCGTTGGTGGTCGCCCTGAGCCAGCCACACCGGATTGCAGAACCGGTTCATCATGTCAATGATGATGAGGGCGGTCTTTTCGGGTGCGAGGACTTCATCTGCAGCGATGCGCTGCGTTACGAAGTTGTCTGTGTCAATGAGCATCAGTTTATCTCCTTAGTCTGAGATCGAATCATATATTTAGCGTGCGACTAAGCACTCTGGCGCAAGGATGTGGGAAGGTAGGGATGGTGAGCACAGTAGCTTCCTGTCTATTCACATGTGGCTGCATTGTACTCACCCCCGTATCGGTGTACGGGGGCAGACTCCGGCCCGCTCCCATGAGCGGGGATAAGCCAGAGGTTTGCTAACAACTGGATCCAGAGGTAGACGCGGAATCTGGCCTATAGTCTGGAGATTATATACGAAAGTGATAAAGTTATTGATGTCCTGCCTGTGCTGGCCTAGGCTAAAAGCCATGTTCGATCAGGGGCTAATCTCTGAAGCGGAGTACGAAACTATCGAGGCTAGGGTCTTGCAGGATATGTAGATGTGCTATACTACAGGCAAGGTTCCCCTTGCAGGAGCCGTGCGTAGAGCCGCAGCGGACGGGCGGTTTTCCCCGAAAAGGACTGAAAAAGGGAACGCCGCCCGGCACCAATCGTACACATTGGCGCACCACTGCGGCTCTCGCATTGTAGCAACCGTCAATGCTTTTGTCACTTTCATTTATAAATGGATCCCTATGTCTTTCTCTCGCGGGAGGAAGCACAGACTTGCGAAGCTCGAGAATTCCCAGAGCAAGGTTGAAATGCTTCTAGGCCTTTACTTCAGCGGGCTGCACGGCCCCATCCTTGCGCGGTTTAGTTGCCCAGTACCCATGCTCCAAGAGCTCTTGGTAAGTATCAGGGCGCCGGTGGTTCCAGGCGTCTTCGCGGAAGCTGGCTAAGCCGGTTGAGCCGCCGCGGTAGACCATGCGCGGGCGGTCGAGGTCAAGCGTGGCCATGGCCATGCCCCAGTAGCGGCCGCGATCGACAACAGGGATGCCGTCCGGGCCGATCACGCTGCTGCGGTTCAGGCACATGCCGGGCATCCAGGGCTCGTGGTCCGTGAAGCCGTAGTTCACCGGGCAGACGTAGACGCAGTTATCGATGGCGCGGGACTGGATTACGGCCTCCCAGCCGACCTCGCCGTACATGCTGTACATGGTGGGGTGGTAGATGATGTCGGCGCCCTTGAGGGCGAGGATACGGTACCCCTCCGGGAAGAAGACGTCGTAGCAGATGGTGATGCCGATCTTGCCGAAATCGAGGTCGAATGCCGGCCAGGAGTCCCCGGGCGTTATGCCCCAGACTTCGTCCTCGGTGACGGTGATGTGGACCTTGTTGTAGCCTCCGACGTACTCGCCCTCGCGGTCGATGACCATACCCACGTTGCGGCGCAGGCCGTCCTCCAGGCCGAGAATCGGAGCCACGACGTACATGCCGTGCTGCCGCGCGACCGCCGCCATGCGCTGATACGTCTCTCCCCCGGGCACGGGTTCGTACCACCGGTCGTCGGTGCCGCCGGAGTTGATGCCGCGCACGGGGAAAGCCTCGGGCAGGCAGGCAATGTCCGCCCCTTGCGCGGCAGCCTCGTGGAGCAGTTCCTCGGCCTTGGTTAGGTTGAACTGGTAACGCTCCTCGTCGCTTTCTCCAATGACGGTATTTGGCGTGGAACAGACGGCAACTCTCACCAAGCGAGCCATGTTTCCCTTCTCCCCAATTTCAGGATGCCAGGCACAAGCTGGACCGGTTTCTTTTGCCGCTGAAAGCGTGCATGAGGGTCCAGTTCATACATTGTATAAAAAGAACCAGGGGAGCGGACCTCGCTCCCCTGGTTCACCGGTCTGGTCTACCAGAGACAACCGCGATCGTCCAACCAACCTTGGACTTGATCCTGCGTCTTCTGTAGCGCCTCCGGCACCGTTATGGCGCCTTCCAAGATTGCCGGCCACGTCTCATTGCGCCAGATATCGTTGAAGTCACCCTGTTGGATCAGCGTGGGCGTTGCATTGGCGATTGACGCCATCGTCTTATAGACGCTGGCGTCCTCGTAGTCCTTGGTCGTGATCGGTTCGCGGCGCAAGTCCGCCGGATAGCGTCCGCCGCCCTGCGGCACCCAGATCTCTTGCAGGTCGCCGATTACAGTGTGCTTGATGAAGTCCCAGCCGCCCTCGGCGTTCTCCGCCTGTGAACCGAGGTGGATGGCGACCACGGCATAGGCGGCTTTACGCCCGCCGGGCCCATTTGGAGTCGGCGCCATGCCGACTTCAAACAGGTTCGTCGGCGTGACTTGCTCGTTGATGCGCCGGATCTGGAAGTGACCGGTGTGATAGATGGCCGTATTGCCCTCGAAGTAATTGCCGCCTTGGACGCGGTGCTTGGTAAAGGTATCCGCCTGAAACTGCACCGCATCGCGGAAGGCATCGCTGCCAAAACCGCCTTGGCTACAATCCGGATTCCAGAATTCGGCCCCCCAAGCCCAAGAATAGTACGTCAGCACAGAGGGAACGTGCGGCTGGGTGCCCATGCCGCCTACCACTACTTCATCGCCTTCGACCTTGGTCAGCTTTATGGCCGCTTCCAAAGCGGCATCCCAGGTCCAATTGCCCTCAGCCTCGAGCTCGGTCGGGGTCTTGAGACCGGCATTGACGATGAGGCTCTTGTTGTACCAGATCTCCCGCGAGTTGATCCACCAAGCCACGCCGTAGTTCTGGCCCTTGTGGATCCACTTGGCGGCCTCGTGGAAGTTAGCGGGATCGATATCGGGGTCCGTGGCAATGATGGGATCGAGCGGCTGGACAATGTTGCCCGCCACAAAAGTTCCTACCCATCCAAAGTAGCCGTAAATGATGTCGAATTTGATTCCGCCGGCTTGCGCCGCTGCCGCTTTGGTTGGCAGTTCACCGAACGCGGAGTCAGCGATTGCAATCTTCTGATCCGGGTTCTTCGCCTCGAACGTCTCTACCACCTCCGCCCAACCATTGCGCCAGGTCTCGTTCTGGCCTTCCAGCACGTGGAGGAAGTTAACCGTCTTGGGGCCTTCGTCTTTGGGTGCGGCCTCTGCTGCCTTCGGGGCCTCGCCCTCTTGTCCCGAATCGGCAGGTGTTGCCGGCACCGCGCCGCAGGCTGCCGAAATCGCGACCGCACCGCCTACCAGCGCGCCGCGTAGAATTGATCGCCGAGATAGTGTATCCGCCATCGTTTCCCTCCTCTAATAGAAGGACTCTGATAATGGGAAAACTCCGGAAGTTGTGCGGCCGATGCTGTGCTGTACCCCGCCTCCTTTCGCTCCATCAAGCCGCTTCGCCCGTAGTATAGCAGTTAGTTGCAGTCTGGCGCAATTGTCAAGCACTTGACCATCAGAAAGGTAGTTCAAAAGTGAGCGAATTACGTTGCAAAACGCTGCTGAGATGCAATTGGATAGACTAAGGAGGAATAATGTATGGTATCTCCGCAATCGTATGGCGGACAGCGACAGATTGAATCACTCATCACGAGCAATTGCAAAGCCGAGGGCAGATGTGAAAACACTTTCGCGAGCGGCGTTTCAGGATGCCATTTCTTTCGTAAAGGAAAAGGGCAGAGACTTGGACCGCGCGCTGCTGGCATATCACTTTGAAGATGGCGCTGCCGATGAAGTCTTGGCGGCGCTCGCGGCGTATCAGAACGACGACGGAGGATTTGGTCACGGACTAGAGCCGGACCTCAGAACGTCGGCGTCGTCAGTGATTGCGACCACCGTAGCGTTTCAGAACTTTCGGTCTCTGGGCGTCCCTGCCGAACATCCGCTCGTGCGCAGGGGACTTGATTATCTGCTCGAGACTTACGATGAGTCCCGGCAGGTGTGGCCGATCATTCCGCCCGAGGTCGAAGACGCGCCCCACGCGCCGTGGTGGGACTACGCCAGCAGTGAAGCGGGCTTTGGTGGGTTCTTGAGCAACCCGCGGGTGGAGATTGTGGGGTACCTGCACGACTATTGTGCTGTGGTGCCGGCGGACTTACTGGAATCGGTGACGACGGCGGTTTTTGCGCACTTGGACTCTCTGCCCGATGAAATGGAGATGCACGACCTCATCTGCTTCGTCAGCCTTGCGGAGACGGCAGCGCTGCCTCAATCCCGCAAGGACCGCATCTGGGAGAAAATCGCCAAAGCGGCTGAGCTTGGCGTCGCACGGGAACCGGAACAGTTGACCGGCTATGTGCTGAAGCCCTTGTATGTGGTTTCTTCTCCAGACGCGCCGCTGGCGGAGCAGTTCGCGGAAGAAGTGGCAATGAATCTGGACTTCGAAATCGAGCAGCAGGGCGCGGACGGCGCGTGGTCGCCGAATTTTTCGTGGGGAGACCAGCATCCGGAGGCCTGGGAGATAGCCAAACGCGAATGGCAGGCTCGCATTACCTTGAAAAATCTGAGAGTGCTGCGCGACTTCGACCGCATTGAGACTGGCTAAGACTGGGCAGCTATAGCGGGAGAGAAGAGATTGGTGACATGTGGACGGATGCCTCTCTCTAATGTAGAAGCAAGATGACGCTGAGGCTGTACGTGAAACGAGTGTGCGCGCTTCTTCTTGATTTGGACGATACACTGCTGGACGGTAGCTCATTTCCGCAATCTGTTACTCGCACCTGCGAGGAGCTCTCGTCGCTGCGGACAGGGCTAGAGGCCAAGCAATTGCAGGAAGCCAATTACGCAGTGTTCCGTACCTACGGGCAAGAGAGTCATGACGCTTGGACGCTGGGCAGATTGAGCGGTGCAGAACTTGCTGTCGAGGCCTGGCGTAGGACGCTTCAGGCCTGTGGCAACCATGACGACGCGCTCGCTCAATTTGCAGCCAAGACACACTTGCGCTTTGCCTGGGAATCCTATCAGCCTTTCCCTGACGTAGCGGGACTCATGAGTGCAGTGCGGCAGGCACGCGTCCCGATAGCCCTGGTAACGAATGGCGCCGCCGACACGCAGCGAATTAAGATCGAGGCTTTAGGTATTGCTAGCAGTTTTAGTGCTCTTTCCATCTCAGGTGAGACCGGCGTGGCCAAACCGGATAAACGTGCGTTTACTGTTTTGCTCACGGCGCTGGGTGTATCCGGCAAAAGTGTATGGCACGTGGGAGATAGCCTGGCGTCTGACGTTGCCGGAGCAAACGCAGCCGGACTTAGCTCGGTGTGGCTGAATCGGGACGGGACAGTACGGAGCAAGAATGATGCCCAACCTGATTTGGAAATCACATCACTTTCTGAATTAACTCCCTATCTCTTGCAATGAGTACGAATGTGGTTTCTTCCCCAGACGCGCCGCTGGCAGAGCAGTTCGCGGAAGAAGTGGCAATGAATCTGGACTTCGAAATCGAGCAGCAGGGCGCGGACGGCGCGTGGTCGCCGAATTTCTCATGGGGCGATCAACACCCCGAGGCGTGGAAGATTGCCAGACGTGAGTGGCAGGCCCGCATCACGCTGCGTACCTTGAGAACGTTGCGGGATTTTGGCCGTATCGAAACGGTCTGAGCAAGCACGCGGCACAGCGGCGCTGAAGCGAGGCGCGTACCGCATTATTCTTCTCGCCACGGCAGACGCCATAACCCCAACGACATGCTGACTAGCGCGAAGCCTGCCAGTACGGCGAGTTCGACCAAGATATCGGTACGACCGGACAGTGACTTCGTGATCCCATCAGCGGCATACCGAAGCGGTGAAACGTAGCCCAGCGCCTTCAGCAGCAGGGGCGCTTGCTCCATGGTGAAGTAAACGGGCGACAAGGCTGCAAGCACGAGTGCCAGCAGAGCGGTGCTGATATTACCGGCCTGAAGCGTGGGGGCGAAGCTGACGACGAACATGGTCAAGCCGGCCATCGTAAGCACCGTCAGAAAAAGTGAGGGTATGAGACCCCAAGTGATGTTTACATCCACTCCCGACGCGAATCCGAAGCCAAGCAGCATCACCACCGTTATGACGCCGGATATGGACGAATAGGCCAGTGTGCCAAGGACGTACGCGCCTTTCGATACCGGCATGGTAATGAGCAGCTTGAGATTTCCCATGAACCGTTGCGCGACCGCGTTCTGTCCGACGAGCATGCCGATAGACATGGCCACACCGAAAACCAACGTGCCCGCGAGCAGGCGGCGGACCACCGCCGGATCGTCCGGCGCAATCGCTTTGGTTACGTAGAACCATGGGATAGGAAAGGCAGCGGCCAAGAGCACCATTAGATACCACTGTCTCAAAGTTGGCAGGAGATTAATCTCGAAGACCGAGACGGCGTCGGACATGAACTTCATGACGCCTCCGGTTCGATAGTGGCCTCCGGTGGTGTTCAGGTTCCGGTTTAGCCGGTCTCTGCTTTGCCGCGGCGAATCATCCATTAGCTTGCCCCATCTTCGTCTAGTGTACGTTTATCACGGGTGAGACCGAGATAGACGTCTTCCAACGTTGTCCTTGCAACGGCGTACTGACGAATGCCTTTGGCTTGCACCTGTGCGACCAACTCTCTGTCGCTGGCGCCATAGAGCGTTTCGGTCCTAGCGCCCGCGTCGAACATAATCTTGTATGCGAACCCATGTCCGGCCTTTAGATTATCCACCGTATCGAGCGCCAACAACCTGCCGTCTTGGATGATACCTACTCTATCGCACAAGACTTCGGCCTCCTCCATGTTGTGGGTCGTGAGCAGAATGGTTGAGCCTTGGCGTCGGTAGCCAAGCAGCAGGTCCCACAGGTCGTGGCGCGCCTCGGGATCGAGGCCGGCGCTGGGCTCATCCAGGACCATGAGCGGAGGGTCGGCCAGCGCGGCGATGCCGATCAATAGGCGGCGCTTGAGGCCGCCGGACAACTCGTCGGCGAGCTTATTACGGTGCTCCTCAAGCCGCAGGTCGGCTATCAACTCCTCGGCCCGGCGCGCTGCCATCCTGCCAGATAAGCCGCGCAATTTGCCGAAGATGCGCAGGTGGTGGCGCACGGATAGCCCGTAGTAGAGTTGGGCCTCTTGAGGCATGACGCCCATATAGCCCTTAGCTTCGTTGTAGTTAGCCACCGCATCGATGCCGAAAACACGGACTTCGCCTGAGGTCGGTATCAGCTCCGTGGTGATCTGCCGCACGAGGGTGGTCTTGCCCGCGCCGTTGGGCCCCAGGATGCCCAGCAACTCTCCCGGTTCAACGGTGAGCGAGATTTCGCGATTCGCCCAGACGCCGTTCTTGTAGCGCTTGCTGAGCTGCTTGACGTCAACCGGTGGCGCTTGCATAGGGATAATTTCCCAACGCTACTACGGTGAATGGTTCTGCAGTAAGCTCTTGAATTGCTGCCGGCAATGTTGATTCATCGCACGACTAAAGTATCAAGAGTGCCTATACACCGACGCGGTTCTTACGGGTCAACAACCTCAACACGTGAAGGGTGGTGACAATGGGCAGCGCCTGTCGCGCCCGGTTCTAGGGCACGTCCATGGTGCGCAGGCGATACAGCGCCAGCAGGAAGAAGGCCACGATCACGACACCCGTGCCGACAATGGCGGCGGGAAACTCGATCACGCGCTGCTCGAAAGCGGCAAAGCTCTCCTCATCGAGGCCGTGGAGCAGCGCGAGCGTGTAGCCGCGCACGCTGAGGTAGCGTACGCCGCTCACGATTGTACTGAGCAACCCTTCCCAGACGAGCACATATACCAGACCGTAGGCCAGCGCCCGTGGGGTCAGGAGACCGGCTAAAGTGAAGATTGAGGCGTAGGTGGTTACACTCGCCGCCAGCGCAAGCGCGAGCGTGCCGAGGGTCTGCGTCTCAGCGCCTACTAGGGCGGACGCCACGACTCCGCTCGCCACCACCAAAGGCACGGCTACGACCAAGGTGGCGAGCAGTTTTGCCAGCACGATGGACACCCGCGAGACCGGTTTCAATACAAGATAATACAGCGTCTTGTCTTCGAGCTCGTTGCCGAAGGCGGCGGTCGCCAACGTCATTGTCACGATGGGCAGGATGCCGCCGATTACCATGCCGTCAATTATGAGGTCAATGACCTCACCTTCGAAGGCAAGCTCTGCCTCGCCTAGAGCTCTGATCAGCAGGATGAGCAGCGTGGGCATAGCGGCGAGGAGCAGGATGACGAGCACGCGCCAGCGGCCGAGAAGCTGCCTGAGCGATAGCGTGAAGATTTCAGTCATCTAGCCCTCCACGATATAGCTGAAGACGCTCTCGAGCGAGTCATCCAGCGGTTCCACGCGCTCGAGGCGCAGGTTGTGATCTTTGGCGATGCGGGACAGCGACCGCTGCAGCATGGCCACGTTAGTACTGAGGACGACCACGTCGTTTTCCGCGCCCAGCGAGACCGATGCGATGCTATCCAACGCGACCAGCGCCGCGGCTAAGCGCCGGGGGTCGCTGGAGACGATGCGCACGTTGTAAGGTTGCTCGTCGAGCTTGGCGCGAATCGCCCGATAGTCGCCGGAGGCGGCCAGCTTGCCGCTCACCATGAGCAGAATGCGGTCGGCCAGCGTCTCTACCTCTTCCAGGATGTGCGAGGAAATCAGGATCGTGCGGCCTTCGTCCGCTAGGTGGCGCATGAGATCGTGGAACTCAATGCGTTGGCGGGGATCCGTTCCATTCAATGGCTCGTCGAGAATAATGGCCTCCGGCTCGTGCACGATGGTTGCCGCCAGCCGCATGCGCTGGCGCATGCCGCGCGAGTAGGTGCCAAGCGGCCGGTTCTGCGCATCAACCAGCCCCACCCGCTCGATAGCACGCGCCGTTGCCTCTGCGACGGCGGTGACGCCGTGCAGCTTGGCCGACCACTCCACGAATTGTCTGCCGGTCTGAAAGCCGTACACGGCCTCGTGCTCAGACATGACGCCAACGCGGCGATGGAGCGCCGGGTTGTTGCGCGGCGTTTCCCCAAAGATGGTCACCGTGCCGTCTGATGGCGCGGCAAGACCCTCGATCATCTTGAGGAGCGTAGTCTTGCCGGCACCGTTCGGTCCCAGCAGACCGGTAACCCCCGGCTCAATTCCGAGCGATACATCGTTTACGGCCACAACACTGCCGTACCACTTCGAGATGCTTTCCACGGCAATGACAGGGACAGTGGGGCTGTTCATATCTTCATGCTCCAATACCGCCACAGCAGCAGTGCGCCCGGTCCGATAACCAGCAGGCCATACCAGGCAATGGGCACGGCCGGAGGCAATTCTGCTACGAGGATGGAGGCGTCATCCGGCGTGTCGTCTTCGAATACCATGTCGCTGATGTGCGTAGGCGCGCGGCCGACGTCGAGCAGCACGAACCACTTGGCGTAGTCGCCGGTTATGCGCCGGCATTCTTCAGGTCCCGCCTCTTCGACAATTTCGCCGCTTTCGACGGCAAACGTGACCGACCGCTCGCACCATTCTGTCGTGAGCAGTCCGGACATGGGCGTGGTGATCACGAAAACGGCAATGACGAACGCGGCGGCATACGCCCGCCGCTCCGTAAACGCCGCAACCGCCATCGGGATTGTTGTGACAAAAGCGGTAATGATGACGCCTGCCAAGATAAATCGCGGTATGTCGATCCAGTTTTCTTGCAGGAATTCGCGCGCTTGTTCAGCCGCCAGTGAGTTACCGATAAGAACGAGCACTTGCCCGAATAGCGTGACTAGAAGCGCAACCGTGAGAAAAGCAGACCAGCGCGCAGCGACGTAATCGAAAGCGGTCAATGGGCGCACCAGGTAGAGGGTGGTGACACCGTTTCGCCTATCAGGTATGAGTAGTTCCGGGGCGATGATGGCTGCAAAGAGCAGCAGGAGGATTGACGTAGCCTCGTAGAAATCGGCGTGGCTCAACTTTCCGCTGCCGACTACCGCCGCCAGCACGAGGAAGACGGCTGGTGGGGCAATGACGACGAGTGACATGAGCACCGGCAGGATCTTGGCCCGCGCGCCCCGTCCTAGACCTACGGTTGTGCGGAAGCTGTTCACCCACAGCGACCTGACGGCCTGCATTCTGCCGCCGCGCGGGCCGTCGTAGTGCTGATAACCAAGATCGTAGATTTCGCCTTGCGCTTGGCTCACCCCGTGCTCCTTCGAAAGATGTCTGAAAGCTCGCCGCGGCTGGGAGCGAGTCTGCGTAAACGAGCCTGCACCTCCGCGAGCGCGTCGCGGATGTCGTCCAGTTGCTCGTCACGATGCAGCCGGACGACCACCGATCCTCCGCTAATCCTTGTTTTGATCCCGCGGGCCTCAAGCGCGGCGATCACTTCTTCCCTGCGGTCATCCACGTCGATGTAGAACGTCTCGGTCTCCTGCGTAAACTCTGAAACGGCGCCCTCTTCGATGATGGCGCCGCCCTCGATCACGATGATGCGGTCGCAGGTGGTCTCGACATCGCCCATGAGGTGGGAGGAAAGCATGATGTTGATGCCAAAGTCTTTGCCTGTACGCCGCACGAGTTGCAGCATCTCTTCACGCCCGCCTGGGTCGAGACCGGCGGTCGGTTCGTCCAGCAGCACCATCACCGGATCGTGCACGAGGGCTTGCGCCAGCTTTACGCGCTGCTTCATGCCGGTGGAATACTCTTTGATGTGGCGGTAGCGTTCCTCGTCGAGACCGACGTGCCGGAGCATATCCGCCGCACGTGTGCGGGCGTGCTTCGCTGGGATGCCGCTCACCTGCGCCATGTGGCTGAGGAACTCGGACGCGGTCATGAAGTCCGGGAGGCAGTCGTGTTCCGGCATGTAGCCGAGACGCATGCGAATGGCGATATTCTCGTAGGGCTTCTCACCCAGGACCGTGGCTGAACCGGCCGTGGGCTGAAGGAGCCCTAAGAACAACTTCATAGCGGTGCTCTTGCCGGCGCCATTGGGTCCCAGCAGACCGGTTATGCCCTCGCGCACGTGCATGTCAACATCGTGCAGGGCGATCGTTTGGCCGTAATGCTTGGTGAGGCTATGTGCTTCGAGAAGGGGTTGGCTCACTGTCGGTCCGCTCATTTGCTCCTGCAAAGTGCAACACCTGGACTTCCGGCGAATCCACTCATTGCTGACAGGTATAAATCTATTCTTTAAGATTATAGACTAGTTCTTGGACATTAGCAAGTCATATCGAGAAGAAAATGAAATTAATGCATTATAATATTGAAGACACGCTTGACAGCTATAGTGTAGGGGCGATATTGTTCCGAGAGCTTTCTTGGCAAGGCTGGTCGGAAATGGGTTCTTCAACCGGCCTTACTGATACCAACTCGCCTGCATCGCGTAGAGCGTTGCGTAACGGCCGTTTGCGGCTATGAGTTCTGCGTGGGAGCCGCTTCCGATGATGGAACCGTCTTCGAGGACGAGGATATTGTCCGCCATGCGCACGGTAGAGAAGCGGTGGGAGATGATGAGGGCGGTCTTGCCGGCCACCAACTCGCGGAAGCGTTGGAACAGATGGTATTCGGCCTCGGCGTCTAGGGCGGCGGTGGGCTCATCCAGAATGACGAAGGCGGCATCGCGCATGAAGCCCCGCGCCAGTGCTACCTTCTGCCACTCGCCACCGGACAGTTCGACGCCGCCGGAGAAGCGCCGGGTAAGTTGGGTGTCATAGCCCTGCGCTAAGTTAGCGGCCACCTGGTCGGCTCCGGCCCACGCCGCCGCTTGCCGCATGCGCTCATCGCTCGTGTCTAGACCGCCTGCGCCTACCGAGATGTTTTCGCCCAGGCTCAAGGCAAACTGGGCAAAGTCTTGGTAGACTACGGCAATGCGCCGCCGCAGGCTCTCCAAGTCATAGGCATGCAAGGGCTTGCCGTTGAGCAGGATTTCTCCTGCAGTAGGATCGTACATGCGGGTGAGCAGCTTGACGAGCGTGCTCTTGCCCGCGCCGTTCACGCCCACCAGTGCCGTCACCTTGCCCGCGGGCAGCGTTGCACAGACCTTGTGCAGGACATCTGATTCGCCTTCTGGGTATTGGAACGTGACGTCTTGGAACGCAATGCCCTCTTGAAGGAGGTGAGGCGCGTCGAGGGCATCTGCAGCCGGGGCGAGTGCAATGTGCGGACGGCTATGGTCGAGGAAGCTGAAGATAGTGTCCAGTCGCAGTGTCATTTCGTAAAGCCTCCCTACCCACTGGCCGATGTACTTAAGCGCCGTTTCGGATTGAGTAATGGCCCCAAGATAGAGGGCGATGTCGCCCACGGTCAGTTGTCCGGCGCCGGCTTGGGCTGCCACGTACCAGAAACCGCCGCCCAGGGCCAGGGCATAGAGAGCGCCAAAGAACCCGTTGCTGCGCAGGTGGATCAAGCGTACCCGATCAAGCTCACGGAGCGCTTGTATGCGTCGTTCCTCGAAGCGCTGCAGAAAGAAGTCACCTAGGCCAAAAACACGCACTTCCTTGGCCGGCTGTGGCTCAGTGGTGACTTGTGTGTAGTACTCCATCTCCCGGGCGGCGCGAGACTGCTTTGCAATAACCGTTTGGCGGTTCTTTGCCATGCGCCGCTCGCTAATCAGGTAGGGCACGGTTGCGAGCATGAGGACGAGCGGGATGAGCGGGTGCAGCCGTGCGAGGAGGAAGAGCAGACCGGCCAACGTGAGGGCGGGGCGCAAGCCGCTCTGCAGAAAGGTCGGCAGCCGCGGCACGGTGTAGCTACCAAACTGGACAACGGCAAGATCATCCTGGAAGGACGGGCGCTCGACTTGGTAGAGATCTATCAAGCGCCCGCCTGCCGCCATGAGCCGACGGTCGAATGCCCCTACTGCCCGGTCTTCCATCCAAGCGGTAAGCACTTCTTGTACAGGCTCCAGGGCTGTTTGCAATCCCATCGTCAGCCCGTAGAGTGCGGCGGTGAGCAGGATGACAGAGAGCGCAATTGCTGCGCCGCCCACTACCAGCGCGAGTTGGTCCAACAGTATTTTGCCGAGCCACACCTGTGCCACCGGCATGGCTGAGGTCAGTACCGCCAGCGCTACGTAGATCGTCGCCGCGGCCGGGGCTGGGGCCAAGCCCATATAAAGTCCACGCGTAAGGAGAACAACGGTGGGCCACACGTCCCGGAGTTGCTTGCGGACCCTCACCCTCACCCGCTGGGAGAGGAAAAAGAAGGCATCCCAGAATTGTCTTAATAGTGTGTTCACGCTTCGCCTCCTTTTTGGCTCGCATCCGCATACTGCGCGGCCTGCAAACGGTAGAGGTGAGCGTACTCACCGTCCTGCGCCATCAGCGCATCGTGGGCGCCAGCTTCAGTTATGCGCCCATCAGCCAGATATAGGATGTGATCGGCCATGCGCACCGTGGAGAAGCGATGGCTGATAAGAACGGTGATTTTACCCCGTGTTAGCGCGTGGAAGCGCTGGTACACCGCGTACTCAGTCTCCACGTCCAGGGCAGCCGTGGGTTCATCGAGAACGATCAAGAGGGCGTCGCGCATGAAGCCGCGCGCGAGCGCGAGTTTCTGCCACTCACCGCCTGAGAGTTCACGTCCGCCGAACTGGCGGCCCAACTGGGTACTAAGACCGTCCGGCAACCTGTCGATGACCTCGTCTGCGCCGGATTGAGCCGCGGCGGCCGCAATACGTTCTCTGTCATTCAGCATCTCCACCCCACCCAGCCCAACGTTTTCGCCAGCCGTCAGCTCGTATTGAACAAAGTCCTGGAAGATCACGCCCATTTCGCGGCGTAGGTCGGCCAGGGCGTACTCACGAAGGTCGACACCATCCAGCAGGATTCTGCCGCCGGTAGGATCGTAGAACCTAAGCAACAACTTGATGATCGTGGTCTTGCCGGCCCCGTTGTGTCCCACGAGCGCCGCGGACTCACCGGGCTTGAGGCAGAACGAGACATCGTTTAGCACCGGGGTGTCGCTGCCGGGGTAAGCGAAACACACGTGCTCGAAGACAATCCCTTGTCGGATGGGGCGGGGTACCGGTTGGGGCCTGCTTGGCAGCGGCAGGTCTGGCGGTGCTTCCAGAGCACGCTGGAGAGCACGCAGTGAGCCAAAGTTAATCGGGAGAAACCCCAAGTCGAACCCGATGGAAAGTAACTGCGCGTGGAGTAGCGCAGCCGCGCCCCCATAGAGTACGAACGCGCCGAGCGACTCCTCGCCTTGAAAGATGCGCCAGGCCAGCCAGACCCAGAGGCTGCCGACGGCCAGCGCCGCGAGCAGGCTGGCCGAGGTGACCCGCGGTGCCATCGAGCGGCGCACGTGGTCCAGTTCCGTCATGATATGGCTGAAGGTAGTGTCATACCGCTGCTCGAAGAACTGTCCCAGCCCATAGAGACGCACGTCCTTGGCGGTTGCCGGCGTAAGCATGACCTCCCGGTTGTATTCTAACCGGCGTGTCTCCGAGGTCTGCACGTAGAGGTGGCTGCCCATACGGTCGCCAAAATCCCACCGCTGTGCGAGTGCGGGCAACGTGAGGAGCACGAGCGCCAACGGCACGAGAGGATGAAGCGCTGCCAACACCAGCGCCGTCCCAGTGGCTGTGAACAAGGCAAGCGCTGCCCGCGCGCCATAGCTCATGATATACATGCCACCGCCTTCCACGTACCAGCGGGCACGTCTCAGGTCATCGGCAACCTGGGGGTCCTCGAACCGCGCCAGGCCCTGCCAGCGATTGGCAGCGCGGATCAGTTCACCGGCAAGAAAGCCCGTGATGCGGTCACCGGTCATGGTCTGCAGCGTGGCGGAGAGGGGCTGCAGGAACTGGGCAACCGCTACTGCCCCGGCGGCAAGCCCGATCCAAGCAGCGAGGGGAAGCATACGCACCAGGCTTGGAACTTGGGGAATCAAACCGAGGTCAAGGCTGAGGCGGTCCACCAAAGCCTGCGAAAACCAGAGTTGCAGAGGTGGCAGCACTGCCTGCGCGACCAAGAGCAACAGGGTAGAGCCGACCAATACCGGTTGCGCCAACCATGCCAGCCGCAGGGCCAGACGGCACAGACGCAGCGTCTCCGGTGCCCGCCGCAAGAAGAGCCTGTCACGAGGGGTATGCGTATCTATAGACGTGCCTTCCGATCACGGGACCACGGGACACAGTGGTGCCTGGATGTCAGAGTACTGCAATCACCCTGTATCCCAAAACATTGATTTTATCACAGGCTCAGTGATGGCGAAGGCGTTGGGCGTGAGGGAAAGGAGCAATGTGCTGACTAGAGGTAATCCCGCCTATGCGCGCGAGGCCGCGCAAAAGCGACTGCGGAATCTGGCGTTGTTTCGGTACGGATGGGCAGTTCGCTCAAGGCGTCGAGGTACGCCGCTCTGCAACAAGGAACACATTGCACACTTCCAGGCGCCAAAGCTGAGGCATAAACGCGCCATCTTCCTCAGCCGCGCGAGTGCTGGCTTCGTCAAAGACGCTGCATCGGCTTATGGCTCGTTTCCGTCCCTTAGAAGGTGTGTGAAAAGGGTTTCCGCTCGTCCTTTGAGAGGCTCAGCACAAATGGATCGAAAGGGGGACTCTGTAGAAAGTCACGTATCCGTTCGTGGTGAGTGGGATTCGCGAAGCCCTTGTCGAACCATGAACGGATACGTGACTGAGAACTTTGCACACACCCTCTAAGCGAAGGATTGTCTGAATCTGTCTTGGTGTAGCATGCCCGTTTTACCTGACGGGGCATGCATACAGCAGCTCAGGCAGCACTACTGATAGACGTAGCTGCGCAGCCAGTTCGTGGCTTGCTGGATCGCTTGCTCAATCGTCACTTCTTCGCGAGCGAGCGGAAACGTAACATTGTGGTGAAGCCATTGATTGATCTTCCAACCGCTGGCCACGTGGGAGGCTTTCGCTCTGGCCATGGACTCCAGGGCCGTCGCTTTCACCGGCTCGGGGAAGACCAGGTCGAAGTGATCGCCATCCGGCTTTGCGACAAATTGCCAGCCCGCAGTCGTGGTCGGTAGGACCCGGCGCTCGCCCAGCCAAAGCGCCAGCGGTACCAGCGCCGCATACGCTTTCTCCCCTTGTGCGCTAGGCGGCATGCCCAGGGCCTCCACAAGACCGAGCGGCGTGGTGTTTGAGGCACCGCCGGGCAGCGGGGTTACGTACCCGAAGGGTTCATACGTGTGTCCAAAGAATGGGGTAAAGTGCATACCTCTCTCATAGTAGTCGTCCAGGGCTTCCAGTTGATCTAAGGTGACTTTGGGACCATGAGGTAAAATGCCGTGGACTCGTCCGAACTCATCCCAGGCGCTCAGCGCGCGAAATGTGGCTGGCTCATCCATATCGATCTTGCCGGTATTGAGATCAACGACGATGCCGCCTTCTTGCATCACAAGCGGCAGCCAGTCGGGAAACCACCCAAGCGACGCGAAACCCCACCGGTTTATGGCGCCATCACCATCGGTATCCACGGTGAGCTGCGTTGCCGCCGCGATGAAGTTCTCCCACGTCCAATCGTGTGTTGGCGCCTCGAGTTCGGCGCGCCGGAAGCGCACGGCATTATGCTCGAGAACTGCCGGGGCGATTCTTATTGGCAAAGCCTGCGTCTCTCCTCGCACGCGCACCAGACTGCGGGCCTCTTCTACGAAAGCTTCTAAAGGTTCGTGCTTGTCGGCCTGTAGCCAGCGGTCCAGTGGCGCCAGCGTCCTCATCATAAAGAGGTCCATGATGTCTACGTAGAATGGCAGCCAGACTACATCGGCGGTGACGCCACCTGCCTCGCCGGCAGCCAGAAAGTCGCGGAAGCCATAAGTCGCCTGGTCTGGATAATAGTCGCCTTCTGCAAGCGGGATGGTCACATGCTCTAGAGCCAATCCCTCCGGCACGCCGGGGATGTTGTCTCTCTCCCACTCCTTTAAGACCTCCTCGGCGTCGCGAATTGTCCCTTCGTAATCGAGGACCGCCAATGTGATGGGCTGGGTCTCCTTGACTGCATCACTGCCTGTACCTGTGCGACTGGACGGCGCTAGGTCCGCAGGCTGATCGTCGTCCTCGTCGCCGCCGCAGCTTGCGATCAGCAAAACCTGAGCGCCGAGCAGTGCCAGGGAAAGCCATTCACGACGTGTCATAGCAGAACTTTCCTGGTTGTGGTCTTGCGGTGTTCGCTTTTTCACAGAGGCCGCATCGGTGACTGTGTGATTGCATGATAGCAAGCAAATGGTTATACGACTAGCGGTATCGCAATCTTGTCCAACCGCGAACGTGGCCTTGCTTTGCCACGTACCTGACGGCATGGAGGCGAAGATCGTCCGTTGGGGCGGTCTTCGCTTGAAGGTCAGGTCTTCTCTACGAGCTGGCCGCTGCGTTGTGCCCGGTTAAATCTAGATACTTCCGTGACGAATGGGGGCCATACCCATCTACTGCGGCGCGAACGATAGTAGCTACTTCACAGAAAGCGACAGACCTGCGGCTGTTGCGGCGCGTGCGAGAGCAGCGTCCAGAGTGGCGAGTGTCCCATCGCGCCGTTGCGCCAGTTCAAGATAGACCGCATCGTAGAAAGAGAGGCCGTGCGCGCGAGCCAGCGCGAAAGCAACCGCGAGGTCCGGCGTGGTGTCGGTTCGGATGGGCAATTCACTCAAGGCATCGAGGAGCTCCAGCGCATGCTCCGCTGAGATTCGACCGCGCCGTTCCGCGACAAGCAGCACATTGCGTATCTCTAAGTGCCAGAGTCGCGGCACGAATGCGCCTTCTTCTGCCAGGCGCGCGAGGGCTGCATCCGCGCGTGGCTCGGTCTCGTCGCTGAAGAGCCATGCTGCGGCGACAGACGCATCGAGAATCAGCACACTCAAGAGCGATGACCCTCGTGGCGCGCAGCCAGTATCTCTTCCGTCGTCATAGCGACTCGGCGCCACCCCGCGCGGCGTTGCCGGAAGCGCTCTACCGCCAGCTTACGGGAGTCGCTTTCTTGCACATGAGCCGGCACCAGATGGGCTATCGTCTTGCCGTGGCGGGTGATCGCAACGGTCTCGCCGCGTTCGACCGCACGCAGCAGGTCCGCGAGACGCGCCTTGGCCTCGGTAGTTTGGATCTTTCTCATAGCAATATCCAACCAGTCGGAATAACCGGTTAGATAGTACCATGGATGCCTGACTTTGGCAAAGGCAGACGTAGCATTGCTGCAATAGAGCGAAGCTCAGTGAGCATCACTATCCGCTCTATGTATGAAGACCGCCCCAAGGGCGGTCTTCATACACGCTTTATCGTAGACGACTCCCGCGACAGCTTGTTGTCAGGCTCGTGCATAGGCCTGGCGAGAGCGCATTGGCCGGGCTTACAGTGACTATTCCGGCCGGTGCTTAGTCGCTTGGCGGCCGATCTCGTAGAGGCCGACGGCTGCGCCGCCGGCCAATATGCCCAGCACCAGGCTCGTGTACCAGTCCGCACCGGTCACGTTGCCGCCGACGCTGCCGGCAATCGCGCCGAGCGCCACCGCCGTAATGGGGGCAAACCGCTTGGGTAGTCCCGCTTGCTTGAGCGCGGAGACGATGATGCGTACACCGACGGTGATGCCACCCAATCCGGCCAACTCAATCCCAGTCATTTACTTTCTCCTAAGTTCCTAAATAGTGATTTCAATGCGACGGGCACGAGACAATTGCGGAGCAGATTCGATAAGAGAATGGAAACCGCACGGTCTTCTTAGGCGAGCTTGCGCCTGATAGCGATCAGATCTTGCCAGCCCACTTCTCATTGAGCTCGCGCAGCCGGTCGTCTCTCGTCATGCCGCCCAGATCGTCGGGGAGTCTGGCGCCGTTGGCGATGCGGATCGCATAGGCCAGGTCGGTGCGGTCTGACATCAATTCCCCGTACATTTGCTGGAGCATTGCATCCCGTTGGGCGATGAGCTGCTGCTTCTCCACCGCGCATTGCGCGTGCGCGTTGGTATCAAGTGGAAAGTGCGCTCGAATTGCCTTCACGATGCCCTGGGCAAAGCGGTCCGGGTGCTGTTGAAGCTGCAATGCGTCGCTCTCGTGGTCGAGAAACGCTAATTCCAGGAGCACGTCGTTGGAGAGTTGCGAGAAGGTGTACCAGTTAGTGCGCGTGGTTGAACTTCCCACCTTCAACCCGCGGTTTGGTACCAGATTCATTTCGCACATTCCCTTCTCCAGCGCCGCGGCAAGCGCGCGTGAAGAATCGTCGCCTTCCTGGTACCAGACCTCACAACCCGTGCCGCCGCCGGCATTGGCGTGAATGCTAATGAAGGCGTCTACCTGCTCTGACAGAGCCATGCCGGTGCGCGCATAGAGCGGGACGTCAACGTCCGTTTCGCGGGTCAGCAGCACGGTATAGCCGTGCTCGCGGAGCGCCGCCGCAGCTCGTTGCGCCACTGCGAGCGTGACGTCTTTCTCTTGCAGCCGCTCCAATGGTTTAGTGTCTGACGTTGACTTTGGCAACGCTAATCCAACTGCGCCTGGGTCGCGGCCGCCGTGTCCCGGGTCTAAGAGAATCTTCATCTTTGCACGCTCCTCAGTGAATTGATTGGGATGAACTTCAGGTGCGGCTGCGCGGAGTGGAGCGCTAATTTGGAGAAGGCCGAGGAATTCGCGCGCTTTGCTGCACACTCTTAGACATTCGCCGTCCGCTGCCGGTCGCAAGGGTGATGCGTGTAGGGCGTAGTTAGCGGTCCCGGCATGGTATGACTGACATGCTGCGCTGTCTTGACGAGATGGCCGAGAATTGCTGACGTACTTCATGTATTCTGGAATTAAGGGGGGCATAGCTTACGGCGTAGCGAGACGTGCGCGGCCCAAATGGGAAATACCCAGAGCATTACGCACTGCCGCGCTACTCAGCGGTATGCGCGGATGGAATGCAGCGCGACGCAACTTAGTGATGAAATCACGGCTTTGCTAGCTATTCCCTGACTGCCCGTCTGCCATGTGGCTCACGTACACTTTCTGAAGCAAGTGGAGGTTGCGCCTATGATTCCACGTGCTGCAAGTGCAACAAACCGGAAAATATCGTGTATACTCTAAGTATGGAAGACTATATACAACAACATCTGCGGAGGCTGCCTTGATCGCATTCATCACCAATCTCGCATTACGTCGCCGCTCGGTTACGGTATTGGCGGTTATTCTGATACTCGTATCGGGCATGTTTACCTACACCAGACTGCCGGTAGAGCTTTTCCCGGAAGTGGACTTCCCAATCGTCACGGTTACAACCTTCTACCCTTCTTCCAATCCAGAATCGGTCGCTGAAAACGTAACCATCCCAATAGAGGACGCGATTGCCGGAACTGATGGCTTAGACACAATCCAATCCATTTCCACGGAGAACCTGTCCGTCATCATTGCTACATTCGAATTCGGCACCGACATGGAGGAGGCGGAGAACATCGTCAACTCCAAAGTGAGCGGCATCTCTTTTCCAGATGGCGTGAATGAGCCGGAAGTTGGTCGCATCAACCCGGATTCGATTCCCTCTATGCGCATCAGCGTCACGGGCGAGAGGGAAGTCATCGAGTTACAGGAAATACTCGAGACCAGCATCCTCCCAAAGATCTCCGGTATCGACGGCATTGCAAACGTTGAGGTCGCCGGAGATGTGCAGCAGCAAGTTCTCATCACCGTAGATCCGGCTCGTCTCTTGGAAGAGCGTATTTCGCTGTTCCAGATCTCTCAAGCGCTGCGGGAGAACAACATCGCGTTTCCCGGTGGTGCGATAACGAGCAACGGCCAGGTTCTGCCGGTGAAGACAATCAACAGATTCGGGTCGTTGGACGAGCTGAGGCAGCTAGTCATTCCACGTACGCCCGTCGGGCCACCGTCGCAGACCGGCGCCCCGCCGCAGCCGTTGCGGTTAGCTGACGTCGCTGACGTGCAGCTAGGCGCGAGTACTGCCCGCAGCATCTCGCGCACAAACGGCAAGCCCAGCATAGATATTTCCGTTTTCAAGGAGCCGGACGCCAATACAATCGACGTCACAACCGCCGTGGAAGAGGCCTTGGCAGACTTGGACATTCTGCCGCCGGGCGTGGATGTGGTAATCGTCTACAACGACGGCCCCCAGATCCAAGCGCAGATAGATACCTTGGAGCGGGAGGCGATTTTGGGTCTGACGCTCGCTACTATTGTCGTCTTCGCCTTCTTCCTCACCGTGCGCCCAAGTGTACTTAGGGGAGTATTTCGGACTCTGCGACCGACCCTGGTAATCGTTCTTTCGATTCCACTCAGCATCTTTACCGGCGTTTTGCTCATGAACTGGCAGGGCTTGACGCTTAACTTCATGACGTTGGGAGGATTGGCCATATCGGTCGGCCGTGTGGTGGATGACAGCATCGTGGTGCTGGAGAATGTCTACCGAAATATCGAGGGCGGCAGGGAGCGCTGGCGCGCGGCGTTGGATGCAACCGTGGAAGTAGGTCCCGCCATCACCGCCTCCACGTTGGCGACAATTGTCGTATTTGCGCCTCTGGCCTTTATCCAGGGTCTGGTTGGGGCATTCTTCTTCCCCTTTGCGCTGGCAGTCAGCTTTGCCTTGATCGCCTCGCTCTTGGTGGCGCTAACCGCAGTGCCCGTGCTGGGAGCGTACTTGCTGCGCCCGGGCGATCTGCCCGAGGGCACCGGCGAGGAAGAGGAGATCCCCGAGACGAACACCTGGATGCAGCGCATCTATGTGCCCATGCTGCGGTGGTCTCTCAGCCACAAGACGCTTACCCTGTTGGCGGCCATCGTCATCGCCGGGGGCAGCTTGGGGCTGCTGCGCTTCATTCCCATAAACCTCTTCTCATCAGGCGGGACTCAATTCGTCACCATCAACATGGAGCTGCCTCCAGGCACACGCGCTGAGGCAACCCTTGCAGAGATGGTCGCTCTTGAGGAGCAAATTAGTGAGTTCTCGGATGTCTATAGCACTACTGCCGGCGCAGCTGCCGGCGCCGGCGCGCAAAGTTTTACGACGGGATTCAATGAATCTTCCACGTTCGTCCAACTAAAGGATGATGTACCGGAAGACATCGTTGATATTCTGCGACAAAGGCTGCCCACCACGGCAGACCGCAAGGTTACTATTGTTGATGTCGGTGGCGGTCCTCCTGCCGCCGGCTTGGAGATCAGTATCACTGGGAACGACTATGACGAGATTGCGTCTATCGCGCTGCTGCTCGCGAGCGAGTTGGCAACTATTGACGGCATTGAGGATGTCACCAGCAACGTCAGCGAAGCGCGGGACGAGGTAATCGTCAACGTTGACCCGGAACGTGCCGCGGCGCTCGGCTTGAGCACTCAGACGGTGGCCTTTCAAATCAACCAGTTCCTGGTGGGTCAAACTGTCACCCAGATCAACGTGGACGGTGGCCCGGTTGACGTGATCTTGAGCGGACCTGCTGATAGGATCAATAGCGTCGAGACCATTCGATCGCTCATGATTGCCGGTCCGGCGGGTATCGCTCCCCTGAGCGACATCGCCTCGGTACAGGTGGTGGAAGGACCTGTTGCTATCAATCGTACTGATCGCTTGCGTTCGGCGGGCATCAGCGGTGACATTACGGTGGATGACACCCAGGCAATTGGCGAACTGATTCAGGAGAAAATCGATGCTCTTGACTTGCCCCCAGGCGTAACGGTGACCAATGCCGGTGTCTTTGCCCAGATCACCGAGGGTTTCGAGGACATATTCATCGCTATGGCGGTCGGCATCATCTTGGTGTACTTGGTCATGGTCGGCAGTCTGGGTTCCCTGAGAAATCCGTTTGTCATTGTCACGAGCCTGCCCCTTGCGTTGATTGGCGCCTTGGCGGCGCTGGCGATCACCGGCCGTTCCCTCGGTCTGCCGGGAATGATGGGGATTCTGCTGTTGATAGGCATCGTGGTGACGAACGCGGTCGTGCTCGTCTCCTTTGTGGAACAACTGCGCGAGCGCGGTATGAGCGTCTTTGAGTCCCTGGTGCAGGGCGGGCGCATCCGGCTGCGGCCTATCTTGATGACGGCGATTACCACGAGCTTCGCCCTGATCCCGTTAGCCGCGTTTTCTGAAGACTCGGGCGGCATCCTGGGCGCTGAACTGGCTACCGTAGTTATCGGCGGCTTGGTGAGCTCGACGTTCTTGACCCTGCTGGTGGTGCCCGTGGTCTATACGCTGGCTAACCAGAGCATCCCCGGCTTGTTCGGCCGACGTCCCCGGCGGCGGTCTCCCATTGAGCGGGTGGATGTCTTGGAAGAGGTAGAGGCCGGTTGAGCGTGCCGGCGCCTCCTGGCCGATGCTGATGCGCAATGAGTTTGTCGCTTGCAAACCGGGCTCAGTCGGTCTGCCGAGACTTTTCATACGTGGGCGGAGATTACGCAAAGAGCTCTTCCTGGTTCCAGGAAGAGCTCTTTCAACGCTCAAGAGTAGCCTCGCGGGCAATCTCGCTGCGTTGTGATACGAGATTGCTGCCTACTGTTCCAACAGGGGATTGATGCCTCTGACGTTGATTCCGTAGTCGTACACCAAGTCGCCTCCGGTCAGCCCCGACATTGTCAGGGCCGCTATGCCGATGAGTACGACGAGCAAGTAGAGCGGCGATGTTCCCGCATCCGTTTGGCGCCGGCGGGAAAGCCACCGCCAAAGGGTCACGGCAATGAAGAGAGCGGTGACGCCGAAGCTCCAGAATTGATGTGTCTCGATCACGCTGTGCAGTTCCGTTTCTTCATAAGGGAAGTGAGAAATCAGGCCGGTCACTGAAGAAACAGCGGCGCTTAGCGTTCCAACCCACAGCAAGACCCATGTAGCCTGCTGCAAAGCGGCGTTGGGCCTGATGAAGAGAAAGACGCTCAAGCCCGCGCTAAAGACGAGCAATGCAATTGGAAAATGAACCGTGATCGGATGAAGATCCTGCACCGTATCTGATAAGAGACCCAACCTGTTCCTCCTTGCCGCAATCTGCTCTTCCCGCTGCACTTGAATTGCTCACCACCGGTTGCCCCGGCCGCCAGGGCACAGCAGTTACCCGCAGTATGCATTCACAGGCGACGGCACGTGCCCTAAGGTTACACTGCTTCTTTCCCTAAAGTACCAAGAACTTTCTAACAAAGTGTGAATCTTTGCCGTCACCGGGCATCGAGGAGCTAGCCGCGCAGGCGCGCCTGGTTCCGCAAGGAGATTCTGCGCAAGACAGTCATCTGGCCTTAGTTGCGTCTTTTTCGAAATTCCTTGACATTCCTTCAGTACGCTCGAATCAGAGGCGGACAAGGTTGGTTGCAGTACTGGAGGTACCGTATGAGAAAGAAGCATTGGATCATCGGATTGGTCGCGCTGCTGGCTTTGACCCTTGGCATTGGCGGCGGCACAGCACTGGCACAGGAGAATGAGGAGGAAGGAGAGAAGCCTATCCAAAGCGTAATTGCGCGGGTCGCTACGATCTTGGGCCTGGAAGAGCAACAGGTCCAAGACGCCTTCGACCAAGCGCGCCGAGAGTTCCGCGACGAAAAGTTCGAAGAGATGGTCGGACAACGGCTGGACGCATTGGTGGAGAGCGGGCGTATCACGCAGGAACAAGCCGACGAAATGCGCGCGTGGTATGCGGAGCGGCCGGATTCCTTCTGGCTGGCCGCGGGTTCCGACCGCGGCAAGGGCTTTGATCGACATAGAGGACGAGCGTCCCGGGGGCCGGGCCACTTCTCAGCCAAAGGACACCACTTCTCTAGAGGCGACTGTCCTGGCAAGGGCGAGATTGCCCCAGCAGACGCAACGCCAGAGGCACCTGCGGCAACACCAACAGCACCCGCCGGCTCCTCGGACGACAACTAGCGCTGGAGGTCGGAGCACTGTCAACCGCCTCGCAAGACGCAGTGCTCGAGACCTCACACCGCAACACATGAGCCCCTGGCAAGCGGCACTCTCGCTGGCTTGCCAGGGGCTTTACTATGGGAAGGCGTCTTCATAATTTCTTCAAACTTGTGGTTATCCTTTAAGCTAGGGGATCAAGTGATTACAAAGTATCCTTGCTAACCAATTCACCGTACTTGCTTGAAGCGCGTTGTCGTTGAATGAGGAATTGCAGCTTTTCTCATGCGCGATGGTCGCAATAGAAGGTGTGCCACCGGCTTTAGCATAGGGCACAGGGGCAAGCAAGTACCGCAGCAACAGCATTTGCAAATCCGATTACAAGAATGTGGAGAGAAAAACCTATGGCCAGCACCGTACTGATAGTCGAAGATGATCGCGACACCGTCCGGCTCGTGAGCCTCTACCTGAAGCGCGACGGGCATAGGGTTCTCTGTGCCCACGACGGAGTTGAAGGCTTGCGCCTCGCCAGAAAGGCGCGCCCCGACCTCATAGTTTTGGATTTGATGCTACCCAAGTTAGATGGTATCGAGGCCTGCCGTAGGCTACGCGAAGAGTCGAGCGTGCCAATCGTCATGGTGACGGCTCGCGTCGAGGAAGAGGATCGACTAAGAGGGCTGGAACTGGGCGCGGATGATTACGTGACCAAACCTTTCAGCCCACGGGAACTGGCAGCGCGCATTCGGGCCGTGCTCCGCCGCACTGCCAAGGATGAACTCGAGCGCGGGCCGGCGGAGGTGGCGTGGAATGGTGTCACTGTCGACCTTCATCGCCGCACGGTTCTGGTGGACGACCAAAAGGCGTCCCTCACACCCACTGAGTTTCGCATCCTTGTCATGCTCATCAAAGAGCCGGAGCGGACGTTTTCGCGTGAGCAGATCATCGACCGGGTCTTTGGGTTCGACTTTCAGGGGTTCGACCGGACGGTAGACGCCCACGTGGCCAACATTAGACGCAAGATCAGGCCGCTGGACGGCCCCGATCACATTCAGACCGTTTACGGCGTAGGGTATAGATTTAGCAATGACTAGGTGGTTCTTCAGCCTCCAGTTTCGCCTCATCGTCGCATTCGCTTTCGTACTCATGTTGGCGTTGGCTGCCGTGGGCACGTATAGCGGCCTCGCGGCGGAACGCGAGGTGCGGAATGTGCGTAAGGCTTCGGACGAAGCGCTCATTGCCAGAATTCACGAAGCATTCACTGAGTACTATGCGGCCAGGGGAAGTTGGAGCGGCGTTGGAAGCACGGTCGAACGGGTGAGCTACCTGACAGGACGAGAAATCGCCATCCTCAACACGGAAGGCGAGCCCATTGTTGCTAGGAGCCGGTCGGATAGAGGTGAGCGTAACCGCGATACACAAGATTTCACGTCAGCGCGCATTATGGTAGACGGCGATCACGTGGGCTCCGTCCTCGTCGGGCCGGTTGCATCACGACCGACGTTCAGGCCGTACCGAGGTCCGGCACGGTCCCCTGTCCAAGGAGAAGCGTTACGTGAGATACAAGAGCCTTCGCTGCGGCAGTTCACCGATACTGCCTTCCGCTCGCTGCTGTGGTCGGGTCTTGGCGCGGGATTGGGAGGCATTCTGCTCGTCTCGTTGCTATCGCGCAGGATGCTGCGGTCGGTGCGTACATTGACGAAAGCGGCCCAAGAACTTGGGAAAGGCGATCTCTCGCAACGGGTTGCCGTCTCCGGACGTGACGAAATCGGAGAACTGACAAGCACGTTCAATGCTATGGCCGAGGGCCTCGAAAGCGCCGAGCGACAGCGCCGCAATATGGTCGCTGACGTGGCCCACGAACTGCGGACTCCCTTGACGAACATTCGTGGCTACGTCGAGGCGGTGCGTGACGGCGTTCTGAAGGCCGATGAGGCGACAATTCAGAACATCCACCAACAGACGATGTATCTCTCGAATCTGGTGGAAGACTTGCGCTTGCTTGCCGAGACCGAGGCAGCCGACTTTCAGCTTGACCTTGAACTGGCGTCTCTCGTCGAAGTGGTTTCGCGCTCGGTGGAGGCGTTTCGGCCGCAGGCGCAGGCAAAAGGGGTACATATCGCATTCGCTCCAGGCCCTGACCGCGCGACGCCAGAACGCCAGGTGGACATCGACCGCACGCGCATCGAGCAAGTCATGAGCAATCTCCTGCAGAATGCGATTACGCACACGCCCGCTGAAGGACGCATTGACGTGGCTATCGAAGAGAGTGAAGAAGCCGTCTCTGTAACGGTTGCCGATACCGGTGAGGGCATTCCGAGTGATGACCTGCCCCACGTGTTCGATAGGCTCTACCGCGTCGACCCTTCACGCACCCGCAGCACCGGTGGCGCGGGTCTGGGACTGACTATCGCCAAGCAGTTGGTCGAGGCGCACGGCGGAACCATTCGCGTGGAGAGCACTCTGGGTGAAGGCAGCCGGTTTATCTTTTCTTTGCCACGCTCCTAAGGGTACGCTGCCCGTCTGGGAAAGCTGGATTCCTCAAACTACGCGCACCATTCGTACTGAGCGCTGAGACAAGCTCAGCACAGGCTTGTCGCATCACGATTGGGCTCGCGCACCTGCGCTTGCCAAAAGATCGTCTTTGGTGCCGGGAGGGTGGAATCTCTTCACAGTGGCTTCTCTGCATACACGGACATAGGGTACGTGTATGCGGAGCGTGGGTGCGCAGCAACGCTCATCTGGCTAACTGCAAGGGAATCAGGGTACTCCAAGATGTCGTGAATCCTCTTGACTGTGAGCCCATACCGTTAGATACTCGAAGTTGGGGGTTTCTTCAAACTCGGAGAAATGCGTGCGATAAGGAGGTTCCGCATGACTGCGGTACGACCGCTTAATTCGACTTTGCCGGAAATTGCGGCAGAACCTCGGCCTACGGCAAAGACACTGACACGGCGGGCAGTGTTTGGGCGTGCTCTACTTGGTGCACAGATACTGCTCCTGGCTGCCTGCGGGGGCGATGACGAGGACGACACGGAGCAGCCGCGCGCCGCGCCAACGGCGCCGCAGGCGGCGGTGCCGCCGGCGCGAGAGCCGACAACACTGTTGGTCGCCTCAATGCTGGTTGAATTCACTGCGGTGGTAGATAGGGCCGTTGATGAGTGGAACCGGGGCGAGTTTCCCGGCGCGTCTGAGGACATCCGGCTGGAGCGCCTCACGATTCGAATATCCACGCGGCGCGATCCGCTGGAGTCTCTCCAACATATACAAGAACGAGTTCAAGCATTCCTGGCCGAGCGGGAGTCTGCCGGCACGCCGCTGGACGTGCTCATGGTCAATCGTCTCTTTGATTTTCCCTGGGCATTCCGCAGCGGCATTATCCAGCCGCTTGATCGACTTCTGCAGCAGGACGGCAACGATCCGTTAGCGAGATTCTTGCCGCCGGCCTTGGAATTGGTGCGCTTTCGGGGTCAGATGATGGCGTTGCCCGTTGTCCTGGGCGCCGGCGTAGCGCGGTACAACCCCAGGCACTTCGCCGATGCGGGTCTGCCTGTGCCCGATAACGGCTGGACCCGTGAAGAGTTCATTGCCGCCGCCCAGCGGCTCACGCAAGACACCGACAATGACGGCAAGGTGGATAATTGGGGTTTTCGTCCCATAGATAACTTCATGAACTGGCTGCCATTCGTCTTGCAGGAATTGGATAGGGACGTCATTGACCTGAATACCGGCGAGGTGCGCCTCATGGATCCGGCGGCCCTGCGCGGCCTGCAGTTCTGGGATGATTTGGGGAGCACACATGGCGTTATGCCCCATGGCGCCGAGGTGACGGCAGATCTCTACAGTTTTCCATTCTGGTTTCGGCATCCCAGCACATTCTTCTATTACTTTGCGTCCCCCGCCAGCATCTCTACGGGCAAACAAGCCCCGCTTCCTGCCGGACCGCGCGACGTTACGCCCCTAGATTTAGGCGCTTCCCTGGCTATACCCGTTAGCGCCCGTGATACCGCCCAGGCCTACGCTGCGCTAGCCCCGCTGGCAATTTACCTCGGTGAGCGCTTTTTGCTCCCGCCGGTAATTTCCGGACAAAAGTACATTGAGACTCCGCAATCTGACCACATCAATCTCATGCTGCCGGAATATGACCGGCAGCTTGCGCTCCACGCATTGGAAACTGCCCGCCCCTCACCACTTGCCAGTAGCAGTATGATGCTCTATCAACTGTTCGAGAAGCTGTCACTGCCCCTTGCGCGCGGTGAGATGGCGGTGGAGCAAGCCGCGCAAGAAGCGCAGCTCTGGCTGCAGTCCTATGTGAACGAATAGGTGAACGTGCTGCCAATTGGCGCAAGTTCGCGTAGGAAGTGTGCAGCAGTTGAGGACAATAGTCTGCTTAAACGTGCAGCCAATGCAGGAACCGATCTAATTCCGGTCTAACGACTGCTTAGAAGCGCCGGCGATTCTACCGGTGGTCAGCGGCTTCAAACTGAGAAATGGGGGAATCTCTCATGACGAGACGTGAAATACTCGGCGGCGCCTTGCTCGGAGCGCAAGTCGTCCTCTTGGCTGCCTGCGGCGGCGATGACGATGAAGACGCGGCTCAGCCCCGCGCGGCGCCGGATGCTCCGCAGGCTTCGGCGCCGGAGGCGCCGCAGGCCTCTGTGCCAAAAGTCGCGCGCACGCCGGTCACACTGAGGCTGGCCGCCACGTTGGACGGGTACGGTACGCCTATCGACGATGCCATTGAGCGGTGGAATGCAGGTGCAGTGCCAGGTGCGCCGGAAGACGTTCAATTGGAGCGCGTCCGGGTAAACATCGCGCGACCGCGCGACCCATTGGAACTCATCAAAGGCGCGCAGGTCGCACTCTCGGCGTTTCTGAGCGAGCAGGACTCTGCCGGCACGCCGCCGGACCTGCTCTTGGTCAGCATCTTTTTCGATATTCCCTGGGTTTTGCGCAGCGGGCTTGTCCAGCCGATTGACCGGTATTTGCAGCAAGATCGCTCGGAGCCTTCAGAGAAGTTCCTTCCCCCTGCCCTGGAGTTGGTCCGCTATCAAAGCCAGACGATGGCCCTGCCCATTGCGCTGGAGGCCGGCGTGGCACGGTACAAAGCTAAGCAATTCGCAGATGCCGGACTGCCTTCTCCTGAAAAGGGCTGGACCCGTGAGGAATTTGTCGCCGCCTCTCAAGAATTGACCGAGGATACCGACAGTGACGGCACAGTGGACAAGTGGGGATTCAATCCGAACAAATACTTTGTAAGCTGGTTGCCGTTTGTCTTGCAAGAACTGGACAAGGATGTCTTCGACCCAAATACTGGCGCTGTGCGCCTTACGGATCCGGCGGCGCTGCGCGGGCTGCAATTTTGGGACGAACTGGGGCGCGTGCACGGCATCATGCCCCATGGCGCGACGGTGACGGCAGACCAATTTGATGTTGACTTCACATTCCTGTTAAACGGCATTCTGTTTTATCGATACGTTCCTCCCAGCAACATGCTGGCGGGCCAACAAGCCCCGTTGCCGGCCGGACCGCGGGACGTAACGCCGCTATCAGTGTCACGGGCTGTGGCAATTCCGTCGGTTGCGCCCGATCCCGCTCTCTCCTACGAGGTGCTAAAGCCCTTTGCGCTTGACCTTGGCTCGCGTCTGCTCATGCCGCCCGTGATCGCGGGTCAGCAGCATATTGAAAAGCCCAGCACCGGCTATTTGGAGCTCATGCTGCCGCCCGAGGACCGGGGGCTCGTCTTCCACCTCCTCGATACCGCCCGACCATCGCAACTAGCAAGCAGCTTCTCCATGGCAATTGAATTATTCGAAAGGCTGACGCTACCCCTCGCACGCGGCGAGATGGACGTTGTGCAGGCAGCCCAGCGGGGGCAGGATTGGCTGGAGTCCAACTTGAATGAGCCGTAGGTGGTCCTTTTGTCTGGACCTCATTCAATGAAATGCCGGTGCCCAAATGTGGATCGGTCTCAAACAGTTTCCTGAACACTCATTAAGCAACGCAGTGCATTTTAAAGAGTGACGCTTTAACGCAATTTACGTGGCTACGCTAGCCGGAGGATTCGAGTGACTACAGCTAAACGACTGACAAGGCGAGAATGGCTCGGAGGCGCGCTGCTCGGTGCTCAGCTTCTATTGCTGGCCGCTTGTGGCGGGGATGATGAAGACGACACCCAGGAAGCGCGGGCTGCGCCGACTGCGCCACAGGGCTCCGTACCGCAACCCTCAAAAGAGAAAGAAGTACTGACGCTTGCCATGTTTCGCAGACAGGGCCCGATGTTGGAGGCAATTCGTCAGTTGAATGAGGGTAGAGTGGCCGATGTCCCGGCCAATATTGAATTGCAAGATGCCGAACTGACGTTTTCGAGCACTGGAAACCTTGAGACCACACAGGATGCAGTAGCTGCTGCACTTTCCGCTCGAGTCTCTGCAGGCACCGTGCCGGACCTGATGGTCTTTGCCTGGCTAGCTGACTTTCCGTGGCTCTTCAAGAGCAATCTCTTGCAACCCTTAGATCGGTTCATCCAGAACGATGCGAACCAACCCTTGGAGCAGTTCTTCCCTCAGTCCGTCAAGCTTGTGAGATTCCAAGGGCAGACGATGGCACTGCCAACCAGGGTAACCGCTGGTGTTGCCCAGTACCTTCCCGACCTTTTCTCCCAAGCGAATATTGCCCCACCGCAGCTAGGATGGACGCGTGACGACTTTGCCGCTGCCGCGAAGCAGCTCACGCAGGATACGAGTGGCGATGGCACGGTTGATCAATGGGGCTTTGGCGTAAGCCACTTCTATGCTGACTGGCTGCCCTTCGTAATGCATGAGACAGGCAGAGACGTAATCGACCTAGAGACCGGTGCGGTTAACCTGACTGATCCGGCGGCATTGCGCGGGCTTCAATATTGGGATGATCTTGGACGGGTGCACAAGATTATGCGCTATGGACAAGAGATTTCATCTCACCCACCGGGAATACGCCGCCCGTATCGTGCCAGCCGGACCGGCATCCTATTCCAAACAGCCTTTGAGATAAGCAGTACAGGCGACCGCGAGTCGGCGCCTATCCCCGCAGGGCCGATGGCGGGCACACCGCTTATGCTATTCGATGTCACTGCGATTCCCGCGGGTGCGAGAGACCCCGGTCTCTCTTACAGCACTCTCGTCCCACTTGCGTTGCACTTTGGTGAGCGCAGCCGGCTGCCAACGGTGAAGACGAGCTTAGAACACATCACTACGCCGGGATCTAGAGATCACCTCAATCTCCTGTTTCTCGAGCATCAGCGGGAAGTCATCCTCGACATTCTCAACAATGCGCTCCCTTCTTACATGGCGAGTAGCAACGCCATCAATAGCTGGCTCCTTAGCAATCTGACACTGCCATTGGCGCGCGGGGAAGTGACAGTGGAGCAAGCCGCGCGGCAGGCACAAAACTGGTTGCAATCCTACATCAGCGAATAGCGGTGATTTCATCTGGATTTGCTTGACCTGGAACGCATGGACTGTAGAAAGATGCGGTAAGATAGGCACAGAAGAGATGCAGCGCCTACACAGTGGGGAGCCCGCACCCAGTGCGAAACTTTAACCGGCGAGAGTTGGTAGCGGCGAACCAAGACGACGTACTCATTATGGTGTCGGATATCCGCTCGACCCTGCTAGCGGGGTTTGTGGGGGGTATAGGCATTATGAGCGCCTTCATTGGGGCTGCCGTGATTTTCGCCAGCCTTTGGGAACTCTTGCGCCCCTTCTACTTCGGCATTCTCATTGCCGCGGTTGGGCTTGTGATCTTTATCGCATTTCTCGGCCTCACGGGGTACTTCGTCCCGGAGCTTCTCAATGCGAGGGTTGTGGCAGTCTTCATTGCCATCATGCTGGTGCTGATATTTGCCGTGGCTGCGCTTATGGCAGATACGACGGGTCCGACCGTGTTGACCGATACCGGGGGATTGCTACTCAAGATGGCGCTCGGCATCCCGGTACTCATTGGCCGGCTGTGGGTGGTTGTGCTGGCCGGAGGGATACTTGGGACTGTGGTAGCCGTGGTGCAGCGGGACGCCTTGCAGCACGAAAAGCGCATGCGCCTCTACTTCACCTCGGTCCTCACGATCGATGTCGAACCCCATACTTTTCTCGCGATTATGGGCGGCAATGTGCTCGCGATCAGTGCGATAACCGCCGCCTTCTCGCCGCCGCTCACGAGCGGGCTCGCGGCCTCTGTGGTATTGACGCCGGTGTGGGTGCAGGCCGGCTTTCTCTTTCAAACATACTGGCGGCCGCTCATGCTGCGCGTGCTGGACAGACGCGTTGGTCAGGAAGTCTGGTTTCGCCGGAACATCGGTCTGATGGAACTTCTGCAGGGTGAGGACTCCGATCTCACGGGCGCTACCTTCATGTCGGCGGGTGTGGATTCGGACAGAATGGTGGCGCAGGTAAAGGGATACTTCCGGCACCCGTATCAGATGAAGCGCGTGCAAGAGAGTGCCATGCGCATACGCGGGCTAACTGCGGTGGAGGTTGAAGACCTTGCCGTCAAAGAAGCCGAGGAGGAATTGGCACTTGAAGATGGGGCTATCGGCTTGCTGCGCTGCCCGAAGTGCCGCGCTCCGGTACCCGATGAGCGCTTGTTCTGCCAGGAGTGCAAGACGTTTGTGCAGAATGAAGACCTCGGCCACCGCGCCCACTTCTTTCCTCGCTTTCTCGCGGCGTCGCTGGACCTGAGTGTGCCGGTAGGGCTCATCCTTTTGTTCGGACTCACCGGCTTTAATCCGGCGGACGGGTACAACTTTCTCACCGTTTTCTGGCAATACATCTTCATGCCCCTCGTCTACGGCATATTCTTCGTCACTTTCTTGGTTCGTGGTACTACGCCGGGCAAGTCATTATTTGGGTTGGAAGTGATCCTACTGGGACAACAACGATACCCTGGTTTCAAGACCATGCTGCGGCGTGAGGTGGTCGGCAAGTTCGTCAGCCTGCTGCCCCTGACGTGGGGCTTCTTGTCAGCGTTCTGGGACAAGAACGCCCAGACGTGGCACGACAAGATGGTCGGCACGGTCGTCGTGCGCGATCCGGACGTGTGGTAGGCTGTTCCTCTAGTGTGTTTGGGTTGCTCGCGGCTCCCTTGCGTCAGTCTGCTGGATGCGTCACACTTAACGCAGGTCAGGCACAAGGTTTCTGCGTAATTAGGGTGTTCCTATGATCCCCCGACGTGTTTCCAAACAACTCAAAGTTGGCGACGTTACCATTGGCGGCGGCGCGCCGATTCGTGTGCAGTCCATGACCACCGCCTTTACGCGAGACGTGGAAGCGAGCGTGAAGGAAATCCTCGGTCTGGCTGAGGCCGGTTGCGAGATCGTGCGGGTGGCCGTGCCCCACAAAGAAGACGCTGACGCGCTGCCGGAAATTCGCAAGCGATCCCCTATTCCGGTGATAGCCGACATCCACTTCGACTACCGCCTAGCGTTGCGCGCACTGGAAGCCGGCGTGGACGGGTTGCGTCTTAACCCCGGCAACATCGGCAGCAAAGAGAAGACTCGCATGGTGGTCAAAGAAGCGAAGGACCGCCAGGTGCCGATGCGTATTGGCGTGAACGTGGGCTCTCTTGAATCCCGCCTCATTCCCGAACTCATGATGCTGGAAGGCGATGAGAAGATTGAGAAGACGGCGGCGGCAATGGTGGAATCCGCGCTCGACCACGTGAAGATCCTGGAAGACATGGACTTCACCGACATCAAGATTTCCTTGAAAGCATCGGACGTCCCGACGACGATTTTGGCCTACCAACTCATCGCCGACCGCGTTGAATACCCGCTCCACTTGGGCATCACGGAGGCGGGCACGCCCAAGGCCGGGATGGTGAAGAGCGCCGTGGGACTTGGCGTGCTGCTGTACCAGGGTATTGGCGACACTTTGCGTGTTTCATTGGCTGCCGAGTCGACGGAAGAGGTATTTGCCGGATACGAAATCCTCAAGTCGCTTGGTCTCCGCGAGCACGGACCGACCCTCATCGCTTGCCCAACCTGCGGTCGCTGCGAAATCGAACTCATCGAATTGGCGGAACGGGTTGAAAGCTTCCTCCAGAACGTCAAGGAACCGGTGAAGGTTGCTGTGATGGGGTGCGTCGTTAACGGCCCTGGCGAGGCCCGCGATGCCGACGTCGGCATCGCCGGCGGCCGCGGCAAGGGCGCCCTCTTCCGCAAGGGCAAGCCGGTGCGCAGTTGCAAAGAGGAAGAACTCTTCGACTTGCTCATCGAGGAAGTTGACGAGATCGTGGCGCAGAAGCAGGCGGAGCGGGCCGTTGCGAATTAGACCACGATGGGAGTCGCTGAGGGTAGTCATCGATACGCACGGAGCATTTGAGCGTCTGACCGCAGCCGGCTTTGATAAGGAAAAGGCGGAGGCCATACTGGATACTCTTGGCGAAACAGGGGAATCACTGGCTACAAAGGCTGACCTCCGAGATTTGGATCAACGCATGACAATCCGCTTGGGTGGGCTTGTGGCAGCGGGGGTGGCAATTTTGGCCGTTTTGGAGGTATTCACCCAATAGGAGTAGCCGGTTGGGAACGTGTAAGTAGACAGGCGATCGACTTGAATGCTGCAAGGCATTGGTGAGGATGTGTCATGGCAAATCAGATTTACGTCGGCACCGAGCAAGGAATCTTCCGGCTTACGCGTGCAGGTGACGATTGGTCACTGCAGGCATCCGGTCTTGGCGACAAAGAGATCGAGGCGGTAGCCGCCCATCCTGACGGACTTCACGCAGTTGTCGGGACTCACGGAGCCGGCTTGTTCTCCACGGCCAACGCCGGAGAAAGCTGGGAAGTCATCCCCGGGTGGGAGGGCAGCCCGTACATCCGCTCGATCTCCTACCATCCACACGATCCGCAAATCGTCCGCGTTGGTACGGAACCCGCACGTGTGTGGTGCAGCCGCGACGGCGGCGTAACCTGGGCTGAAGAGCATGGCTTTACCGCGCTTCCCGGCTGTGCGGAGTGGTTCTTGCCCTATTCACCCCGTGCTGGCGCCGTGCGCAAGATCGTCATGCTCGACGGCGCTGACCCTGCAGTTTGGGCCGCCATCGAAGTAGGCGGCTTAGCGGAAAGTCGTAATGACGGTGAAACCTGGGGCATCACTGAGAAGGTCGGCCAATGGGAGTATCCCGCCGACGGCCTCCACCCGGACGTGCACAGCATCGACCTCCATCCCGGCCAACCGGATACGGTCATGGCTGCCACGGGCGGCGGCGTATTTCGTTCCACTGATCGCGGCCGGTCGTGGCAGCATCTCATCGATGACTATACCCGCGGCGTGTGCATCAAGGCGGACGATCCAGCCACCGTTGTCGTGGGGCCTTCCCGCCGTGTGGGTCGGCTCGGCCGCATGATGGTGTCAAGTGACGGCGGTGACACCTGGCGTGATGCGGAGCAGAACCTCACCTTTCCCCTCGACCGCATGTGTGAGCACATCATCTGCGACGCTCAGGACGTCTTCGCGGTGGTGTTGGACGATGCGGTCTACCACGCGTCCTTCACTAATCTCGCCTGGAAACCGGTCGGAGATGATCTCCCGTCTCCCACCTGCGCCGCCATCGTCTCCTAGTGCCCTACCCGTAAAGCGGGTCTAGGTGTTTGCGGCAGTGCGACCCTCATTCTGTGGGCCATTTCTTGCGGTGTCAGAACGCTGCAAGAAGCCGTTCACCGTCTCCAGGAGTGTCTCCGGTTCTTCCTCGTGAGGACAGTGCCCGCACTTGGGAATGACGACGAGTTCGGCATTGGCGATGTCTTGCTGGAAGCGATAGCCCCAGTGCATGGGAATCACGGCGTCATACTGTCCCCACATGATCAGGGTTGGCGCTTGTATCTCCTTGAGGCGATGCGCGATGCTCGTTTGCCCAAAGTCGCGGGCAAGCGGGGCTATGACGCCGCTGGCGCCCGGTGTCAGAAGCGGCAAGAAGTAACCGTCGATGACGTCGGGCGTGCACGTGCGGTCCGGTTCGTAGTAGCAATTGCGCAGTAGTCTCGCGGAAAGACCACGGTGGGGGGCGCTGCGGCGGAACACGAATCCCGCCGCCGCACTGCCGGCGACGCGGGTCAGCAACGGCATAATGTGGTAATTGAGCGCGTATCCGGCGGCATCCACCAGCACCAACCGTTGCACTCGTGTTGGGTGCCTCACAGCCAGTGCCGCCGCAATAGCGCCTCCCATTGACTGGCCGATGACAGCGGCGGAGTCTACGCCCAAGGCATCCATGAAGTGCGCAACCAAGTCGGCCATGCCGAACGGTGAGTAGTCGCCGCTGGCGGGCTTGTCGGAGAGACCATGCCCCTTGAGATCAAGGGCGTATACGGTATGCTCTTGGGCAAGTTGGTCGAACACATGCCGCCAGCCGAAGAGGTTGGCAAAGATGCCGTGGATTAAGATCAACGGCGGCCCGGAGCCGGCGACGCGGTAGTGAATCTGCAGCCCTTCTACCGAGACGAATTGACCGTCTGTGTGTAGCGACTCCGTAGAAATCGGCCGCGGTTTGAGGCGCGTATAGGCCACGTAGGCAATGACGGCTGCGATTGTCACTATGAAGCCGCGTCTTAACCAACTAAGCATGCGTTATCCCCACTCACCTTCATAAGTTGATTGAAAGAAATTGCGATGTCGTGGCGCTCGATACCGGTCAGTTACGGCCCTTGTTGCTTCTTTGAGGACGGTATCTTTATGGTACACTATAGCCTTCGCAGGCAGGCCGCTCACCAGATTGCACGCTCTTTCGAGGTAGTTCTCTATGGCAAGTGACTTTCCCGATATTCGCGTGCGCGTGCCGGCGAGCACCGCCAATCTGGGGCCGGGTTTCGATGCGTTCGGCATGGCGCTAACTGTCTACAATGAGTTCATGCTGCGCACCGCAGAGAGCGGGTTGCACATAACCATCGCAGGTGAAGGTGAAAATGAACTGGCCGGCAATGAGGATAATCTCTTTGTGCGAGCCTTCACTCGTGTCTTTGCGGAGGTAGGCCAAACCCCTCCTGCATTTCACTTGCACATGAAGAACTGCATTCCGCTCTATCGGGGGTTGGGCAGCAGCGCAAGCGCGGCGGTCGGGGGTCTCGTGGCGGCCAATCATCTGCTGGGTAACACCCTTTCGCATGATCGCTTGCTGCAACTGGCGTGCGACATCGAGGGTCACCCCGACAACGTGGCCGCCGCCCTGTTCGGGGGCTTAATTGTCTGCGTGGCGGAAGGCGGAGACATGCCGGCGTACGCGCGTGTGCCCGTACCACCGGACCTCCACGCGGTGGTCTGTGTTCCCGATCAGCACCTGCCCACAGAGCTCGCCCGCAGTGTTGTGCCGCAAGAGGTGTCGCTCGGCGATGCGGTCTACAATGTCAGTCACGCTGCGTTGCTGCTCACCGGCATCATGCGTGCGGATGAAGAGTGTATTCGTGCCGGCATGAGTGACCGCCTCCATCAGCCCTATCGCGCTACCATCTTCCCAGCGATGACGCCCATCATGGAGGCCGCGCTTGGAGCGGGCGCGTGCGGCAGCGCTCTCTCCGGGGCCGGGTCTTCAATCTTGGCACTAACTTTCCGCAATCCTGATGCCATTGCGGATGCGATGGTCAAGGCTGCGCATGACCACGACTCGCCGGCACGTTCGCTCGTACTTTCTTGCGCGGAAGAAGGCGCTTGCGTGGAGCCGCATTGACCCAGAGGCAGGGCTAGCTGGCCGATTCTTGACCGGCCTCTCTCGGCAGGCACGAAACGCGTTCTCATACTCATGGAGTTCCGTTTATTCCACCAGAAGGGGCACCGGTGCAAAGGCGTCCACGTCCACCAGGCCGCGATTGGTGATCTTGAGATGAGGGATCACGGGAAGGGCGAGGAACGAAAGCAGCAGGAAGATGTTCTTGCTCGTCGTGCCCGTCAGTTTCGCCGCAGCCAGCAGCGAGCGGTAGTCCGCCACAACGGCATCCACACTTCCTGTTGACATAAGTCCGCCAATGGGTAGAGGCAGCGCGGTAAGTGTACCGCCGACTGCGACGGCCATGCCGCCGCCGATCTCGATCACGTGATTGGCCGCCTGCGCCATGGCATGCTCATCGACGCCGGCTACGATGAGGTTGTGGCTATCGTGGCCTACGGTTGAAGCAACCGCCCCCCGTTGCATGCCCAGCCCGCTGACGAAGCCGACCGAGCGCAGACCGGTGCTTTGGTGACGCTCAATCACCGCAATCTTTATGGCGTCTTGTGAAATGTCAGCTTGGACGGCTCCGTCTTTGACCGGCAATCTGAGTACGCGGTTTTGCGTCGTCAGGCTTCCATCCACCGCGCCGATTATGCGAACGGCGGCCTCTCGCCCTGCACCGTCATAGGGAACCGCAAAGTCGGCAGCGGCCGGTGGGTATTTGACCGCAACCGAATGCAAAAGCCTGCCGTAGTCACAGGGAGCTTTGGACCACTCCGTGTTATTTCCGTCCCAGACCACTGTGCCGCGCTTGATGACGGTAGTGCACTCAATGCTATCCAACGAGTCAAGAACCACAAGGTTGGCGATCTTGCCTGGGGCAATTTCGCCCATCTCGGCATGGCCGTGGTGGCGGAAGAAGCGTGAAAAGTAACGCGCAGGATGCAGCGTGGCCATGGCAATCGCCTGGATCGTCGCTTGCTCGCGGTCCAAGCCCGTGTGTTCCACAAGGATGTCGCGCGCGCGCCGCACGATCCGGTCGACGTGCCCGTGATGGTAGAGCTCGGCCGCGTCCAGATCGTCGCTGCAGAGCATGAAGCCGTCCAGGTCAATGCCCTGCTGGGCCAAGAACGGCAGAATTCGGTCCAAGTCCTTCGTGGCGCTACCGTAGCGGATAGCGACGTACATGCCGGCTTGTCTCTTTTTCAGCGCTTCCCGCCCTGTGCGCGACTCGTGGTCCGACATGATCCGATTAGTATCATCGTTCTTGCCGTTAGTGATGTAGAGCGTGAGGTCGCGACCTTCCACACCCGGCGCGTGGCCGTCTACGACTTTACCCAGCCGATAGGCGCTCTCTACTTTCGCCCGCGCGTCTCCCCAGCCATGGATGATGCCGGGAAAGTTCATCATCTCCGCCAGACCGTAGACGCGTGGGTGGGGGAGCAACTCCTCGACGTCCATAAGGCCGAGCGACGCGCCGGCGTCCTCGAATGACGTGGCCGGCACGCACGAGGGCACACCGATGAAGATGTCGAGGGGAGCGACTTCCGCCTGTTTGAGAAATAGCTCGATGCCGTCTCTGCCGGCCACGTTGGCGATTTCGTGCGGGTCCACGAAGACCGCGGTGGTGCCGTGACGCACCGCGGTGCGCGCAAACTCAAGCGGGCTGAGCAAGCTGCTCTCGATGTGGAGGTGGGGATCGATAAAGCCAGGTATAACGTACTGGCCGGCTACATCAAGAGTTTCTGCTGCTCTAAGTGTCGTAGCAATGCGACCAACGCTGTGAATAAGCCCGTCTTTGATGAGAATGTCGCCCGGGTAGCAGCGCTGCTTTACTACGTCAACGATCATACCGCCGCGTAGTACGAGATCAACGCTCATGGCTCTACCCTATTGGCGTAGAGCTGCTCACGGACCGCAACGATGTACGGCAGCATGCGAAAACTCTCGCCGGCGTCGGTGCCGTAGCCGGCTACCCAGCGGTCGGGCACGTCGAATCCAACGAAATCAAGGGTCAAATTGGAGCGATTACGCGTCACCTCCGGCGACGGTTGCTCGAGGCGCTTTGACAGCAGGGCACAAATGCGCACCGAGCGGACGCCTGCAGCGAGCACGCGCTGCTTGAGGGCAGTGAGCGTAAAGCCCTGGTCTATCAGGTCTTCAACCAAGAGCACGTCCTTGCCCGCGAGACCTGCTGGCAGTCTCGCCATGCTCACCTCGCGCACCTTTTCATCGGGCTGCTTGATGGTGTTGCCGTAGGTGCTCGTGCGAATGAACTCGCAGCGGAACTCCAGACCGCCAAGCCGCGAGATTTCGCGGCCAAGGTCTGCGGCAAAGACAAATGCGCCCTTCAGGACTACCAGTAGGATAAGCTCGCTGCTCTCGGCGCAAGCCGCATGTATCTGCTGCGCCAGACCCGAAACCCGCTGTTGCAGCACTTCTTCGGGAATGAGGAGGCAATCTACTCTGTCTGCCAGGCCCGACGGCAACGGGTCGTCACGTCCGGTAGCCAGGCCGCCCTCTGGCACTGTGATGGTCCGATCAAAGCGCATGGCAGTCAGTGTCTCTGCACGTTCGTAACCACTCAAGGTGTGTGTAAGTCTGAGACTACTCTCCGGCTGCTGCCGTTTCGCGCGCGAGTTCCACGGCGGTATCGACGAAGAGTTTCTCAGCGTCACCTGAGTATCCTGACGGCGTCTGTGACCCGTGGCGATAGGCCATGACTTCGTAGCCGCCGTAGGGTATTGCATCAGCTGTCGGCACGTAGCCGATCATGCCGTTGGCGAGCTCGACGTGCAGCGCATCTAGGCCCAATTCGGCCTTCACGCGTTCTTGGACTGCCAAGCCATACTCGAGGAAGACTTCCCCCGGGTAGCTGGCAAAGACCAGGTTGCCCACCCGGATCACTTGGATTTCCGCCGTGGGCTCGAGGAGCAATGTGTCGGATTCGTACTCTGCGACGCGGTTGCGTACCCACTTCAAAGAGTCGCGGCTGATGCGTTCTCCCGTATCGGGCCAAGTCTCAGTTTCAAGCGCTTGCTTGTAAAAGGAGGCATCGGGAACCTCACGTAAAGGGATGGTCACCACGCGCTGGGCTACGGCCACACCTTCGAGTGGGGCGCACTCGATTGACTCGCGCGCGCTTACCACTTCGGCGCCCAAGCCGCGCCAGACGCTCTCGAGTTCTTCAAATGTGGCGGAGCGAAAGCGGCTGCCGTCGCTGGTGAAATTGGGCCGAGTGTTGCCGCAGCAGCCCAGCAAGAAGGCCGCAGTGTGGTCCTCGCCATAGGTATGCTCGACAAACGTCTTGGCGCCGCCCGCGTAGTCGGCGCTGAAGGCGTAGTTCGAAGCGCCCATGCTCGTTGAATGGCAGGCATAGTGGAACGCGGTGGCCAACGGCGTGCCATCCTCGGCATCGAAGCGGAGCACGGCAACGGTATGATCGACGACGCCGTCAGGATTGGCACGCATTTCGGTCTTGCCGTCCGTGGTAAGCCGTCGGTTTACGGCCAGCGGGAAGGAGCCCGCACCCAGACCGCCAACAGCAGTCTGCAAGCGTCGATTCGCCACCTGCACACCACCTGCCAGCTTGCGCTCGAGTTCGCGCATGTAGGCATTGTTGAATGGCGCGTCATACCGCCACTCTCGCGTCGTTGGGCCTGAGTGCGTGTGGGAGCACGTGATCATCACATGGCTGCCGGGTATGTCGGTCTGCTCCTCAACCAACGCGCGCACTGCGGCAGTGCTCTCTTCGGTAATGCCGACCAGATCGCACGTGACGATGGCAGCCTTCGTCTCACCATCCGAAAACACCAGAATCTTCGCATAGAGGTCGTCGTGAATGTCCTCCGCCCCATGGTCGCGCGCGCTGTAGCCTCCCATCCACGTACCGACGGAGGGCGTTATGTTTATGCTCGCCGCTCCCAACTGCACTTGGTTCGCCATGACATGTTCCTCTCTTTCCCGTTTTTGCTTGTGCTCAGCAGTTACGTTGCAACTCCTGACCCTAGTTTGCAGGATATTTTGCTGTCGTGCCAGTGTACTCTAGCTTGAGGGAAGCCGCGCAGAAATCGGCTACGTCCGCCGCGCGGCTTTCGATTGCGGCGCGTTGGGACCGGGAGAGCTGGCCGAAAGGCTCTACCGAAACCTGCAAGGTCTTGCCTCGCTGCCGGTGGGACCACACCCCGGCAATACGGCCGTTGATCAGTACAACCGGAGAAATCCAACCGGCCGCGCGGTACACGCGCTTGTAGTGGGCGTCGTCTATGAGGTGTGACTTGCTACGGTGTCCGAGTAGGTAAACGTCGAAGTGCGGCAGCAAGCGCACATCCTCGGTAGCAAGCGCCGCTTCCCGTAATATGTGCAGATCACGCTCAAGGATGGCGGCCTGACTTCCCTCAATATCGACGTTGCACATCTCAGCTTGCAGCCTGCCCCAGATCCGGGAAGCGTCCTTGACGGCCAGGCCCGCCCAGGCGGCAAAGTCTTGCACCGTAGCAGGCCCATAGGCCCGGAGGTAGTGCTTCAGCAGCAAGTCTTCAGCCATTTCTCCTGGAATGTCTTCCCAATCCTTCAGCCATTGGTCGCGTCGCACAAACGTTGCTTCCTGACCCTGGTTCGGACCGAGGCAAAGGTTGCCCTGCAAGCAGACGTACTTGCCTAGCCCGCCCCAACCGTGCTCGAGCAACTCCTGGATCTGCGGGGCATCGTTGCGCAGACGCGGCGAGATAGCCTGTGAGACTTCGCGGCGGGTCAGCGGAGCAGCGCTCAGGGCCGTGAAGATGGCGTCTGCCATGGTCTCGATGGCGGCGGCATCCACACCAAACCGCGCCATCCAGCGCTGTTCCTGCTTCAGCCGATACGGTTTGAGCGCAGCCACGTATAGAGGGAGTTCACGCGCAGAGAGCACATGCAGCGTGCCGCGCATGCACCAGACTTTCACGAGAGTGCGGTCCTGCCAGAGTGCCCGTTCGATCTCCGGGGCAGTGAGGCCGTGAATTCGTGTCCGCAGCGCCAACTGGGCGGCAGACATGACCTGCGCTTGCATACCGCACGTTGCGCTGACGACATCGAGCAGGTTACCTGCTGAGGCAGGCTGTCCGAGAAAGTGGCGCTGGAGCCGAAAGGCATGTACCTGAGACCACGTTACGCTACTCATATCGCAAAGCCCTTTTGCGCTAGCGTAAATCCGGGGAGAAAGCGCTCAAAAGCGAGAAGCTGCGTGCTACCCAAGGGAGCACGCAGCCTTTCAGTTATCGCAAATGTGTGGGTCACACCAGACTACCAAGCGCCAAACGTACTAGGCGTCGATATAGCGCCAGACGGTGCCGCCCAGCGAGACGGCCCACACCGCGTGGTCTTCGGCGTAATTGGGTGAAACCAGCAAGGAGACGATTGCCTTGTTGTCCAGCCCTTCATTGATGTTTTGCCACGTAAGCCCTTCGTCAGCGGACTTGTAGACACCCCGGCTGGTGCCGGCATAGATCGTCGTATCCTCTTCATAGTTAGGGGAAATCGCCAAGCAAACTACCGCCGCGGTAGCCTCGCCGATGGCATCGCCGACCCAGAGATTCTTGCCGCGCCACATGGGGCGGAAGAAGCGCGTCGCCGTGGCAATGAAGAAGTTGCTGTAGTCCTCGTCTGTACCCGAGTAGTTCGGCGGCATGGCGAAGCTAATCCACTGCGCTCCCGTCGCGTGAACGAGAATGCGCTTCCAGATTTCGCCGCCGTCGGCGGAACGCCACACGGTAATGGTGCTCGCGTAATCGCCTTGGGAAGCACGGAAGGTACCCAGCAGAAGGGTATTGTCATCAGCGAAATTCGGTGAGAGCGCTACGCCGATCACGTCTTCCTCGCCAAACGTCTCTTCGGCCCTTTCCCAAGATTGACCCGCGTCGCGGCTGAAGTACAACGCGCCGCCAGGCCCGCCGGCAACGACGAGGCGATCATCGGCAAAGGTGTTGGACACGGCAAGCACGCGGAGGTCTTGCGTCTCTTCGTCGATGCCCTCGTTACTGGCTTCCCAGTTCTGTCCGCCGTCGGCGGAAAGCGCGATGCCTTGGTGCGTCGCGGCAAAGACGGTCGTGTCGTTGGCATAATCCGGCGAGATCAAGAGCGATGCGACCTGCATCTCTTCCATGCCGGCGCCGGCCGGTTCCCAGGATACACCCTCATCGGTGGAGCGCAAGACGCCGTCTTCGAGACTTGTGGCAAAGAGCGTACCGTCTTGGTGGCAGTTCGGAGAAAGCGCCGTGCCCAGGAGCGAACGCGCGGCAAGGCCGGCCACGGCCGGTTCCCAATGCGCGGCGTCGCCATCGGCCCGTAGAGCGCCTTCGCGGTGTACGCCGGCTAAGACGATGTCGTCGTCACCGGTTCCCGTTGTCAACAGGCACAGCACCGACGAGTCTTGCTCGATGGCACTCTCCCAGGTCGCGCCGCCGTCGGTTGAACGGTAGATCGACCCTTCCGCGGTGCCGGCATAGGCGAGACTATCCGCTGCAAAATCGGGTGATAGGCAGAGCGCGTTGATGGATACACTATCCAGTCCGCTGTTCGCCTCCTGCCAGTTCGTGCCTCCGTCGGTAGACTTGAAGACGCCCATGTCCTCAGTACCGACCAGAATCGTGCGGTCCTCGGCGAAATTCGGCGAAACGGCAATCGCCTGGATCGCCATGCTATCGAGCCCTCTATCCACCAGCCGCCACGCGCGGCCCTCGTCGAGCGTTCGATAGAGGCCGTCGCCGCCCGCTATGAATGCGGTCTGATCTTCCGCAAAGTCCGGCGAGATGGCTACGGCCTGAATGCTCAACTCCATGATGCCGAAATTCGCCGAATTCCAGGTACGGCCGCGATTTGTCGACTTGAACACGCCGTCTTCCTGTGTGCCGGCCAGCATCACACCATCGTCGGCGAAGTTCGGCGAAACGGCCAGGCACGTCACAGAAGCGGCGCCCTGCCAGAAATCAAGTTGCTGCCAGGTCTCACCGCCGTTATCAGAACGATAGACGCCGCCCTCCAAAGCGCCTGCAAATGCTACTTCATGGTTCGCAACGTTGGGCGCGAAAGCGAGCGCCTGGATGTAAGGGCTCGTGATGCCTTCGTTGGAAATCTTCCACGTCTTGCCCCGATCTTCGGAGCAAAACACTCCGGCCATGGTACCGGCCAGTACCAGGTTGTTTTCGTTAAAGCTTGGCGAAACGGCAAGTGACGCAACTGTGCCACCAAGGCGCTGCCCAACCACCTCCCATGCTTGCTTTTCCATCACTGTCGGCCCGGACGTACTCATCGATTCTCCTTCCTGATCGAATCACGCTCATGTTCTATAGAGTTTTGCGTATCGAGACTGCTTAGTCTTTAGGATGCCCCTACTCTCACGCGCCGTGAAACGCGTGAGGCTGAGTAGAGATACTCTCCGCAGCAAGTCCTGAAATACACGACTAAACCGCGCCCTCATCAAGGGCGCGCAGTAAATAGCCGCTTGGTATATTACTGTAATGCTACCAGACCTTCAAGACAAACACGAACTTCGCGCCATTTGGGCAGCATTTCGCATGCCGTTGAACTATACGAGGCTCTTTATGCGCGTTGCGTCTCGTGCACTGGAGCTTGCAGTTAGCCCTATCTCTTCGTACCCTTAGAGGGGCAAATGCGATTTACTATTGCCATGCAATGGAGACTTGAGTGCTCGCGAAGATTTCGGCGGCTACGTTAGTCGGGTTCGAAAGTGCGCAGGCGGAGGTTGAGGTCGACCTCACCGACGGTCTGCCGTCATTTGTCATCGTGGGTTTGCCTGACACGGCTGTGCAAGAAGCGCGCGAGCATGCGCGCGGCCATTCGAAGTGCGGGCTTCAGTAGCCTGCCTGGCGTACTGCACGCAGGTGCAGTAGAGCGGATGAGCCGCCCGCCGGTATGGTCTGTCGTCTATGATGCAAAGTGCAAATCAACCTGGATTGACCGTTTTTGGGCAGACTACAGGAGCGCCAACGTGAAGGTATCCAACGTCAACACCCATAACATCAGGGCGGCCATCGAACTTGGATGCAGGACGATGTCAAATGTGTTCAACGCCGATGACAACGACATCCCCTTCTTCGGGTCCGAGGTTCTCCCCAATCCCCGGCTCAGCTTCAGCATGGTCCACTCCGAATCTCATGTGCCGGGCAGGCACCTGAACGCCCTGCTGAATGCCGAAGACGCGGCTGGCGTCTCGATCTCGGAAGAGGTGATCGAGAAACACGCCGCAGCGGCCTTCTTCTCATATTCCGGCCCCGTGCCTCTGCCCATGAACCGCGACCGCGTGGACGGGCCCATCGAGAACTTCAACGATCACAACGTGCGTGAGGGAATGCATGCCCTTTACGCCCTGGTCAAGTATCGAAACTCCGACATGGCGAGGGAAGTGGCCGAATCCAGCATTGAGTTCATCCTCGATGCGTGGGACCCGACGAACGGCTGGGACCGGGAAGGGATAACGAAAAACCACGGGATCCGCTGGACCCGGGAAACCACGTTTATTACGGGCATCGGCCGCGCCATCGGCCCGCTGGTCAAGTACTACCGGGCCACCGGCTCGGGTAAGGCGCTCGAACTGGCGTCTCTGCTGGCGGAGAAGGCTACGTCCGAGTTCTTTTTGCCGGACGGATCGTATGACCGCGAAAAGTTCGGCGTACACACGCACTCGACGACCTGCGTCATGTCCTCGCTGGCGCAGCTTGCGGATCTGACCGGCGACGCCGCATTGCTGGAGCGCGTACGGGCCTTTGCCGACAACGGGCTGTGGGAGATCCGCGACGAATTGGGCTGGGTGATTGAGAGCAGCGCCGACGACGTCCCACCTGACAAGGGAGAAGGCAACAACACCGGCGACATCGTCGAAACTGACCTGATACTCGGCCGGCACGGCTATCCCGGGTACTACCAGGACGCCGAAAGGATACTGCGCGGGCACCTGTTGCCGTCCCAACTGCGCGACGTGGATTTCGTCCCCAAACCTGCCAATCCAGCAGACGAAGATGGTCTGAGAAGAGTGAGGGAACGGCACCTCGGAGCGTTCGGGTTTCCGGCGCCTTACGGCCACCGCCCGCTTGGGCTTGAGCGGGTCAGCTTCAACATGGACATAGTCGGCGGGGTGGTCGGCACCCTCTGCGAAGTTCTCAGGGAGGGCGTCGTGAAAGGGCCCGATGGCGTACGGGTGAATCTGCTGTTGGACCAGGACACGCCGGACGCGCGGGTGGAGGCGGGCACATCGTCAGGCCGCGTAAGCGTAACGACCAGACACGCGGCGCCACTTTGGATCAGATTGGCGCGGTGGGCCGACAGGGCGTCGTTGCAGGTCAGGGGGGCGGAGGACTATCGGTTCTTGGGAGACTACCTGCTCGTCGCCCAACCTGAACCGGGCAAACCGATTTCACTGGAATACCCGGCGGCACGGACTGACATTGTGCTCGCTCACCGCACGCGCAACATCAGGACGGTCCTGGAAGGAGACGCGGTGGTGGCGATGGAAAACTTCGGCGCTGACTTGACGTTTTTCGACCTGCTCGACTGACTGTGACACTTTGGCTTCGGGCTGCGGACTGATAGCACGCAATATCTCTCCAGCGGAACAGATATTCGATACGTGCCGGAGACGGCAGTTTCTGCCGTTATGGGCGAATTCCGGCGGTTCAGCAACACACACTAGGCTCTCTAGTGGCGATTTGGTCCTGATGTGAAGGAGCTTGCAGTCAGCCTTGTCTCTTCGTACCCCAAGAGAGGCTCATATGACGAACTATCGCACAATTTAGGAGACTTGCGTGCTTGCGAAGATTTCGGCAGCCACGTTGGTCGGTCTCGAAAGCGCGCATGTGGAGGTTGAGGTCGACCTCGCCGACGGCCTGCCGTCTTTTGTCATCGTGGGCCTGCCCGACACGGCTGTGCAGGAAGCGCGCGAGCGCGTGCGCGCGGCAATTCGCAACGCGGGGTTCGTGTTTCCTCAGAAGCGGGTTACCGTCAATCTTGCACCTGCCGACGTGGCAAAGGAAGGCACCGGACTTGATGTCGCCATAGCTATTGGCATTCTGGTTGCCAGCGGTCAGTTGGCTGCGGAAGGGCTGGAAGAGTCACTATTTCTTGGCGAACTGGCGCTTGAAGGGGCGCTGCGGCACACGAACGGCATGCTGCCCCTCGTGTCCAATGCTCTCCGTTGGGGTATACGGGCCGCGTTTGTACCTGAGGCTAACGGTGCGGAGGCGGCGATCATCGCCGGTCTTGCCGTCTATCCGGCAACGCACCTGCGGCAACTGGTGTTGCATCTCAATGGCATGGAAGCTCTCGCCAGAGCCCAGCCGCCGGATGCCGTCGACAATGATACGGTCGTTTACGATGTCGATCTGGCGGACGTGAAGGGTCAGGAGCATGCCAAGCGGGCGTTGGAGGTGGCGTGCAGCGGCGGGCACAATGTGCTGTTTTCGGGTCCGCCGGGCACGGGCAAGTCCCTGCTCGCCCAGGCGGTGTCTTCGATCCTGCCGCCGCTCTCGCTGGAAGAAGCCATTGAGGTCAGCAAGATATATAGCGTCTGCGGCCTCTTGCAGACGGATGAGCCTCTGGTATTGAAGCGGCCGTTTCGTTCGCCCCATCATACCGTCTCCCATGCGGGGCTGGTCGGCGGCGGCCGTTTTCCTCGGCCGGGCGAGATTAGCCAGGCGCACCGCGGCGTCCTGTTCCTCGATGAGATTCCTGAGTTTCCCACGAACTTGCTCGATATGCTCCGACAGCCGCTCGAATCCGGCGCGGTCACGATTTCGCGCGCTTCAGGTTCTTTGACATTTCCGGCCCAGTTTCTCCTCATTGGCGCTATGAACCCCTGCCCGTGCGGTTGGTACGGCGATCCGGTGCGCACGTGTACGTGCAATCCCGCCGTCGTCACGCGCTATCAACGGAAACTGTCCGGGCCTTTGCTTGATCGTATTGACATACATGTCGAGGTGCCGCGTGTGGAATACGATAAGCTGACGGAAGACCGCCGGGGCGAACCCTCAGCAGACGTGCGGAAGCGTGTCATGCGTGCCCGCTGCGTTCAGCGGGAGCGCTTTGCCGCGCTGCCCTTCAAGACGAATGCCGAAATCGGCCCGCGGCACGTGCGAGAGTACTGCACGCTCCAGCCGGAAGCGCAGAACCTGATGAGGACGGCCATGGATCGGATGCACCTCACTGCACGCAGCTTCCATCGCGTCCTCAAGCTCGCTCGCACGATCGCCGACATGGACGAGGCCGATACCATTGCCGTCCAACACCTCGCTGAGGCTCTGCAGTACCGGCCGAAGCTCAACACCAACTAGCGCGCAACTTTCCTCGGGCGGAATGCCAGCGTGAGGCCGGCCCAACCGCACCTTCGTGGCCGTGCTGGTCCTGCGTTCAACGCGCCCGCGAATTGGCAGTGTTGCCGGGAATCGGTTGACGCACGGCCGATCTCGCGTGTCTGCCGTGACGCACGCCCAATCGCCCGGGATCCCTATAACGCCGCCTCAATCGGTGCGCTATAGTATTAGAGATGCCCTGCGTAACCTTCCGGTGGACGCTGTGCCTCTCGCCAACCACGCATTCAGCAAACTATGGGGATCCGGTAGTGAACAGCGACTCAGGAACTGAAGCAAAAGTGAGCCAAGGTGGAACCGCGCCCGGAAACGGACGTTTTCGGGTGCTGGGTCTCTTCCAGGAGTTCGCTCACAATCAGGCATCCAGCGGCATTGTGCTGCTGGCGTGCGTCATCGTCGCTATCGTGTGGGCCAACTCTCCTCTTGGCTCCTCATACTATGATCTCTGGCACCTTCACGTTGCTGTGAGATTTGGCGACTTCGTCTTCGATAAGCCGCTCGAATACTGGATCAACGACGGGCTCATGGCGATCTTCTTCTTCGTGGTCGGTCTTGAGATCAAGCGGGAAGTCATCGCCGGCGAACTTGCCTCGCCACGCAAGGCGATGTTGCCGATCATGGCCGCAATTGGCGGCATGCTCGTGCCCGCGGCGATCTTCCTGTGGTTCAATTTTGACGGACCCGGCCAACGTGGCTGGGGTATACCCATGGCTACCGACATCGCGTTTACGCTGGGCGTGATGGCGGTCCTGGGCAGCAAAGTGCCGACCCCCGTAAAGGTCTTCCTCACTGCGGTGGCAATTGTCGACGATATTGGCGCGGTACTTGTGATTGCCATTTTCTATTCGAGTGGCATCTCATTGATGGCGCTGGGGATCGCAAGTGTGTTTGTCGCGCTGCTCATCGCTGCTAATCGCCTGGGAATCCGCAGCACGCTCGTCTACATCATCTTGGGAGCCTGCGGGCTGTGGCCAGCCTTCATTGTTTCCGGCGTCCATCCCACCGTTGCGGGTGTCATCGCCGCCTTCACGATTCCGGTGCGGCGCCGCATCGACAGCGCGGAATTCACCAACCTGAGCCGCGTCTATATCGACGAGTTTGCTCAGGCGTCGGGTGACGGCGAAAGTTTGCTGGCGAATGAAGAGCAAGTGTCGTTGATGCGTTCAATCGAGCGCACGGCCTTGGGCGCCCAGTCGCCCTTGCAGCGCTTTGAGAACACGCTGCATCCCTGGACGGTATTCGGCATCATGCCGTTGTTCGCGCTGGCCAACGCCGGAGTCGCTATTAATGCAGACTTGGCCAGCTTTGTTGAAGAGCCGGTGGCGCAGGGAGTGGCATTGGGCCTGTTCGTCGGTAAGCCGCTGGGTATTGTACTCTTTTCCGTGGTCGCCGTGTGGCTGGGACTCGCCGTGCTGCCCAATCGCGTGCATTGGCTCCATGTGCTGGGCGCCGGCTGCCTGGCAGGTATTGGCTTTACCATGTCGCTCTTCATAGCCAATCTCGCCGTCGGAGGCACCGAATTGTTGGAAGCCGCGAAAGTCAGCATTCTGGTGGGCTCACTCTTAGCCGCAGTGCTCGGGTGGATGATCTTTCAAATTGCCCCCAAAATGGGTCGCAGCCAGGGTGACAAGTAGCAAAAGCGCATTTTGCAGAGTTCTGTCCGCTGATAAGATTTGGGGACCTAGCCAAAGAGGCGCATCAGGTTCTTGGGAATCTTGCCGGAAGCCAGCGATTTCATCAACGTCTGCATCTGGCGGAAACTGCTGAGGAGTTGATTGACTTCGGCGGGTGTCGTGCCGCTCCCGGCGGCTATGCGCCGCCGTCGCGACCCGTCGATGATGGCCGGATTGCGTCGTTCAGCGAGCGTCATCGAGTAGATGATTGCTTCCACACGCGCGAATTGCCGCTCGTCCATAGCGGCGGACATCGCGGGGTTGCGCATGTATTGACTCATGCCGGGAACCATTTCGAGAACTTGACCCAACGAGCCCATCTTCTTGATCTGCTGCAATTGGTCGACGAAGTCCTCCAAGGTAAAGCTGGCGGTGCGAATCTTCTTTTCGATCTCGGCGGCTTGCTCAGCGTCGATGGTCTCTTCCGCGCGTTCGATGAGACTGAGCACGTCGCCCATGCCGAGAATGCGCGAGGCCAGGCGGTCCGGATAAAACGGATCGAGGGGCTCGATCTTCTCGCCGCTGCCCAGAAAGCGGATGGGTATGCCAGTCACGCTCCGCACCGAGAGGGCCGCGCCGCCACGAGCGTCACCGTCGGTCTTGGTAAGAATCAAGCCTGTGAGCGGCACCTGCTCATGGAATGCCTGCGCGACGTTGACGGCTTCTTGACCGGTCATCGCGTCCGCCACGAGGAGTACCTCTTGAGGCGAGATGGCTTCAGCGATTTCGTGAATCTCCGCCATCATCTCCGCGTCAATCTGAAGACGCCCCGCGGTATCCACAATCACAGTGCCTAGACGCTCACGCTTCGCTCGTTCTATGGCGGTGTTTGCGATGGTAGTGGGCTGCGCTTTCGTGCCCATGGCATGCACGGGCACGTCTATCTGTTTGCCGATAGTTTCAAGCTGGTCCACGGCGGCGGGACGGTAGATGTCCGCCGCAGCCAACAAGCAGCGCTGTCCCTGCTTGCGCAGCGCGAGGGCGAGCTTGCCCGCGGCCGTGGTCTTTCCCGACCCCTGCAAACCCACCAGCATGATGACGTGCGGCGGCGAACCACTCAGTGTGAGCGGCACGGGCTCGCCAAGCAGGTGGATGAGTTCCTCGTGGACGATCTTGATGACCTGTTGGCCCGGCGTGAGGTTCTCCATCACCTCGGCGCCAACCGCCCGCTCGCGCAGCGCTTTGAGAAAGCCCCGCACGACCCTAAAATTGACGTCTGCCTCGAGAAGGGCGAGGCGTACTTCGCGCAGGGCCGCATCCACGTCGGCCTCAGTGAGTTTGCCGCGTCCGCGCAACCTCTGAAATACGCCCTGCAAACGGTCGGAAAGTGTTTCAAACATGACGTGCGTTCACCATCAGAAATTCAGCTTGTTCGCTCCATGCGTTGCCACGAGATTCTGGGACTCCAGGTACATCTCAAAAGACTCTCCGCAGTCTGCCCAAAAGCCCTTTAGAATATCGTACTCCAAGTTGCCTGCCTGGAGGTAGTGATTGTTGACGTCGGTAATCTCTAACTCGCCGCGTCCTGACGGCTGGAGTTTGGAAACCACGTCAAACACCCGCTCGTCGTAGAAATATATGCCGGTTTGCACAAGGTTCGACTTTGGATTAGCCGGTTTCTCCGTAATGCTTGTGATACGGTCGTTCTCGATCTCGACCACACCGTAGCTGGCCGGATTTTCAACCTGCGTCAGCACAACGCGCGCGCCCTGTCCTTGAGCCTCGAAATTGCGGCGGGCCTGCAGGAGATTTCCCTCGATGATGTTGTCGCCGAGCATGAGCAGCAAGGAGTCGCCATCCGCGAAGTCCCGGGTCAAGCCAAGAGCGTGGGCGATGCCTGCGGGACGATCTTGGTACGTGTAGTGCAGGCGCTTCAGCCCGAAGTCGCTGCCGTTGCCAAGCAAGCGCAGGAAGTCCCCGGCGTTATTGCCGCCCGTTACCAGCATGATGTCCGTTATACCGGCGTTCACCAGCGCTTGGATCGGATAGAAGACCATAGGCTTGTCATAAATCGGCAGCAAGTGCTTGTTGGTTACGCGTGTCAGCGGATCGAGGCGACTGCCGCTGCCGCCAACCAGAATGACGCCCTTCACGCTGAGGGTTCCTTTCCGCTGTCACCTGTAGCCAAATGCGGCATATCTCAATCGACTCGTGGAGCGTCTATGTGGGCACGGATTCGTTGAGCAGGGCACGCACAAAGCGCTGGCCGTCGAATGCATCCATATCGTTCAGTTGCTCGCCCGTACCGACCAACTTGATCGGTAGCTGCAATTCCCGTGCGATGCTGAATACGCTCCCGCCACGGGCCGTGCTGTCAAGTTTGGTGAGGACAACGCCGGTGACCGGGATTGAATCGCGAAATACCTTAGCCTGATTGAGCGCGTTTTGACCCGTAATGGCATCGATGACGAGCAAGGTCTCGATGGCGGCAGCGCCGACTCTGTTGGCGGCAATGCGCTGTACCTTGCGCAACTCGTCCATGAGGTTGGCCTTCGTATGCAAGCGGCCGGCGGTGTCCACGATGAGGTGCGAGGCGTTGCGGGCGAGCGCCGAATCGATGGCATCGAACACGACGGCGCCCGGGTCCGACCCTGGCTGCTGGGCGATGATGGGAACGTCTATTCTCTCCGCCCAAACGCGTAGCTGATCGATGGCGGCGGCGCGAAACGTGTCTGCCGCCGCCAACAGGCACGTGTGTCCCTGCTCTTTCAGCCACTGCGCCAGTTTGGCCGTCATCGTGGTCTTGCCGGCGCCATTGACGCCTACCATCAAGATGACGGTAAGCGGCTGCACGGAAAGCATCTCTGCCGAGTCCGCGCCAAGCTGTGCTACAAGGAGTTCCTCGATAAGATCGTGCGCGTCCGCTGCCGAATCCAAGTTGGAATTCGCGATTCGTTCGCGGGCGCTCTCTATAAGTTCTACGGCAAGATACGGGCCTACGTCGGCCATGATGAGGGTTGCTTCCAGTTCTTCCCAGAAGTCCTCATCGAGCTGCACTCCAGGTCTAAAGAGATCGCGGAGGGCGGAAAAGGCGCCGCCGCGACTCTTCTCGACACTCTCTTCGAGCGACTTGCCGCCGAATATCTGCTTGAACTGTTTCACAAAGTGGCTTTCCGTTTACGCGTATGGATGTCGCTCAGCGGTCTATCTTGCACAAACGCATCTTTCGTTCCACCCCGCTGAGCTTGGACGGAATCTCATGGACATCGTTCCCGGTGGCTACTGCGTCAGATAGACGCCCACCTCCGTCAGCGAAGTATACTCAGTGCTCCCATAGTTACTGAGGATCACCAGCTTTACGTACCACGTAGGCCGCGTTTCATACGTGAAGCGCTGCAAGAGCGAGCTCTCCGCCAGGGTGAAGGTGCCAACTTCTTCCCAGGGCCCCTCAGCAGATTCTGTGCTTACGTAAACGCGAAACTCCCGTACCCACGTTTCCGGCGGGCTCTGTTCGCTGGCTTGGAGTGTTACCGCGTTAGAGTACGCTTGGCTGCCGGCAAGCACGTTTCTCTCGATGGCAAAGACGAATTCTTGGGGGAATACGGCACTCTCGGACCGCCAATCCGGCACTTGTATGTCTGCCCAGCCGTCAACCAAGCGTTTCGCCAGGTGGTCGCCCTCCTCCTGCTCGCTCGAAGCAGCGACAACCTGCCCTCCAACAATCGCTTCAACGAGATTGAACCCTTCAGTCGTCTGCAGCGTGCCGCGGAAGGCGCGCGCCACGCGCGCGGCTTCTTCCGGCTCAAGCGTAATCGAGGCAAGCTGCCTGCCGATGATGCCGGCTGCCGCCGCGATGAGGACGAAGAAGAGCACCGTAAACACAACCGAGGAGCGGCGTGGCGCAACGTCCTTGAGTTTTTCCAGAAAAGGACGTTGACGGCGCGCTTGGATGGCGTCGTATTGTGTAGCGCAAGGCTGGCAGAAGTTGCGTTGACCGCGTGCTGTCAAGCACTCTTTGCAGTAAACGGTTCCGCAGCGATCGCAGCGATCGGTGGTCTTGCGATGCGGATGGTTGTAGCACGTGTACTGCTCACGCAGCAGAATCCTTGCCATAGCGACTGCCCAGGAACGGAATGCCGAGGTTGCCTCAAACTGCGCCGTATGCCGGGTGTCCCCAGCCGTTAGCTGCAGCGGACAAGGTTAGCGCACGGGACGGGGCTCCCGTACAGCATCGGTGACGCGTTCGTTTACGTAGACATCCCCATTGCGAATTTTCAGATTAAAGAAGCAGTCCGGATTTATGCACACCCACGCCTTGAACGTCACCGAAGCGCCTTGGCCGCCAAAATCGGAAAACGGCACCAGCACGCCCGTATGGCATTTCTGGCATTGGGGGAAGTTGATCGTGGTTTCCATTGGTCCCTCTTCCTGTGTCCTCAGCCGCCACTTCTTTATATTTTCATTCGGTAGAAGTCAGGTGAAAGACTTAATCATTATACCATTGGGCTTCTAGGCGCTACTACAAGTGGCCTATGCCCTTGCCATAGGAGAAGCGCGCGAAATTCCTGCCCGGCGGCCACGGCTATGGGCAGGGGATGTAGCGTTTCGCCGGTAGAATTGGGGTAGACGAGCGGCCGGAGGCAGGAAGCCTCGCAAGAGTATAACGGAGCGCGACTAAAGTTGGATGGTGCGACCGCCGTCCACAACAAACGACGCCCCTGTAATGTAAGAGGCATCGGCGGACGATAAGAACGCAATCATGTTGGCAATATCGCGCCCCGCTCCCAAGCGGCGCAGCGGTGTATTTTGCTGAACTCCGGCGGTGGCATCCGCGAGGGTTAAACCGTCCTCCGCCAGGTTTTCTCGCATCATGTCAGTGTCAATAGCGCCGGGGAGTACGCAATTGACCCTAATTCCATCGTCGCCGAACTCGGTTGCCATGGCGCGTGTCAGCCCTATGACCGCGCCTTTGGTTGCGGTGTAGGCGGTGGTGCGCGCCGTGGTAGCCAGAGCGCGCACGGAAGCGATGTTGATGATGCTGCCGCCTCCCGCTTCTTGCATGATGGGAATGCAGAACTTGCTGCAGAGAAAGAGAGCGGTCAAATTTACATCCAGCACCCGGTTCCATTGCTCCAGCGTCGTCTCGACAAGGGGCGTGTACAGGCCGATGCCGGCATTGTTGACGAGCACATCGATCCGGCCGAATTGGCCGAGCGCCGTCTGGGCCAAGCGTGCGGCGTCCGCTTCACTGGCAACGTCCACTTGCACGCCCGTGGCCGCGCCGCCTGCAGCACTAATGTCACTCACGACCGCTGCCGCGGTATCACCGTTGAGGTCGGCCACGACGACCGAGGCTCCTGCCTCCGAGAGCCGCTCCGCCGTGGCCCGGCCGATGCCGCGGCCGGCTCCAGTCACAATTGCCACCCTGTCGGTTAGTTGCATCAACATACTCTCTCCAAGAATCGGACAGTGTCACTTCTACACGTTTTCAGTCGAATTATTGATCGTTGCCACTAGTCCTGTATAACCCTTGCGAGGCCGGCAGCGATCATCGTGTATTCTACACGCACCCCTCTCTTGGACTCTTCCTCTTCAATTCGCTCATCGCGACGCCTCCTGGAGTTTCGTATTTGTGATTGACGCATTCTCTTGATGCGCTCCTCAGTGATCGGCATGAGTTGACGCCGGAGATTCTCTATATGTGAACTAAAGTGTCGATCCAGGCTGGCAATGCGTACATCGATCAGGGCATCATTATACTGCCTTTCAGACACTTCTTTGTCTTGCCTAACACTCGACGCATAGTTGTCAGCTGCATCCTGAAGTTGCAGGAATCTGCCCTCTTCAATTTCGACTTCTGGCTTTCTATCGCCTTGATCACTTGGTAATTCCTTCAAGAACACCTTGGAATGAAATGGTTGAGGGTCAGAGTCATCAGTGGAGACAAGGATAGGGACCAGAGTGCATTGGGGAGTAGCCGAGTGAATATCAAACCGGTAGAGAAAAAAAGCGAAGTCCCCATGGGGTGTCTCAGAACTTCGATCAATCCATAGTGCGGTCTTGGGAATCCGGCGACCACCAGTCTTCCTAAAGTGAGCCAGTGCGGCTTGTGCCAACGGATGGTGCAAGGTCACGAACTCAATGTTTCTTCTCTTGGCCGTTTCAGCATCGAACGTAAGAGTCACTAGACGAGGTTCAGACTGTAGTCGTTTCAGGAATTGCTCATTCAAGGCCCTGTTTCTTTGGCTTGCCCGCGCACTTTTAACAAAGTAGTTGGCCAATTCGCTTCTTGGATAAACATAGAATGTGCGACCATCTTCACTTTGATCGAGATGCACGTGCGGAAGCGCGTCCGCAAGGAATGTCTCCACCAACGCACTGACTTCCTGGGCCGACACAAAACGGCCGGAAGATCGTATCTCCTCTATGTCGCGTTGAAGCAAGAAGTCCTGCCCCAAGAATAGGCCTTGTTCACTTTCGAATGCCTTCTGCTCTTGCCGGTGTCGTTCTAGGATTCGTACCGCGTTTTCGACCTTCAGTCTCTCCTCTTCTGCGGTTAAGCGTGCCAGGAAGATGTCGCGTGATAACCTGCTCACAACCTTACCGAGGATCGGCTCCAAGTCGCCAATTGAGGATTCGAATAGTCCAATTCGGTTGTACAACCGCTCAAGAATACGAGTTTCGATAGTATCTTCGATTACCAGATTGTAAATCCTTATGCGCTTGTGTTGTTGTCCGAATCTATCAAGCCGGCCGATACGCTGCTCAACTCGCATGGGATTCCACGGTAAGTCATAGTTGAACATTGCGCCGCAGAACTCGAAGTCCAGACCTTCGGCGCCGACTTCTGTAGACACCATTATCTTCAGGTCGCTGCGATCTCGGAACGCGTCAATCCGGCGTTGTCTTTCTTCTAACGAGATCTGGCCGTGAATAGTCTCTACGGCGAGTCCTTCGCGAGTTAATCGGTCGAATAGATATTGAGCAGTACCACGGAAGAAAGAGAACACCAGCACTTTACAACTTGGGTCATCATCGAAAAGATGGCTGAGTGCTTTCTTGAACTCGTCGTACTTTGTGTCCTGGCTACCTAAATTCTCGCAGAGTCCAAGTAGCTCGGTAACTTGCTGACGATCGGTGCCAGTAAGTTGGCGGGCAGAAACATCATCTTCTCTGATGTCCGGATCTGTCATTTCGAGGTCTAATCCAATACTGGATGACTTGAGTGAGCGCTCAAAGTGTGCCTTTAGCGCCTGAATGCAACTTGCTGCCTGCCGTTCTCGTATGATTACTGCAAAAATCGAAATCTCGCCTGTGCCTTTTCGCTGGGAGTGCTGCCAGCGAACGAAGTCATCGACGGCATCGTAGAACTTCCTTTCTTCATGGTTTAGCTTCACTTCAATAGTAAAGGGGCTGCGCTTGGCAGTATCGGCTTGCACATCTCTCTTCCTAGTACGATTGAACACTCTGGCTAGTGTGTGGAGTTCTAGCAAGTCCCTCTCTACGCTGACTATCTCTTCATTACTTGGAGCGCCTTTTCGCCCTAGAGATTTCATGGCTCTGCTATAAGTGGGGTTACTTGGATACATTTTCCCAAAGAGAGTGGACTCTACTGATCTTAATTCACGCCGCGCCCTTGAGAATCTACCCTGCGAAGCCAATCGAGACGCTCTGCTTATGAACATGTTCGGTCGAAGTCTCTCTTCGAAGTCCTCGAATCGTTCAAAGTCACCGGCGTCAATGAGCCGCATCAAATTGAATAAATTCTCATTGCCTGTCTGTAGTGGAGTAGCAGAAAGAAGTACTAGAGCGTGCGATGGCTCGGTTATTGTAGTTGCAAGTGCAAATGATTTTGTTGTTGGATTCCTCAGATGATGCGCTTCGTCAATGACTATCAGGTCAAAATCGACAGCTTGTTCATCAAGTTTTCCCCGAAATTCATCTCTGCGGAGCATCTCCAGCGAGCAAATGCCGCGCAACCTCACCGCATCTCCTAGTTCATATTGGTCATGCAGGAATCGTCTGAAGGATGCGGCATCCAATATGTCGAATTCTTCATCGAATCGAGAAATAAGCTCGCGGCGCCACTTCTCTCGAAGCCCGGCAGGGCAAATCACCAAGACTCGCTTCAAGTCACGGCGCGCAGATAGCTCTCTGTAAATCAGGGCTGCTTCTATCGTCTTTCCTAGTCCGACCTCATCCGCTATCAGAATGCGTTGGTTAGGTGACTTGAGGAATCTCAACACCGGTTTAAATTGGTAGGGATAGTATTCGATACGCGATGCGCCCAGCGAATACAAAATAAATTACACCCATTCTAACCAAAAAGGAGAAACCCCCGGGATTCCGGGGGCTTCCTAGGTTATTCGAGTGCTCTCTAGTCCTTGCTCTCGCCTCCACTATTGCTTCCGCTACTATCCGAAGTGCCTGTGTCAGCAGGTGGAGTTCTGTCTGGTGCTGGTGGTGGAGGAGGGGGCTTATCTCCCTTTTCGGTTATTCTTTCTTCTCTCTTGTTCTCCATGCATCTCACTTTCTAGTCTGGAAGATTGACCCATGTGAACCATAGCAGAAGCACTGCACCTGCTGCGAATCCAAGTATGGCTATGCTATTCGTAATGTCAACCATTCTACGAATCCATGTCGAAGGCTCCTTCGCATCGTCCTCATGTTCAAACCTCGTAGCGTTCAGATATACCATCTGCTGACTAACTGAAATCCGGCCAAAAGTAAATGATACCAATGCTGCAAGCAGACTAAGTGTACAAGAACCCCACGAGCCAAAGACCAGGTGTGTGTGCCCCATATCATCCCACACTCTTTGTAACAACAGAAGCGACAGTCCGACTGTTCCGCTTGACAGAAAGATGACGGTCCGGTCCCGCATGTGTCCTTGACCAGTATACATCTGGTCCAACACCTTGCGATGATCAAGCAATGCTTGGTCATGAAGGCCAATAGGGTTAGATGGGTTCTTTGTGATTGCCATTCTAATCCTCCAAATGTACGAATGAGATGTTTATGTAGATTATAGCAAAACAACGCCCCAAACAAGCCAAGCCATCCTTGACTTTGGTCAATCTCCGTAGTATAATATGAGTATAGAATACTACACAAAAGAGATTAGGTCAAGCCGATGTCAAAGAAAGCGCCAGGCAAGCACTTCCGCACTGGCATATCGCTCATCGAGTTGTCTCAGATGTTCCCCGACGATGAGACGGCGGAGAAGTGGTTTGAGGAAATGCGCTGGCCTGACGGTGTAGTCATCTGCCCCTTCTGCGAATCCAAGCGCGTGACCGAGCGCGGCAGTCACCCGAACAACCCCTACCGCTGCAAGGACTGCCGCAAGTTCTTTTCGGTTAAGACCGGCGGCATCATGCACGCCAGCAAGATTGGCTATCAGAAGTGGGCGTTTGGCATCTACCTCATGACCACAGGCATCAAGGGCACGAGCAGCATGAAGCTGCACCGCGACCTGAGAATATCGCAGAAAGCCGCTTGGCACATGGCGCATCGCATCCGCGAGGTGTGGAAGGTAGACCATGACAAGTTCACCGGCACGGTTGAGGTAGACGAGACCTACGTGGGCGGCAAGGCCAAGAACATGACGCAGGAACGCAGAGAGCGATCCGGTGTTGGGAAAGCCGGTTCCGGCAAGGCTATCGTCGTCGGAGCTAAGGAACGGGAATCTGGCAAAGTGGTGGCAAAGGTGGTCAAAGGACGCACGTACAACCACCTGGTTGGCTTCGTTGACAAGAACGTGAAGATGGGCGCCACGGTTTACACGGATGACAACAAGACTTATCGGACCCTGGAAGTTGGGTTCACCCATGAGGTTGTGAAACACAGCGCCAACGAGTACGCTCGCGGTGACGTGCACACCCAGGGGATTGAATCATTCTGGGCGAACTTCAAGCGCGGCTACCGAGGCGTGTATCACCACATGAGCCCAAAGCATCTCCAACGCTACGTAAACGAGTTCTCCGGGCGGCATAATGACCGCCCATCTGATACTAAAGTCCAGATGAATAACATAGCGAAAAACATGCTTGGTAAGCGATTGCGGTACGAGGACTTGATAGCAGACGAGGATAACAAACGTAAAAGGAGAGATGGGTGATGAGCGATTCTGAGGCACCTGTTGAACATATCGCGCCCTTGGACGAGAGACTAGTGCGGCGTGAATTCAGAAGGCTTGGTATAGCTGATGGTGGCAAGTACGCCAACATGTTCAGAGAGGCGATACGAGACGGTCGGAAAAAGGCCAAGGCTTCAAACGTCAAAGAGCGCAACAAGGAAGATCGCGCTGACGACGCCGAGAGCAGCTAGGCTATCCCAAACGTCAGTCTCCCAAATCACCAACTTGGGAGACTGGCAACTAACCTCCCGCCTTTTAATGGGTAAGGATCGTGAAGGCGCCTCTCAGCCCCTCAGCCGGCCCGGCTACCATCTCTAGCAAGAGCGAATATATATTCGGGCGTCCTATCCACTTTATTTGCCCCTCTCGTCTAAGTTCCTAAGATGCGAGAGTATCTCTTTCAGAAGATTGCGAATCTCCTGCAAGGTCACTGTGTCACGGATGGCCGCCTCTTCGGGACTGTTAGGCACGTATATGCCCTTTGAGCGGAGGCGCTCCTCTATCTCGTCGATGGATTCTTGACCGCTCACGAAACTGCTACCTTTAGGTTGTGTCGTCAACTTTTCAGGTTGCGTATTATGGCTTGATTCTTCAATGTTTGTTGTTTTGTTCTTTGCTCTTTCATTTCTTCAAGCGTTTCTTTCCCGGTCTTAGAAAGACCACCTACTGCAAACATGAACTCTCCATCATTGGTCAAATGAGGCGCGATTATGAAAAGGTCAGCATTGATGCTATCAGCTATTGCAGTTCGCACTTGGTCAAGTTTGTACTGATAGTGAGCCAGGCTGATTATCTGATGACCGCCTTCAAGCCGGTCCACAGTTTCAAGCAACTCAATTACAAGGTTGGTATGGTCGTCAGAGTTCAAGTTAACTACTCCCTTACAGAGCTATTGCCAACTTCCTGTGATTGTGGTATACTATGGATGTAGCAACAAGCCAATATAGGGCTTGTTGCGGGCGAACACACGACTGGCTTTTATCTAGCTAAAGATATAGGGTGAGCGAAAAATGCCATTCCTGGGACATGACTACGTAAAGTAGCCACACCAGAATTGGTAAGTCTATGCGTTTCTGCATAGAGACTCCTTTCTAGCTCATTCCTTTTCCATTCTAGTGTGTTCGCCCGCAACAAATCCTATAGCTCAAACGAAGAGCCAGTCTGAGACTGGCTCTTCGTCTTTTGAGTATAGCATACTCCCTTTTACCCCGTGAGGCAATTGTGGGTGTTTCCTAGAACTTCAACCGCCTCGCCCACTCAATGACGGCTTTCCGAAACAGGAAGAGCACGCACACGCTGAAGATCAGTGCAACCACGACCATGACCTCGGGGTGTTCCTGTATGTAGAGGATGGCTTGGTCAAACATTCTCTTTCTCCACATTCTCTTTCTCTTCGCCTTCCTGCTCTTGTCCTACTTTTTGCACAACCGTGATATTGGTTTGTGCCTCCGTCCCAAATGCCATTATCAAGGCGATTACCCAGCCAATGATTATCCAGCCGAAGAAGAAGTTGACGAGAGCAATCTGAACGGTATTCGACCGTTTTCGATACAGGGCAATGCCAACTGGAATGAAGTACAAACACAGCAAGAATACGAATAGGAGTATGCCGCCTATGGCTTCCATGAGGACTGATTCCTTTCTGCTAACTGCAAAGTGTCTGCTGCTCGATTTTCGTGAGGTTATCCGAGAACAGCCTGGCTCTATCCAAGTGCGGGAACCACTCATTGGTTAGTCGCTGCTCGACAAGGCTTGGTTCAAGCGTCGTGGTGATTTCAACATAGACCTTGACACCATTCGTAATGTGAAAGACCCAAGCAGCGATTGGCGCATGGAACGCCTTACCCTGCCATGTGTCCGGTGTCTCGGCTATGATTATCTCCGCAGTGAAGTTGTAGACTGCGCTTTGGGAACTGAGCCGTCTTTGCCATTCGGCAGACCCGTAGAGAGGCACGTTGCCTACCGGCTCAGATGTGATTGCGAACCACTTGTTCAGTTCAGTTTCATACCCTTTGATTGCTATTTGCATGGCTTGCACATACGCCCGGTCCTCCTGTGGGATGCACGCGATGCTCTCAGTGATGGGGGTATGGTCAACGTAGTCCGCTTCCCAGAAGTAGCGCTCGGTGTTGAGACGCCGCACAAGGCCATGAGGTCCGTTTATCCAGGTGCGGTAGCCGTCAGTAAAGGCCGTCCAGTTGTCGGCCTTGCGCCACGCCATGAGGCCACCTGTGGTCTGCTGGTTGCTGTCGCCTATGGCGTTGTAGCGCTCGTTCTCGAGGCATTCGCCGACAATGTCGTGACCAATAAGGTCGCGCAGTGCCTTGAAGCCAAGACGGAACTCACAGTCAGCAGCGGCAATGGGAGTTGCCGTTAATAGCAGAAGGACAAAGGCAAAGAAGATCGAACGGGGTACAAGCGAACGCATGAGGGTGCCTCCTCACGGTGAACACGATTAAACAATTGACTAGGCACAGTCAGTGTCTTAAGGTGAGCCCGCGAGGAGACCGATGTAGCATTGTTCAATCGTGTCTCCTGACTCACCTTAAGACTTTCAACTGTGCCTGCGTTCAGTCTATGAGGAAGCCCGCAAAGGGTCAAGGAACTGGAGGAAATAACCGAAAAGGTGTCAAGAGGGATTAAGTTGACACGGAGAATCTGGACAGGCATACTAAGAGCAAGCAAAGCCGCCAAGTGCAGGACCTTCTGTGGGGAACATCCCCCACTAGAGGCTTTCGAGCTGCACAAGGCAGAATGCCGGGCAAGAGCCGCTATCAAGCGCAGCGCCTACTGTAGAGAAATCTCTACTAGAGGTTTGGAAACCTGCGCAAGATAGCGGCTTTGCGACTCCAGTGTATCATCCCTCGGAAAGCAGAGAAACACCCGAAAAGGTGTCAAGTGGACTTACGCGTGTTTTGTGGTATAATCAAGACGTGAGTTTTCATCGAAAAGGTGTCAGTAGGATTTATGGCATGGTAGTCTATAGGTACACAGAAAGGATGATGGTGCCATGTCTAAATCCACCAAGTCAAAGGACGAGGACAAGTCTGAGATTCTCAGCGGTCCTCCCTCCGAGAGGCCCAAGCGCAAGCGCGGGCGACCTCTCAAAGGTCTTCCGCCCAGGATTCCCGACACTCCTGAGAACGTCGCAAAAGCTGTCGTGAGCGTCCCCCGCGACCGTGTCCCCCGCCCCGAATAACCAGAGAAAAAACACAAGAAAATCTTTGGTTATTTTAGGTGTAATCCATAATACAAAGTGTCTGACAGCGGGGAGCTAGTTTTGAGCAGGATGAACTCACGTAAGAAGACCTTGTGCGGCAGGTATTCAAGAGCCGGTCGAGTTGGGACAGCTTCTAGTTCATGCTCGCTTAGAGTTGGTTCGTCGGTAGCACTGAAGAATACCCTATAGTCAAATCCTTCAGTACCACGAATTGGCTCTCTAATTATGAGTCCTTCGCGCGCAGGTTCTCTCTTTACCCGTACCCTGTCTCCAGGTTTGAAGAGCGGATTCTTTCCCTTTGATTGAGGTTGGGGCTTTAGAGTGGGCAATCGACTTCGTTTCTGATTGCTTTTTGTTCGTGCCATGTGCTGCTTAGCTCACACGGGTCGGCAAGTGACACACGCTTCTATCCGCATGCCATGCTTACATAGATCACCTGTATTCAAGGATCATCATTCCTCTCTCGCGTGAGCGCAGGTCTGTTCTTAGCGAAACGTCAGTCTCGCCCATTCCCCTGCGCTCGTGACCGCGCTATCAGGATTGCCGCGGCTGCGCGCAATGTGACCCTCTTCCTTGCGCAGAGTGGGCTGCCTCGCATCTTGATAGCGCCAGTCGAAACTCCAGCGAATGCTGTCACTATGATTCGGCTGTCCGCGATGGAAAAGCAGATTCTGGAAGAGAACCACGTCCCCAGGATCGAGTTCAACGTCGATCGCTGATTGCACGTATGGGTCGAGGGATTCGCGGGCGATTTCCAAATAGTACTCGCGGCTCTCGTGGGGCACAGTGCCGAGTTTGTGCGTGCCGGGCACAAACTGCATGCAGCCGTTTGCCACGCGAGCCGGCACCAGCGGGCTCCATACATTGACCATGCGCTGCGTTTCTACCCCTTCTTTGGCTCCACTGCCCCGCTCCGTGTAGCCGCCATCCTGGTGCCAGAGAACCTCGGTGCCTTTCCATTCGGGCAGTTTGGGACGAGCCGTGTAATTCGGATAGAGGCGTATCTCCGGTCCAATCAGGACTTCGACCACGTCGAGCAGGGCCGGATTGAAGAAGAGGTCGAAGAGACCCGCTAGGTGCAGTTCTCTGCGAAACGACTTTGGCGCCTCTTCCAGGTGATGCTCGTAGAGCCGGAAGAAGCGCGTTTCGAATGGCTCCTCCTGCATCTCACTCGCTATCTTGCCGCTGGACACAAGCTGCTGCGCATGGTGGTCCACGAGCTCTTCCATGGCGGAACGCGCCTGTGCTACCACGTTTGTTCCCAGAAAGTCTTGGAGTTTGACGTAGCCTTGGTCGTTGAACTGCTCCCGCAGGGCATTCTCATCCATGCTGCTCTCCTCGCTCTATCGTTGGAGACATGAAGCGCTCTTGTTCCACCCAAAAGTGTCGCTCTACCCAGCCGTTCAGGAGCATGGTAGCACAGAGATGGTTGGTGTTCGCGTCCATGCGGATTTGCGTGGATAGACCGTTTTTTTAAATAGAATCAGCAGTACACATCGATGTTTCTCGTTACTAGTAGCCGTATCGTAGTTCGGCTATACTTGACACGATGCGCAATTCACGCCGATGAGGACGCGCCTTGTTCGGGAGTGGCGCGCCTCATGCGTGAATTGTGCACATTGTATGTCTCATCATCTGAGAGGTAAGTGGAGAAAATGCGCAAGATCGGTCTGGTGGATTTCGATACGTCCCACGTGGTGCAGTTCACGAAGCGGCTCAATCACCTGGACATCGCGGAAGAGCAGTGGGTTGACGGCGGCAACGTCGTCATGGGGTATCCGGGTGAGTCACGGGTTTCGCCTGAGCGAGTTCCGGGCTATACGGAAGAGCTTCGGGAGATGGGCGTGCAGATCGTCGACAATCCGGTTGACATGATTGGTCACGTGGATGCTGTCTTCATCGAATCCAACGAGGGCAACCAGCATCTCGGCCACGCCAAGCCTTTCCTGGAAGCCGGACTGCCGCTCTTCATCGATAAGCCCTTTGCCGCTACCACGGAGCAGGCACGGGCCATTGCCGGACTGTCGGCACAACACGGCGTGCCGATTTTTTCCGCATCGTCCTTGCGTTACACGGAAACGGTGATGGATGTACAGGCTTCGTTGGCTGAGGATGGCGGCGCGCTTGGCGCCTTTGCATTTAGCCCAGGATCGGAACACTACGCCAATCCGGGTTTGCTCAACTACGGCATACATGGTGTGGAGGTGCTCTATTCGCTTATGGGGCCCGGCTGCCAAGAGGTGTGGGCCGCACGGACGGATGGCGCGGACCACGTGACGGGACGTTGGGATGGCGACCGCTTGGGCACTGTCCGCACAATTCGTGACGGCAGCGCAGGCTATGGATTGACCGTTTTCTCGGCGAAAAGTACCGTCACGTCCAGCATCGATGCGAGCAATAACTACCGCAATCTCCTGCGTGAGATCATGAAGATGCTCGACACTGGCACGCCGCCGCTCGCTATCGAAGAGACCATCGAGATCATTTCATTTATCGAGGCTGCTACCAGGTCGAGTCAGAATGGCGGCACACCGACAAGACTGGAGACTGCATCGTAGGCAATTTGCGCGTCTGCGCAAACGGTTGTTCCATCAGACACGTGGGGGACTCGCGGGAGCGCCGCAACGCGCTCTAACAAGACAAGAGAGCGCCGGTCTCAGCTTGAAGAGGGCAGAGGACAGCAATGCCTCCGTCCTCTTTTCTTCTGTGCAAAGAGAGGAGAATCCCCGCTCTGCGCTGATTTGAAGGGGCAGATTCAACCGTGTTGAGGTCAGCATGGCGGGGCCCGCACCATGGGGATTTTTATATACCGGATTCAAGGTGCTACCATGAAGATAGAGCTACCGAACTATTGGAACACCTGAAGGAACCAACGTGGCACAACGCGTTCTGCTTTACACCGGCAAGGGAGGGGTTGGAAAGACCACCTGCGCCGCCGCCACCGCGCTGCGGTGTGCCGAACTCGGTCACCGCACGGTTGTTCTCAGCACCGACTCTGCCCATAGTCTCGGCGACTCCCTCGACATAGAGCTCGGCCCGGAACCAACCAACATCGCGCCCAACCTCTGGGCGCAAGAAACTGATGTTTACTACAATCTGCGCAAGCACTGGGGCACGGTGCAGGCATGGCTCAGCGCGCTCTTGGCCTGGCGCGGCATAGATGAAACGCTCGCTGAAGAAATGGCAATCCTTCCTGGCATGGAAGAATTATCGAGCCTGCTCTGGGTCAACATGCACCATGAGTCGAACGAGTATGACGTGGTGGTTGTTGATTGTGCACCGACTGCGGAGACATTGCGGCTGCTGGCGTTTCCGGAGGATGCCCGCTGGTGGCTGGAACGCATACTGCCTTTGAAGAAGCGCGTGGCGCGGGTCGTCAATCCGGTGCTTGAATCGGTTATCGGTATCCCCACGCCAGGCAGCGAGGTCTTCAACCAGGCTGAGGACCTGGTGCGGCAACTGGGAAGGCTGCGTGATCTGCTCGCCGACCGGAATCGCGCCTCGATCCGATTGGTGCTCAATCCGGAACGGATGGTTATTCGTGAGGCGCAACGCACGCTTACGTACTTGTCTCTCTACGGCTACGGCACCGATCTCGTGATCTGCAACCGCGTGCTGCCCGAGAGCGTACAGGACTCGTACTTCACCGCATGGCACGCGACGCAGCGCAAGCACTTGCAGTTCATCCACGAAGCCTTTTCACCCATACCGACACGGCGGGTGCCGCTTTTCGCACAGGAAGCCGTTGGCTTAGAAATGCTCGGACAGACCGCGCATGTTCTCTTTGCGGAAGATGATCCCCTGAAGCTCTATTACGACGGACAAAGCCACTCAGTGCAGAAGGGTTACGTCTTGGACATCGAGTTGCCTTTTGGGCAGAAAGGGAAGATCGACGTCGTGAAGCGGGGTGATGAGCTTACGGTGCGCATTGGCGCGTATCGCCGGAATCTCATTCTGCCCACAGTGCTCGCGCGCTTGTCCCCGGGCACCGCGCGGCTTGATGATCGCAACCTGCGCATCCCCTTCGTAGAACAGGTCGAGAGCGCGGTTTAACACACTTACGTAAGGTCTTTCTCAGCCAGCAATGAAGGAGCCAATCGCATGGATCTCGAGCTACGTGGCAAGACTGCAATCGTGTCCGCCGGAAGCAAGGGTCTTGGGAAAGCGATTGCCTTGGGCTTGGCACAGGAAGGCGCGCGGGTAGCGATTTGTTCACGCAACCCGGACAACCTGTCCCAAGCCGCCCAAGAGATACTGACGAAGACCGGATCCGAGGTGCTGGCTGTTCCGGTGGACGTAACGAAGCCAGATGCGATCACCAATTTCGTCAATACTATCGTCCAGCGTCAAGGCAAGATCGACATTTTGGTGAATAATGCCGGCGGACCGCCGATGGGCACATTTGCGGACTTCGAAGACGAGGACTGGGAAAGCGCGTTCAATCTTACGTTCATGAGCGTCGTCCGCTTTGTGCGCGAGGTGCTTCCCCACATGCGCAAGACCGGCGGCGGACGTATTATCAATGTGACCTCTACCTCCGTCAAGCAGCCGCTGGAAAACTTGCTGCTCTCAAATTCGATCCGTCCCGCCGTGATCGGCTTAGCCAAGTCCCTGGCGACTGAATTTGCGGCTGACGGCATTTTGGTTAACAACATCTGTCCGGGCAGCATCTACACCGACCGCATAAAGGAGAACGTCGCCGCGCAGGCAAAGTCTACCGGTCAGCCCGAGGAGAGCATCATGCATGAGTATGAAGCCAAGATTCCTTTGGGTCGCCTCGGAGAACCGGTGGAACTGGCCGACCTGGCGGTCTTCCTGGCGTCAGAGCGTGCCAGCTACATTACGGGGGCGACGTTACAGGTAGACGGTGGTCTGATTCGTTCCATCATGTAGTGAGGGCTTGTTCGCGCTGCGACCTGGCTATGGCTTCTACTTGGTGAGGTAGCGCCGCGCCGACAATGTCCTGAATGCTCTCCAGTCCTTCTTTCCCGCAGTAGGCTTGCAGGCCGGCAATGATTTCCAGAGGCGCGCGGTGGTTGTAGAAGTTCGCTGTGCCAATCTGCACCGCCGTCGCTCCCGCCATAAGGAACATCAGCGCATCCTCGGTGGTGCCGATGCCGCCGATGCCAATGATCGGAACGTCTACAAGCGGCGCCACGGCGTAAACAAGGCGGAGCGCAATGCTGCGCACGGCCGGGCCGGAGAGGCCGCCGGTGGTGGTAGCCAGCACCGGACACTTCTGCTCTACGTCGATGGCAAGGCCGGTCAGCGTATTCATGATTGCCAGCGCATGGGCCCCAGCCTCCGCCACCGCAATTGCCACCGGGCGTATGTCCGTGACATTCGGCGTTAGCTTGACGATCAAAGGGAGAGAGTTGCGTTCGCTCACTGCCTGAGTCAGTGCCCCAGCCATGTCAGGATCGGTACCAAAGTCCAGACCGTGAGCGACGTTTGGGCACGAGATGTTAAGTTCCAGGGCGGCAATGCCCGGCACACCATCGAGCAATTCGGCGATAGTGACGTATTCTTCCAAAGAAGCGCCGGCGACATTGGCAATGACCGGCACGTCCCATTTCGCCCAGAGCGGCGCCTTTTCGCGGACCAAGGCTTCCACCCCAACATTCTGCAAGCCGATGGCGTTGAGCATGCCGCCCGGCACTTCCACAATGCGGGGCATGGGGTTGCCGGTGCGCGGCTGCAGCGTGACGGCTTTCGCCGCAATGGCGCCGAGGCGGTTCACATCGTAGATGGGCGCGTATTCCGTGCCGTAGCCAAAAGTGCCGGATGCCGTTATGACAGGATTTTTGAGAATGAGACCGGTGGGGTGGCTGGGCGCGATGTTGACTTCCAGCGTCGGCATGGTGCCTTACCTGACGGTACGGTCTCTCAAAGGGGATATGAAGCAGCGCCCAGAGCGCTCTGTCGTGGCAAATCGCATAGTCTATTGACATGCGCTTCCCGCTCGCTCTCTGCGAATCAACTGTACCACATGACAAGCATGGGGTATACTGATACTGTTAATGTCCGTTCTCGTCCACTCGACTTAGGGGGATGGTTCCAGGACCAAAGCCGAGAACGCGCGGCACTGAAAAAGACGGAGAACTGCGTTTTCCAGCCGGAAAACAGACTTTTCGAGAAGGTGAATGACATGAAAGCTGGCATACATCCAACGTATCACGAGAAGGCCACGATCGTTTGCAGTTGCGGGAACGAGATCACCACCGGCTCCACCTCGGAGTCGCTGCGGGTAGACCTGTGCTCAAAGTGCCATCCTTTCTACACCGGCCAACAGAAGCTGGTGGACACTGAGGGCCAAGTTGATCGTTTCATGCAGCGGTTGCGGCGCTCGAAACGGCTCCAGGAGTAGTTTCCCGCCAGCCTCCCTCACCTCGCCGGGAGCGCTCAACTTCAGCACCTCAATGGTATTGAGCCAAAGTCTTTCTCTCTTTCCCGGGCTCTTCCGGTGGGTGAATTCAGAGTAATGGCTGCTGGGAGGGATACGAGGGTTGTGCCTGGCCGACAGTTCCAGGTGCAGACACATGACACGGCCTCTCTACGGTGGACAAGCAATTCTGGAAGGTGTGATGATGCGCGGTCATCGCCATGTGGCGGTGGCCGTCCGCCATCCTAAGGGGCACATCGTCACCCGCGCGGAGGCACTGCCGCACCGATTGCATAGGGGCATCATGAGCAAGATTCCCTTTGTGCGCGGCATGATCTTGTTGTGGGACGCCTTGACGCTGGGCACGCGGGCACTGGCGTTTTCCGCGCAGATTGCGGCAGCCGACGAGGATGATGCCGGTGAACCGGAAGATCTGCCCACAGCAGCGTCCGTGCGCGGGACGATGCTCTCTACGTTGCTGTTTGGCATCGGCCTGTTTTTCGTGGCTCCGATGCTCGTTGCCGGCATCTTTGCCAATCAAATCGGCAACGCCGTGCTGTTGAGCATTGTTGAAGGACTATTGCGTCTCTTGCTGTTGCTTGGATACCTCTGGCTGATTGGAGTTACACCGAAGATTGGGCGCGTCTTTGCGTACCATGGCGCCGAGCATAAGGCGGTGCATGCTCAAGAGCGGGGACTGGAATTAGAGCCCGCAGCCGTGCAGACGTGCTCCACCACGCATCCGCGCTGTGGCACGGCTCTGATACTGGTTGTTGTTGTGGTTGGCGTCGTTTTGTTCGCGCTGCTGGGACATCCGCCGCTGTGGTTGCGTATACTATCGCGTATACTGCTCGTGCCGGTGTTGATTGGGCTTTCTTACGAGTGGCTGCGCTTTTCAGCAAGACACTTCCAGCAATTCATCGTGCGGGCACTCGTATGGCCGGGCCTGCTGCTCCAGTCGTTGACAACACGGGAACCCGCTGACGAGCAAGTTGCCGTCGCTATAGCCGCCTTGCGGGCCGTGATCGCGGCGGATGAGAAAACACTGCAACCGACCCCGGCGAGCGCTTGAGAAACTGCCTGAGGACATGTGACTAACGATGCTAGAGAAACTCGCCGAAATTGAAGCACGTTACCAAGAGCTTAACCAACTCATGGCTGAGAGCAGCAACGACATTCCTCAGCTCACCGCCTATGCAAAGGAACAGGCGTCGCTGGAGGAGGTAGTGCAGCTCTATAGCAACTTGCAACGCGTTGAGAGAGAGACCGCAGGCGCCGAGGAAGCGTTGGCTGAAGAAGAGGATGATGAACTCTTGGAGATGGCGCGTCTCGAGATACAGGAGCTTACGCACGAAAAGGATGCGCTCCTGGAGCAAATTCGGGCTGCGCTGGTGCCGAAAGACCCAAACGACGACCGCAACGTGATTATGGAAATCCGCGCGGGCACCGGTGGAGAAGAAGCCGCGCTCTTTGCCGCCGACCTCTACCGCATGTATAGCCTTTATGCAGAGAAACAAGGGTGGAAAACGGAATTGCTTTCTTCGAACCCAACCGGAATAGGTGGCCTGAAAGAGATGATCTTCCTCGTCAAAGGACAGGGAGCTTATAGCCGGCTGAAGTTCGAGGGAGGCGTGCACCGGGTGCAGCGCGTTCCCGTTACTGAGACGAGCGGTCGCATCCACACGTCTACCGCCACGGTCGCCGTCTTGCCTGAAGCGCAGGAGATTGATGTCAGTATCAATCCGGACGAACTATCAATCGATGTCTACCGCGCCAGTGGTCACGGCGGTCAAAGCGTCAATACTACCGACTCTGCCGTGCGCATTACGCATCTTCCGACCGGCCTGGTAGTCACATGCCAGGATGAACGCTCGCAGCAGCAAAACCGGATGCGGGCGCTGGCGGTCTTGCGGGCGCGACTGCTGGAGATGGAACAACGCAAGCAGCAAGAGGAAGAGACCGCCATGCGCCGCAGTTTGGTCGGCACTGGCGAACGGAGTGAGAAGATCCGCACCTACAACTTCCCGCAGAACCGCGTAACCGATCACCGCATCAACCTGACCATCTATACGTTGGACCAGATGGTGGACGGTAATCTTGACGGTATGGTTGACGCACTTGTGACCACTCACGAATCGGAGCGCTTGGCTACGGCCGGTGCGGGGACATGAGGTTGCGTTTGGAAGCAGCGACCAGTCTTCCGGCTGTATAAGGTATCGAATTCGACAGTTGCCGCGCCGGTAGTATTCCTCTCGCGTAGTGTTTGCAGAGCAGACCTTCGTCTGCCATTGAGAGCCTCGTCACGTGCTCACTATCCGGGATGCTCTCGCTTGGGCTTCGCGCCGTCTGGAGATAAACGGCATCGCCTCGTACGCCTTGGATGCCCGTATTCTTCTACGGCATGCTCTGGGATATTCCGATCTGGACTTAGTTCGCGGCGTAATGTATCTCTCGGAAGAGCAGGAAGTTAGATTTCGGGGGCTTGTTTCACGCCGCGAGCAGGGCGAGCCCATTGCGTACCTCATCGGGAAGAAAGAGTTTATGGGGCTGGAATTGGCCGTAGATCAGCGCGTGCTTGTCCCCCGTCCGGAGACGGAATTACTCGTAGAAAAAGCCCTTGCGCTCTTTGGAAGCACATACGGGTCGGCTCCACCTTCTACGACAATGGTCAGTGACGAGTCTCACCCACTCATTGCCGATATAGGCACCGGCAGTGGCGCCATTGCCGTTAGCCTTGCCAAGAATCTGCCGCACGCCACAGTCTACGGTACGGATATTTCTGCCGACGCGCTGGCAGTAGCGCGAGGGAACAGTGTCACGCATGGTGTTGCAGCGCAGGTAACGCTTCTCCAAGGACACTTTTTGCAGGCACTTCCCGGGCCGATCTACGTCATAGTCTGCAATCCGCCGTACATTCCTCAGGAAGAGATACCTGGACTGGATCGAGACGTGCGAGACTATGAGCCGACTGTCGCGCTCTCCGGCGGCAAGGACGGCCTGAATGCGTATCGGAGTATAATGCCCAACCTTTCTACCTATCTACTGCCTGGTGGATTCGCGCTCTTTGAGATAGGATTTGATCAAGCGGCGGCATTGAGGGCGCTCGCCGCCCGCCACTTGCCGGGGGCTCGTGTTGACGTGTATCAGGACCTGGCTGGCTTTGATCGTGTAGTGCAAGTCTCACAGGTTGTACCCGCCGATCCAGAGAGCTGAGCACAGCGCTCTCACGCTGCTATGCGTCGAACTAGCGATCCTACGAGGATGAAAAGACTATGCGCATCACCAACGTACGCGCCATCTGTACCGCGCCGGCAGGACTCGCGCTTGTCGTCGTCAAGATTGAGACGAGCACGCCCGGCCTCCACGGCTTGGGCTGTGCGACGTTTAGACAGCGCCCACTAACCGTTGTAACTGCTGTCAATGAATACTTGCGTCCCTTCCTCGTTGGCAAGGACCCATCCGCCATCGAGGACATCTGGCAGTCGTCCTACTTGAGTTCCTACTGGCGCAGCGGCCCGGTGCTGAATAACGCCCTGGCAGGCGTGGATGCGGCGCTGTGGGACATTAAGGGCAAGATCGCGAACCTGCCCCTGTACCAGCTCTTTGGCGGTAAGTGCCGTGACTTCGTGCCGCTCTATACATCCGCCGGCGGCGACGATGTGCACGCGGCGGAAGAGTCCGTGCGTGGGTGGATGGAACAGGGGTACCGCTACGTGAAGTGTTCCACGACCGAGCCGGGATATAAGAGCAACAGCGCCGGCAGCAACGCCACCGGTTGGCGGCGCGCGTCTCGAGGCGAGACTGCCGGCAAATCAGGTGAAGAGGCCTTTGAAGTGGACCACAGTGTCTTGGAGGGCGCCTGGGAGCCGACACCGTACGTCCGCCAACTGCCGCGGCTCTTCGAACACCTGCGCAACCAATTGGGCGACAGTGTGGAATTGATCCATGACGTGCATGAGCGCGTTCCGCCTATTCAGGCAATTGGCCTGGCCAAAGCGCTTGAACCGTACAACCTATTCTTCCTGGAAGACGCACTTGCGCCGGAGGATAACGCCTATTTTCGTATCATGCGCCAGCAGACCTCGACCCCCATCGCCATGGGCGAACTCTTTGTCAACCAGGCCGAGTACGTGCCCCTGATCCAGGAGCGGCTCATCGACTTCATACGGGTCCACATCTCCGACATTGGGGGCATTTCAGTGGCCCGTAAACTGGCTACTTTCTGTGAATTCTACGGCGTGCGCACGGCCTGGCACGGCCCGGGGGACGTTTCGCCGGTGGGTCATGCGGCCAACATGCATCTGGACTTTGCCTGCCACAACTTCGGTATTCAGGAACAGCACTTGTTCAACCAAGCCGCGCAGGACGTGTTTCCCGGTATGCCGGAGATTCGCGACGGAGCGATGTGGTGTAACGAGCGCCCCGGTCTCGGCATCGAGCTCGACGAAGAGCTGGCCGCGCGTTTCCCCTTGCCGGAAATGCCGTACGGCGGCGGCTGGGCGCCCCTGCGCCGCTACGACGGCACCGTTAATCGGCCGTAAGGCGCGCTATCGTGAATTTTTCCGAAGTCTCTTAGCGCGAGGGCGGCGCGCCGGGGGCCATTGGAATTGTGACTGTTGGCCAATTTGTTGACAGATTGCTCTTTCGATCCGATCAGACAAGACCTAGAGAGCGCCTCTTTTCATCAGTACCTTGAGAAGGGCACGCAGGACTCCGTCATTCCCGCGAAAGCTCGACCCGTGCCGGGGCGCGGAATCCATCTTCTCCGCGTGCCCTGGACTCCGGCATCCGCCGGAGTGACAGAACTCTCGCGCCCGCCTGCTATAATTAAGCAGGCGGTTCATTCACGTTCTCATCTTTACAAGCGCTCGCGCCTGTAGCTCAGTGGACAGAGCATCGGTCTTCGGAACCGAGAGTCGGGGGTTCGAATCCCTCCAGGCGTACCAACAGCTTACGCATAGCATACGAGCGGAAGGAATCACCTTTCCGCTCTTCTTTGACCGGACCTCAGGCGGCTTTGGACGGTCGGATCTGCGTAGTCCGGTGCGAGGGAGATTCGTGAAGACTACATCAGACGACAGCGTAATCCGCGCAACAGATCTAACCAAACGGTTCGGCGAGATTGTTGCCGTAGACGGGGTCTCTTTCCAGGTCAAGAAGGGCGAGACCTACGGCCTGCTGGGCCCAAACGGCGCGGGCAAGACCACCACCATGCGCATGATCAGTGGGCTGTCACCACTCACCGCCGGCAAGCTGACAGTGGCGGACATAGACGTCACCAGCCAGGCAAGAGAGGTGCGAAACGTTTTGGGCGTAGTCACGCAGGAAGACGGCCTCGATACGGACCTTGACGCCAAGAGCAATCTAATTGTCTACGGATACACCGCCGGTCTTTCCCACGCGGAAGCGGAAAAGCGCGCAGACGCCGTGCTGATGTTCTTCGACCTGACCGACAAAGCGCATGAGGAAATCGACTACCTGTCCGGCGGTATGAAACGGCGTCTCGCAATTGCGAGGGCCTTCATGACGAGTCCACGAGTCATCGTACTGGATGAGCCCACAACCGGACTTGACCCGCAGGGCCGCAATCGCGTGTGGCAAGAGCTGGAGACAATGAAGCAAGGCGGCGTGACGATCCTCATGTCCACGCACTACATGGATGAGGCCGCGGCCTTGTGCGACCGGCTCGCCATCATGCACCACGGCAGGATCCTCGCAGAAGGCACGCCGGACGAGTTGGTCACCCGGCACGCGGGCTCGGAAGTGGCGCAGGTGCGCGTATCCAACGGCGCGCGCCGGGATGTGGTGGACTGGATTGGCAATGCGGGTTTCGACTTTCGGGACGCCGGCGCGGTCATCACCGTCACGTCCCGCAACGGCGCGCGCCCGGACCTTACGGGTTTGGCTGGTGTGCGGGTCTCCTACCGGCCCTCCAACCTGGAGGATGTATTTCTCACCATGGCGGGTCGCGGGTTAACGGACGACGAATGATGGCCGCTGCAACAAGCACCTACATCGCGGGCGTCAGGCTGCGCAGCATTGCCGGCATTTGGTACCGGCACGCCTTGGTGCTCAGGCGCAACCTGCTCACGTCCATTTCCTGGTACTTCGTTGAGCCTTTCGTGATTCTCGTGGCCATTGGCATCGGTGTGGGCACTTTGGTGGATGATGTTCAAGGCGTGCCATATGCGCGGTTTATTACTCCCGGTGTCATCGTGGGCTCCGCCATGTTCCATGCCGTATTCGAGTGCGCTTGGGGAGGGTTCATGCGCATTCAGAAAGGTGTGTATGAAACCACGCTGACCGCGCCGGTGAGCACGCGGGAGGTCGCCATGGGCGACATATGCTGGACAATGACCAGGACAGTGGTCACGGCTGTGTGCATAGGGACGGTGGCGGCGGCATTTGGGTGGATTGACAATGTCTCCGGCGTGGGCGTCCTGCTCCCGGCGGCGCTGGTTGGCATGCAGTTTGGGGCGTTGGGGCTCATTTTTGCCGCGCTTTCGCCAAACGTGCACATCCTGTCGCTGACATTCACCGTGGTGGCCAGCCCCCTCTATTTTTTGAGCGGCGCGTTCTTTCCCATCTCTTCCATGCCGGACTGGGTGGAGCCGCTCGCCTGGGCCGCGCCGCTGACGCCCTCCGTGCACTTGGCGCGGGGATTTGTCACCGGAGACCTGGCAATGTCGCACTTGTTCGCCGGCCTCTATGTCGTTGCTTGGATCATCGTACTCTTTCCTATCGCCGCCACCCTTATGCACCGCCGGCTGGTCAAGTGAACGCCGCCATTTCGGCATCGTTGAGAAGAGCCAGCTGTACCGCCCATTGAGAGCACATTGAGCCTGTGGCCGCCGCGAAGCGAGACTTTGAGCTAGCGGAGACTTGGCTGTAAGGACTCTTGTGGAGCGCAGTTGCATTTGGATAAGTGTAAGCTCGGCTACACTAGCTTGACCGCCAAAGTGCTACAGTGGAAAAACAAGGGCGATTGGTCTGGGTAGAGGTAGCAGACGCAATTTGGTTTAGCATGCTGCCGCCGGACACCTGCATTTCTGCTCTGACGGGGCGCAATCTGATCCAAGAGGACAGCGGCGTTTTCTTGTAATTCTTCCAAGGAGGAAGCAGTATGCGAATACACCGGGATTCAGCGCTGCAGGCGGCGCAGAGCCAAGACGAGGTCTTAGCCCCAAAGGCAGGCGGCAGCTTGTGGGCGGCTGTAGGGCTGCGAGGTTCCGTGCTCGGCCTGTTGGCAATTGTCTCCGTGCTACTTCTCTCTTCATGTGGCGTGGTTACCACAGTTGAACCCAGAGAGGAGCCCGCCCAGGAGCAACCCGACATTACGCGCGACTACGAGACGATTGTCGCCGATCTCAAGGATAATGCCGCAGACTTTGCATACGCCATCGGCAAGCCGGGCGGGCAGATTACGTATTCCACCATCGGTGAACCGCTGACCTTCAACTTGGCGCTTGCCAATGATGCTTCTTCATCCGGGTACCTCAGCTACCTTTTCGAGGGTCTCACCGAGACCTCGTGGCTGACCAATGAGGTGGAACCGGCCTTGGCGGAGTCCTGGGAACACTCTGAGGACGGATTGACTTGGACCTTCCACTTGCGCAAAGACGTGACCTGGCATGACGGTGAGCCCTTTACGGCGCACGATGTAGAGTTCACCTTCAACCGCATTGTCTACAACGATGACATTCCCACGAATGATCGTGCCGCCTTTACGTTCCGCTACATCGACGCGGAGAGCGGCGAGTGGACCGAAGGCCGCATGACCGTCCGCACGCTGGATGAGTACACGGTCGAGTTCGTCCTGCCGGTGTCCTTTGCGCCGTTCCTGCGCTCCATGGGCCAATCGATCTATCCCAAGCACATTCTCGAGTCGTACGTAAACGACGGCACGTTCGAATCCGTGTGGGACATTGAGACCGACCCGCAGGAGATCATCGGCACCGGACCCTTCACTATTGAACGATACGACACTGAAGAGCTGCTGGTGCTGCGGCGCAATCCGAATTACTGGCTCAAGGACGCTGCCGGCAATTCCCTGCCGTACCTGGATTCAGTTGTCTATCACATCGTGGAGGACTTCGAGACCGAGCTGGAGATGTTCCAGGCCGGACAGACCGACGCCCACGGAGTCTTGGGCGAAGAATATGAACACCTGAAGCCGTTCGAAGTCGAGGGGAACTACACCATCTACCGGCGCGGCCCCGGCTTTGGGACGTCGTTCCTCACCTTCAACATGAACCCGGGCTCGAACGCCGAGACCGGCGCGCCGTATGTTGCGCCGGAAAAACTGGCATGGTTTCAAAACACGCAGTTTCGCCAAGCGGTTGCCCACACGGTTGACAAAGCCGCGATCGTGGCGGAGATCCAGCATGGGCTCGGCTATCCGCAGTGGTCGTCTGTCAGTCCGGCGGCCGGAGACTTCCACAATCCCGGTGTACGCCGCTATCCCTATGACATCGCCGCGGCCAAGCAAATCCTGGACGAGCTCGGATGGGTGGATACCAACGGCGACGGTATTCGCGAGGACAAAGACGGCAATACCATCGAGTTCACGCTGGCGACGAACGGTGACAATAGCGTGCGTGCTGCCATCTCACAGCGCATTGCCGCAGGCATGCTGGCGGCAGGCATCAAAGCAAACTATGAGTCAGTCGAATTCGGCGAACTTGTAAACCAGTTGACCGCCACCTACGACTGGGAAGCCATCGTCATCGGCCTGACCGGCGGCACGGACCCGTACAGCGGCATCGCGGTCTGGCACAGCAGCGAATTCCTGCACCTCTGGCACCCCAGCCAGCCGGAACCCGCCACCGAATGGGAGGCCGCGATCGACGAGCTTTATATTCAGGCCAGCCAGGAGCTCGACTACGCCAAGCGCGTGGAACTCTACCACCAAGCCCAGGCAATCGTCGCCGAAAACCTGCCCCTCATCTACACCACCCAGGGCGAACGCCTCACCGCCACCCGCAACGTGTTTGGAAATACAACCCCGACGCTGTATGGTCTGTGGGATATTCGATTTTTGTACCGGTTGGATCAATAAGGTCTAGACAGGAAAGTCTGGGGCCAATAGCCCTCAAGTCCAGGAGCGGCGCTGAGAATTTTCAGCGCCGCTCCGGTTTATTCGTCTAGAGAATCATAAGTCAAATCCAGCTCACCGATGCGAGCCAGAACTCTTGCAGGAGAGTCTCGTAACTAAAGGCTGTCGAAACGGTTGGAGAGGATTTCGTCGATGATGGCGACGGAGAAGAGCAGGACAAACGGGACGGCGAGCATGAGGAAGATCGCTGCGAGCGAGATGAAAAGGAGCACGGTGTCCGCTGTGCTGAGGGTTTCCATCCACTGAATCAACATGGGTGACCTCTACTCGCCTTGCTGCATGGAATAACGGAAGCGTGCCCACACCTAGAGGCGTCGCTTTGCACTGAAGAGTGTACCATTGCAACGGGTATCAAACAGGGCAACCGCGCGGCTAACCGGAAATGCAAAGTGTCCGTTTTGGCGCGCTTAGAGCGGAAATATCTCCAAAGCTGCCAAGATGCCAACTACTACGATGGCTACCCCATAGAGGTGCAGCCGCATGCGCAACTCTAATTCGCGCATATCGGCCCTAATCACGTCTATATCGGATTTCGTTGCCAGCGACTCGTTCGATTCACCGAGGGCATCGAGCAAGCTCTTTGCCTGCGATTCGGTGAAGCCTCCCGCCTTGAGCGCCTCATACGTCTTGTGTGTGTCAAATACCGCCAATACCATATCCCTTTTGCTTCGGGGCGCTTCACTAGCCTAGCCTAAATGTACCAAACGGCAGGGTGGAAGACAATGTACAGCGGCAGGTTTCGTCACTTGACAGCGACCCTTGCAAGCCTGCGGGATGCAATTCTCCCAATTGCTGTAGCGTGTCATGCCTCTTCCGGCCAGTCGAGCATCTGCACGGTGACCTCGCTGCCTGGCTCGACATAATCTACATGCTCGGAGATGATGGCGAGGCCGTTGGCTTTGGCCAGAGAGGTGAGGAGTTGCGAGCCCTGCTCACCAGTGAGCCGCGCCGTGTAGCCGTGGTCGTCGCGCTCGACGATGACGCGCACGAATTGGCGCCGGCCGTGGTTCTCCATGCTGTCGAGAAACCGTGCCGTGACGGTGGTCTTGTGGAGGTGGGTGTGCCCCTGCATGACGAGGAGCGCCGGCCGGACGAATTCTTCAAAGGTGACATAAGCGGAGACCGGGTTGCCGGGCAGGCCGACGACGGGTACACGACGATTTGATTCATCGGATGAAGGATGGATTCCCGCTTTCGCGGGAATGACGGGATCAGGCACCTCGGCAGGGACGGACCCCTCACCCTGGCCCTCTCCCCAAGGAGAGGGTTGGGTTCTCGCTTTCGCGGGAATGACGGATGAGTCCGCGTCTGCTCCGGAAGAATCCGCACTGACTGATCCCTCAATGTGACCAAATGCCAGCGGCTTGCCGGGGCGCATGCGGATGCGCCAGAAGTCGATCTCGCCTTCTGCTCCCAGCACGTTGCGTACCAGGTCGTAGTCGCCCATGGAGACTCCGCCAATGGTCACGATGAGGTCGCAGTCGTGGCAGGAGAGCAGCGCCTGGCGAATTTCCTCCACTGTGTCGCCGACCACGGCTAGGCGGCGCGGTATGCCGCCATACGCGGTGACGAGGGCTTCCAACGCGTGGGCTGCGCTATTGCGCACCTGTCCGGGCTGCAACGGCTCTGCGATGTCAACCACCTCATCGCCGGTAGGGATAACGGCTACCACGGGCCGCCGGTAGGCCAACACCTGCGCTTTTCCCAGAGAAGCCATCACGCCAATCTCCGCCGCGCGAATCCGCTTGCCCTGAGTGAGCACCGTCTCGCCGGTTGTGATGTCCTCCGCGCGAAAGCGCACGTTGTCCTGGTACTCCGGCGGCAGCAGAATGCCGACGGTGGCAGGATCGCCGCTTGTGCCGGGAGGCGTGCCGAATTTCGCCCAGTCCGTGCGGTCGGTGTCCTCGAACGGCACCACGGCGTCGCTGCCCGCCGGCACCGGCGCGCCGGTCATGATGCGCACGGCCTCGCCGGGTCCCAGCGGCGCGTCCGGCACGGCGCCTGCAGCCAGGTCCCCGACAACGCGCAGCTTGACCGGACCAGCCTCGCTCGCCGCTTGTGTATCGGCAAAGCGCACGGCGTAACCGTCCATGGCTGAATTGTCGAAGGCGGGCACGTCCTCCGCGCTGACCACGTCCTCAGCCAGCACGCGGCCGAGGGTATCCATGAGAGGTACCGTCTCCGCTTCAAGTACCGAGAACTGCGAGACGATGCGCGCGAACGCTTCTTCGACGCTGAGCATGCGGTCTTTGGGCATGGCGGACCCTTGCGATAGAGAGCTACCCTTGCAGGTTGAAGACCACCAGCTTCAGGTCGGTCATCTCTTCGATGACGAATTTGGGACCCTCGCGACCCATGCCGCTCTCTTTCACGCCGCCGAACGGCATCTGATCGGCGCGGTAGCGGGAGGTATCGTTGATCATAAGCGCGCCTATGTGCACCTGCTTGGCGGCCTTCCAGGCGGTCTCCAGGTCGTTGGTGAAAATGCCGCCCTGCAGGCCGTAGCGGGAGTCATTTGCCAAAGCGATGGCTTCATCGATGTCGTCAAACACGGTCACGGTGACTGCGGGACCGAATAGCTCTTCCTGAAAAATCCGCATGTCGGAGCGCACGCCACTAATCACTGCCGGCGTTACGAACTGAGCATCACGCGCACCGCCGCAGTGCACGGTCGCGCCATCGGCAGCCGCTTCTTTGAACCATGCTTCCACACGCTCGGCAGCGCTGAGCGTGACCATGGGGCCGACGTCGGTGGTGTCTTCGTAGGAGGGCCCGACGTTCAGGTTTTCCACTTGCGGCACTAAGGCCGCCAGGAATTCCTCCTCGACGTCGCGATGCACAAGGATGCGTTGCGCCGAAGTGCACACCTGACCAGCGTTCATATAGCCGCCCTGGGCAACACCTTCAGCGGCTGCTTGCACGTCGGCGGTATTGTCGACGATGACGGGTGAATTCGCGCCCAATTCCAACGTGGCGCGGCGCAGGCCGATGCTGTTGCGTAGGTGCTTGCCGACTTCGGCGGAACCCGTGAATGAATACATGGCAAACCGCTCATCCTGAATGAGCCACTCGCCCAGGGTTGCGCCGCCGCCAACTACGAGGTTCAGGTGACCAGCCGGCAAGCCCGCATCCAGGAAAGCCTGGCAGATCTTCACCGCCGTGACCGGTGTCGCGCTGGCGGGCTTGAGCACCACCGTGTTGCCGGCCGCAATGGCGGGGGCAATCTTGTGCGCCACGAGAATGGCGGGGAAGTTGAATGGCGAGATGCAGCAGATCACCCCAATCGGCTGGCGCATGGTGAACGCCAAGCGTTTCTCGGAGGCCACGGCAGCCTCTACCGGAATCTGCTCGCCGTGAATGCGCTTTGCTTCTTCCGCTGCCACGAGGATCGTGCTGGCGGCGCGTCCCACTTCCATACGCGCTTCTTTGATGGGCTTGCCGCCCTCCATGCTCATGTGGAAGGCGATGTCCTCGACGCGCTCGGTGAGAAGCTGGGACGCCTTGTAGAGGATTTCGTAACGCTGATTTGGGGAGAGTTCCTGCTTGTCGAAGGCCCGCTGTGCCGCCTCGATGGCGGAGTCTAGTTCGTCTTGTGTCGTTTCCGGCAGCGTAGCGAATACCTGGCCGTTATTGGGGCTCCGTACTTCCAGCAGCTTGCCGTCACGCCGCTCAAGCCACTCCCCGTCTATCAGTAGTCCAAAGTGCTTTGGTTCTGTCGTCACTGCCATGGTTTATGTACTCCTTGAATCATCAAGTTAGTGTCATGCTGGTTCCATATCACCATAGCATAGGCACTCGCTTACGTACATGTGCGCTACATGCCAGTAGCGTTGTGCTCCCTGGCAGCGAATTGTGACACGCGACCTGAAGCGCAACGGTGCTATGATGGCCCTGAACGCCGGCGTTTCGGGAGGGCAACAACCGAGCAGTTTATGCATCCGTTATTATATTGACATAACAACCAGATGTGAGAGGAGAATGATACGTGCCACTACTGCCGTATAAAGGGGTAATGCCTCGCATTGGCAAGAATGTCTTCATCGCAGAGAATGCGTACGTCATTGGCGACGTAGAGTTGGGGGATTACGCCAGCGTGTGGTACGGGGCGGTGCTGCGCGGTGACTTTGCGCCCATTGTCATTGGATCGCATACCAGCATTCAAGAGAACTGCGTCGTGCACACCGACCACGGGTATCCGTCGCTGGTCGGTTCCCACGTTACGACCGGGCATACTGCGGTCATCCATGGCGCCAGCGTGGGCGATCACTGCATCATCGGCATGGGCGCGCTGCTCCTCAATGGCGCGTCGGTGGGACCGGAAAGCATCGTCGGCGCGGGCGCAGTGCTCGCGGAAGGGAAGGAGTTCGCGCCGCGTTCTCTTATTCTTGGCGTGCCGGGCAAGGTGCTGCGCGAGGTCACCGACCAGGAGCTTGCGCGCATCTATAGCAATGCGGAGACCTATTTGGGCTATGCGCGGGAGTACTTGGAAGCGCGGGGGCAGTACGAGGAAGAGTAACCGGCCTAGGAGATCAGGCGCTTGTGCGAATCGGCGTGGGCTGTCTGTAGCTGCAACCGGTTAGCAACCGGCCAGCGTTTCAATCCTTTGCGGGACCAATGGGCACACAACATCACAGGACTTCCTCTCAGCGGCCCTCACTCACCCTCGACCTCACCGATGGGCTCGCCGCAGTGGGGGCAGACTGCCGGTTCGCCGCGATGTTTGCTCATCTCTCGCGCAAAGCCGGAGGCAAGTATGCCAGCCGGCAAAGCGAACATGCCGATGCCCATCACGGCCACAATCGCGCCGAGAAAGCGCCCGAGCGGTGTTATCGGCGCCACGTCGCCGTACCCCACCGTTGTTAGCGTGGCCACTCCCCACCACATGGCCGCCGGGATGCTGGAAAACTTATCGGGTTGCGCTTCGTGCTCCACGAGATAGAGAAAACTTGAGCCAAGCACGAGCAAGACGCCGGCGACAAACAAGGCCACCATCAATTCCGAGCGTTCGCTGCGGAGCACCTTGCCAAAGATGCGCATCGACTCGGAGTAGCGGCTCAGCTTCAGGAAGCGCAAGAGGCGGAAGAAGCGTAGGGCGCGGATGATGCGCAGGTCAATGGGCAGGAACATGGGGAGGTAGAAGGGCAGTATGGCCAGCACATCCACGATCGCGTGCCATGAGCCGGCAAAGCGAAGCCGTCCTGTGACCGGATGCGCGTAGCGCCGGTTCGCGACGCACGTCCACAGGCGCAGCACGTACTCCACCGTGAACACCCCCACCGAGAAGACCTCGAAGAATTGAAAGACCACGGCGTACTGCGTCGCCAGGTCTTCCACCGTTTCCACAATCACCGCGACGACGTTCAGGGCAATTAGAATGAATAGGAAGAGGTCCGTAATGCGGCTGGCGGTGTCGTCCGGGTGGGCAACTTCAAGCAGTTCGTAAATCCTGCGCTGGATTCTTTTCATCTCACCTTGGTTTCCTTGTGAGAATGAGAAACCATATCCAGGGAATCGCAGACCGGCTTCTCACTCCGAACCTTGTGTGCCGCAAAGATCTCTGCGTCTGAGGAGGTCTTTATGTGTTCGTGTCACACTCGTACTACGCAGCGTCGTATATACTCTTCCTTGAACACCATCAATGATCTGGCGATTCTTAAAGTCTATTTGGAGTTCCCGGTCGTTGGTAAAGAGCAGACGCGCTCCGCTCACTTTCGCCAGAGCAAGCACGTGCTGGTCGTTTGACTTGCAGATGTGTTCGTTTTGCAGCGCTTTGGTGGCTTCTATAACCTCCCGGCTCTGAATGTCTATTGCCTTATTTGCTCTAACGAGCTCCAGAAGTAACCTCTTGAATTTCTCTGACTTCTCAAGTTCTTGGCGCAGGCCGCTACCTACTACCAATTTTCCTCTTCCTTTGGTCAGCCAGTCGAGGAAATAGGCTCCCGCTTCCGATGGCTTGTTGCCGAACAGTTGGTGCCCAACGTTAGCATCAACAATCGCGCACATTTACATTCCAATGAAGCGGCGCGTCTCGTCCAGGAAGAACTGGCGGTATCCTTCTGGCTCGTTCGAGATATTTCCATCTTCGTCCAAGCGGAGCGAGTGGATGGTCACATCAAGTTCATCTGGCTCGAAGAAGAGTATCGAAACGTCCTCTGGCTTAAGCTCGGTTTTCTTGTCACGGACGTCCATCCGCACACGGTCGAGTATATAGTCGCTGTGTGTCTCTACAATGAGTTGCCGCTCGGGGCCCGCAAGGTTGCAAAAGAGGCTGCCGAGTGCAGCTTGCGCGCTGGGATGCAAGTGCACCTCTGGCTGCTGGAGCAGGAACATCGACGGTGAGTCCACGCGCAGCAATTCGGTAAGCAGTGGCAATGCTTGGCTAACTCCATAGCCAACGTCTATGAGGTTCCGCTTGGGGCCCTTGAGTCGCCGGCCAAACTTGCGAATCTGTACCTGGAAGGGCGATCCTTCAGTTTTACCAAGTAACTTGATGTCAATTTCATCAAACAGTCCGGACTCTCTCCCAAACTCTTCGAGAGCATATCGGAGAACTGCCCATTCTTGCCTTTTGCGACTGGAGATGCTGGCAAGGTAAGTGGGTACGTATTCACCTTCAGGATCCCGCAAGGGGCGCGTTGGATCGTATGTGCGGCGAGGACGCGAACGGATGGGCGCACTAGCATATGGTCGCTTTCCTGTGACCACCAACCGTAGAGAGTTGTTGAGGTTTTCAGCCATTGCCTCTAGCTCATTCTCTAGTTCGGGACGACCGAACGCCGAAATAAACTCCATAAGAGGGAAGAGTATCAACTCTTCCTGCGAGAAAACCCTGTGCTCTGCAACTTTCTCGGTACTAAAATCTGGTGTGGCTAAGCGCAGCAGGAAATTGCCATCGTCTTGTTTTATTGCTTGGAACTCTATGCTTCCCCCTGTAAAGGCTCGTGTGACAGGGAAAGGGACTGCGTTGCGTTCGTCGAACATTACATAAAATAAAAAATCTTGTTTTACTTTGTTAGGGATATTGGCATCCTTGTATTCGAACTCTGCACTAAAGGAGGTAGCGTGACTGCCTCGGCCACCACGATTATGTGCAATCTCTCGAAAGGTGCCGAGGTCGTAGGGATCCTCACGGAAATCCGGTACTCGTTCCTGGAATGCCACATCCCATAGCGCACGGATCAGCGCTAAGAATGATGTCTTCCCCGTACTGTTGTGGCCCACAAGGAGGGTGAGCGGGGCCAAGCGAGCCGACTGCTTCTCTCTGAAACATCGGTAGTTTTCGAGGGCTATGCGATTCATTGTTCGATTCTAACAACCGCATGTATGGGTTACAAGGTTCACGTCAAGAATACCCGCCTTGACGTAAATCGGTCGCTATGCAAAGATAGTAGGCGTCCCCGTAGTGTACACGTCGCCTCCCCTCTATTTGTCAATGTCTTTTCAAGAGACGCCCTCAGAGCCGCCGCTCAAGCTCTTCACGTTGCAAGAAGCCAACGCCCTCTTGCCGCGCATACGTGCAATCGTCGCCCGTCTCCAGGAGATCTACGTTCTGTTTCAGCAACTCGCTGAAGGAAAGTCCTATCCTGCCTCATTGCAGCGCAGCAACGGCTACCCGAGGCCGGATGTGGCGTCGGCTTTGCCGCAGTTGCGTGAAATCCAAGCCCTGCGCGATGAGGCCGAGGCGTTGATCAAGGAAATCGTGGAACAGGGCGTTGCGCTCAAGGACATCGAGCAGGGGTTGATTGACTTCCCGGCTGAACGCGATGGTCGCATCGTCTATCTCTGCTGGAAGCACGGCGAGGACGAGATTCGCTTCTGGCATGAACTCGATACCGGTTTCGCGGGGAGACAACCCCTCTAGGAGACCTGTGCGTGACTTTGACGAACACGCTGAATGAGGCTGGGACGGTTAAGATTCCCCTCACCCCGGCCCTCTCCCCAGGGAGAGGGGGTCTTCCCCCCGGCCGGCACGGGCCGTGCGAAAGTCTCTCCTCAGGGAGAGGGAGTCTTCTCCCCTGCTGGCACGGTTCGTGCATTGGAGTGGAAGTCCGCGCATGCCCCGTACCCCGATATTGGGGCCTCCTCTGGGGAAAGATGGCACAGACTGTCTTATGAACATTCTCCGTCGCCTCATAGCCGCGTCGTTCAAGTACCGCGGCTTTGCCTTACTCGCCTATGGCTCGTGGCTTGTCAGCACGGTGTTGAGCTTGGTCACCCCTGCGCTCTTCAAGGAGATCATCGACAACGGCTTGACGCCCGGCGACCTCCGGTACATTGGCATCATGGGCGGCGTCATCTTGGCGGCTTCATTGCTTGCCGCGCTCTTCCTCTTTGGCCAGGCGTTCTTCACTGCTGTCGTCTCCCAGAGAACCGGCTACCAATTGCGCGCGCAACTCTACGATCACCTGCAACACCTCTCTTTTGGCTTCCACGACAGAATCCAGGCCGGGGAGATGATCTCCGTTGCCTTGAGCGACATCGAGTTGGTGCAGGGCTTCGGTACCCAAGCCGTCATCAATATCCTCGACACGTTTCTCCGCTATGCCATCGTGCTCGGCATCATGTTCTGGCTGAGCGGTGAACTCGCCCTCTGGTCACTGCCGCTTCTCCCCATTCTGGCTGTTGTCTCTTGGGTCTACGACAAGAAGGTGCGACCGGCGTACAGTTGGATTCGGCAGCAGCGGGAGCGGGTGGTCATCGCCTTGGAGGAGGCCATCAACGGCGCCCGTGTGGTGAAGGCCTTTGTGCGGGAATCGCACGAACAGGAGAAGTTCGAGGGCGAAGGTCGCGAACTCGTGCGTCTCATGATGCGGGCCGTGAACGTCAATGCATGGCTGGGCCTGCTCATGAACATGGTCTCGGTGCTCGGCGTCGTCATCGTGCTGTGGCTGGGAGGACGGTTGGTCATTGGCGGCGATCTCTCGATCGGCGCGCTCGTGGCATTTGTCACTTACTTTCAGATGCTCGTAGGTCCTACCCAGCAGCTCCCCGGGATTATGGACAGCATTGCCACGAGCATTACCAGCGGTGAACGCTTCTACGGCGTGCTGGATACCCGCTCACCGGTGCGAGACCTGACCGGCGCGCACGAACTGCCGCCGGTGACGGGCCACGTGGTGTTTCAGGACGTGACGTTCGAGTATCAGCGCGGCTATGCCGTGCTGGAAGATGTCAACGTTGAGGCCGCGCCGGGCCAGATGATCGCCATCGTGGGGCCCACCGGTAGCGGTAAGAGCACGCTGCTCTATCTGATCGCCCGGTTCTATGACGTCCGTGAGGGGTCGGTCAAAGTCGACGGCCACGACGTGCGGGACGTGACCCAGAATTCTCTGCGACAGCAGGTCGGCATCGCGCTCCAAGAGCCCATGCTGTTTGCGGACACCATGGCGAACAACATCGCGTACGGACGACCTAACGCGAGCATGGAAGAGATCATCGCCGCGGCCAAGGCCGCCCAAGCCCATGACTTCATCATGGAATTCCCCAACGGCTACCAACACCGCATTGGCGAACGAGGCGCCGGTCTCTCCGGCGGGCAGCGGCAGCGCACCGCGCTCGCGCGCACGCTGCTCCTGCGGCGTCCCATCATCATGCTGGACGATGCGACCGCCAGCGTCGATACGGAGACGGAGTACAGAATCTATGAGGGTCTGAAGAACTATGCCGACAACTGCACCAAATTCGTGGTGGCCCAACGCGTCTCGACCATCAAGGAAGCGGACCTGATTCTCGTCATGGAGAAGGGCCGCATCGTCGACCGGGGGACCCACGAGGAACTCATACAACGTGAGGGATTCTACGCGCGCATCTATGACATCCAACTCCGGGACCAGGAGCGCATGGCCGCGCTAGCGCGTGAAGCGGGCTGGGGCGCGAACGGAGATGAAACAACCCATGGCTGAGCGCGCGCAACAGTCGTCGCCCCCTGCGACCGACAGCAGCCAGAAGCCGGGCAAGCCTCCCGCAGAGTTGGCCGACGACGAGGAAGTGATCAAGAGCGAGTTCGATCTCAAGATCATCGCGCGCATGTTCGGCTATACGGCCGGGTTCCGACCGCAAATTGCGGGGGCGGTTGTCGTCACGTTCATCTACACGGTGGCCAGCGTGCTCAGGCCCTACTTGCTCAAGCTCGCTATCGACGGTCCCCTCGCGACCGGCGATCTGCGCGGACTTGACATACTTGTCCTACTCTACCTGTTTGCCGGACTCATCCTCTTTAGCGCCATGGGAGCGCGCCGGTGGCTCCTAAGCTGGCTAGGCCAGCAGTTGCTCTTTTCGCTGCGGCAGGGCCTCTTCGAGCACCTTCAACGGCTTTCGCTGGGGTTCTACGACCGCAATCGCGCGGGACGCATCATCACCCGCGTCACCAGTGACGTACGTGACATCAATCGGCTCGTGACGGAAGGCATTGTGAACACCGCCACGGACCTCTTCGTCCTGGTGGGCATCCTCTTCATGATGCTTTACATGCACTGGCAACTGGCGCTCTTGACCTTCATCGTCTTGCCCGGTCTCATTGCCGTGGCTTTCTACTTCAAGGGTAAGTCCCGCAGCGCCTGGCGTGTGGCGAGAGAGGACCGCAGCGTGATGAACGGCAATTTTGCCGAGAGCATCCTCGGCGTGCGGGTCACCCAAGCGTACACGCGTCAGGCGGAGAATCTGCGCCGCTTTCAGGAGCTGAGCGATCGCTACGTCGGCTCCACGCTCAGGGCAAACGGCCTTTCGGCTGCGTTTTCTCCGACTGTGAGTATTATCAATGCGGTTGCCATCGTGATCATCATCTGGTTTGGGGGTGTGGCCGTCGTCCAAGGGACGATCACGCTGGGCATCGTGGTGGCCTTCCTCACCTACGTACAACGCTTCTTCCAACCCTTACAGAGCATCTCGGCGAGGTTCGACCAGATGCAGTCGGCAATGGCGGCAAGCGAACGGGTGTTCGCGCTCCTTGACCAGGAGCCGGATATCGTCAACGCGCCGGATGCCAAGTCTCTGCCGGCGGTGCGCGGCCATGTACGCTTCGACAATGTCGTCTTCGAGTATGTCGAGAATACGCCTGTGCTGCACGGCATTTCACTGGAGGCCCAGCCGGGCGAGCTCATCGCTATTGTAGGGCACACGGGCGCGGGCAAGACCTCGATCATCAACGTGCTTTGCCGCTTTTACGACATAAAATCGGGTGCGGTCACTATCGACGGCTACGACATTGGCAGTGTCACTGTCGAAAGCCTGCGCGAGCAGATTGGGCTTGTCTTGCAGGAACCCTTCCTCTTCTCCGGTACGGTCAAGGAGAACATCCGCTACGGCAGGCTCGATGCGACGGATGAGGAAATCGAGGTGGCGGCCAAGGCAGTACGCCTTCATGACTTTGTAGAGGCACAACCCTTTCGCTATGAAACATTGGTTGGTGAGCGGGGCACGCAACTCTCCATCGGCCAGCGGCAACTGCTCTCATTTGCGCGGGCCCTGATCGCCGATCCGCGAATTCTCGTGTTGGATGAAGCTACGTCAAGCGTCGATACAGAAACCGAACAGCAGATTCAGGAGGCCCTCGCGCTGCTCATGCAGGGCCGCACAAGCTTTGTGATCGCTCACCGCTTGTCCACCATCCAGAATGCCACCCAAGTCATCGTCATGGACAAGGGTAAGATTGTCGAGAAGGGAACGCACCAGGAACTGCTGCGGCAGCGAGGCACCTACTTCCAACTCTACACGATGCAGTTCGCCGATCAGGAATAGGCAGCTAAGCAAGCGCAGTTCTAACCTGCAGTGGATCCCGGTTCGGTTGCGGCATTATGAACCGCGTCCTCGCGCTCCCGACGCCATAACAGGGCGAAGGCGATGAACGCCAATAGAGTGAGCGGCACAAGCCCGGTGACACCAAGCGGCGCCCGAATGAGAGAATCGGCATCCAGCAAGAGGAGCAGCGGCAAGCCGGCGGTTGCATTAATGAGGCCGTGACCAAACGCGGCAGCCAACACGCTCTTTGTCTCTTGGCGCAGCCACGTGAGTATTACGCTCCACCCAACGGTGAACCAGACCATCAGGAGCACGCCCAAGTAGGGATGACCGGGGTAGTTATAGCCCATGTAGATTGCCGGCGCGTGCCATATACCCCAGATCAAGCCAATGACAAGGCTCGCGCGACCCATGCCGAGCGGCGCCAACTTCGCCAGCAGATAGCCGCGCCAACCAAGTTCCTCGCCGAGAGCAAAGAGACTGTTGAAAAGCGCCGCAAGTGTAAAGCTGCCGATTATGGTGACGAACGTTACAAGTATTGGGTCGTTAAAGGGATAAGGCTCGTCTACGATTTCGCTGCTCAACGGTTCAAGCGCCGCGTTGATCTCCTGGAATCCCAGTCCAACGCTGAGGACCATGGCCGCGATGAGAAAGAGTACCACGAAAATGTAGATGCTGCCGTAGCGGTCAAGGTTGCCGCGCTGCATGCCAAGCTCGCGCGCGGACATTGGCGTAATGTAGCGGCTGCAAATGATCGCGCCGACGCCCGGTCCCCACATAGCCAGCAGCGAGCCGACGGTAAATACGAATAAGTTTTCCAGGCCGCCCAAGAGGTAGACAACCGCCCATATTCCCCAGGTCAGGCCGAAGGCCAAGCCGAGGAATACGCCAATCCCGCGCCACTCGATTGCGGGTGTGGCGCTAGTCTGCTCAGGTTGCCTTGCAGGCGGCTGGCTTGGCTGCATTCTGTTGGTTTTCTACCGCTGTAAGATCGCAGGCCGTGCGATGGTCTTGCCTTGCCACTCCACCGAGTGCATCGGCCAATCTGTGGAGGCCGCTGAAAGCACTTCTATGCCCTCCGCCGTAACCAGGGTCGTGTCCTCGCTCTTGACGCCTGCGATACTTGGATTCCACGCAAAGGCTTGATTCAACTGTATCACCTCTTGGCTTGCGGGCGAGGCCTTATAGTCACGGGACTCGTAGCCACACGCGCCACCTTGGTGATGGAACCGCCATTCGTCCGCGTACCCAGCCTTTGAGTACTCATTCACGGCGTCGGCAAACACATCGCTCGCCGGGCGGCCCGGCACCGAACCGAGAATGAAGGCCGCATCAACCTGTGCGCACGCGGCTGACTTTGCCTGGATCTCCGCTGGGATGTCCCCGAAATGTACTAAGCGCGAGACTGAGCAGATCAGACCGTGCTGGCGGGCGCACAGCACGAGCATGGCGTACTTGTCCAGTTGCTTTGCCGTGGGAATGGGATGCCGGTAACGAAAGATGCGCTCATCGGTGGCCACGAGCGTCAGCGCCGCTTGGATCCCCTGAGCAATGGCTTTGCCGGCGATGAGGCTAGCGATGGCATGCTCCGTCATGCCGGGCGCGATCTCGTGGGCGGCCAGTTCGAGTACCTGTGCGGCCGCCTGGCCCAGCGCGCGATAGCGCTCGATCTCTTGCGGCATTAACTGAAAGCGCAGCCGGGCAATATCACTGGCTAGCTTCTGTGCGCCCGGAATGTCGGTGTCGGTGCCGGTGCGCTTGCCTTGCGCGACCGTGTTCCAGTGCACCACTTGGGGCCGGTCGACGTGCCAGTATGGGGCAACGGGGGTCCACGCCGGGGGCACGAGGCCTTCTTCATTTTGAAAGCGCGGCATCTCGATGCGGTCCGCCACCAATGCTTTTTCAGCGGGCGTGTAGATCAGGTGGGCTCCGGCGTGTTCCGTAGCAATCATGATGAACCCGTCGCGCCCGCCCGTTGCCCAGGCAAAGTTCGCCAGACGCCCTAGCACTAAGGCATCGAGACTATGGTCTTCCAGGAATTCGGCAATACGTTCATGTTTTGCTTCTAATTCATCAACCATTGGTATTCCTCTCGCTCCAAGACAATCCTCTGCTCTAGTTCGTTCACTTGTCAGCCCAGCGTCGGCTCCGGGAAACCGGAATGGCCCCTATGCGTCCCATGCATATTGTCGTATGAATGCCCGTGCGTTCTCAAGGGCTCGGGCGCGATGGCTGATGCGATTCTTCTCGTCTGCCGCAAGTTCCGCCATCGTTCGGTTCTGCTCAGGAAGAAAGAAGAGCGGGTCGTAGCCAAATCCGCCGCTGCCGCGGGGCTGATCCGCAATGAGGCCGTCACATGTGCCGTTCGCAGTGCACAGCACCTCTCCGCCCTTTGCCAGCGCCATTACGCACCGAAAGCGCGCTGCTCGCTGGGGCCAAGGAACGCCCCTGAGGTCTTGGAGCAGTCTGGCGTTGTTTGCTTGGGCGTTGCCCGCGGGACCGCTGTAGCGCTTTGACAGCACCCCGGGTCTGCCGCCGAGTGCGTCAACCTCCAGGCCGGAATCCTCCCCTAACACCAGATGCGGCGTTTGCCCCGCCACAAACAGCGCCTTGTGCGTGGCGTTTTCAAGAAAAGTTGCGTATGGCTCATCCTCAGGCAGTGCGAGGCCGAGGTCGGTGGCGGTTGCGAGCGCTATGGGAACGTCCTGCAAGAGGCGCCGCAGTTCCTCAACCTTGCCGGGGTTTCCCGTGGCAAGAACGAGCAGCGGCTGTGGGCGTTGTTTCGATGTGCTTTCCATATACGCCGATATGGATTCTCTAGTGGTTGGTTGCTTCTACAGGCTCAGGAAAATAGCGCTGGCTGAGGTCTTGCTGAGCGATATGCAAGCAGCCGTTTTGGACAAGAACGGACGTGTTTGCTAGCGGCAGACTGCTCAAAAGACACAGGCGGGCCGGTTCTTTAACTCAGTGGAGCGGCTAGGCACGAGACCTGTTGCGGTGGTGCAGCAAGGAGGAAGATTCGGACGGGTCTCTTTCCCTATAGTTGGAGCGGCTAAGGTCAGTCTCACCCGCACGGCAGCGGTCTACTGGGCGGGCCGTAAGATGTGCCACACGCTGGCGATCTCTTGCTGCAGTTCGGTGCTCTGCTCAAGCTCTCTGTTGATCTTGTCGCAGCCGTACATGACCGTAGTGTGATCGCGGCCGCCGAGGATTCTGCCAATCTCCGGCAGCGAGACTTGCGTTTCTTCTCGCATCATGTGCATCGCTATCTGACGCGGCCGGGCAATCGTCTTATCGCGTTTGGGCCCGATGAGGTCCGCCACCCGCACGCGAAAGTGCGTGGCGACGGCGTTGAGAATCTGTTCAGGCGTGAAAGCGTCTTTACGCACATTGAAGAGCAAACCGTCCAGGACTTCCGTCGCCAGTTCCTGGGACGGCTGCTGGTTGTTCAGCTTTGCAAACGCCAAGAGTCGCGTCAGGGATCCCTCAAGTTCTCTCACGTTGCTTACGAGATGCGTTGCCAGGAACTCGAGGACTTCGTGCGAGACAACTGCGTCTTCCTCCTCGGCCCGTTCGCTCAGGATGGCGATGCGGGTCTCGAGGTCCGGGGGTTGGATGTCCGCGATCAAGCCCCAAATGAAGCGGCTGCGTAGACGTTCGGTAAGCGTCTCGATGCTGTTTGGCTGCCGGTCGCTGGAGAGCACGATCTGCTTGCCGATTTCATGGTACGCATTGAACGTGTGAAAAAACTCCTCTTGCGTCTGTTCCTTGCCGGCGAGAAACTGCACGTCGTCAATGAGGATAATGTCCGCGCTGCGGTAGCGGTCACGAAACTCATCGATGCGCTTGTTCTTGATGGCGCGAATGAACTCGTTCGTGAATATTTCGCACGTGACGTAGACGATGTGGCAGTCGGGCTGGGTCTGCATCACTTCATTGCTAATGGCGTGCAGCAAGTGCGTCTTACCCAGACCCGCGTCGCCATAGATGAAGAGCGGATTGTACGCTTTTGCGGGGCGTTCCGCCACCGCTTGCGCGGCTGCCGCGGCCAAGCGGTTTCCCGCGCCTATCACAAAGCGATCGAACGTAAATTTCGCGTTGACCATGCTCTGTGTGCCGGCGCCGCGCGGCAATCGCGATTGCTCAACCCGTGGGGCGGCAGGTGCTGCCGTCGCTGATCCGTCCGTGGCTGAGACTTGACGCGCCTGTTCCGGGATGGATGAGGATACCTCGTACACGACCGAGACCTCTTGGTGACAGAGACGCGCCAGTATCTGCTCTACCAGAGCGTGGTAATTCCTCTCCACCACCTCTTTGGCAAAGGTATTGGGCACACCTACCCGAAAGGGAGAGCCATTGGTATCGATGAGATGGGTGTTGCGGAGCCAGGCAGTAAACTGTCCGCGCGGCACCTCTAGTTCAAGTTCGCCGAGGACAGTTTGCCAAAGCGTTCGTGGGTCTAAGCTAGACATTGAGAAAGGGGAAAGGAGAGAGGCGATATCTCTACTCAACATGCTATCAAATCTGCGGTGCGAGGGCAAGCTGTGCGTGTCTACCTGTCTTTCGTTGCGTGCACGGAGTGAATGGGATGCACAGCGACCAACCGCGGGCTTCAAGGGTTGAAATTCACGAGAATCTCTGTCATAGTGAAAGCAGAATATGCGCAACGCTGGCACTCCCGCTCGGCAAGAAAGAGGAAGCAATGGCTGATCCAATCACAGTAACCGATGATAGCTTCACGAAAGACGTAACGGAATCTGCACTTCCTGTCGTCGTCGACTTCTGGGCATCATGGTGCGGCCCCTGCAAGATGGTGGAACCAATCGTCAAAGAGCTCGCCAATGAGCTTGAGGGCAGGGTGGTGTTTGCTAAGGTCAATACCGACGATAACCTGGAGACGCCAACGCGCCTGGGCGTGCAGGGAATCCCGACCCTCATCTTCTTCCGCGACGGTCAAGAGGTTGGGAGAGTGGTAGGCTTTCGGCCCAAAGCGCAACTGCTGAAGGCAATCGAGGCCGATCTCTTGCAGACCGCGTCGTAGGGGTCCTGCAGATAGCAAGTCTCCGCCAAAGAAGTAGCTAGCCGGTTCAACTGAACCGGCTAGCATTTTGATTCTAAAGTCATTCAGCGGTGTTTGCCCGTGCCCCGCCGCCAAGAATCCAGGTAAGTGCGGCGCAAGCCTGGCGGTCTACTCTCCTTGGGCAACGTCGAGGATCATGGTGTGGATCAACTGCTCCACCGGGGCCAGATCGTCGGTAAAGACCTGGGTCTCCACGGTGGTGAGTTCGCGGTAGTGCTCCGATGCCACGGCGAGAACCACGCGCAGCCGGTCGTCGACGTCCTGGCTGACGAGCAGCGGCTGAATGTTGTCGAGGAAGTCTTGCGGCGAGCTAGACTGGTTGGTGGCCACGACAATGCTGTTGATCGTGCCCGGAATATCGATGATGTAGACATTCGGGAAGACCGCCTTCATCGTGCCGGCGATGGTGTGCACCAACCGAAAATCGGTGGCCGTGCGCCCGACATTTATGACCGCTACGCCGTTTGGCGTCAGCCGGTCGCGTACATGCTGGAAATACTCTTTCGTAGTCATTTGAAACGGTATATACGGCTGCTGGTAGGCGTCGGTACCGATGAGGTCGTACTTGCGGTCGTCGGTCATGAGAAAGTAGCGGCCGTCTTGCGCGACCACTTCCAGATTGGGTTCATTCATATCGAAGAACTGGCGCCCGACCTCCACAATTTCGGGATCGATTTCAACGCCGACGATCTTAATCGGTCCATAGATCTGCGTCATTTGCTTGGGCACGGTACCCGCGCCAAGCCCGATCATAAGAACGCGTTGAAGGTCGGCGGGCGCGACGTCTGGAGCAAAATACGGGGCCACTAAGTAGTAGTCCCAGGGGCCACCTGTGAGCAGCCGCTCGGGATGGTAAATCGAGTGTGTCGCTTGCCCTTCGTTCAGTTCAAGGTGACGCGTGCTATCCTCCATCTCGATCACACGAATGTAGTTGTAGGCAGATTCCGCTTCTTCAATCACAACGCCTTCGTCCGCAGGCTTGATCGTCACCTGGGGCACAATTGTCAGCCCCACGAGCACGAGCACGAAGATTAGCGGATAGAGTCTCCTTCTCCCTAAGGCGATGATTGAGAGGATAAGCAGCGTGAAAGCAAACGTGAGAAACGTGTTGCGCGTGCCGATGTTTGGCACCAGCACGAGGGTGGGCAAGAAAGCGCCCAGCAAGCTGCCGACGGTCGAAATCGCGTAGAGCTGGCCCGCCACGCTGCCTGATTGCCGCACGTCTCCATCTTCCAAGGACAACCGAATCGCAAAGGGCGAAACGCAACCGAGCAACGTAATCGGGACTGCAAGCAGGAGCAACACTACCAAGAGTGAGCCCCAAAAGACGCCGAGAGAGTAGGTAGCGAATGCGACTTGGGAGTACTGCAAAATGGGGCGGGAGATAAACGGCAGCACACCAATCAATACCGCTGCCACCGCCGTCAACTGGTAGAGCACCTCTTCTCGTGGATAGCGGTCGGCCAAACGTCCGCCAAGGTAGTAGCCTAATGTCAGGTAGAGCAGCGTAAACCCGATGACGTTCGCCCATACAAAGAGCGACGTACCGAAGAACGGGGCGATGAGCCGAGACAAAGCAATCTCCGTCCCTAAACTCGAAATACCGCCCACGAACACAATGAGGATGAGTAGAGTGCGTGAAGTTCTCGACATGTTTGCGTCTAAGGCTCCTCCCTGGCCGCAGGCCAGAACTAAGCTGTTTGCGCGTTGCTATTCCGATATTCCTGTCGTAACCAAAGCGCAAGCAGGATACCGGCGAGCGCGACAATGATGCCGGTCACCTGCGCTTGCTTCAATTCCCAAAGCACGATCTCATTCAGCCGCCAGATGAAGATGATGATCTGTGCAACGGAGTATCCCACCAGATAGAGGGCGAATATCATCCCTGGCGTTTGGAAGCGGTGCCGCAACGGCCAGAGAATGGCAAAGAGCACGGCATTGCCCAAGAGCTCATAGACCGCCGCGGGATGATATGCAACGGTTGTGCTTGGCGCGAAGGTCGCGGGATGCGTATACAGAAACGCCCACGGGAGCTCGGAGGGATAGCCAATTACGTCGCCGTTCACGATGTTGCCGATGCGCCCAATGCCTTGCGCAGGCAGCGCAAGTATGGCGGCGGCGTCCAGCACGGGCCACAGCCGTATGTTGGTACGCCAGCACGTAACCAAGAGCGCGATCACCACGCCAAAGATGCAACCGTAGAATGCCATGCCGCCTTCCCAGGTAGCAATTATGCGCCAAGGCTGCTGTAGGTATGGGTCGAGGGGTTGCTGAATGACGTAGTAGAGCCGCCCGCCAATAAAGCCGGCGATAGCTGCCGGCCAGAAAAGCGTATTGATCTGATCGTCATTGATGCCGCGTTCGTTGGCGTACTTGCGGATGGTCCAAACGCCGGCCAGGATCCCCAAGACGTACATCAGGCCATACCAGCGAAAGGCAATGGGTCCTATTTGCACCAAGACGGGGTCCAAGTGGATGGTTATGACGGACGGTATGAGCATGGCTGTTGTAAAGGCGTACCCCTGACTATGTATCACATGGGTTAGGTAGCTATGGCCGCAGTCTCGCTGGCGGCACGCGCCAATTGGCCGCTCTCGCGGACGCGCCGGAGTTCGTGCAAGGTATCTTCAAGGGCCTCACACGTCTGCGCCACGTCCTCTGCTGTGTGCGAGAACGTAATGAAGTTCACGCCCCCGCGCCGAATGAGAACACCGCGCTGGGCCAGACCGGCGAGGAGGAACCGCCACATGAGACTCTCTTCTTCAGCATCTCCGGCGTCGAGGAAGCGTTCGCCGCCGATAGGCGCGAGACCGTAGGCTTCCAGCGCCACGCCGGCGCGCTGTGCGGCAGCGTTAATGCCGTCTCTCAGCAGTTCACCGGTCTGATGGAGGTGCTCATGCACGTTGTGCTTACGCATCACGCCCATCGTTGCCACCGCGGCAGCGAGTGAAAGCGCTTCACCCCCGTACGTGATGCTGATGACCAGGTCTTCCGCCGCTTGCATTACCTCTTTGCTGCCGACGACGGCAGCCAACGGCATGCCGTTGGCCATGGCTTTGGCAAACGTCGCCATGTCCGGGGTCACGCCAAAGTATTCCTGCGCGCCGCCCATGGCCAGGCGAAAGCCGGTGACAATTTCGTCGTAGATGACGAGCGCGCCATGCTTGTGCGCCAGATCGTTCAGACCTTGGAGATAGCCCGGCTCCGGCTCTTTGCCCATGGATGCCGCATCCAAGGTTACGGCGGCAACCTGGTTGTCGTGTGTACGGAAAAGGTCCTCAAGATGATTGAGATCGTTGAACGTAAACTGTCTGATGCTTTGTTCTAAAGCCGAGGGTATGCCCCCGTCGTTGCGACTCGCGCTCCACCCGTCAGACCAACCGCGATAGCCGTTATTGAGGATGAGCTCGCGTTTGGTGTAGGCCCGGGCAATGCGTGCCGCCGCGTTGTTTGCCTCTGCGCCTCCCTTGAGGAAGCGCACCATCTCGGCGGCGGGTACGGCGTCGATGATGCTGTCTGCCGCTGCCACCTCGAGCGGTGACAACAGTCCATAGATGATACCTTTGCCAAGTTGCTCGGCGATGGCCGCATCCACCTCTGGGTAGCAGTAGCCAAGCACGATGGGACCGAGGCCGTTGACAAAATCAATATACTCATTGCCGTCAATATCCCAAATGTGCGAGCCGCTGGCGCGCGCGGCGTAAATTGGGTAAGCGCCGAGAGCATAGGCGCTGGGCCGCTTGCTACTAGTCTGCGAACCGCCAGCAATAACCTCTTGGGCGTGCGCAAAGAGATCCAAGGACTCAGTGAAGTGTACGACAGTCTGTTGCGCCATCACCGCTTACTCCTCATGCTTGCCTTCAACAACGGCCGCCGTTTCGTGGGGATAGCCATTCGCTACCCAGTAACCCTGTTCCGTCAGTTTACCGTACGTTTCCGGTCGGCGGTGCTCCCACATGTTTTCGCGAAAGTTCGCTTCGCCCGAATCGCCCATGCTGCGCACAATGCGGGGGCGGTCAAGATCAATCTCGGCTACCGCCATGCCCCAGTAGCGCCCCAAGTCTGCCAGGAATAGGCCGTCGGGACCGATAACGCTGCTCCGATTTAGGCACATGCCGGGCATCCACGGCGCATCGCCGTCTATACCGTTGTTCACGGGACACACGTACACGCAATTGTCGATAGCCCGCGACGTGATGACCGCCTCCCAGCCAACCTCGCCGTACATGCTGTACACCGTGGGATGGAAGATGATCTCAGCTCCCTGCAAGGCGAGAATGCGAAAGCCTTCCGGGAAGTTCACGTCGTAGCAGATTGTAATGCCAATCCTGCCTAAGTCCAGTTCGAACACCGGCCAGTCATGCCCTGGGACAATTCCCCACTCTTGGCTCTCAACTTTAGTCAAATGCACTTTGCGGTAGCCGCCAACGTAACGGCCGGAGCGGTCGAACACCATGGCTAAGTTGCGCCGCACTCCCTCTTCGAGAGCAAAGATAGGCGCCACGACGTTGATGTTGAGCCGCCGGGCAACCTGAGACATGCGCGTGTAGGTCGGGCCGCCGGGAACGTCCTCGAACCACTCCCCACTCTTGCCGGCGCGGCTCACGCCCTTGATGTGGAAGACCTCAGGGAGACAGGCTATGTCCGCGTTCTGTTCTGCGGCGCGGGTGATCAGTTCTTCGGCTACATCTAAGTTGTACGCGTGTTTCTCGCTGTCCGTACCGTCCGGCACGCGGAGCGGCGTGGAGCATACGGCCACTCGCACAGTTCGCGGCATTGGAGCCTCCCTGGTATCCGATCACGCACTAGTCTACAGTACTAGAGAGCACGGCGCTTGTCACCTTCTGCCCTTGTAGGCTTGACACCAACGGCCCGCTTGACGGTTGGTGGGTGGTTTGTCACCATCGATCTATTCAACCGGGCGCTTACGAGCGGGATTCAAATTGCCAGAAACGAGTAGGTTGCATCATTTGGTGAGTAAAGAGACCCGTTTTCGTGAGGTTGTTTCCTATTTCTTCATGCTCGGCTGCGTGGCGTTCGGCGGTCCGGCGGCGCACGTGGCGCTGATGCATCGGGAGTTGGTCGAGCGCAAGCAGTGGCTCACGGAGCAGCGGTTCGTGGATCTGTGGGCGGCCACGAACCTCATCCCCGGGCCGAACTCCACCGAGATGGCAATCCACATCTCATCGGTTCGGGCCGGCTGGCGCGGCCTCATCGGGGGTGGCATTGCGTTCATCTTGCCCGCGGCGCTCATGGTGACCGCGCTTGCGTGGGGCTATACTCAATTCGGACACCTCCCCCAGGCGTCGTGGCTTCTCTACGGGGTCAAGCCGGTGGTTATTGCCATTGTGGTTCATGCGCTGTTCGGCTTGCTCCGTACTGCCTGGCGCAGTATTCCCCTTGGGGCGCTTGGTCTGGCTGCAGGCGCTCTCGCGCTGGTGGGCATAAATGAGTTGCTCGTGCTGTTTGGCTGCGGGGTGCTGGCGGGAGTGGTCGTATCCGCGAAAGGCCACTTACCGAGAATATCTGGCAAGACGAGCCTTGCGGCCTTGCCACTTGCTTCCCTCGGTACAGTTTCACCTCTCGCCAAACCGCTGCTTGGTCTGACTGACACGCTCTTGTCCCCGATTGCCGCGCCATTTGGCTTGGGTCAGCTTTTCTTCACCTTTCTCAAGATCGGCGCCGTGCTGTACGGGAGCGGTTACGTGCTGCTGGCGTTCCTGCACGGTGACTTTGTCGAAGGTCTCGGCTGGCTCAGTGAAGACCAGTTGCTCGATGCCGTCGCCGTGGGTCAACTCACTCCAGGCCCGCTCTTTACGACCGCCTCATTCGTGGGCTACCTCACGGGATACGAGAGCTTTGGCACTGCGCAGGGCGCGCTGCTGGCAAGCGCGCTGGCAACTGTGGGCATATTCTTGCCGTCATTCCTTTTTGTAGCCGCAGTCAATCCCTGGATTCCCAGACTGCGAGACTCGCGATTCTTTGGTTCCGTGCTCGACGGCGTCGTAAGCGCGGCTATCGGGTTGATGGGAGCCGTGGCGATCTTTCTGGGACAGGCGGCGCTTGTTGACGTGCCAACCATAGCCGCCGCGGGGATCGCCTTTGTGCTGCTCTGGCGCACAAAGCTCAACTCCATCTGGCTGATCGTGGGTGGGGCGGTGTTCGGCGTGGGAGTGCAAATTGCGCTGCCGTATGTAATTCCATAAATGACCGCGTGGTGAGCACTTGCGTCACCGGAGTGGTAGAATGGTTTCACGCTAGCAGTCAAAGAGGAGTTGAACATCATGCAGCAGGTAACGCTTGGAAGCTCTGGCATCGAAGTCTCCCGCCTGTGCATCGGCACCGGCACGGTCGGCTGGAACGGGTCGTCCAATCAAACGCGGCAGCTTGGCACTGAGGGTCTGATCGATCTCCTCTGTTATGCCTACGACTCCGGTGTACGCTTTTGGGATACCGCTGACCAGTATGGTTCCCATCCCCACGTGCGCGGGGCGTTGCGCATGCTGCCGCGCGATCAGGTCGTCATCACGACCAAGACCACGTCACGCACCCCGGCTGGCATCAAGGCGGATGTCGAGCGTTTTCTGCGCGAGCTTGGCACCGATTATGCCGACATCGTGCTCTTGCACTGTCTCACGGAGCACGACTGGACGACGCGCTACCAGGACTGCATGGAGGCGCTAACGGCGTGTAAGGACCGCGGCATGATACGGGCTGTCGGTGTTTCCTGCCATGATTTCGAGGCTTTCAAGCTCGCAGCCGTTTCCCCCTGGGTAGAGGTGGTGCTGGCCCGCATCAATTATGCCGGTGTTTCCATGGATGCCTCGCCTGAAGAGGTAATCCCGGTCATGGACGAGATGTCCGTGCGCGGCAAGGGCATCTATGGGATGAAGGTCTACGGAGCCGGCAAGCTCCTCGACGACCGCCGGCGAGCACTAGAATTCGTGCTCGATCTCCCTAGCGTTGCTGCCATTGTCCTGGGCATGGAGAATAAGGCGGAGGTTGACGAGAACGTCGAACTGATGGAGTCGCTCGTAGGCGTTCCCGTTTGACGCAAGGTCCCGCTGCTGACTGTGGAGCGGTTGAGAGGGAAGCCTTAGGCAATCCCGTGGTCGTTTTCAGTGCGCAAACGCTCAAGTGTTTGCACGAGATCGGCTGCCGTGACGTTTTCCTGCGTGCTTGACCCCAGGTCGCGCAGCAAGACCTGTCCTACCGCTAATTCGTCGTCGCCAATGATCACGGCGTAGTCAGCCTGATGGTTGCCCGCCTGACGTAGCTGGGCTTTGAGGCTGCGCGGCCGGTACGTCATGAGCGCGCGGACGCCGCGTTGCCGTAGGTCATTCACCAAGCCGGTGCCGTACGTCGCGGCGCGTTCGCCGAGCGTTGCGATAAAGACGCTAAAAGGCCGATGTTCGCCAGGCGCGACTCCCTGTCGTTGCAGGTTGAGGATAATGCGCTCGATGCCTGTGCCGAAGCCGATGCCAGGCACGTCCCGCTTGCCAATCTGTCTTGCCAGGGCATCATAGCGGCCGCCCCCTCCCAGAGCACTCTGACGACCCACCGCTCGCGGCCAGACCTCGAAGACCGTGCGCGTGTAGTAGTCCAGACCACGCACCAACGTGTGATTCAGCGTATAGCCGATGCCCATGGCCTCCAGGGAATTCTTTAGCACGCCAAAGTGCGCGTCGCAGTCGCCACAGAGATTGTCCAACGTGTGGGGCGCTTGCTCGATGAAGGGCTGGCAGGCGTCCTCTTTGCAGTCCAGGAGGCGCAATGGATTGCGTTCCAAGCGTGTCTGACAATTGTCACAAAGCGCTTGGACGTGGGCACGGTAGTATGACGCCAGTTCCGCAATGTACTGCGGACGGCAGGCGGCGTCGCCGATGCTGTTGAGTTGCAGTGCAACCTCGGTGAGCCCAACGCTGCGATAGAGTTGCAGGAGCAAGCTGATGATTTCCGCATCTATCGTCGCAGCTTCCTCGCCTAACGCCTCCACGCCGAACTGGTGATGCTGGCGCAAGCGTCCCGCCTGGGGCCGGTCATAGCGAAATATCGAGGCGATGTAACTGAGCTTCACCGGCTGCGGCAGCCGATGCATGCCGTGCTCCAGATAGGCGCGCACCACCGGCGCCGTGCCCTCCGGTCGCAGGGTGAGACTGTCACCGCCCCGATCTGCAAACGTATACATCTCCTTCTCAACGATGTCCGTGCCCTCGCCCACCGTTCGTTGAAAGAGACGGGTATCCTCGAACACGGGCGTGCGGATTTCGCCATAGCCGTAGGATTCGCAAATAGTCTTGAAGTGAGCGGTTACGTAGCTCCAGTACGTTTGCTCGTTGGGAAGAACGTCGGCTGTGCCTCGCGGAGTTTGCAGCACAGTTTATTCTCCTATACCTAAGGCGTTAAGGCGACGCGCTATTCCGGCAGCCGTGTGACCCTTCACCAAGAGAGTCTTGCGCCGGGATGTCGTGCCCCGCTTCAACATCACCGCGGACCTGGGTACTCCAAGCGCGTCAGCGAGGAATTTCAGCAACTCGTCATTCGCTTTGCCAGCTACCGGCAGCGCCTGCAGTCGGACACACAGCGCGCCAGCGTGTGTGCCGGCAAACTCCGTGCGTCGCGCTCGCGGTCTGGCTAGGACGGTCAACTCGCAACCGGTGGCCGAATCTCGTAGGTGTTGCGCCGAAAGGGTCATGCGTCAACCGCATATCAGCGAAAGCAAGACGCTGCGGAGAATCTGGAGAAGGATGAGGGCAACCAGCGGAGAGAAGTCGATCATACCGGTAGTGGGCATGAGGCGTCGAATGGGACCGACAATTGGCTCCGTAATGTCGTGCAGCATGGCTACGATGGGATTGCTCTGGTCCTGCACAAACCACGAGGCTAAAGCGCGCGCTATAATGGCAAAGATCAGCGCTAAGGTGAGGAACTCAACAAATCTGCAAATCACCTCGTTCATGTTTTGTACTAATCCATCTATGTGCTTTGCAGTGTTCCCACGGGTGCTCTCTGACGCACGGCAACCGGATGCTCACCGAATAGGGCCCGGCCCACTCGTACTATGGTAGCACCTTCCTCGATTGCGATCGGGTAGTCATTCGTCATGCCCATGGAGAGTTCTTGGCACGGGTGATCAGGCAGAACTGACTGAAGCCTATCGCGCAACTCTCTCACCGTGCGGAATTCGGCGCGCAGCGTGGCCTCATCATCGGTGAATGACGCAATGGTCATGAGTCCCTCGACACGAAGACTCGAGAGCGCCCCGACATGGCGAGCGACCGCAGGTAGCTCGGCCGGTGCAAAGCCGGATTGGCTTTCCTTTCCCGATACGTTTACCTGGAGCAAGATCGACAAATCTCTTCCCTGGTTTGCCACGTGCCGGTCAAGCGCCTCCGCGAGCCGTGTACTGTCAACTGATTGAACGCAATCGAAGAGTCCCACAACCTGCTTCGCCTTGTTCGATTGCACGTGCCCAATCATGTGCCACTTGAATGATTCAGAAAGCACTGGGATCTTCTCGGCTGCTTCCTGGACACGGTTTTCTCCGAAAGTTCTCAGTCCGGTAGCGGCAGCTTGCTCGATAGTCCCTTTGCCGAATGTCTTCGTCACCGCTACCAGCGTAATCTCAGACGGCTCTCTTCCCGCCTTCAGTGCGGCATCGGCAATGCGAGAGCGCACGTGGGCTACGTTTTCTGCAATGCTCATGCTTGCAAGCGTCTTTCAATTCGCCGGAGAAGACTCTGGTTATAGCCGGTCTCGACGACTCTACTGTAGCAAATCCCCAGCGAACGTGCATGCATCCGGCACAGCCGCACCTTTAGAAGCCCGCATACGCTCTTTGCTGTGGTCAAAGCCAAGAGCCTACAGTATAATTGACCTTAGGGCAACCGCCTTAGCCCTAAAGGAATGCCTCATCTGATTGGCATCGAAGTTGGCCGCATACTTTGAAAAGCTCAACTAGAAACTATTGATCTCTAAGATAAGCAAGGAGAATGTTAATGCAGCGCAAATGGATTGGCGACGGTGGGCTGCAGATACGCATGTTCATCACGATTTTCCTCCTTGGCGCCGTCTACGTCTTCTTCTTGGCCGCGCTCTGGTCGCTGGGAGCGGGCGCCATGACCATGCTGGTCTTTGCCGGCGCCTTGATGGCTGCGCAGTACTTCTTCAGCGACAAGATGATACTGTGGTCCATGGGCGCGAAAGAGGTGACGCCGGAACAAGCGCCCGATCTACACGCTATGGTGGAACGCCTCGCCGCAATGGCGGACATGCCGAAGCCAAAGGTTGCCATGGTAGAGCATTCCATGGCGAATGCGTTTGCTACCGGTAGAGACCCGAAGCATGCCGTCGTGGCAGTAACCACCGGCCTCATTCACCAATTGAATCGCGACGAGTTGGAGGCTGTGCTTGCCCATGAACTCAGCCACGTGAAGAATCGTGATGTGATGGTCATAACGCTGGCGAGTTTCTTTTCCACGCTCGCGTTCATGATCATGCGCTTCGGCATGTACATGGGCTTGTTTGGCGGCTTTGGCGGTCGGGGTCGAGACAGTTCAGGCAACGCGATAATTCTGGTGTACTTCGTGGCGCTGCTCGTCTGGATCGTCAGCTTCCTCTTGATACGGGCGCTGTCCCGATACCGTGAGTATGCCGCCGACCGGGGGGCCGCCACGCTTACCGGCTCACCCTCTCACCTATCGTCCGCCCTACTGAAGATCAGCGGTCGCATGCAGCGCATACCGAAGGATGACTTGCGTCAGGTGGAAGGCGCAAACGCGTTCTTCATCATGCCTGCCGTGAGCAAGAGCTCTCTGATGGAGCTCATTTCGACCCACCCCTCGCTGGAGAATCGGCTCAAGCGTCTCGCAGACTTCGAGCAGCAGATGGAGCGCGCGTAGTGAAGTTTCTGGACGCGCTGCTGGGTCGCAGCCGCCCGGTTCGCTCTCATCTGGAAAGTCTTATGAGCATCTCCACGGCTGCGTTCGCCTTTGCCGCCAGCAATGGGCTGGAGAGCAAAGGGAGCGCCGGCATTTGCTTCCGCTCGCTCTCGTCAAGCCAGTTCGCGAACCTCCAGCGTGAACTTGCCGATCTGCTTGCAGTGAGCGGCAAGCAGACTGGCACGGACACCCTGATCAAGGAGGACTCGTTTGGCTTCCATTGGGTGGTCCTCCAGGACCCTGACTTCGAAGACTTGGTCACCACGATCCATATGGTTAGCCTTACTCTCTCCGAACACGGCTACCGGGATCAGCTCCTCGCGGCGGCCTTCCACTTCGCAGACATGTCGGGAGTGGGCATGTATTGGATCTACAATTACAAGCGCGGGGCGTTCTATCCCTTCGCTCCTACCGGCTCCCGCACGCGCGACAATGCGCTTGAACTGCGGATGCAGGCCATAGCTGATCGTGAGTTGCCCTTGGAAGCCGATCAATCCAAGTGGTACGCGCTTTGGGAACTGCCGGTATAGCTTCTACCGGGCTCAGTGCAGGTACGGTTGCGACTGTCAAGCCGGAACGCTCGCACACCTTCCAGTTCCCAACCTCCCAGCAGGACTCATCTCGTTTTCATGCTTGCAGCACTTACTTTGGGGTGCTCTCTTGCGCGTTTGCAAGTGGTGACGGCAGGAGACGATCCCAATGGCCGCGCAAATAACCCTTAAAGCTAAGAGAGGAGGCAGCGAAATGCTGCCTCCTCTCTTTTGTCTATCCGTATCCATGACATGCCCTTAATGGGCCTGTGAGTGGAGTATGGTGACCAGCTTTCCTTAGAAAATCGACTCTTGCGTCCGCATGTCGAAGGCGTGGCACTTATCCACGTCAACCACCATCTCGATGTCGCGGCCGACGACGGCTTCGGCGCGCGGGTCGAGCCGGGCCACGAAGTCGATATCGCCAGCCAGGCAGTAGACGTACATTTCAGAGCCGAGCGTTTCCACGACGTCCACGCGGGCGGCCATGGAGTTGCCTTCCGTTACGTCCAGCGCGGCGGGGCGGAAGCGCGGGTCAAACATATCCTCAGGCCGCCAGCCAAAATAGATCTTGTCCGTATCGGCCTTGGCCAGGGCGGCTGCCTTGTCGGGCGGCCAGCGGAGCTTGAAGCCGCCGGTCTCCACCCACATTTCGTCGGCGTCGCCGGTGAGCGTCGCCTCTTGGAAGTTCATCGCCGGGCTACCGATAAAACCGGCCACGAACATGTTCGAGGGATGGTCGTAGATGTTCTGCGGCGAGTCCAGTTGCTGCAAGACACCGTCCCGCATCACAGCGATGCGGTGACCCATCGTCATCGCTTCCACCTGGTCGTGGGTAACATAGATGGTCGTGGTCTCCAAGCGGCGGTGGAGCTTGATGAGCTCCGCGCGCGTCGTAACACGCAGCTTGGCGTCCAGGTTCGAGAGCGGCTCGTCCATCAAGAAGACGGCGGGGTCGCGCACGATGGCGCGTCCCAGCGCCACGCGCTGCCGCTGACCTCCGGAGAGCTGCCGGGGCTTGCGGTTGAGGAGTTCGCCAATGCCGAGCATCTCGGCACTCTCACGCACACGGCGGTCGATCTCTTTCTTGGGTGTGCGGCGCAACCGCAGACCGAACGCCAGATTGTCGTACACCGACATATGCGGATAGAGCGCGTAGGACTGGAACACCATGGCGATGTCGCGGTCCTTCGGCGGCACGTCATTTACCAGGCGGTCACCAATGAAGAGACTACCTTCCGTGATCTCCTCGAGGCCGGCAATCATGCGCAACGTGGTCGACTTGCCGCAGCCGGAAGGTCCGACAAGGACGAGGAATTCCTTGTCCTTCACCTCCAGGTTCATATTGCTCACCGCGACAACTTCGCCGAAGCGCTTTGTGACGGATTCAAGAGTTACACTAGCCATTCGCAGCAACTCCTTCTGTATACTTTGCTATTCGCACCTGTCGTCATGCGGGCACCGCACGACACTGTCTACTCTACTACGTTTCTGCGCACGTCTCAACGGCAATACATCACCGCCCATGCGCAGCATAGAACAATGCATCGCATTGTTCACGTGAAGTTTACGCTATGGGTGCGGGGTCGTCAAGTCCGCTTCAGGCGCAAACAAATTGCTTTCGCACCTATGCGGTCTGGACTGTGGGCGCGGCATTACTGGGGGAACAGTGCGAAGTACAGCACGACGAGGACTACTACCACCGCTACCCCGATAACGAAAAGGTTGACGGGTGTCCAAAATCCGGTCGCGTCCGCCGTTTCCTCAGGGGGTGGCTCTCCCGTAGCTTCCAGATGACAGTCGCGGTGATACGTTGCAAACGTGCGCGGCGCGGTGTACCCAACCGGCGCAATCCGGGTCGGCGCGCCGGTCTCGTCAGCGGCAACCACCAAGTCTTCCTTCTCGGTTATGGCGCCACCACACCACTGGCAGACAGGGAACCCTTCAGGAGTCTCGTCAATACGACCTCCTGCCGCATTCCCTTCGTCTTGATGACTTTGCCCTGCTTCTTCTGAAGGCGGGATTCGGTTGTCGTTGGTATTCATGGCACACGCAAAGCTGCTCTGTGAAGATGCATGTTGACTTGCACGGCAGTGACGGTTCTTTTACGCGGAGCGTATGGCAACCACCGCTGGCAGCGACTGCCGCCGCGTCTCGCAGCTATATTGTCAGGTATTTTTCGCTCGCCGCAAACAACTCTTCAGTCATGGCGCGCACGTCTTCCAGCGAGCACTGGGTCGTCGTCAGCGGGTCCAATGCAATCGCCTCCTGGACACGGCGGCGATCGTGCTCAAGCATTGCCTGCACGGTGAGTTCTTGCACGTTGACGTTGGTGCGGTTGATACCTGCGCATTGGGCGGGGAGATTTCCGACATAGCAGGGATGCAAACCGGCACTATCCACCAAGATCGGCACTTCCACGTTGCAGCCAGAGGGCAGGTTCGTAATCAAATCGGTATTAGGCACATTGCCGTTGAAGCGATACGGCGTATCGGTCTCGATAGCGTGTAGGATGAACGAGCAGTATTCGTGAGTCCGCTTGAAAGGCAGTATATCTGGGCTTTCGAGTTGGCTGCGCTGGCTGGCAAAGTAGTCTTCGCGCCGCTCTTGCCGGGCGTACATGAAGGACTCCCGAATCTGCGCTTCTTCGTCTAATTGCTCCCCAATGTTTTCTTTCTCGATGTAGTTCTCCTCGGCCCAACGCTTCAAGTGTTCCGGTATGAAGCGCGCGCGATCGGCCGCGGTGCGGCGAAACCAGGGCGTGTACTCCGACATGTGGTGGCTCGACTCGGTGACGAAGTAGTTGAAGTGGCGCAGAACCTCGAAGCGTACACTGTCTCTGGCATAGATGTCAGGATCATCCATCGCGGCGCGCAAGCGGGGATACAAGTCCTCCCCGCGATAGGAGTGGTGGCGGAGCTGTAGGAACCACGCCTGGTGGTTGATGCCGGCTACCCAGTACGACACTTCCTCCGGCTCCAGGCCCATGTACTGGGCAAGTTGCCCGGCCGTGCCCTGCACGCTATGGCACAGCCCCGCGGCGCGTATATTGCTCATCGCGCCAATCAGCCACATGTTGATGTTCATCGGGTTGGCATAGTTGATGAGAAGCGCATCTGGACACAGTTCATCCATGTCCTGGGCAATTGTGGCGAGCACGGGAGCGGTGCGGAGACCGCGAAAGACCCCACCGGGCCCGATGGTATCGGCCACCGTCTGGTAGACGCCGTATTGGGCGGGAATCTTCCAATCTTGCATGCGGAGCGGTTGCCCGCCCACGTCGATGGCCGTAATGACATAGTCGGCGCCTTCAAGCGCCTCTCGTCTATCCAATGTTGCCGTGACAGTCGCACCGAGACTCTGTTCCCGGATAAGCCGCTCCACGAACTGGGTCGTAATCTCCAGCGTCTCGCCGTCGATGTCCATGAGCGCCAGCGAACTCTCGCAGTGCTCCGGCCAGGTCAAGATGTCGGTGAGGATGCGGCGGGCAAACGTCACGCTGCCGGCGCCAATGAAGGCGATTTTTGCCATGCTTTCATGCTCCAGGCGTTTTCAGCGGTTCATACGGGCATGGTAGTTTGCCCAATGCGGCGGGTCAAGGATGAGGGCAGGGGTACGTGTGCTTAGCGGCTGAGACGGTGTCGCAAGTGCAAAAGGCGGGGAATGAGCCGGGTGAGCGCATAGTAACCCGGGCGATTTAAGACACGATCATACGCGCCGAGACGGCGCACATAGCGCGCACCGAAGCCGCTCTTAAATCGGTACACGCCCCACAGTGGATCGCTTTTATCCATCACGGTTGGCGCGCCCCAGAGGTCGTACCAGCGATAGCCACGCGCTATCAGCCATTGGATAGCGTGCCACTGCAAGAGGTAGTTGGGCATCTTGTCACGCTGCCGCTGGGACGACGCGCCCGTATAGAACCAGCCGGTGTCTCCTACATGAATCAGATAGAGACCCGCCACGGCCTCGCCCTCAACTCGCGCGAGGAAGCCCTCACCTTGCCCCGACTCTTGGAAGAGAGACCACACGTCATGATAGTAGCCCTCTTCTCGGATCGGAAAGCCGTCGCGTCTTGCAGTCTCCGCATAGAGTTTGAACAACACCTGCCAATCGGTTGTCTCTTCTATCTCCACACCTCGGCGCGTCGCTAGGCGAATGTTGTAACGTGTTTTCGGCTTCATAGCCGCCAGCAGCGCGTCTGCGCCGCAATCTAAATCGAGCATAGCAGTGTGTGGAAACTGAATCTGCTCAGAACCGGCCCGCCAGCCGCTTTCACGGTAGAGGTCTGCTGCGCGCGCATTCTCCTCGGGGATGTCGGGGTCAATCTTTACATAAACCGCCCGCGCAGCACGTGCAACGTTGGTGATATGGTCTAAAACGGCAACGAACAGCGGTTCATCGGCATAGTCCAGCAAAGGGCCTTTCGGAACGTAGGCAATGCGCCACGGCAGCAGGGGAACCCGTCGGGTAAGCAGCGTGAAGGCGGCGACCACCTCGTTGTTGCGCTCGCACACATAGCGCCGAGCTTCCCAACCATACCTTTCCCTGAGCGCGCCCCATTCCCAGGATTGGAGAAAGTGCTGGCGTGGCAATGCCTGCAATGCGTGGGCCCACGTTGCGCGGGAAACATCCGTAGTGATTTTCAAAGACAGAGACTTCAAAGCACCGCAGTCACCAAACGCATCCCGTACTACGTGGCCTCAGAATCCCGGTACATACTTGCGCGCAAGGGGCGCGAGCTTGTTCCACACCCAGAAACGACGCGCATCAAGCGCCGCCACTACCGTGGGTGCATAGTTGACAATCCGAGGCGAGAATCCTCGCTTGAAGCGGTAGACCCCCGCCATGGGGTCGTCTGGGTTGGCAGTAGCCGGCATCCCCCAGAGATCGTACGTATGACAGCCGTGTTCCTTGGCCCAACACATGGCATGCCATTGCAAGCCGTGCCCGATGCGCAAGTCTCGCCCTGCCGTGGCGCTGGCGCCAAAGAGGTAGGTGGCCGTACCCCCGTACGCGGTAAGGAGGAGGCTGCCCAGCGGCTTGCCGGCGTGCTCAGCCAAGAAGAGTGTCGCAATGCCTCCTGCTTCCAACGTATCGCGCATTGTCGCGAAGTACGGCCAGGTGTGAATGCCAAACCCATCGCGCTCCGCCGTTTCTGACAGTAATGCGTAGAAATCTTGCCAATCCGCTTCGGTCCGGCCTACACGAACTTCCAATCCGCGCCGGAAAGCGAGACGGATATTGCGCCGCATGCTGCTTTGGAAACCGGCGAGAATAGTATCCTCGGTGGGCCGCAGATCGACAAGCCCGGTGGCGGGCGGCTGAATGTAGTCCGGGGTTGTGACGAATGCGGTGGGAAGCCCTGGACTACAATTCTCTCCCCAAGGAGGCTCCACCCAGAGCGCAAACGCGCCTGCGCGCCGTGCTTCCTCCGCTACGTGTCGTAGGACGGCTTCCGCCACAGCGGACTCATTGGGTGCGGTAACCGGCCCTCGCGGCATATAAGCGAGCGCGCCCAACAGCGGCACACGTCGCAGCAACCATTGGGCGGCGGCGATAGGCTGGCCCTTACGCAGGCAGAGTAGGCGAGATGTCTCCCAACCGGTGCGTGACTTAAAGTCTCCCCAAGCCCAGCTTTGGAGCAACTCTCCGCCCCCAGCGATTACCGGCGTGTCCCACTCGCTTTGCGTTGACGGGGTCGCAAAAACCAGGTCAGTCGCCGCGGATTCTGCTGACTTCGTCAAGGACGCGGCGACTTCGCCCTTCCGCACTGGCTATCCCTCAGCAGGTTGCGTTGCGCCGCGCACCGGCTCATGCCGCAGCCGACCGATCGCCATCATCAATCCACCGAAACCGAGGATCACCACAATGAGGGGCGCCCAGGGTCCGACGTAGGGAATGAACGAAACACCAAAGAGAATGAGCAATCCGATCAGCAGCCCGAAGAATTGAATGAGGCGTCGGTTACCGTCTGCAAAGAAGCTCAGAAGCAACCGGCCGATAGTCAAGCTGACGAACACCTGCGCCGAAAAGAGCGCGATGCCGTAGAGCAAGAGTGCAATCAGCCCAAGTGGAATGCCAATCACCGTGATCATCACGAGAATGGAAACGATCGGTACGACGATCAGGAATACAATCCCCATCCCGATACTCAGGAGCGGGTTCTCAAGCAGTTGATTGGACGCTGTGACTGTTAGCCGGGGGAATGCGAGCAGCAGCGCAGTCCCATAGACGGCGGTCGTGATGAGGCCGGCAATCCCTATAATGATCGGGTCAAGCGCAAAGCCTATGTCGATGTCGATCGCCTCTTCAACCATCTCACCCGCTATTTCGCCGCCAATTTCGGCGCCACTGGCAATCTCAGCTTCTTTCTCGGAGCGATAGATGAGATCCCCGCCGATGCTTGCGCCATCCGTGATAACTAAATCCTCTACGCTGATGTCAATTCCTGCACCAACACTTCCGTTGTGTGTGACCTTCTCGGCAACACCGGCGACGCGGCGTTCGACGGTACCGTCAAGCGTCAACGTAGATATTGTCAATATCAGGTCGCGGCCAACTACGCCGCCACTGTCGATGGAGATTGTGTTGCCTATGATCAAGAGGTCTTCACCTACCGAACCCGACATCAAGAAAAAGCTATTGGCAGCCACCCGTGCGCTTTGAGAAACCGTGCCACCTATTGTGATGTCCTGGCCTGCAAGACTTGCGTTGCCATTCACGGTGCCGTTAATTTCGATGGTGGTCCCAGCGGCAAAGACATCACCGTTGACCGTGCCATTGATGATTAGTGTCGTGCCCAGCAAATAGAGATCGTCGTTGATGACTTCGCCCTCACCAATGGTTATTGACGTATCGGTGCGAAAGTCAGCCGCGGCGGCGGCAGATGCACCGAGGAGCGTAAGCATGAACGCCAGCATGAACGCGAGACCAAGGCGTTGTTTCATTTGAGAACTTCTCCTTGTGGGCAAGGGGTCGATCACTCCGCTTTTGTTGCTTTCAGGTTACCTTATTTGCGATGTGCACTGCCACTGTGCCCAGCCCAAGGTAGCGATACGAGACCTCAGCAAAGCCGGAATCTCGCAGAGCTGTGGCTAAATTCGGCGCATTGGGGAAGGACTGAAGCGACGTGGGCAAATAGGTATATGCCTCTTGGTGACGAACCAGCAGCTTCCCCAGAAGCGGTACGAGATTGTTGAAATAGAGCTCAAAGGCGCTGCGAAATCCCGGCACGGGCGGATGAGTGATCTCCAACGTCACGAACCGCCCACCAGGGCGCAATACGCGGTGGCACTCTGTGAAGAACTCTTCCAGGTTTACAAGATTCCTGAGCAAGAAAGCGTTCGTTACGACATCAACGCTGGCGTCCGGCAGAGGAAGAGCCAGCACGTCCGCGCGTAAGAACTCAATGGGAAAGCGCTTCTCTCTGAGTTGCGCGTGCTTTGCCTGCGCCAGATCAAGCATGGGAGGCGAGAAGTCAACGCCAAGAATGGTGCAAGGCGCCATGGCTTCCTGCATGACCGCGAAGCTCAGGTCGCCGGTGCCGCAGGCAAGGTCCAGGACTACAGCCGGATCGCTGGCGACGATCTCGCGCGCTGCCGTGCGCCGCCAGAGATGGTGTGCGCCCGCGGTCATGACCGTGTTCATGAAGTCGTACGTCGGCGCGATGGCATCGAACATGCGCCGCACATACGTCGGTTTCTCTTCTTGGGAGATCATCGACTTTCCGTTAGCGCTGTGGAATCGTGGGGCCGCATCGAAGACGCGTCTGCCAAGGCTTTGGGAAGCTAGCTGGCACGCAGATTAGCGACGACGTTTTCATCCAGCGGGAAGATCGGGCGCACGCAATGTTCGTACGGCAGCGCTTCAAGATTGAGGCTCGCGGAGCCCGGCGTGTCCAAATGCACGATGCGGGCCGCAATCGACTCGTACCACGTGCGGAAGCCGTTGGGGGACTTGGCAACAACCAAGTCAAAGTCCTGCGGCTCAAGTCCGAACCCCTGAAAAACCCTGCGACCGACAAACAAGATCAGCCGTTCGGTAGTAAGCACCACGATGTTGCCGATAGTGAGCACCGCCGTGCGGCCGGCCTGTTCCACAACGCCGTTCTCATAAGCGAATTCGCCGTCATGCAAGCTCTTTACATAAACAGTAGTCGTAAACGGCGTATGGCGTCCAGGATCCATGGTTCCGCCTAGTTTGATGGTGATGGTGCTCCCGACTCCTGCCTCAAATGCGGCAGCCACGGCCGGCGCGTCGATCAGCGGGATGAGTGCCCGTTTGTCGTAGTTCTGCGCCAGCAATGCTTTAATCACGGCGTTGCTGTCGCCCGGCGCGCCGGAGGACGTAGCGTCGGCGGCGTCGGAAAAGACCGTAAGGCCGGGAGTTTCCTGTGCCTGGGCAACCGCCTCAGGGAGTGGTGTAAGTTCTGCCATCCACAAGTCGCGGTTGTCCCACATGAAGGCAGCGATCCGCTCGGCTTCTGCGTTCGCCCGCGCTTGGTCGCCATCCGTTGTCACAAGTACGTAGGACTGTAGGTCGGGCACGTCGGTGAAGGGATTGGAGAGGTAGATGTTGCCGACGAGGCCCCCCGGAGACTCTTCGACTGCCTGGCACAAGCGAATGGCATCGCCAAAGCGGCCCGTAGCCGTGAGTAGTTCGTCACCCCGGGCCATCAAAGGGATTTTCACGCGGGCCGTGGTTGGCGCAGCACTCTCCTTCAGCATACGCATCAGGTTGCGCGCCGCCCGCACGCCTGTCTCGTAGAAGTCGGTATGAGGATAGGTGTGGTAGCCGACCATCATGTCCGCCGTCAGGAGCATGCGATCGGTTATCACCGCGTGAAAGTCCAGCGAGGCGACAATGGGGATACTTCCCACGCACTCTCGCACGGCTGCCAGCAGCCGGCCCTCCGGATCGAATTCCGTCTCACCGGCCATGGCCCCGTGCAGCACGAGGAGGACGGCATCCACGTCGCTCACCGGCTTAATCGCAGCGATGACTTCTTGGATCAGCCGGTCGAGTACGGCATCCGCCACCGGCCCATGGGGTACGGCCCACGCCGCCATGGTCGGCACGACTTCAACATCGCTGTGCTCCGCAAAGACGTCGAGCGCGCCCGCAATTTCGGTATTCGTGCCTTGCAGTTCCTCCACGATGGCGGCGCCGTGGACGACGCGAAAGTCCTCGTATTGAGTTAAGTGCGGGTTAAAGGTCGCCGTTTCTTGTTGCAGTTCTGCGATCAGGACACGCGCCATTGGAATCCCCTTTTTCGGCAATTGTGCAGTTACTGTCGTCGCTCGACTACGTAGTCAATGAGCAGGCCGAGGGAGTCGCGGCTGTCGCCGGAGGGCAATGCGGCCAATGCCGCGCGCGCCTGCTCGCCAAACTCTCTTGCCTTGGCATAGGCAACCTCAAGCGCGTCAGATTGGCGAATGGCCTCTACCGCTTCCCAAACAGTATCTTCAGCAGCGGCTTCCTGCTTGAGCAGTGCGGCAACAGCCGGATGGGCAGGGTTTTGGCGCAAGAAGACGATTGACGGGAGTGTGACGGTACCTTCACGCAGGTCGCCCCCAACGGGCTTGCCCAGTTCCTCTTCCGTGCCTGCGATGTCGAGGATGTCGTCCACAATCTGAAAGGCTATGCCCAGGCTCTCTCCGTAGCTGCGGAGAGCCGCTTGTTCCTCCGTAGAAACGCCGCCGACCAAGCCGCCGCCATCGCAGCACAACTCGAAGAGAGATGCAGTCTTTCCCTGTACTTTCCGATAGTACTCGTCTTCAACTGCATCCATTTTCTCGATGTCCGAAAACTGGGTGGTCTCGCTTGCGACCATGCGCATAACCGTGCGCGCCAACATGCGCACGAGCGCGGGATCGCCCAACTCTGCCAGGACGTGGGAGCACTTGGCGAAGAGATAGTCTCCCGAGAGCACGGCGAGCGTGTTGGACCATACAGAATTGGCCGTGGGTACGCCCCGCCGCACGTAGGCATGGTCGATGACGTCATCATGGATGAGCGTCGCGGCATGAAGTATCTCGATTGCGGCCGCCACGTGGACTGCGCGGGAATCTGACGGCGAGTGGACTGATGCGGAGAGCAAAGTAAGCAGTGGCCTCAGCTTCTTGCCGCCGGACGCCAGAATGTGGCGCACCAACTGCGAGAGCGCAGGGTTGGGGGTCTCTTCCCATACCGACGACAAGTAGTCGTCAACCTGGTCGAGTCCCCCAGTGACCGGCTCCGCTATCTTACCGATGAGAGTCACCGGGTGAGACGGCTGTACGGAGGGAGGTGATTCCGAAGAACGTCTGGGCATTCCTATCCGTAATCTCTTCTAGCTCTTCCGACGCAACATCTCGCCTTTGGGCCACGGCATTCAAAGTAAACCGGACGTAAGCGGGTTCATTCCGCTTGCCACGGTGCGGCACCGGCGCAAGGTACGGGCAATCGGTCTCTAGCAACAATCTATCCGATGGTACCATCTTTGCGACGTGATGCAACTGCGTCGCGGAATGATACGTTACCGGTCCCGCGAGGGAAATCATACATCCCAAATCAATGAGTGCCGCCGCCTGCGCACTGTCACCGGAGAAGCAATGCATGACTGCTTGCCGCGGGGGCATGGCTTGCTTTAGCGCACGGTGAACATCGGCATAAGCCTCACGCATGTGAACCACTACGGGCAAACTGGCTTTCGTCGCGAGCGCAAGTTGCGTGGCAAAGGCCTTTGTCTGCGCGTCTTTGGAGGCGTAATTACGGTAATAGTCTAAGCCGGTTTCCCCTATCGCTACCACCTTTGGGGCTTTGGCAAGCAACTCCAATTCACGCCAGGTTTCAGAGTTGCAGGCGTCGGCCTCATGCGGATGAATCCCGACAGTAGCCCAACAACTGGGAAACTGCTCAGCGATGGCTACGGCTGCGCGGCTCGTGGGAATGTCCACTCCGACAACGATGATCGTGCTTAGGCCGGCCGACACCGCCCGTTTGACAACTGCTGACAGTTCCTCAGCAAAGCGCGGTACGTTGATGTGGGCGTGGGTATCCGTCATGCGCGCAACAGCGGGAGCCGGTTACGTGCTTTCTGAGAATTCCGGCACTTCCAGGCGGGGAAAGAGCGGCTTGCCGGTCGTTACCGTGCGCTCTGGGGTGAGACTTCCCCACTCCAGGCCGTGTTGCCATACACCCGCAGCGAGCGGCGGCTCGCCGAGGCGATCCAGCATGGCATCGGCGGTCTGTGGAATGTACGGGCCGAGCAAGAGCGCGAGAATACGCACGGCTTCAGTCACGTTATAGAGCACTGTTCCCAAGCGCTCCCGCTGATCCGGCGCTTTGGCAAGCTCCCAAGGCGCGTTCTCCTCGATGTATTGATTCGCTCGCGTGACGAGTGTCCAGATGCTATCGAGCGCCGCATCCAGGTCCCAGGACTCTAGCCCCTGCTCTGCTCCCTCGATCGCGCTCTGCGCCGTGTCTCGGAGCGAAGCATCGAGCGCTGTCTCGCCGCCAGGGGCAGGCAGGACGCCGTCAAAATAGCGCGCTAGCATGGAGGTCGTGCGATGCACGAGGTTGCCCAAGTCGTTCGCCAAATCGGCGTTATACCGGTTGTAGAAGCTCTCCCACGAGAAGATGCCATCCTGGTCGAACGGAATCTCCCGCATCAGATAGAAGCGCACCGCATCAGCCCCGAATTCGTCCACCATGTCAAAGGGATCTACATCGGTGCCACGGGACTTACTTATCTTCAAGCCCCGGAACATGATCCAGCCATGCGCCCAGACGGTCGTCGGCAGCGGCACGCCGGCTGACATCAGCATCGCCGGCCAGTAGACGCAGTGAAAGCGGATGATGTCCTTGCCGATCACGTGCGCATCTGCCGGCCAGTAGCGGGCAAACTGCTCATCATCTCGTCCATAACCGACACCGGTAATGTAGTTGGTGAGGGCGTCGAACCAGACGTAAATGACCTGTTCCTCGTCGAAGGGAACGGGAATACCCCAGGTCTTGTTAGCACGGGAGATACTGAAGTCCCGCAGTTCACCGCGTACCATGTTGACGACTTCGTTCCGGCGAAAGTCAGGCAGCACGGATTCTGGGTGTTCCTCATAAAATGCCAGCAACCGGTCCTGGTACTTGGACAAGGCAAAGAAGTAGTTCTCCTCCTCCGTCCACTCCGGTTCGGCATCGTGAACGGGGCACTTGCCGTCTACCAAATCGTCATCGGCGTAGAAGGCCTCACACGGGAGGCAGTACCACCCGGCATAGGTGCCTTTGTAGATATCCCCAGCGTCATAGCACTTCTGCAATAAAAGTCGTGCCGCGTGCTTGTGATGCTCCTCGGTGGTGCGAATGAAGCCATCGTGAGAGATGTTGAGTCGCTCCCAGAGATCCCGAAAGAACTCTGCCATTTCGTCGCAGTAGTCCTGCGGGTCTTTGCCCTGGTTTCTGGCCTGACGCTCGACATTGAGGCTGTTCTCATCGAGGCCCGTCAGGAAGAACGTGTCGTAACCCTGCAAGCGGCGATAGCGCGCCTGCACGTCACTGCCAATGGTACAGAAGGCCGTGCCAATGTGGGGCTTGGCGTTGGGGTAGTAAATGGGAGTTGTGAGATAGTAGGTACTCATGAATCCACGGCCAATGAACAAATGAAGTGCTGAGAGATTCGGTATGATGGTTTCAGTCTCAACATCATACCATGCAGCTAAACAAGACCCAACTTGCTTTGTGCCTGCACGTTTTTTTCGCTGAGGAGTTTGGGATGAGAGTGACAAACGCTATGCGACCGGTGCACCCAGGTGAAGTTCTGTCCGAAGAACTCCAGGAGCTTGGCCTGTCGGCCAATGCATTGGCCAGAGCGCTTGCGGTTCCGACCAACCGAATCACGGCTATTCTGAACGGTCAGCGAGGCATCACTGCCGACACAGCACTGCGCCTTTCGCGTTATTTTGGCACCACGCCGCAACTCTGGCTGAGCCTCTAACAAGCCTATGAGTTGCGCATGGCAGAAATTGAATTAGGCGACGACATTGCGGCACGCATTCAGCCCCAGGATCTGGCAGGTAGTGTAGGGGCAGAGGCGATCGGAAGATAAAACATACGGCAGTGTGAATTTCCTAAGGAAAGTTCACCTGAATTGATGGCCGGCTTGTTGTATTAGACGACTCTTGTGCTGTGCGATCAGTTTGCGCTCGATTGTACAGAATTGTGTGCTCACGAGAGATTCCAGTGAGCGTAAGACATGAGACATCAGTACTTATGCTAGACTGCCAGACATAAAATGCTGCAATTATTTATTCATCGCTTTCGTGCGGTGAATTCTTAGAACTTGAGGAGGACGCACCGTGTCAATAGTTCGGACCCTGGTTGATGCCAAAGTGCCAATGCGGGATGGCGTGGCCCTATCGGCTGACATTTTCTTGCCACCGCAGGCAGAGCCGGCGCCAACGGTGCTCGTGCGCACACCATACGGCAACAACACAGACCTACACATTGAAAAAGGGCGCAAACTGGCGGGCCAAGGCTATGCCGCGGTGTTTCAGGACGTGCGGGGACGGTGGGATTCGGAAGGTTCCTACTACCCGATGGTGAATGAAGCTGACGACGGGTACGATACCCTCGCATGGATTGCAGAGCAGCCGTGGAGCACCGGCAAGGTTGGCATGGCGGGAGGATCGTATCTTGGCATGACACAATGGACGGCGGCCTGGCGGGGCAGCTCTCATCTGACCTGCATCGTGCCCCGCGTCGCGCCCTGCGACTTCTACGACTCACCCGGCTACACGGATGGTGCCCTCCAAATCGGCGTGCTGGCGACGTGGGGATCCCGGACCCATGGCCGTACCGCCCAGAACATCGAATATGAAGACTGGGGGCGGGTGTTTCGCACCTTGCCGGTGGACAAGATTCCCGCCGCTATCGGCCGCGACATGGAGTTTTGGAAGGACTGGGTCCGCCACCCCCACTACGACGAGTATTGGGAGCAATACAGCAATAGCGCACACTGGGAGCAGGTAATCGCACCGGCCTACAACATGGGCGGGTGGTTCGATCTGTACTCCAAGGCGACGTTTGACAATTGGAATGAAGCGCGCCTGCGCGGTGGCTCAGCGGAGGCGCGGCAGAGCCAGCTCATCATGGGGGCGTGGCCGCATGGGCTCTCAACCTCGCGGGTTACGGGTCAAGTAGACTTCGGCGCAGATTCAATGGTGGACCTGGATGCCGAGGAATTGCGCTGGTTCGATTACTGGTTGAAGGGGGAGCAGAACGGCATTCTCGACGAACCGCCGCTGCGGCTCTTCATCATGGGACGCAACGAATGGCGGAATGAGCGCGAGTGGCCGCTCGCGCGCACCGACTGGCAGCCGTGGTACTTCCATTCCCGGGGCGCTGCCAACACGCTCAACGGTGACGGTGGCCTCTCCACGGAAAAGCCCACAGATGAACCAACGGACGGTTATACCTATGACCCGATGGCGCCGGTGCCCACGCTGGGCGGCAATAACTGCTGCTCGCCGCACATCGTGCCATGGGGGCCGTATGACCAGCAGAATATCGAGATGCGCCAGGATGTGTTGTGCTACACAAGTGAGCCGCTAGAGGGCGAAGTAGAGGTAACGGGACCAATCAAAGTCGTGCTCTACGCCGCTACCGACCGACTGGATACGGACTGGACAGCTAAGCTGGTGGACGTTCACCCGGACGGCCGCGCTATGAGCCTTTGCGACGGCATCGTGCGCGCGCGTTTCCGCGAGGGGCGGGAAAACTCGTCCCTGGTTGAGCCCGGCCGGGTGTACGAGTACGAGATCGATCTTTGGGTCATTGGCAACGTGTTTCTCGCCGGTCATCGCATACGCGTTGAAGTTTCTTCAAGTAACTTCCCGCGTTTCGACCGCAATCTCAATACCGGCGCGGAGAACAACGGCCTTGAGAGTAACTGGGAAGTTGCAAGGCAAACAGTCCACCACAGCAGAGCATATCCTTCCCACATCCTGTTGCCCGTTATTCCTGCCTCGTGAAGCGCTTAGCTGAGCCGATCACGGCTAACGTGCCCGGACCCAAGATGTGCTGGGAGAATACGCCGCACTGAGAATCAGATCGCGTGATGCGGCGGTGAGTTAGGTGTAGACGAGCCAAGGCAGCAGCTTGGCGCAGAGCGCACCACTCTCCTAAGCACCTTGCCACAGTTAATGTTCACGTGCCAGTGTACGCTCGATGCTTGCAATCCGGTCGTAGCGCGGGGGCTTGTCCCCCGCCTCTTGGCATCATGCGGCTTGCAAAACTGCATCGCCGCAGCGGATTGAGGGGGTTGCTGGCACTGTCCTTGATCGCGCGCTGCGCCCGCAGGTGGCAAACTTGCGGGCTACGGGAGAAGACGTCTGCGGGCGAGACG
>JAAXIC010000031.1:207888-275449 GCA_012270555.1 Chloroflexota bacterium
TTCCTTGCCAAGAAAGTTAATGCGACGGCATTCGGGCTTGTCCCCCGCCTTCTTGGCGCGAAAAGTAAACACTATCTCAGGCAAGATGCTTAGCTGTAGAGACGGTTTAGGGAGCGAGTTCTGGCTAGGGCAGGCAAGAACGAACTGTGCGAAAGCAAGAGTAAAGGGAGCGGAGACATGTCTCCGCTCCCTTCTCTATACTTCCACAGTGATTGAATCCGGCCTGTCAGCGATCCTGGCGGTTCATGCGTTTGCGTAAGAACGTCGGCACATCAAGGTCGTGCTCCGTATCAACCTCACCCATCTCTTCTTTGCCTATAGGAATGACAGAGGGCCGGTCCCCGGCCTCCGGGCTTCGCGGCTCGGCTGCGCCGCGCATGCTCGAGCGGCGCAAGTCTTGCTCATCGAAACCGGTGGCAATAACCGTGATTTGAATATCGGAACTCATGGTTTCGTCGATTACGGAGCCGAAGATGATCTGAGCGTCCGGGTCGGCGGCATTGGAGATGATTTCGGCGGCCTGCGAGACTTCATGCAGGCTCATATCCGGGCCGCCCGTGAAGTTCAGCAAGATGCCCTTGGCGCCGTCGATGGACATCTCAAGCAAGGGGTTGGCCAAGGCATCCCTCACTGCGTCCGCGGCGCGGTTCTCACCGCTGCCGTAGCCAATCGCCATGTAGGCGGTCCCGGAATTCTGCATGATTGCCTTGACGTCATTGAAGTCGAGGTTGATAAGCCCGGGCTGTGTGATGAGGTCTGAAATGCCTTGCACGGCCTGGCGCAAGACCTCATCGGCGAGGCGAAATGCCTCCGTAATGGGTGTATTCTTGGGGGCGATTTCCAGAATGCGGTCATTGGGAATGGTAATGAGCGTATCCACGTGCTCTCGCAGCTTCCGCACGCCTTCTTCGGCAATGCGCCTGCGTGGAACACCTTCCCATGTAAACGGTCGTGTCACAACGCCAACCGTCAGAGCCGCGATATTGCGGGAGATTTCTCCAATCACAGGCGCCGAGCCTGTGCCCGTGCCGCCGCCCATGCCAACGGCGATGAAGACCATGTCCGAGCCGCGCAGGGCATCCTGCAACTCTTCGTAGGCTTCTTCTGCTGCCTTTTCTCCTACCGACGGTTGCCCGCCGGCGCCGAGACCCTTCGTCAGCTTGTCGCCAATACGAATGCGTCTCTCGGCCTGGGAACTCATCAACGTTTGCGCGTCTGTGTTCACGGCGATAAACTCAACGCCGCTTACACCGCTTTGGATCATGCGGTCTACGGCATTGCCGCCGGCTCCACCCGCGCCAACCACCTTGATGTGTGCCCAAGATTCTTGGCGCTGCCTCGGATCCAATCTTCCCGCATCATCACTTGAACTCGAAGGAAGCCGAGAAATGCGGTTTTCTGTACCGTTTGCCATGCGCACCACCTACGTTACGTTAACTCATTGGAATGAACGGTCGCATGAGCGAACCAAGTCTCTCCGCTACCGAACCCAGGGCGGCGCTCATCGGTCGCCGCACGCGCGCTCGCTGCAGCCGTGCGGCGTACATGGTGAGGCCGATACTGGTAGCAAACTCCGCTCGACACAAATACTCGTTCATTCCCCGCATTACGGGAACTACTCCTTGCCGCACAGGCAGGCCCAATACTGCTGACGCCAACTCTTCGAACCCATGCAACTCCGATCCGCCGCCCGTAAAGACCACACCCGCCGGCAAGACATCAAAATATCCGGTGCGACGGATCTCGTCCTTGATCAACTCTAGGATTTCCTCCATGCGAGCTACCACTATCATGGCGAGGTCTCGCTGCCGAAGCATCGTCCAACTGCCTGGGTAGAAGCCGGGCGCATCAATCTCGGTCTCGTCGTCCAATGCACCATCGCTTACCGTAGCGTACTGCAACTTGAGCTCTTCCGCAACATCCTGGGGCAACTTTAACCCGTAGGATATGTCCTTTGTGATGTTAAGGCCGCCGAGCGGAATACTCGCAGTATGCCACGGCACGCCATCCGTATAAAGCGCCAGGTCCGTTGTGCCGCCCCCTATATCGACCAAGACGACACCAAGCTGCTTTTCCTGCTCCGAAAGCACTGCCTCCGCTGCTGCAAGCGCCTGGGCGGTGATCTCGCCGTCCACCGCAAGCTCGGCCGCATTGACGCAGGACGTCAAATTGCGGATCGGACCGACGCTGCCCGTAATCATGTGGACTTCGGCGCCAAGCACGTTTCCATACATGCCGGCGGGGTCGCGTATGCCTTCAGTGCCATCCAAAATGAATCCTACAGGAAAAGCCATGAGTATCTGGCGATCTTCCGGCAGGGAGGCCCTATGTGCCATCTCTAGGACATGGTCAATGTCGGCATGGGTGATAGCACCCTTCGCTTGCTTCACCACGGTTTCAACGCGCACAATTTGCGAACTGATGTTGCATCCGTTGACACTCAAGTGTGTCGCTAACGGCATATGACCAAGCGACTGCTTGAGATCTTCAAAGCAAGCGCGGATCGACGCCGTGGTAGCCTCCATGTCTATTATGGAGCCACGCGTTAGGCCATGAGTCGATGCGATACCTAAGCCTACGATATTCGGAAAACCATCAGGCGCCGGGTCACACGCGATTGCACGAGTCTTGGTAGTGCCGACGTCAAGACTGACGATGAGGTTATTCTTGCCCACGTACCTTTACCTACCTGCGGGAAAAGAATGTATCTATTATAGCTTGGAGTTCCCTTTGCAGCAAATCCCAAATCGGGTAGCTGTCAAGTACCATTTTTCGCTTACTGCGGCTACGTTCGACATGTCGGACTTCTGTTTGGCTGCAAATCAATGACGTTACAAACGAGTTGCCGCTCTTGCGCAAGCTCAAGAACTGCCAGTAACTCTTGGGTCTTTTCGACGATTCGATCCGCGCTTCCGTATTTAGCGACCCACCCTTCCTTCGCTTCGACCGATAGACCCTCAAGGGTTGAATATTGAAACGCAGTGATGCCAATTCCGGCATGCGACAACAGGTCCTTCAAGAGGAAAGCCATCTGCACGGCGCTGGCGTCTACGAGGTCTCCGGTGCGCAGCGGCACGCCCGTGTTGTCGATAAGAGTTACGGTGAGATCTGGCGCGTCACCGCTGCCGAGTATCACGCCATCACGTGACACCAGAAACACATGGCCGTTGGCAATCCAACGCGCCTCCGGCTGCCGTTCCGCCATTTCGACAATTGCTTGGCTGGGCAATACGAGGAAAAGCCTTGCATCCGCCACCGGGGGCAGTTGCGCTATTTGCTGCGAGACCTGCTGGGGATCGAGCAAGAAAATCGGCTGTCCCACGAGCCCAGTGAACGACTGGATCTTTACGAGTGAGTCATTTCCCGCAAGCGTTGGCGGGGTAATGCGCCGAATTGCAACGATGGAAACGTGAAAATCGGGTGAAGTAAGCGCCGCCCAGAGCGCCATTGAGACCGAGCACCCAACAAGCAGTGAGAACCAACGGTGACCGAAGGTTCCTACGCCTTTGCCCAAGAGGCGGATAAACCGCCCCAATGTGCCAAACTTGCCTGGTTTCTCAGGTCTTTGTACTCGTGTCGCCATCGAGCTATTCTTCCCACTCGCCAAAGAGTTCGATTTCCCGTTTCAGGCTAATGTGCATGCGGGACCTGACCGCTTCTTCGATTTCTCGAATTAAGGCAAGTACGTCGTCCGCAGTTGCAGAACCGCCGTTTATGATGAAGTTGGTGTGCAATGCGGAAACGTGGGCTCCTCCCCGCTCTTTCCCGCGCATACCCGCCTCGTCTATCAGCTTCCAAGCGCTGTGCCCGGCAGGATTCCTGAAGACCGATCCGGAGCTTGGCGCAGTGGGTTGCGTGCGCTGCCGCGTCTCCAGCCGACTTTGCATCGTGGCCAGAATGCGGTCTGCGTCTCCCGGCGTTAAGCGCATTTCGGCACCGAGCACCACCGCATTGCCAGGTTGCTCCTTGAGCGTGCTCGTGCGGTAGCTATAGCGCAGCTCATCCGGGTACATCCAACGCTCTCCGTGGCGATCCAAGACCTTGGTACGCACGACAGAATCCGCTGCCGTCCAACCGTATGCGCCGGCATTGTTCACCACTGCCCCACCTACGGTTCCCGGAATGGTAGCGGCGCCCTCAAGACCGGAAAGTCCCAGGCTGGCGGTCCAACGCGCGGTACTGATGAGGGAGCATCCTGCATCGGCCCAAACTGAAACGCCGTCAGCACATAACCTTCGATCACCACCGTGGTTGCGAATGACCAACCCACGAAAACCGGCCTCCGCGGCAATGAGATTTGTCCCATCACCAATGACACGAAAGGGAATTGCCTGCGTGTAGGCTTCTGCGGCGACAAGGCGCAATGCCTCCTGAGAGCGGACGCGAATCAAGAGGTCTGCCGGCCCCCCAACCCGCACCGACGTGTGCTTGGCCAGCGGTTCGCGCCATACCGGCTTCAGACCGAAGGGCGCTTGCAGCGCACTGGCGGCAATGGTCGCCAATTTACCCTCAAAGGGTCCCTCGGTTGGAATTTCGCGTTCCACGATAATAGCGCTCACAGTTGTGATTCCATTGGTATGCGCGTGCGCAGGTATTCGAGCAGCGGATCGCACAGTTCAGTGACGTCTCCGGCGCCCATGACGATGACCAGATCGCCCGGCTCTACCAGTTGCACAATCTGAGCCAGCGCATCGCTCAGCGTCGCCGCATACGTAGTATTGCTTGGTCTGGTTATGGCTCTGGCCAAGTCTTCACACGTGCGCGTCGCCGGTTCTTCGCGACCGACCGGTTGGTACGTTTCTACCAGAATGAGCCGGTCCGAGCCGCGGAATGCCTCGCTGAACTCGGCAAAGAGGTCAGCCGTACGACTACGCAGGTGGGGCTGAAAGACGCAGAGTATCCGACCATCATGCCACTCTCTGGCTGCGCGCAGCGATGCTCGGACTTCCGTAGGATGATGGGCGTAGTCATCCACGAGGGTTACGTCATTAATGCTTCCTTTGCATTCAAAGCGGCGCTTAACACCACGAAAATGGCTGAGTGCCAGCGCAACAGAGCCTGCGGGGATGCCAAGAGCATCGAGCGTCGTCACGCAGGCCAAGGCATTCAACACGTTGTGGACACCTGGAACGCTTAGGGAAAGGCTAAGGCGTTGCCCCGAGGCGCTTTGGAGTGTTGCTTCAAAGCCGTTTCCTCTACGGGGCGAGAGTTCGGTGCAAACCCAGTCCGCTTTGCCGCGCAAGGACCAGGTTTTCAGTTTGCCGTGTGCCGTGGCGGCGACGCGGAGGCAGGCGGCGCTGTCCGCATGCGTTGCAACGATGCCGTCGCTGGGCAGCTTGTCTACAAAAGCGCGAAAGGCGCTCTCTAGACTCTCCATCGAGCCGTAGGTATCGAGATGATCGGCTTCAACCGCGGTTATGACTGCAATTGTAGGAAAGAGCTCAAGGAAAGCGCGGTCAAACTCGTCCGCCTCGATCACCATTATCGTGCCCGCGCCCCAATGGGAGCTGTGCGGGATATTCTGCGGCTCGCCCCCTATCATGAATGATGGGTCCTGCTTGGTAACACGCAGAACATGCGTGATCATCGCAGTCGTCGTGGTCTTGCCGTGCGTGCCGGCGATCGCGATAGTAGTCTTTCCAAGCGAAAAAGCTCCTTGCAACACTGCCCGCTTGACCGCAAGGATCCCTTCTTGTAGCGCGGTTGTCAGTTCAGGATTGTCGGGCGTAATGGCAGAGCTGAAGACTACCAAATCAGTTCCGATTGCGTTGGCAGCCTCGTGCCCGACTGCCACAGCCACGCCGATGTCGCGCAGCGCCTCAAGGCTCGCGGAGTCTGCCACATCTGAGCCACTGACCGTATGTCCCTGCGTTGTGAGCATGCGCGCGATTCCTGACATAGCGGCGCCACCCACCCCGATCAGATGGACCCTGCGGGGGCCTGCGTCCAGGAATTGCGCTAGCTCATGCGCGTTCATACGGTGACCTCTATGATTGCGGATCGCTATCGGAATTGGCGATCCAGCGACTACTGCTCTTGCCCTTAGCCACGTTTTTTGTTTGCGTCGAGATGTTGAGGAGGATTCCCATAGCAATCGAACTCGCGAGCAGCGATGATCCTCCCGCGCTAATGAAGGGGAGTGGGATGCCGGTGAAAGGCAGCAAGCCTGTCACCACCGCCATATTCAGTAGCGCTTGCCCGAAGAGTCCGCACGTTAGTCCGAGAGCGAGTAACTGGCCAAACATGTCGGGTGCTCTGGCGGCAACATTGAATCCGCGCCAAGCCAGCAGCACATAAAGCGCGAGCACCGCGAGGGTGCCGATGAGCCCTAGCTCTTCGCCAATTACGGCATAGATCGTGTCGGTATGCGGCTCGGGCATGTAGAAGAACTTCTGCATGCCCCGGCCGAGGCCGACACCGGTTATCTTGCCCGAACCGAAGGCGAGGAGAGCCTGGAAGTTGTGGTGCGCAAGATTGTCTTGATACTGGGGGTTGAAGGGATCAAGAAAAGCAGTGAGACGCTGCAGGCGATATGGGTGCAGAATGATGGCATACCAAGCGGCAAGGGAGCCTGCGCCAATGAAGCCAATGAGGTAAAGAAGCGGTATGCGGGCCGCCACGAGGATCGACATCCCAATAATCAGAATCATGACCGCGGTGCCAAGATCCGGCTGCTGCGCGACAATTGCGGCGAGAAGTCCGACCAAGAGCGTAGGCGCCAAGAAGTAGACGAGCCTTTTGACACCTGTCTCGTGTCTTGCGAGGGCCTGGGCGAGGTAGAGGACGATAGCGGGCTTGGCGATTTCGCTGGGTTGCAGGCTCACGGGTCCCCAGCGTATCCAGCGCACTGAGCCCCGCGCCAAGTAACCAATATCGGTAACCGCCATCAATACCAACACCATTAGTACGGCGGCCAAGAGCCAGAAGGTAAGATTAAGGCCGAAGAACTGAATGCGAAAAAACCAGTGGTAGTCAATCCGCATCATGATGAACGCCGCTGCAAATCCAACGACCAGAAACAAGAGCTGGCGACGAAAGTAGAAGTGTGGATCGCCTGTCTCTGCATAGGCGACGGCAATACTGGCGCTATAGATGGCAATGAGCCCAACTAAGGGTAATGCCAGCATCAAGACTGCCAGGGGCACGTCCGGCCAGTGCGTGCGCTGCGCGTCGTCAGCCCTACTCGCGGAAATCGGTCCGGGCAGGATTCGTAGCATTGGTGTTAGTTTGTGTCCTCACGCGCGATCGTCTGCTGGGATGTTGATGGCGGGATGTGGTAGTAACGGAACAGTTCGGAAGCGATTGCGCGAAACACGGGCGCAGCTACCAGAGACCCCCAAGGCTCAACGGTCGGATGATCGATCTTGACCAGAATGACGAACCTGGGATTCTCCACGGGACCAAAACCGACGTATGAGGCAATCGTCAGGTCTTCGTGGTACCCGCCCGTTTCCAGTGGGATCGATGAGGTCCCGGTCTTGCCGGCGATCTCATATCCTTCAATGAGGTGCATTCTGCTCTCAGAACGCTTGCTCGCATCCGCGAGCATAGAGACTAGGGCTCTAGCTGTTTCTGTGCGTACAACGCGACGCACTGCTGTAGGCTCGATTCGCCGCACACCGGCTTCTGTATGGATCTCTTGCACAACGAAGGGCCGCATGAGTACGCCGTCATTGACTATGGCGGCTACCGCGGTTGCGAGTTGCAATGGCGTTACTGCGATTCCCTGACCGAATGCATTTGTCGCAAGACTTGACGGATACCAGTAGAGCGACCCTGGGTCGGGGACATCACCGCCTACTTCTCCCCACAGATCCACCCCCGTTGGCGCGCCAAAGCCAAACGCGGAGACATATTCGTAGAACAAATCTTTCCCCATCATGCTTCCTACATAAACAGCGCCGACATTGCTGGAGTGTGCTATGAGGTCGGTCATATCGCTCTCGCCATGCGCTTTTTCGTTCCAGTTCTTGATCTCAACGCCGCCATACTCGATACTTCCTGAGTCGATGAAGGTCATTGTGGGCGTGATAATACCCGCGTCCAATGCTCCGGCCAGTGTGATCAGCTTGAAGGTAGACCCCGGCTCATACTGCATACTGATTGCTGGATTGGCGAACGCATCCTGAACCGGAGAATGGAACTCTTGATAGCTATTGGAATCGTACGTAGGACGATTTGCCATGGCGACAATCGCCCCCGTCCCGGGGTCCATGACGATTACGGTCCCGCTTGACGCGCCGAATTGTTCGATCGCAGCTTCGAGTTCTCTCTCAGCGATGTGCTGCACGGTGCTGTCTAGCGTAAGGATGAGGTCTGCGCCGGGTTCCGCCGTTTCCAGCACCCAGGTTGCCTCGCCAGCATCACTGCCAAAGGGCGCGCTTGAACTCAAGCGCCGTCCCGGCGCTCCCCGCAGCAACTCTTCGTAATATCCCTCTACTCCGTATTGACCGCTGCCGCTCTGGCTGTAGAATCCCACGACATGAGCCCCAATCATGCCGAGCGGATAGGTGCGGTAGGGTATGAAGTTTAGTGAAATGCCGGGCGCTTTGCCGGACTGTTTCAAGCGCTTGATGCTGTCGCTAACGTGCGGCGTGACGCCCTTCGCGAGCAGCGCGTAGGTCTTGGTAGGCTGGTTCAAGTGTTCGGCAAGCTGCTCTGGAGGCACGCCGAGAAGGTGCCCCAGTTCGCTTGCAACTGCTTGCGCAGACCTGCCGCTGCCCCGGATCTGATTTGGCGCGGCTTCGACATCCGCAAGATACTCTGCCGTAGCGAGCAAGGTATGGTTGGCGTCGAGAATGCTGCCCCGCTGGGGGATTATTTGCGTGTCATTCCGGTGCTGTTGCTGCGCTTTGGCAGCCAGTTGGTCGCTCTCGAGGATGTGCAACCAGACAAGCTCGCCGGCGACGACGAGCGCGCCCAGCAGCGCGAGTGCCTGAATCAGGCGAATGCGCCCGGTACCCATCGCTTTACCACCCATGCAGGAACTCCTCGCCAAAGAGCGCGCTGAATCGCTCGCGAATGATCGCCCAGCGGTTGCTAAAGGGCAACTCTTCCTTGCTTGCATTGGCATCTAGCGGCAGTTTCAACTGCTGCGCCCGCTCCGGCACTTGCGCAAAATGCACTTGACCTGCCGGTTCCATGCCCAGTTGCTGCCTCGCAACATGCTCGATAGCGCGGAGATCGCTGGCCTGGGCAATCTGCGTTCTCAGCAATTGGTTCTCCCGTTCGACTTGCTCGATGGAGCGTTCCAATGCCTGAATGCGAAAGCCCGCGTCTGCGACTTGCCCGGTGGGCATCAGATAGAGCATTGCAATGAGAAAGAGCACGAGTATACCCATGTCCACGGCTACCGCCGGACTTAGTTCGTAGTACCACGGCTTCCGCTCAGGGCTTTCTGCTCTGGCAACCGGTCGTGGAAGAACTGACTCTTGTTGTGCCATCTGCCGCTCCGAAGCTATCAAATGCGTTCCGCAATGCGCAGGCGCGCACTGCGGCTGCGTGGGTTCCACGCGATTTCCGCCTCATCGGGCCGTATGGGCTTCCGTGTCAACACGCGCAGCGTCTCGCGCGGATTACACACACACCGCGGTATGGTTCCCGGACAGATACAGCGCCCGGCAGCGCGTTGCAGAAATCCCTTGACTATGCGGTCTTCCAAACTGTGAAACGCTATTACTACCAAGCGGCCGCCATGCGCTAAGAGATCGCGTGCTTGCTCCAAGACGCTCTGCAGGGATTCAAGCTCCTTGTTTACGGCTATGCGTAGAGCTTGAAATGTGCGCGTGGCCGGATGAATACGCTGTCTGCCTTTGCCATAGACGGACTGCACGATCTTGACCAGGTCGGTGACCAGGGTTAAGGAGCGGTCGCGTCTCAGCGCGACGATGCGCCGCGCGATGCGCCGCGCGTGCCGCTCCTCGCCATATTCCCAAAGCAAGTTCGCAAGGTCCTGTTGGTCCCATGTGTTTACAATCGTGGCAGCGGTGAGTTCTTGTGACGGGTCCATGCGCATGTCTAAAGGACCCTCTGTTTGCAAAGAGAACCCGCGGTGCGGGCTTGCAAGCTGTAGGGACGATAGACCGAGGTCGATTAAGATACCGTGGACCTTGCGATATCCCTTCGCTTCGGCAGCGGCGAGGAGATGAGCGAAATTGCTTTGCACGAAGACAGCGCGCTTGCCGAAACTGCGGAGACGCGCAGTAGAGCGCGCCAGGGCATTGGGATCGAGATCAATTCCCAGCAGACGACCGGTTGGGGTGCTGTGGGAAAGGATCCCTTCAGCGTGTCCGCCTCCGTTCACGGTGCAGTCTATGAACTGCCCGCCATCGCCCGCCTTTAGGCCTTCCAACACCTGCGGCAGCAAGACGGGCACGTGCCTTGCGAGGGTTTGTGAGGCCATTGGGGGGTTCCTGACGGTGCGATAGCTAGAAGTAGAACCAAGATGCCGGCATTGCGTTGCGCCTGAGAACGGATACGTGGGTATACTGAATGCAGTCTCTTTAGGAAGAGCTAGATGCCGAGGTCGGCGAGTTGCTCCGCAAGACTGCCGCCTGCTGCTTCAGTGGTGGTCTTGACCGCGTTCCAATCCTCAAGACACCAGACCTCGATGCGCTGATACAGGCCTATGACGGCCACATTCGCGTCTATACCAGCATACTCCCGCAAGAATTGCGGCAGAATCGTACGCCCTTGACTGTCAAGCGAGAGATCTACGGCTCCCGAGTAGAGCAAACGGCTGAGGGTGCGGACATTCGGCTGGGTCTGGGGCAGCCGGCTGACTTTCTCGGCTAAGGCTTCCCACTCACTGCGCGGATATATGACCAAGCACTTGTCAAAACCACGAGTGACTACGGCGCCGTCCGCGAGTTCATCGCGAAACTTGGCCGGAATAGCGAGACGCCCCTTTTGATCCACTGTGTGTTGGAATTCGCCGAGGAACAAACCCACCTGCCCGCTTCAAGGCACTTTTCCACACTTCCACCCACTTTTCCCCACCTTTATCCACAAGCGCAATTATAGCCGTAGCCTATGGCAGTGGTCAAGGTCAGCCGACCGCTTTTGAAAAGTCGGATGCTTGGCTTTGTGGCGCGCTTCGGGCATGATCCTGCTGCAAGATTGTCTAAGATTTTCTGTAGAAATGGTTGTCCGCTGAGCCTATGGCCGCAGGCGCGGTGCGCAGCGGCGAGCGGCGAATGCGGGTGGGAGAATACCCTATGACCGGAAGTGAAATGGAGAGGAAATGCCTCTGTGCTCGGCATATACATCCCACGCAGAACAGGGTCAGTCCACGATTGGGCAAGACTCCAAACCGCACTTGCGCGATACCGGCAGAAGGGGACACCAAAGACTTCCGGGAAGAGCCATAGAGCCTCTCGCTTGTCTACGCTACACTAAGGAAAGGGTCAGGACGAGCGTTTCATTTGCGCCAAGAGCGGGGGTCAAGCCTCAATGTTGTCGCCTAAAACTGCTGAGCACTGTACTACCCGTTCGTACTGAGGGCTGCGCGAAGCCCCTGTCGAAGTATGAACGGGTAGTACAGCGCGCCACAACCAATCCGCCGTTCACCTTTCGACAAGCTCAAGGCGAACGGCTGCGCGTGCACTCATCCATCTCTTCGGACTTTGGAGGAACAGCGGCATGTATTACAGTTTAATGCGACAACATTGGGGACAAGCCCCCGCGCTACGAATCTATGAAGAAGACAAAGAAATTCCCTGAAGCGCAGTATTCCAAGCCATGACCATTACGGAAGAACTCACGGCGCGCGCCCAGGAACTCGGCTTCCGGCCGGTCGGCATCGCGCCGGCAGCGCCCTTTACTGAGACCCGCGCCGCAGCGCGAGCCCGGCTCAAGGCCGGCCACCTCGACGGCATGGCATGGTATACCGCTTCGCGTGTGGAGCGCGGGACGCGGCCGGATTGGCTGCTCTCGGGTGCACGGTCTATCATCTCGCTGGCTTTACCCTACTACGTCGGCGACGTTGCAACGGATTCCACTCGTTCTGGTGAGCCTCACGGCATTGTGTCGCGTTATGCGTGGGGCAGGGACTACCACAATGTGCTCCGGAAGAAGCTCAGGGCCTTGGTGTCGTTCTTGGAGTCGCAGCACGCCTCTGCACGCTTCTTTGCCGACACCGGTCCGATTCTCGATCGAGCCGCGGCCTTCCGCGCCGGTGTAGGTTGGTATGGGAAGAGCACCATGATTCTGACCGAGGAGCAGGGCACGTGGGTCTTCCTCGCCGAGATCATCACGGACCTGAAGCTGGAATACTCTACGCCACTTAAGAAGAATTGCGGGAGCTGCACCCGGTGCATCGATGCTTGTCCTACCGGGGCAATCGTGGCTCCCTATCAGGTCGATGCCCGCCGCTGCATTGCCTACCTGACTATCGAAAACCGCGGCGGCATACCCCGCGAACTACGGTCGCAGATGGGTACGCGCGTCTTTGGCTGCGACATTTGCCAGGACGTTTGCCCGGTTAATCGCTACACGAAGGCAAACGGCGACGCGGACTTTCTGCCGCGGCCCGGTGTTGGCCCCACTATTCCCCTGCTCCCTTTGCTCGAAATCAGCGAAGAGGAGTTTCAACGTCGCTTTCAGGGCACGCCGCTCATGCGCGCCAAGCGACTGGGACTGAGGCGGAATGCCATCGTCGCGCTGGGAAATGCCGGCGATCCGGCGGCGATCCCCGCGCTGGGCCGCGTTCTGCTTAACGATGAAGAAACTGCCATGCTGCGCGGGCACGCGGCATGGGCGCTGGGACGCTTCAGTGAATCCGCGGCAAAGTCAGCCTTGCGCCAGGCACGAGAGCAGGAGCTTCCGCCGGAGGTGCGGACCGAGGTTGAAGCTGCCCTGCACAGTTCGGGAAGCCCGGAATCCGCTCACGATCTCCAGCAGACTGAGCGCGCCAATCCGTCTATCTCAGCTTCGGCTGTATGAGGTCGCCCAGTTTCCTAATCGCATTAGCGCAAGGTGATCGCAAAAGACGAATCGACCTAGACTTAAGGATCAAGAGTCGATCTCGTCATTCCAGCTAATTGTGGCAAAGGGGTCATAGGTGAAGTGCTCGACCGCTTGCCCTCTTTCCAGGTGTTCGCTTACTATCGTGCGCACGTCGCGTGGCAGGATGTTGCAATAGAACGTGCCTTCGGGATAGACCTGCATCACCGGCGCGCGCAGACAGTGACTGAGGCACGTCGCCGTGTACACGTGTACACGGTCCGTGAGTTCCTGTCGCTCGATCTGCTTCTTGAGTTCAGTCAGAATGCCCCGGCTCTTTTGATCGGAGCAAGACGGCCCAATGCAAACGAATACGCGTCGCGGCCGGTTTTCTTCATCCCAGGCACTGGCCGTAGGCTCGGCTTCCACTGACTCACTGCGCGCGTGACCCGCGTTTTCTCCCCCTTGTGAAGAGGTTTGACGCTTCCTGCGTCTGCGCGAATCTCGTCTCTTCGACGCTGGCGCTTCCCTACCCATGGCGACGCGGATCCTCAGCGAAAGTCTCAACAGCGCTGTGCCCCTGCAATAGGCACGGGCTTGCGTTTAGTATACGGCGCACCCCGATGCTCTGTAAACATGGATTTGGGTTGGATGAGTTGTGCCTCTGCGACCTCCAATCTGCTGTCCCACGGGCAAATGCAACCACCTTCAGGTTCACGTCAGAGGCACGGAATCACCCCATCTGCCGGTGGTGCGCAATAGCCTTTCTCTTGGGAACGGCCGCAGTTTGCGGCATTCTTTCCCCTTCCTAGACAAAGGCCCAAGAACCAATCGTCGATCACACCCATTGCGGCTAACCTTGCGAAGAGCGAGCCGAATGTAGCTCCGGTTTTAGCAAAGTCCCAGCGGCTTGTACCGCTGCTTGGTTGAGGACGGCTTCACGGTCAAGTATCTTGGTAGGCAGCAACCACCTGTAGCCGGCTTTGGCGAGGGTAAACATCGATACCTACGACTACATAGTCATCGGCAGCGGCATCGCGGGACTCTACGCCGCTCATTATGCGCGGCAATTCGGTACCGTTCTGATCTTGACCAAAGGTCGACTCTCTCAATCGAATACGCGCTATGCCCAAGGCGGCGTGGCGGCTGCCGTTGCCGCGGACGACAGCCCGGTCTTGCACTGGGAAGACACCATGGTTGCCGGCGCGGGTCTGTGCGATCCGCATGCCGTGATGGCCATGGTCTCCGAGGGCCCGGCCTGTGTGCGTGAACTGATGTCGCTTGGCGTAAACTTCGACACCTTGCATGGCGAGATCAACCTGGCAATGGAGGGGGCGCACTCTGTGCCGCGCGTGTTGCACGCGCGTGGGGATGCTACCGGCGCTGAGATCGAAGGCGCGCTCACGCGCCATACGCGACGCACGGCGGTTACGATCCGCGAAAACCATCTTGCGACGAAACTGCTTCTGCAAGGCGGACGCTGCGTCGGAGTCGAGGCGCTCGACAAGCGCCAAAGATCATTGCACACGTTTGGCTGTCGCAATGTCATCTTGTGCTCCGGCGGCGCCGGCCAGTTGTTCGCCTACACCACGAACCCGGGCATTGCCACCGGGGATGGCGTTGCGCTGGCATTCCAAGCCGGTGCGGGCATAGCGGACATGGAGTTTTTCCAATTCCACCCCACCGCGCTGCGCATGCGGGGCGCGCCGTCGTTCTTGATTTCCGAAGCCGTGCGCGGCGCAGGCGCGTACTTGCGAAACAGCCGCGGCGAGCGGTTTCTGGCCCGCTACCATGAACTCGCCGAGCTAGCTCCCCGCGACGTCGTTTCGCGTGCCGCTGTCAGGGAGATGATTCGCACGAGAAGCGATTGTGTTTACCTGGACCTGCAACACATGGATGCCGCGGAGACTCGGACCCACTTTCCTACGATCTATTCTCGCTGCCTAAAGTACGGAATTGACATAACAACAGCACTTGTACCCGTCGCTCCTGCGGCACACTACATGACGGGAGGAGTCCTAACCGATCTCTGTGGACGCACGTCTGTGCCGGGCCTCTACGCGTGCGGGGAGGTGTCGTGCACCGGGGTGCATGGCGCTAACCGTCTCGCGAGCAACTCTCTGCTCGAGGCCTTAGTCTTCGCGCGGCGCATTGTGCTGGATTCCCAGGGGATTTCCGTGCCGGAGTATGCTTTGCCGCAGGAAACGGAACCGGCGCTGGCGCGGAACAAGCACGTTCGCGTTGAGATACCCCCCGTGGCGACTACCCGCAAGCGCGCTGGGGGAACATTGCCGGCGCTCAAGCGTCTGATGTGGCACAATACGGGCATTGTGCGGGATGAAGCGGGCCTGGCCGAGGCTGAAGTGCAATTGCTGGAGTGGCTCGCGCGCACGCCGGCCGGAAAGAAGCAGCGTCAGCATGAATACCGCTCATCGTTGGTGTTGGGATTGTTGCTGACAACTGCGGCTCGCATGCGCAAAGAGAGCCGTGGGGCGCACTATCGTCAAGACTTTCCCGACCCGCATGATTCGTGGCGCCACCGCATCGTTATCCATCCGGAGAAATGCGATAACGCCTGAACCCATAAGTCTGTGACCTTGAGCCGGCTGTAAGGCGAGTCCGATCATGACCGCACCTGCCTTGCCCTTTTCACCCGACTTGATTGACGATGTCCTGCGCCGCGCCTTGGCGGAAGACGTCGGTGCAGGCGATGTCACGACGCTCGCCCTTGTCCCTGCCGACCAAGCAGGTACAGCAGTTGCTTATGCTAAAGAAGCCGGTGTATTGGCGGGGAATGCCATCGCCGCAAGAGTCTTCACGCTCTTGGATAGCGCTGTGCATGCAACTCCGCTTTGTGCCGATGGTGACGTGCTCACACCGGGCGCTCGCTTTCTGCGTGTCGAGGGACCCCTACGGACAATTCTCATCGGGGAGCGTGTCACTCTCAATATCCTGAGACATCTTTCCGGTATTGCTACACTCACGCGCGCATTCGTTGATGCGGTGGCAGACACTCCCGCTCAAATCGTGGATACCCGCAAGACGACTCCTGGCCTGCGGCTCTTTGAGAAGTACGCCGTGCGTGTAGGTGGGGGACAAAACCACCGCATCGGTCTCTTTGACGGTGTGCTCATCAAGGATAACCACATTGCCGCCTGCGGCTCAGTTTCAAACGCCGTGAAGAAGGCGAGGGCTTCCGTGCATCACCTGCTCAAGATTGAGATTGAGGCGAAGACTATGGAGCAGGTAGCCGAGGCGCTGGAGGCAGGGGCGGATGGTATCCTGCTGGACAACATGTCACCGGACACGATGGCACAGGCGGTAGCGATAGTGGGAGGCCGGGCGTTTACCGAGGCTTCGGGGAACATTACGCTCGAGTCGGTTAGAGATGCGGCGCGCTCTGGTGTAGACTTGATCTCGGTGGGCATGCTGACGCATTCAGCACCCGCTCTTGACATTAGTCTTGACATTGAAGGTTGATGGAATGGCCCCGGCGTTGGTTTTTGAAAGACAGTACCGAACTCCCTCATCCGAGGGCTATCGCGTGCACAAAGATGGCACACAGCTTGCGCAAGTGGAATTGCACTACGCGCACACGGTTGTCTACTGCACGCTGGTGCTCTTCCAAGATCTCTCCGAACACGAGCAGTTTGGCGTAATCGAGGAGATCGACGACCGTCTCGTCTTGTCAGCCGAAGTGCCGCGAGAAGACCTGATGGTTACCGTTTACCGCGGCGAGGAAGTCGGGTTCTACAACGACGACATGTTTGGTCACGCGCTCGCTGAAGAAGAGAGAAAGAACGCACCGCTCCAGCCGGAAGACTCAGGGCCTTACGGAAACTAGGCCGCCCTACACTTTGCGGTCGTGCCGTAGTGCAGTACTCTTATTTGGCGTGCACAAGCCCAAGCGATCCCTCGAGCGCGAGGAGCTGTTCCTTCCACGGCAGACCCCGTGTGTAGCCGCCAAAACTGCCGTCGCTGGCGATCACGCGATGACAGGGCACAATAACCGGCAGGGGATTCTGTCCCAAGGCGTTGCCGACGGCCCGATAGGCCAGCGGTTTGCCGATGCGCTTGGCAATCTCCTGGTAGGTTGCGAGCGTGCCGTACTCGACTGCGTTCGTCTCTTCCCAAACCGCTCGTTGAAACGCTGTTCCCCTCAAGGCGACGGGTACGCTGAAAGCCACGCCTTCACCGGCAAAGAACGCGAGCAGTTCGCTGACGGCGTACTCTGCTATTTGCTCCGACTTGCCGTTCCCGCCGAGAGAAGAATCGAGTATTTCTTCTAAAACCTTGCCTGCTTCCAACTCGTTAGCGTGTCCGAACGTGGCGCCACAGACACCTTCCGACGTTGCCACAACCGCAAACCATCCCCAATGCGGTCCGGCGTCGGCCAGGCGTACGGTATGTTTGTTATCGGTCTGATGACGAGCGAATTCCCCGTCATGCGCCTGCGCACTGACACCTTCCATCTTCATCCTTTCCGGTCATATACTCCTCTGGGGGGTCGAGGTGAACAATTCGGGAAGGCGCTACACTCTGGCCCCCGGCACCGGCACGGATTCCAAGAGTTCCAGGACCACGTCGTTGGTGCTGGTGTTCCGCACGCCCGCGCCGGGACTGACGATCAAACGGTGCGCCAGCGTGGGTACGGCCATATACTTCACGTCGTCCGGCGTGGCGTAATCGCGTCCCATCAGGGTCGCCCGTGCCTGCGCGGTGTGGTCGAGGGCCAGGCTGCCACGGGGGCTCGCGCCCAGGTACACGTCCGGATGCTGCCGCGTCGCATTCACAAGTTCCACGATATATTCGCGCACCAGGCGGTCAACATAGACTTCTCGCGTGCGTTGCTGCATTTCGACCAGTTCCCGGACTTCCACAACCTGGCTTATCTCATCGAGGGGCTGCGAACGTTGCTGTGTTTCGAGAACGGTCATTTCATCGGCCCGGCGGGGATAGCCGAGTTCGATGCGCATGAGAAAGCGGTCGAGCTGCGCTTCAGGCAGCGGGAACGTGCCTTCGTATTCAATGGGGTTTTGGGTAGCGAGCACAAGAAAGGGATTGGGGAGAGGAAATGTCTGTCCCTCCACGGTAACGTGTCGCTCTTCCATAGCTTCGAGCAATGCCGACTGAGTCTTGGGCGTAGCGCGATTGATTTCGTCGGCAAGCACGATCTGCGCCATGATTGGGCCCGGTCGAAACTCGAATTCATTCGTCTTCTGGTTGTAGATGAAGACACCGGTAATGTCGCTCGGCAGCATATCGGGGGTGAATTGGAGGCGCTTGAAGCTGCACCCGATCGAGCGCGCCACGGCTTTCGCCAGTGAGGTCTTGCCGACGCCAGGAACGTCTTCGACCAACACGTGCCCCCCACAGAGCAAGGCAACAAGGGCGAGCTCTACCTCCGCATGCTTGCCAATGATGACTCTCTCGACATTCTCGATGACGCGTTCAGCAAAGTCTTGGATCCCTTCCATGTGGTGTCCTCATCCTTCTCGAACCGCTACAAGAGATTTCAACTAGAGTATACACATGTTCCCGCCATGCTTGGGACAGAACCGGCCAGGCTTAGCCACGCTGCCGCTACTCCACGGGAAGGCATCGCTTCATGCCAGGGCACGCTCAGCTTGCCTAGCTCTATTGTAGCCACTATGCTGAATTAAACCTGAGATTACGTGAAGGAGCATAGTTGTGACCGTTGAGCAGATTGGTCTTCGGCGCAGAATCGCGCAGAATGAAACAATGTACGGTGTCTTCGTGGATGCGCCGACTATTTCACACGTAGAAACTCTCGCCATTGCGGGCTTCGACTTCGTCATCATCGACCAGGAACACGGCCACATCAACGCCGAGAGTCTCGTGCATCTCGTGAGCGCCTGCGATCACTTTGGCATTGCCTCCCTGGTACGCATACCGACGCTGGCATCCTGGCTGATTGGACCGGCGCTCGACTGCGGTTCGTCCGGGGTGCAGGTGCCCTTCGTGTCGAGCGCGGAGGAAGCAAGGGCTGCCGTTGCCGCCGCGCGGTTTGCGCCGGATGGAGAGCGTGGGGTGCACATATTCCTGCGCGGCGGTCAGTATGGCGCGTTGGGCGCCGAGGGCTACTTTGCAGTCTGCAATGAGAACCAGGCCGTCGTTCTTCAGGTAGAGGGCGTGCAGGGCGTGGAAAACCTGGAAGCCATTGCCGCCGTTCCTGGCTACGACTCGATCTTCATTGGGCCGTACGATCTCTCGCAATCACTTGGTGTCTCCGGTCAGACCGGTCATCCGCGGGTAGTGGAGGTCATCGAGCGGACAGTGTCGCTGTGCGAGCAACATGGCAAAGTGGTTGGCACGTTTGTAAACACGCCGGAGGACGCGGCCGCGTGGGCAAAGCGCGGGGTCAAGATGGTCTCCGTTTCGTGCGATACGAATATCTTCTATCGCGCGTGTACCGACCTGCGGCAGGCCATTGCGGACGCTGCGGGAACGTAGGCACCGGCCTAAGGGGACTCTCTCAAAGCGGCACGTGAAGGAGTTCTTTACCGAGCACAATCTCGCCGCTGAATTGCGATGCCACTTCCGCGATGACGCGTTCTGACTGCCCCGGCGCCGGTTCACCGAGCGTTTCCACGCCGATGGCGCGCGTATGGTGCACCAAGACCAGACGCTTGACTTCAGCCTCTTGCGCGACACGGCCCGCGGAGATTGTCCCCAGGTTTGCGTCACGCTCCTCTGCGCGCACGTGCGATTGGGACATGTGGCACATTGCGACCAAGGTGCCGGCGCCCTTAGCGAGTTCTATCAAGCTCCGCCCTGGGCCGGCATCGCCGGTGAAGACGATTGAACCGTCGCTCCCGTTGAGGCGGTAGGCCAGCGACTCAAGCCAGGGCTGAACGTGCTGGGTGGCGGCGCACACCACCTCCCAATCCGCGCCGCGGCACACGACGCCCGGTCCCACGTCCTTCACGGCCACATCCGGTGGGTTCCGCGGCAGGATGCCGCCCCGCGCTTGAAATCCGCGCACGCTCACCGGGTGGTTCATTCTGGCTCGGATGTCCGGCGCGAAGGCGCCGGTGTCAGGGTCTATGAGCCGGGCAGTGAGTTGCTCCGTGTACTGCGGCCCAAATATCTGCAACCGCTCCACCTCGCCGTAGCCCGTGTCCCAACGCGAAAGAAGGAAGCCGGGGTAGTCTGCGTTGTGATCGTAGTGGTGATGGGTGAAAAAGAGATACCCTATCTCCGCCGGAGCTATGCCCATCCTCAGTAGCTTGTAGGTTGTGGCCGGCCCACAGTCGAACATGAAGCGCTCTGGACCAAGGCTGACGACATACGCAGAACCGTATTGTGTGGCACTCAGGCCGGGGGTGCCCGCTCCCAGAATCAGCAATCGCATTCCCATCTCCCGGATCACTCCTGCCTTTTGAGGCTCGATCTTGCAAGGCGCTCTTCGTGAAGGGCTTGCACAATGCTGCACTCGGAGTACGTGCAAAGTGGAAAGTGGCTTACCTCAGCCCTTCCACCATACGGTCCAAAAGTCAATGCTTTCGGCAGGAAAAGTCACCCGCGCCGTTACGCCCCCATCGGGCGCATTCTCAATCTCAAAAGTGCCGGACAACTCGTGGGTTACCAATTGCTCAACAATGCTTAAGCCGAGCCCAGCATGCGTTTGCAAGCTAAAGTCAACTTGCATACCCTTCCCGCTGTCCCACACTTCTAATGCGATTGTCCCAGCCTGTTCCGTTGCAACGATCCGAATGCTGCCTGCGGTATGGCCGACCATGCCGTGCATGATGGCATTTGAAACAAGCTCATTGAGCACAAGCGCAAGCAGCGTCGCTTGCTTGGAGCCGAGCTTGATTGGTTCGGAGTGAACGGTAAAGTCGATTTTCAGGCTCGGCGGCGCCAAGTCGTTTTGGACGATCTCCATAATGCGATTGGCGATCTCCCCTGCCGTGGCCAAACCAATATCCTCTTCCGAGAAGAGTTCATGCACGGCTGCAATGCTCTGCACCCGGGCCGCGCTGAGGGCCAAGAGGCCGGCTGCTTCGGAAGACTCGGCGCGTCTCATTTGCAGGGAGAGCAGCGAGGCTACGGTCTGGAGGTTATTTTTTACCCGGTGCTGCATTTCGCGCATGAGCACGGCTTGCGTTTCCAGCGCTCTCTGCGCTTCCTGGTACAAGCGCGCATTCTCGATGGCGAGTGCCGCATCGTACGCGAACGTGGAAACAAGCTCAACCTGCTCTTCCGTGAACTCTTGTTGTTCTCGCGTAAACACACTGATTCCACCCAGAACCCGATCACGCGCGATGAGCGGAACGCAAAACATGGAGCGGATGCCTTCTTCCATGATTTGGGGATATTCTGCCGTCAAAAGGGGATCATTGAGGGTGTCTTCAACGCGCACCGGTGTCCGATCCGCAACGGAACGCCCAATCGCACCTTCTCCTACTTTGATGCGCCACGCCTTGTATTGATCGCTGAGGTTGAATCCCGCAACGATGAAGAGTTCGCGAGCATCTTCATCTATCTGGAAAATCGCCGCTCTGTCGGCGCTCGATAGCTCCGCGGCATGGCGCGCAATCATCTCAAGTACCTTACTGAGATCCAGAATTGAGGCAATCGAGGCCCCGACGTGGTGCAAGGTTGTGAGTTGGCTGACTTTTTCTCGGAGCTTCTCGTCCGTTTGCTCATAGAGGCGCGCGTTCTCGATTGCAATAGCAACTTGGCCGCATACCGTTTCGACAAACCCAATCTCCTCGCTTGAGAAATTCCGGGGCAGGCGGGTCTGCAAGTTGAGAACGCCGATGAGCTTATTCACCGTAAAGAGAATGATGGGAACCGAGAGCATGCTGCGCAGAGAGTCTTCCATGAGGTCTGGAAAATAAACGAAGCGCGGGTCTTCCCGCACGTTTTCCAATGCCACCGGCTCGCCGTGCTGCGCCGCCCAACCGGTGATACCTTCACCAAGATTGAGGGAAACGCGTCCGACTGCCAGGGGGTTGAGTCCTGTAGTCGCGCGGAGCGTCAGGCGGTTCACGCTCTCATTGAAAAGATAGATGCTGCAGTCATCGAGGTGGAGCACTTCATTGACTGCTTGCACCGTCAAGTGGAGCACCTGCTCCAGGTCCAGGGTTGAGTTGGCGACATTGTTTACCTGTTGGATGGCTGTCAAATGACCCACGCGCGTCTGCAGTTTGGCAGCGGTAGACTCGTCTTCCGCCAGCGTGCATTCCTGTAACCGCTCCAGCAGAGCGTTATTGACTGCTTGTGAGAAGCCGATGAGCTTAACCGTATTCTGCTCCACGGAAGGCTTGAGATGGGACACGAGGAGTGTGATTCGGTCCCCAAACGTGTGCAGCGCACTCGTCACAGCAGCGGCGGTAGAGAGATTCTCTATCGAGGGGCCGAAAGAGAGGGCCGCGTACGGATCCGATTCTGCGCAGATGATCTGAGCGACCGCACGTAGCTCATCTGGGGAGAGTGTGGCAGCGCTGTCGAGGAACCAGCGCACGTGCGCACCTGTCCGATATGCTAAGGACATTTCGCGCCATCCCGCTCAGGAAAACATTGTGCGACCCGAAAGTGCGTATCCGTTGTCCGTCTCGCGCTCACGTGCAAGACTCAGCACAAATGGTCAACGGTCTTACCGGTCTTGGCCGTCGGCCTGTACCATCGTAGTGGCTTAAATCTGATACTATCATGCCAGCGTGCGCTGAGCGTGTCACGCAGGCACTGCCGCAAATTTTCAATCCTCTCTAAGGTGTTCGGGAAACGAAACATGGGGCGGAGCTTTGTCTGGGAACCGTATGGCGACTACCTCGCGCGCTCTCGTGTACGAGACTTTATGGACCGTCATGCCATCCCGACCTGGCAAGAACTCATTGAACGTTCGCAGCGAGACATAGGCTGGTTTTGGGATGCCGCCCTTGACCACCTTGGAGTCGAGTGGGCAACCGCTTACGAAGCTGTCTACGACGATTCCGACGGCATGCCCTGGACCAAGTGGTTCCCGGGCGGCACCCTCAACGTTACCCACAACTGCATAGACCGCCACATTCGGGAGCAACGCGGAGCAGAGCTCGCCTTGATCTGGGAGAACGATGACGGAGAGTCCCGCTCGCTTACCTACCAAGATCTCTACGAACGCGTTTGCGTAGTGGCAGCGGCCATGCAGCGACTTGGCATCACTGCTGGCGACGTCGTAGGCCTGTGTGCGCCGGTGTCGCCGGAAGCGGTGGCAGTGATGTTCGCGGCGATGAAGATTGGGGCCGTGTGCATGCAGATTGCCGCTCGCGCCGTACCGCAGGACACCGTCGACTCGCTCAAGCGGGGAAATGCGCGCCTGCTCTTCATGGTCGATGCCTATCCGCGCGGAGGAAAGTGGACCGATTGCTCACCCACGCTGCGCGCGGTGACGCAGGACGTGTGCTCGGTCAAGCACGTGGTGATTATCCCGCGGCGCGGCGTGCCCGGTGAGCCAACGGATACGTGCTTCTACTGGTCGGACTTCGTCGTGTTGGGCGGTAGTTGTGCGTCCTCTCCAACAGAGGCAGTGGATTCAGAGCACCCCAATCTCATTCTGTTCACATCGGGAACCACCGGCAGATCGAAAGCTATTGTCCACACACACGGCGGTTCGCTTGCACAGGTGATCAAAGAAGTAGGATATGCCTTTGACTGTCAAAGCCATGATCGGTTTTGCTGGTTTACGAATTTTGGTTGGATGATGGCGCCTTGGGAGATCATGGGTGTACTCTTCTTTGGCGGCACGGTTGTGCTGTATGAGGGTACGCACGTCTACCCCACGCCTCACCGGGTATTCGAATTGATTGAAAAACATCGCATCTCGATTTTCGGCTTTGTGCCCACGGCTATCCGGCAACTCGCCGCTCTCGATGAGGACTTCAGCAGCCATGACCGTTCTTCATTGCGCATTCTCGGCTCCACGGGTGAAATACTCGATAGGCAAGCATGGCTCTGGTACTTCTCTACGTTTGGCGAGCGCCGCTGCCCGATAATGAACATATCGGGAGGGACTGAGGTCATTGGCTGTTTGCTCTCACCGCTGCCGGTGATGCCGCTCAAACCTGGAACCCTAGGCGGGGCGGGTTTGGGTATGGACGTGGCAATAGTAGACGACGAGGGAAGACCGGTCTCGGGCGGGCCGGGTCATCTTGCTTGCAGACAACCCTTTCCATCCATGACGCGCGGATTCCTGGGAGAACGGCAGCGCTACCTCGAAACCTACTTTCCCCACGACCAGGATCTCTGGATCCATGCTGACCGCGTCGAGGTTGATGCGGACGGTATGTGGTATATTCTCGGCCGCAGCGACGACCTCATCATTCGCGGCGGCATCAATCACGATCCCGGCAAGATCGAACAGGCCCTGCTCGCCTTTCCCGGTACCCCACGTGTTACTGAAGCCGCAGCCATCGGCCCGCATGACGCGGCATTGGGCCAGCGGATTGTGTGCTTCGTGGTACTGGAGCATCAACTCAGCGCGCCAAGCGCGGATGCCTTTACGCGGGAATTGCGTGCGCACGTAGGGGCAACGTACGACAGAACGGGCAGGCCGGATGAGATTCATATCGTGGACGCGCTACCGAAGAATCTGGCGGCCAAGATCCCAAGGGGACAGATCAAGCGAGCCTATGAAGGTCAGCCTCTCGGAGACGTATCCAAGCTCGATAATCCTCAGGCGCTTGCAGCAATTCAGTCAATTCACAGCTAGGGAAGGTTTCGGTAATGCGAGCCGACACGATACAACATGCCACCATTGTAGGCGCCGGCCTTATGGGCGCCGATATCGCCGTGGTCCTCACACTGTCCGGTATTGCGGTAACGCTCGTTGACCTATCTGACGATCATTTGCAGCTCGCGCTTGAGCGCATGCGCGCCAGCATGGAGTCTCTGAGAACGAGCAATCTGGTGACAGAGGCACAGGTCGGTCAGGCGCTCCAAATGGTGAACGGGATGACCGACCGGGCCGCTGCGGTCGCTAATACTGAATTCGTTGTTGAATCCGTGCCGGAAGATCTGGCGTTGAAGCAAGAGATCTTTGCCGCCTTGGATGCGGAAGCGCCGCCTGAGGCAATACTCACGAGCAACACCTCATCACTCTCCATCACCGCCATGGCCGCCGCCACGCGGAGACCCGAACGTGTGGTCGGAAGTCACTTCATCCTCCCCGGTACGGTGCTGCCATTGGTGGAAGTCGTGCGCGGCGACCAAACGAGTGACGAGACAATGCAAGTCACTTTCGACCTGTGGCAGCGGGCCGGCAAGCAGCCGGTGATGGTGCAGCAGGACATACCGGGGTTCATTCATAACCGGCTGCAACATGCCTTGAGCAGAGAGGCTATTTCGCTCTGGGCGAGCGGCGTGGCTTCCGCGGAGGAGATCGACGCGGTGGTCGTGAACGGTTTTGGCTTGCGTCTCGGTCGTGTCGGGCCGCTGGCACAGCGCGACTTGGGCGGTATGGTGATGAATGTTGCCATAGCGGCCTCGCTCTACCCGTCACTCAGCACGCTCACGGATGCGCCGCAGGCGATGAAGGATCTCGTGGAGCAAGGAGCGCTGGGATTGGAAGCGGGGCGCGGTTTCTATGACTGGAGCGATACCGATCCCCGCGCAATGCGGCGCGACGTGGAGCGTACACTGCTTTCGGATATCTTACATCGCCAACGCACGCAAAGCGATCCGGGCAGCTAGCTCAACAGCGCCACACGCCCGCCATCCCTGCCGAATATGCCAACCCGACGGGTCTCAGTCGCAAAGCCGTGTACGCGCCATTGAGACCAAGCATTGCTCAATCGACAGTGCGCACGGAAGAGTCACGACGAACAGGAACTGTGCGGCGGCTCGACACTATTGGCTAGGCTCTTGGAGAGCGGCAACGCCCGGCAGCGACTTGCCTTCCAGGAATTCGAGGGTGGCGCCGCCTCCCGTAGAGAGGTGGCTAATTTCGTTTGCAGCACCGTAGAACTCGACCGCGGCGACAGTCTCACCCCCGCCGACGATGGTCGTTGCCGCGCAGCCCGCGAGGGTCTGCGCAATGGCACGCGTGCTGCCGGCGAACCGCTCTTCTTCGAAGAGTCCGAGCGGCCCATTCCAGAGCACGGTACCTGCTGACGCCAGGACCGCCTTTACGTCCTCAACGGTCGCCGGCCCTATGTCGCCAATCATCGTGTCCTCAGGGATGGCGTCAATCCCAACTACTCTCCCCGCGGAATTTGCCTCACCGGCTGAACCAACCACTGCGTCTCGCGGCAGCACTACCGCTACATTGGCTTCTTCCGCTTGTGCCATGAACTCCGCAGCTACCGAGAGTAAGCCGTCCTCCACGAGGCTCTCGCTTACCGCGATTCCTTGGGCTTTCAACAATGTATTCGCAATCCCACCCCCGAGCACAAAGACGTCGACCTGCTTCAAGAGATTCGTAAGGACGCCAATCTTCGTCGAAATCTTGGCGCCGCCGATCAGGGCGACAAACGGCGCTTCTGGAGCGTGCAGCAACTGGGAAAGCGTAGCGATCTCCTTTTCCATAAGCAAACCGGCGACACTTGGCAGGTACGCAGTTATGCCCTGTGTTGACGCATGCGCGCGGTGGGCCGCGCCGAACGCGTCGTTTACAAAGACGTCGGCGAGTGACGCAAGGTGACGCGCGAAGTCCGGATCGTTCTGTTCCTCCTCCGGGTGGAAGCGCACATTTTCCAGGAGGAGTACGTCACCGGGTTGCAAGGCGTGTGCAGCGGAAGCCGCTGCTGACCCAATGCAGTCGGGAGCCGTACGCACCGGCAGTTCAAGCAGCTCTGACAGGTGCGCAGCGACGGGAGCCAGGCGGAGTGACTCTTCGACCTTACCCTTTGGCCGACCGAGATGGGAGATGAGGATAACCTTGGCTTTTTGCTGCCGCAAGAACTCTATGGTCGGCACCGTAGCCCGGAGCCGCGCATCATCGGCAACCTTGCCGTGGGCCAAGGGCACGTTGAAATCAACGCGTACCAGTACGCGCTTGTTCCCTACGTCAATGTCTCTAACGGTCTGCTTCATCGCGGCTTTCGCTTGGAAGCGGAGCGACTCTTCCCAATAGTACGATGTGGTTCGAGCGAGCTTCCAATGTTCTCCAGTTGATACAGTACCGTTTTCGACAAATCGTCCAGGATCACTTCCCGCCGAACAGCGTATTCAACCCTACCACTCATCCTCAACTCAAGTGAGTACGCCGTCTCTTTTTCTTCGGGGTACGTGCAGCGAAGTGCGGTCACTACCCTCTCGACGAGGAGGGCAAAGCGCTCCGGAACACGCGCAGTTAAGTATTCTTTCATGAGACGCTGGAGGGCGAGATGGCAACTGCGGTACCAGGATATAACTTCGTAGAGTGCACAGAATGCGGAGTCAAGTGAACGCGAAGCGGCTCCGGTTCTCTTGCCCCAGGAGAGGGTGCAGTACGCAGAACCAAGTGATCGTAAAGCGGTTCCCTCTCCCTCTGGGAGAGGGTTAGAGCCTGCCCCGTACTTGATACGGGGGTGAGGGGAAACATCACAGCAAGGCTACGTTTACGTTGAAAGGGTACTAGACAGCCGCCTCTTGGGGGATTGTCTGTGCGACGCGGGCCGTCAAGTCGGCAATGCGGCAGGCGTACCCCCACTCGTTGTCGTACCACGAGAGCACCTTTACGAGCTTGCCGGAGACTTGCGTTGACGGCAGGTCTACAATCGAACTCCGGGTATCGCCCTTGAAGTCCATACTCACGAGCTCTTCACTGGAGCAGCCGAGAATGCCCTTCAAGCGCCCCTGCGCAGCCGCCTCGAAAGCGTCGTTCACGGCTTCGACCGTTACGTCCTCGGCCACCTCGCACGTAAAGTCAACCACGGAAACGGTGGGTGTCGGCACGCGGAGGGCGAACCCATCGAGCCTGCCCTCTAAATCGGGAATTACCTGCACCACGGCCTTGGCCGCTCCAGTGGTCGTGGGGATGATATTGAGCGCGGCTGCACGAGCCCGGCGCAGGTCGCTTTGGTCAAGGTCGAGGATTCGTTGGTCGTTGGTATACGAGTGGATCGTGTTCATCAGTCCCTGCCTTACGGTAAAGGCATCGTGCAGCACCTTCACCACGGGCGCGAGGCAGTTCGTCGTGCAAGAAGCATTCGAAACAATGTGGTGTTCAGCCGGGTCATATGTTTCATCATTTACGCCCAACACCAAGGTTACGTCCTCTTCCTTGGCCGGCGCCGAGATGATTACCTTCTTCGCACCCGCCGCAAGGTGTTTCTCTGCGGAAGCGCGGCTGGTACCGACACCGGTTGCCTCGATCACAACGTCTATGTCCAGGTCTCGCCACGGCAGCGCCGTCCAGTCACGCTGGGAGAGCGTCTGGAGGTGTCGCCCGTCAATTGTGAGAGCGCCGTTGCTTACCGCAACCTCACCGTTGAAGCGGCCGTAATTGCTGTCGTATTTGAAAAGATGCGCGTTGGTCTCCGCGCTTGCGAGGTCGTTCACTGCAACCGGGTCAACGTCCGGGGCCCGCTCCAGAATTGCCCGCAGCGCTAACCTACCTATCCGGCCAAAGCCGTTGACTGCCACTCGTCCCATACGTCTCTTGTACCTCTCTCCACACCTTGGAATACATATCATGAGGGCGTGAAACACGCCAATCCATCACGACACCTTCAACGCTTCTGGTTCGGCGCGTCTGCGGTCTCGCTTGGATGCCCTATAGTCACTATACACGTGCATCACGGCTTGGGCGAGTTTGGGCGCACTATGCTGATAGGGAACCTCTAGGTCGATCACGTCGGCGGCTATGACGGGAAGCCCATCGATTTCCCGCTGTTCCGCTGGCAGTTCCACAAGCTCGTAGGAACCATTGGCCGACTGCACGGACGTTTGATCGTTCGCCAACACAAGGTTGCACACACCCGATGGCGCATGCTGCTTGAGCGCGGCGAGGTGCTCTTCCACGCCGTAGTGGGTTGTTTCCCCGGGCTCGGTGGCCACGTTGCAGACGTAGAGCTTGAGGGCCTTAGACTCTGCAACAGCTTGGGAAATCTCAGGTACCAGCAGGTTGGGGAGGAGGCTGGTATAGAGGCTGCCGGGGGCGAGAATGATGTAGTCCGCTTCCAGGATTGCCTGACTCGCTTCGCTGAAAGCCATGGGATGCTGCCGATCGAGATAGACGCGCGTGATGGCTGAGTCTGCCGTCCCAACCACGGATTCACCGGAAATGGTGCGACCGTCCTCGAGCTCGGCGCAAAGCTTGACGCTTTCAAGGGTTGAAGGCAGTATCTGGCCGCGCACGGCAAGCACCCGCGAAAGCTCGCGTATGCCCGATTCAAAGTTGCCGGTAAGGTCGGCCATGGCAAGCATCATGAGGTTGCCGAGGCTGTGCCCTTCCAGTCCGTCACCCTTGTCGAACCGGTAGTTAAGCATCCGTGTCATCAGCGGCTCGGCAACTGCCAGCGCGCCGATGCATTGGCGCACGTCACCGGGCGGCAGGGCGCCAAACTCGCGCCGCAGGCGACCGGACGACCCACCGTCGTCAACGACCGTCACGATTGCCGTCAGGTTATTCGTATACTCCTTGAGGCCGCGCAAGAGCACCGCCTGTCCGGTGCCGCCCCCAATTGTGACAATCTTCGGTCCGGTATTGAGGATCCGGCGCGCGTACACGCGGTCCACCAGCCGTTCACCCTGGCTTGGCGTCACCACGACTTCCATAAGCGAGGCACTGAGCTTCCAGATCGCCAGGATGGTGAGAAAAAGCCCAACACTGCCCACGAGGATTTCTCGGTAGGGGTGCGGGATGAATTGAAGCGTTGCGGCTTGAACCGGCTCGGAAAAAGGCTGGACGAAATCTACGTTTCGGTAGACCCAGGCAAGGGCCATGGCGCACGCAAGGGATAACGCCATAAATCCGATGATCAGCAGCGCAATCCACCGCTTTACGTGCATGCCAGGGTAAAACCACTTACGGGAAGGAAACATCTTGCTACCGGCCTTTGCTAGAACTGGGGCAGGGGAGCATCGCTGATCCCATGCCTGTGAGTATGATGTCGGCCCGTCGCTGCAAGGGTGAGCAGCGGCAAGTCAAGCGCGAAGGTTGGAGAAGTGCGGGTACCGAGAGTTGAGGAGATGGGGTATGGCTGTTACTACCAGGAGTAAGACTGTCAGTTTTTAATGCAGACTTTGGACGTGTACAGTGTGGTCTCATTTCGTTTCTCATCGAACATAGACGAGAACCAACGGAATCCAAACATCCTGGCAAGATAACAAGCTCTCTGCCGGGAACGCCAACCGCGCATAGTGTGGCGCGAATGGCGCTCGATACCACCGTCTGCGGACTGCGATACTGCGGGGACGTAGGAGTAGGTTGCGGAGTGGATTGAGTATAGATTAATGCAATTTGCTGTAGGACGCAATGGCCATCAACGATTCAACTGTTCAACTGCTCAACGCGGTCTCATTTGCAGAGAAACCGGTTTCGGTACCGCCTCATTCTCACAAGCGCGGTCAATTGGAACTTCCGGCTCGGTGTCGCTCTGCTCAACGTAGCTATGCTCGATGAGCCAGGCTTCGACTTCTTCACCGGAAACGTCGATGAGCACGTGTTCATCAATGGCTACACAAGGCTGCATCGTCTGTCCGGTGCGTTCCACCATCTCAGCGTAATTCGCAGCGATGTTGATGATGTCGCGATCGTCGTAGGCAAGCCCATACTTTTGAAAGACGGCTCGCACACCATTGCTCCAACCGCAAAACGGCTTCATCCAGGCAACAATGGTCGGGTCTTCAGACTTGCTCTCTTCAGGTCTCGTATCTGTTTGTGCCATCAGAAGGTCCTTTTGATCGCTGGTAGCTCTTTCCCATGGGGCTAATCCAGCCTTGAGATACTAGTATAGAGTATTTCGGTGTTGCGCGCTACCTTCCCGTGTGAATTTAACTCTATTTGCTTTCAATCCAGATGGGACTTGCCCAGGCAGCATTGCCGTCTTTCTGAATCACGCGAGCATAATAGTAGTAGGCCGGCTGTTCCGCGGGGCGATCGCTCCACTCATGCTCGCATGCGGCAGCGTTGACCGCTAGCGAGTGTACTTCTTCTCCGTCGCGTACCACGTCAATACGATCAATGTCGCTCGTGCCAAGCGCAGCCACGCGTATCGTGAACTCTGATTCAGGTGCAATAGCGCTACCCATGCACGCGCCATTGACGCTAAAGTCAAGCAGGATGTGCTCGCACGTGGTGGCGTACGTCCGGCGTGCCAGCAAAGCCTCCCACAGAGACTCCCGCGTGCACTCGTTGGCAAGGACGGCAGTTATGCCGCCCACGGGACGCAGCCGAAAGCTGATCCCGCCCATGGTATCCATGCGTGAGCCGGGATGGCCGCGGTGGTTATCGGTGCCGCCAACGAAGCCGAGCCGCAAACCCTTGGCCAGCGCGCTGCGCGCCGAAGACCCATTGCCGCCCAAAATGACCGGCGGCCCGATTTCCTCGACCTCAAACGAGCCGCGCAACTGGCAGACCTCGACGTATCGCTGGAACTCCGGGTGGTGCACGTTCCAATCCGTCGGCTGCCAGCGGCCAAACGTCGTTCCGCCCTCTGAGTGTGTGTTCGGATGGTGCGGAATAACCAGGGCACGGCCCGGCGGCAGTTGGTCCCAGAGCTCGTTCGGATCATCAGGTGTGGGACAGGGCATGTCGTCGTCGAGGTAATAGACGTTACGGTGCCCGTAGAATCCGGCCCTGCTGTACTCGTAGGCAAGAAATGTGGTGAACTCTCCAGGTGTATTGTAATGTTTGGCGCATGCTTGGCTGCGCTCCCAGTCCTTGCCGCCCTCGTGGTCGGTAATGGCCACAAAGTCCAGACCGCTGATGTGCCGCGCGTACCAGTAGGCGTCGTCAATGTCACGGACTCCGTCACCGGAGAGATTCGTGTGGTTGTGGATGTCACCCCAATAGATGTTATACCCACCTGGTCGAAAGTCTGGCGCAACCGGCCAACTCTTACCGATGATGCCGCTGGCTTCATCCCGTGCCCGCACCAGAAAGACTCCGTTCCGCGCCGGGACGTCGATTCTTGCATTGGCTAGGCCCCGGTCTCCTGTGGTCGCATCCGCTTCAGTTTCTAACGTGCCGTCGCTGTCGCCGACTGTCTCAAGCTTGAGCGTTCCTTGAAAGCTCTCACACACGTTTCCAAATGCGTCTCTGGCATGGACAAAAACCTGCGCTGGACCCTCGCCTGCCTCAAACTGCGGCACTACTATGCCGAGCGCCGCTGGCGCAGCGGATAAGACGTCTATGGCCGGTTGTTGCTGGAGGGGAAAGTGGCGTCCGCCGCCACGAACCGGATAATCCAGGTTACTATAGTCGGTGTTACCTTCTATATCCACTCCCACTTCAAAGAACGTGTCTACACTGATGATGTCTTGCGCCTGCGCGGGTTGACGAAAGCCGGAAACGTAGCTGCCTGGGTGCCCCAGCGTGACCGTGAGGGTATCGCCGCCGCGCAATGGCTTACCTTCGAGTACGGCATAGATGACTGGGTACTGCGAATGATGATAGGAGAGTGGATGACCGTTTTCTACCCGCACACGCACACTTGTGCCGGGCACGCTGGTGGCAGCAACCACGTTGCCCACGTCCCACCGTTGCTTCTCCTGAAACGGCGGCGCGATCCGTACGCCACCCCCAAGCGCAATGCCTTGCGCGCCCACGGTGATGACGATGTCCCATGTGCCGTGCTGTCCGACAGTGACAGAACTATCCGGCACAATGCGGGCCGTGTAGTCTGCCGGCGCTAGGCCGGCGGTCTGCTCATGAATGGAATCGGATTTCACTGGACTTCACTCCCACTTGGGATCACCGGCAGCATGATGTGTGAGGGGCGTCCCGGCTCGTGGTAGACGGTATTGTGCGCCTCCTCCAGCCGCGTGTGCCGTCCCAATGGTTCACCGGTGTTGGGATTGACGTCGAAGCGCGGGAAGTTGCTGCTGGAGATATCCAGCCGGATGCGGTGGCCTTTGGCGAACACATTGCTGGTGGGATACATCTCGATGGTGATGGAAGTTGGAATACCCGGCTCCAGGAACTCGGCTTGTTCGCGGCTGTTGCGGTAACGGGCGCGCTGAATGCTATCGGTAATGTTCATGGCGAAGCCTTGCGGGTAATCGCCATTGGGCGGGTGCACGTCGAGCAGCTTGACCGTGAAGTCGGTGTCCACGGCGGTTGAGCTAATCCAGAGTCTTACGGTGAGTGGCCCGGTGACCTCGACATCTTCTTCCAGCGGCGGTGTTTGGAAGACCAAGACATCGGGACGGGCGGCGAGTGGCAAACTGCCGGTGTAGCCAAAGAAGCGCTCGTCGCCGCGTTGGTCGTAAGCGCCTGCCACAAGCACGGGATCGCCCGCCGACAGGTTGCCACCAATGGTGGGCACGGGGTCAGCCGGATCGAAGGTAAACGAACTCTGCCTCTCTTGCTTAGTAGGAGATGGTGTATCCGGGCTCAGGCCGCCGTCGGCGTGCAGGTAGTAGGGCGTCCACGCCGTGCGCGCGAGTGGCCACTCGTCTTCGGCGCGCCAGTTTCCGCCGTGATCGAGGCGGCTGTCGCTGTTGCGCATGCCGCTGCCGCCGCCCATGACGAAGATCTGCACCGGCTTGGTCCGCGCCGCGCCGGTATCCTTGCCTTTCAGCCAGTAGTCGAACCAGTGCAGCCGCAGTTCGTTCATGTCGTAGATGGCGGAGTCGCGGCCAAAGTCCACGTCACCCGCGTGGGAGACCTCGGCGCTGCCGGTACCGTGGGTGAAGGGGCCCATGATGAGGGTCTGCGGAGAGTTCTTGCGCTCGCTCAACTCGACATAATTCGTACAGGTAGAACGCGCATAGGAATCGTACCAGCCACCGAAATAGACCGTGGGCACGTCGGCGTGCTGGTCGTAGAAGAGTTCCGGCCCGTAGCCGGGACGCTCCCAGTATTCGTCCAGGTCGCCGTGGGTGAGCACGTCCAGGTGCCACTGTTCGTAGCTGGGCAGTTCGGCCAGCGGCGAGACGCCTTTCTTGAGCGGCGCATTCTCCACCCACTGCGCCACGTTGGCAAAGGCGCTATCCAGACTCTGGCGCAGGCGCGGGTCGCTGAGCGCTTCCTTGCTCGTGGTCGCCATGCGGAAGGCATAGATCATGAAACGCATCTCACAGGCGCCGTTGTGCCGCATGGACGCGGTGTGGTAGTTCCACGGGCCTTCTTCCACGAACATCCCCGCGAGGCCGGGTGGGTTGAGTGAGGCGAGCGCACTTTGCGTGCAGCCCGCGTAGCTGCACCCCGTGGTGGCGATCTTGCCGTTCGACCACGGCTGCTCCACGATCCACGCGCAGGTGTCGTATCCGTCCGGCCCCTCATCGCCAAAGGCGTACCACTCGCCTTCCGACGTGAACCGCCCCCGCACGTCCTGAATCACCACCACGTACCCCCGCCGCGCGTAGTAATGCCCCTTCCGCCGCAAACCGAGACCCGTCTTGTCATACGGCGTGCGCTCGAGAATGACGGGGAACTTGCCTTCCGCCGCTTCTAAGTTGTCTTGCGTAAGTCCAATGCTACCCTGGCTGCCATCTACCGGCAGCGCCGGACGATACACGTCCGTGCCGAGCCTGATGCCGTCACGGGCGGTCATCGTCACATTTCTATCGACCACGACTCCATACTGTTGCGGTGAACCTAGTTCTTCAGTCACTGCTTCTTCCCTTCTTGGTTCATAGCGACTTTGTGCCCCTACAGCACGGGCGAGGTCACTCGGTTGGTATACAGTTTGCCAGAAATTGCGATCAGTGTTTTAGGCAAGCAAATCTCACCAAAATAGACTCTGGTTACCCCTCACACTCCAGTGGTTTTTCCCACTATTGACCGGTTACTCATCCTTGGCAGTAGTCACCCACACCGGACTGCTCCACGCCTGGGCCACGCGGCCGTGGACGAGGTCGCGTTGGCGCACGCGGACGTAGTAGACGGCGCGGGCGGGCGGCGCGTCGTCGGTCCAGTCGAGACGGAAGTCTAGGGGAGCGCTACTGCCGGGGAACCACTCTTGGTGGACGACCTTGAACCCGTCATCCGGCCGGTCGAGGTCACCGCGGAGAATGTGAATCCAGCGCAGGGGGCCGGTGCCTAGCGCCTCTATGCGCACGTGCACCGGCTGACCGGCGGCAACGGTGGTCTCACCGCCCATGTTTTCGCCATTCACCGCAAACTCCAGATAGATGCGCGAGCCGGTCGAGCCATAGGTGCGGCGGCTGCGAATTGCGTCAAAGGCCGCCTCGCGGGTGAGTGCCGGCGCCCACACCGCCATCGTGCCGTAGCCCTCTTTGCCCGGCTGCGCGCCGTGGTTGTCCGATGAGCCGATCACGCCCAGTTTGAGACCGGCGAGCCAGGCGTCCACGGTGTAGTTGCCGGGGTCGCCGGGGCCGTTGAAGGTAAAGTCGGAAACGTCCATCGAAATGGGATGGTCCGGCGCGTACTCCTCACTGAGGCCGTGGGAAGAGTAGATTTCTATTGAGGGGCGAAAACGCGAATCGTCGATGCTCCAGTCGTGCTTCACGCCACTCCCCGGCCGCGCGAACCCGCCGGTATGGTGCGGTATGGTGAACATCTCGCCTGCCAGATTCTCGCGCTCTCCCCGTTGCCAGATCTCCTCTGGATTCTCCTCGTCTTGGTAGTGGAGCGGGCCCTCGCCGCCGCGGTAGTAGACGTTGTGGTGGCCCCAAGGCGCGCCGAAGCTCGCCTCATAGCCGAGGATCGTGGCGAACACGCCGGGCTCGTTCCACTTCTCCGTGTAGGCCACGTTCATTTGCCAATCATCCTGGCTCATGCTGCGCCGGTCGTTGTGGTCAGTGGCGCTATAGATGTCGAGCAGGGAAGCGTAACGCGCGTAGCGATAGTGGTCGTCCCGGGTGCCGGTGCCGTCCCAGGAATACTGGCTATGGGAGTGAATATCACCCCAGTAGACGCCACCAACGGGCGTTCCGTCCGCGCCCGTCGCAGCCGCAAGGACTTTGCTAGGATTGGAAAGGCCGTAGAGTCTCCCGTCATTGGAGGTCCCGCGCAGGCGCAGTACGCCCTCCTCTGTGGGCGTAATCTCGAACTCCCGGCAGCCCCACGTGACGTTGTCGCCCAGCTTGATGGGGTTCTGTGGGAGCGTCGCTGCACCAGATTCGACCACCAGATAGACAGCGGTCTCCGGCGCCGGGACCGGATTGTGAAATTCGTCCAGCGCCACCATGCGCACGCGCGCCGGCGTGCCGACAACTGTACGAGATTCAAGCACGATGAAGAGTTCTACCGGCGGACCGGGCTCATTGCTGAGCAATGGCAGGGCCGCATCCGGCAAGAGCGCGAATTCCCCGCCTCCTGCCGTGTCAACCGCCACGCGCACACGCTCCGGTGAACCCGTCCACAGCGGCGGCGTGAAGCCCCGGCCGCCCTGGCTCATGTCACCGTACACCACGTTGATGGTATCGCCCGCCCGCAGCGCACCTTCCGATACTGTCACCTGCACCGTCCACGAATAGCGACTGCCGGGCGGATAGCCCACGTTGCGACGGTACGCCTTTGCATACTCTCCTTCACTAGCGTCAAGGACTTCATAGTGCAGGCGCACACCGGGCCGGTCGGTGTGTGCCGTTACGTAGAACGGCGCCGTCGGGTCCACGCTCTGCAGGCGGCGGCCGGAGTTGCGCCACCACTGGTGCCAGCGCTCCGGCAGCGCCACTTGCAGCCCGCCGCCCGTAGCTACGCCGTCACTGCCTACCGCATACGTCACTATCCACGTGCCCCAACTTCCCGCGCGGCCGTGGTTCGGTGAGATAGATACGGTACCAAGTTCTTGACAATCTTCAGAGGATCCCATAGATTTCCACTTTCAATTGGCTGGTGCGACAGCGTGACAGGTTGCGCCTGCGCATGCGGCAACCGGAGATCTGAGATGCGGCCGCGCGCCATACCGCGTGACACTGGCGGCAAGGAATCGTGAAATCACGCAGGCGCACAGTCGCGAACGCATCAGCACAGCTCTGCTGCACTGCAATCGGTCCGGCTCGCGCAGGCTGTCGCACTTCATTTGACACTTGTCAGGCATATAGCACAATAGCAAGAGGAGTGACTGCATACAAGGTTCGTGCCGAGAGATGGCGAGTTCGTAGGGAAAGGTGGACCCTGGCAAAGACTACGCTCAAAGCGCTTGCCGCTGAATTCATCGGTACGTTCTGCTTCTTCTTCATCGGTGCGGGTGCCGTTGTCGCAGACGCTTTCATGGTCTCGCGGAGTAGCACCGGGCTGGGGCTCGTGGGAATCGCGCTCGCCAACGGTCTGGCGCTTGCCGCTTTGATTACGGCGTTGGGCGGGTTTTCAGGTGCGCACTTCAATCCGGCCGTTACCGTAGCGGCGTTGATCGGCCGCCAAGTCACCGCTGCGCAAGCCGGACTCTACATTCTGACCCAACTGCTGGCAGCCGTGCTGGCGGGCTTTGCCTTGCGCGCGGTCTTTCCCACTGCAATCTGGAAGTCTGTCAATCTCGGTACCCCGGCCGTGGTTGAAGGCATATCGTTTGGCGCCGCCGTTCTCTTGGAAGCAATCCTTGCCTTCATTCTCGTCATCGTGATCTTCGGCGCCGCCCTGGACGCGCCCGCCGGCAAAGCGGGAGGATTTGCCATCGGCCTCACCGTTGCGGCGGCGATCCTCATGGGCGGGGCACTGACCGGAGCAGCGATGAACCCGGCGCGCACGTTTGGTCCAGCGGTGGCGGCCAACTTCTGGGAAAATCACCTGGTATATTGGATCGGCCCCCTAAGCGGCGCAATCGTTGCAGGCCTCATCTATAGCCGTTTCTTCATGGCACCGAGGACAGATTGAAGTCCGCTGCGAGTATGGTGAGCGCTATGTGGTAAAATCCTTGTCAAGGAATTTTGTGAATTGCCGCACAAGTGTTTTGTGATGACGGTCGTCGGAGGGTAGAGGTGACGCATGGAAGTCCAGGCAACTGCGGAAAGAGCATCGCCTACGAAGCAAGCGGAAACGCAGCGGCGCATCGTCATTTACGACACGACACTACGTGACGGCGCCCAGGCAGAAGGGCTTTCCTTCGCCGCTGCCGACAAACTCAAGATTGCCCGGCGCTTGGATGAGCTTGGGATTCACTATGTTGAGGGCGGTTATCCCGGCTCAAACCCCAAGGACCAGGAGTTCTTCCGCCTGGCGCAAGACATCGAGTGGAAGAATATCACAATTACGGCCTTTGGCAGCACGCGGCATAAGTCTACGAATGTGGAAGACGATCCCGGCGTGAAGGCGCTTATCGGCACCGGCACCCGCGCCGTCTGCATCGTGGGCAAGGCGTGGGACCACCACGTTACCGCCGTGCTCGATACGACTCTAGAAAACAATCTGGCAATGATCGGCGAGACCATTGCCTATCTCAAGCGCCATGGCCTTGAGGTCTTCTTCGACGCGGAGCACTTCTTCGATGGGTATCGCGCCAATTCTGACTATGCTATGGCGGCCTTGAGTGCTGCTAGCGAGGCCGGTGCGGACTGCCTCGTGTTGTGCGACACAAACGGCGGCAGCGTGCCGAACGATGTCAGAAATGTGACCCGGCGCGTTGTCACCGAGTTCGATGTGCCCGTCGGAATCCACGTGCACAATGACGCCGACCTGGCTACCGCCAATACCCTGGCGGCGGTGGAGTGCGGCACTTCGCACGTCCAGGGTACGGTGAATGGTGTCGGTGAACGCTGCGGCAATGCCAATCTCTGCGCAGTGATTCCTAATTTGCAACTAAAGCTGGGGTACTCGATAATTCAACCCGATCAATTGCAGCATCTCTCCGATGCGGCGCGGTATGTGAGCGAGATTGCCAATATGGCGCTCAACCCGTTCATGCCGTACGTTGGACACTCCGCCTTTGCCCACAAGGCCGGCTACCACGCCGACGGCATGGCGAAGAGCCAGATTGCGTATCAGCACGTCGATCCCGCGCTCGTCGGCAACGAAATGCGCGTGCTCATTTCTGAATTGAGTGGACGCAGCAGTGTGCTTTCGCGCGCCGAGCGGCTGGGTCTACGGCTGTCGCGCCAGAGTGAAGACCTGCATGGCTTGGTGGAAGAGATCAAGGATTTGGAGCAGCGCGGATTTCAGTTCGAGGGCGCCGAGGCGTCGTTCGAGCTGCTTATCAAGCGACGCCAGCCGGACTACGCGCCGCCATTTACGCTCTTGGATTTCCTCGTGTTAGTGGAGACGCGCGGCGGTCGGAGCATCCTCTCGGAGGCTACGGTAAAGATACAGGTCGGCGATGAGGTGCAGCATACCGCGGCGGAGGGTAACGGCCCGGTCAATGCGCTGGACACCGCCATGCGCAAGGCGCTAGTTTCCGCGTATCCGCAACTTGAGCAGGTGCGGCTCCTCGACTATAAGGTGCGCGTGCTTGATGAAAGCAGCGCCACCGCGGCGGGCGTGCGCGTGATGATCGAGAGCACCAACGGTCACACCGAGTGGAGCACCGTGGGCAGTTCTACGAACATCATTGAAGCCAGCTACTCGGCGCTGGCCGATTCCTTGGAATACGCCATCCTCGTGACAGACCAATAGCCTCAGTACCAGGGCAGTCGCATGTCACCGATTGCTGGCAGCCTCACGACAGGACCGGGCCCGGAGGCCAAAGAGACCTTCGATCTGGTCGTCTACGGCGGCACGTCGGCCGGCGTCGCGGCCGCCGTCCAAGCCAGCCGGATGGGCCGGTCGGTGGTGCTTGTCGCTCCGGAGCGCCATCTCGGCGGTCTCTCTGCCAGCGGCCTCGGTTACACCGATACCGGCGACAAGTCCGTAATCGGCGGCCTCGCCCGCGAGTTCTACCACCGCATCTGGGAGCACTACGAGTCCCCCGCTGCCTGGAAGTGGCAGCAGCGCGCGGAATACGGCAACCAGGGCCAAGGCACGCCCGCTGTCGACGGCGAGCAACGGACGATGTGGATATTTGAGCCCCATGTTGCGGAGAAGGTCTTCGAGGGCTTCGTCACAGAGCACAGCATCGACGTGCGGCGTAACACATGGCTGGACCGCGAAAACGGAGTGGTCCTTCAAGACGGCCGCATCCGCAGTATCACGACCGTCAGCGGGTCAACCTTCGTGGGCACAGCCTTTATCGACGCGACCTACGAGGGAGACCTCATGGCGGCAGCCGGCGTCTCGTACAAGGTCGGACGTGAAGGAACCAAAGCATTCGGCGAGGAATGGGCAGGCGTGCAAAAGGCCGCCCGCCACCACGGCCACCACTTTCCCGATGGAGTGGACCCCTATCGCGTCCCCGGCGATCCGTCGAGTGGTCTGCTGCCGCGCATCAGCCCGGCACCACCGGGCGCAGACGGGCAGGGGGATCGCCGGATCCAGGCCTACGGCTTCCGGCTGTGCCTCACCAAGGTGCCCGAGAACCGCGTGCCCTTCGCCAAGCCGGCCGACTACGACCCGCAGCAGTACGAACTGCTTCTCCGGGTTCTCGACACGGGCTGGCGGGAAACCTTCCGCAAGTTCGACCCAATTCCGAACGCCAAAGTAGATGCGAACAACCACGGTCCTTTCAGCACGGACAACATCGGGATGAACTACGCGTATCCGGAAGGTTCCTACGCGGTCCGGGAGCAGATCGTGCGGGAGCACGTGAGCTACCAGCAGGGATTGCTCTATTTCCTCGCCAACGATCCCCGCGTGCCACGGGACGTCCGCGCTGAGTTTGCCCAGTGGGGACTTGCCCGTGACGAATTCACCGACAACGGGAACTGGCCCCACCGGATTTACGTCCGGGAAGCGCGCCGGCTGGATGGAGAATTCGTCATGACTGAGCACGAGTGCCTCGCCAAACGGGAAGTGCCGCAGCCGGTCGGGATGGGCTCATACGTTATGGATTCGCATAACGTGCAGCGCTACGTCACGGACAAGGGATACGTTCAGAACGAAGGGGACATCGGCGTGAAGCCGTTGCGCCCGTACGGCATCGCCTACGGGTCGTTGACACCGCAACGGGAGGAAGCGAAGAACCTGCTCGTCCCGGTCTGCGTCTCCTCGTCCCACATCGCCTATGGCTCGATCCGCATGGAACCGGTGTTCATGATCCTGGGGCAGTCCGCCGCGACGGCGGCGGCAATCGCCATCCAGCACGGCATCCCCGTTCAGGACATCGACTACGCAGAGTTGCGCGCCCGGCTGACCCGGGACGGCCAGATTTTGGAATTCACGCCCGCGGCATGACCGGACCGGCGGGCTGTCCTATGCTGCGCCCGGAGCGGGTTTGCCAAGTTGGCTCTCTAGGGACAGCAGGTCGCCTACCTTACGGAGCAGGAGCACTGGTGGTTTGCTGCATGCGCGCCACCCACTGCTCCGGTGCGTTGATCTCAGCCAGCGTAGGCATGGCGTGTTCAGATTCCCACACGCGGTTGAGAAACGGCATGCTCTCTTCACTGACAACGTGCCGCACAAAGCGCTCGCCGAGACGGTATTGCGCAAGTTTGAGGTCGAAGCCCAGCAGCCGCATGAGCGCGCGTTCCAGGGAACCGCGTTTGCGCTCATCCAGTCGTTTCCGCATGGCGGGAAAACCGGATATGAGTTGTTCGCCGAGCTCATCCATTATGTAGTTGCTGTACCCCTCCACGAGGCTCATCACGCCTTGCACGCGCACGAGCATTTCCCGCTGCTCCGGCGTTGCGAGAAGCCCCATCAACCCACCGAGTCGCTCGCGATCGTCTTTTGCCTCAGCTCCAGGCAGCAACATCGCGCGCAGCGGGTGTTGGGATTCACGGAGCAGTTCGCGGAAGCTCTCGACGTACGACTCGATCAGGCTGCCAAGATAGCCTGCCAGCCACGGCGCCACCTGAAACTGAATTGCGTGGGTAGTCTCATGCAGCGCAATCCAGAGCCGGAATGCATCCGGCGGGATTTCCAGCCGTTGCTGCAAGCGGCGAATGTTGGGTTCTACAAAGTAGATGCGGCTTGACGGCTCAGAATTTGTGCTTTCCTCGGTAGTGGGCGGCGCTAAGAACGGCATGTCGAATTGCCCCAAGACATTCCGGGAAAGAAATCCCAGCACTATGCCCATTTGCGCGGAGAGCGTGAGTTGCATGCTGCCGTGGGCGAGCCGGAACAGCGTACTGCTATTCGTGCCAACGCTGTCGAGATACACGTCTTCCAAGGGTTGCAACAAGCGTTGTACGGTGCCGAGATTGCGCTGAACCCAAAGAGGGCGATCCAACACTTCTACTTCATGAGTATTGGAGGACGTGGAAAGTTGAATAAAGGGGATAATCTGGTCGTGGCTGAGGCGCACGAGCGCCTGATAGTCTTCAAGCAGAGCAGTTCTCGCTTGCGCCGGCAGCACACTATCGGGGTTGCGAGCGGCTATGCGGTGCGCAATGCGCTCGGCACGCTGCCAATTGATGATGTCCGGCTGTACGCGCGCGGCAATTCTGCGGGCAACAAGATATCCGCCGCTGAGGAGGAGGCCGAGTGCGGCGCCGAGGAGCGCGGCCTTTTGCTGGTCGCGCGTCACTGTACCACCATACGTTGCGCCACTATGCGTGGCACGTATCTTGGGCGCTCTTTAGTGCTGTTGCTGGGTACCAATACAGCCTCCCCTGCGTGGCGCGCTCCTAAATATAGCATACCCGCGCTGAGCGCGGGTATGTGATTCCTTTCCCAGCCGCTGCCGGCAAATCGCATTTACTAGCGGCCAGCCGACAAAACGCGGCGCATAGCTCCGCGAAACGTCCCAACCATGATTGCGGTTCAGGTGGGAGTTGCCACGGTCTCCTTGCCGGAGGCGGCTTTCACCTTGGCGGCCAACTCACTGTCCGTCCCGGCTTCAACCGCAATCTGCATAAACTCCTCCGAACTCATGCTCAGATCGCGTAAGACCTGCTGATCCATGGGGCACGGATAGATGTACTCGCCAATGTAGCCGCCATGCTGCGCGCGCGCTTTGTCGGCCATCCGGCCAACCCATTCGAGTCCATCGATCACGAGTTCGCGTCCACGCGGCTTCCATTCCTCTGCCATCGGTCTCTCCTTCCTCGATGTCATTCAGTTAACTCGTTCGCAAATACTGTGGCCAACAACGAGCGTACCGGCTCCGCAGGTGTCTTGCACGCTAACGGGAAGAGCGCCAGTCGCAACGCTTGCCGCAGTCTTTGCCCCAATAACCTGTCTTGGGACGGTAGCGTTCCAAGCTTCCCGTCGAGCAGCAACCGCGCTGCCTCGCTCCACAGCACCAAGTGATGCATATCCAACTGTGCGCTATCAATGCATCCACTCTCAACGTACCACCGCTCTTCGCCGTAGGTCAAGAGGGACAGGGGAAGGATGCCGGGCGTGTTTGCGCCAAGATACGCGGCGTACTGTGCCAGCCGCGCTTCCGGCCAGTCGAGGCCAATGACGGCAAAATCGAGAAACCATACTTGCGCGCCGTCCGTGAGCACATTGCGGGGCGTACAATCGCGGCCACCAAATGTCAGGCAACCGTCACACAGAGAGTCCGTCACGACGTTCCATGCCGCTTGCAACGCAGATGTCCAGCCCTTTGGCACTGCGAGATTGCAATGATCCGCGAACCGCAGGTACGTTTCCGGCGCGCTCCGGCAGCGCTCGCGCACTTCCGCTTGGCGGCGCTGCGGCTCGCCGGTTGTGCGGAGCGGGAGCCGTTCGGCGATGCCGACACATGCCGTTTCAAGGGCAGCGCAGCCGCGCAGCAAGCTTTGGGCTAACGTGTGCAGCGCGTGTTCCTTCCGCGGCTGAGAGACGTTTGCTGCAGAAATCGCCGCTGCAAGTGTGCGCTGTCCTACCCATTCTGAAGTCAATACCCCCAAATGGGGGTCCCACTGGAGCGGTCGCGCGACTGGCGCGCCAAGAGTGTGCAGCATTTTAAGCACGCCAAATTCGACCTCTCCCGCCCCGGCGTGCACATGTTTCTTGACCGCAATCTGTTTGCCGGAAGCAAAGATCGCATGCCAAACCGCTGCATCCTGGGCGCCTCCTCCCGGCACCGGGCGCAACGATTGGAGCGGACCCAGCGACGATTCCAGGTACTGCTGCAAGGCTCGGGCAAAATCGCTTGCGGGCATCTGAGCTACCTTGATCTGCTACTGGCTGCGCAAGTCTACGGACCGCCAACTCAGAGAGGTTTTTGAGTTGGAAAGCAAGGGGTCTTGTGAAACGTAAGCGCGGAAAAGAGAGTTCCCGTCTTTTGTTCGCGGCATTTGGCCTATGGTATCATCACAGTGATGAGCGGGCGGAAGTGAGAAGGCAAGCATTGAGTGCAAGGGTGCGCTTATGGACACACGCGAACTCGTCGGACGCTTGCAGGCAGTCGTTGGCGCTGAGCATGTTGTCTATCTGCCTGAAGACCTCATTGTCTTCGAGCGTGACGCCTCCATCGACGCCCAACTGCCCGCGGCCGTCGTCTTCCCGCGCACTACAGCCGAAGTCAGCGGCATCTTGAAAGTAGCCGGCGAGTTGCAGGTGCCGGTAGTGCCGAAAGGAGCCGGCACGGGCCTCTCCGGCGGCGCGGTACCGGAAGAGAACGGCATCTTACTCTCCGTCAGCCGGATGCGGGACATTCTCGAAATCGATGAAGAGAACCGTACTGCGCTGGTGGAGCCCGGTGTCGTCAACCTGGATCTCTCCGGTGAAGTAAAGCACCTGGGACTCTACTATGCCCCCGATCCATCGAGCCAGTATGCGTGCACGCTCGGCGGCAATGTCGCCGAGAACTCCGGCGGCGCCCACTGCTTGCGCTACGGCTGCACCATCAACCATGTCCTTGGCCTGGAGGTGGTCTTTCCCGGCGGCGCGGTGGCGTGGCTGGGCGGCAAAGCCCCGAATGCACCGGGCTACGACCTGATGAGTGCGATAATCGGCTCTGAGGGCACCATGGGTGTGGTTACGAAGATCCTGGTGAAGCTCTTGCCCATGCCGGAGGCGGTTGAGACCTATCTTGCCATTTTCGAGAGTGTGCCGGACGCTTGCGAGGCGGTCTCGGCCATTATTGGCAACGGCATTATTCCCGCTGCCCTTGAAATCATGGATCAGGTGGTCACTCGCGCCATCGAGGAAGCGCATAACGTCGGTTATCCTTACGACGCCGGCGGTGTGCTCATCATCGAAATTGACGGCATGCAGGAAGAACTCGATGAGCAGCGGGAGGCGATACTGAGTCTCTGCCGCGAAGCACGCGCCCGTGAAATCAGGGTGGCGCAGACGGCCGCCGAGCGGGAGGCCGTTTGGAAGGGGCGCAAAGGCGCCATTGGCGCACTCGGCCGCTTGGCGCCGAACTATTACATTCAGGACTGCGTGGTGCCGCGCACCAAGCTGCCGGAAATCATGCGCTTTGTAGAGGACGTGGCGGCGCGCCATGACATCATCATCGCCAACGTTTTCCACGCCGGTGACGGCAACCTGCACCCCAATCTGCTTTTCGACGTGCGCGATAGCGATCAAGTGCGGCGCGTGATTACCGCGGGTGAAGAGATCATTAGCGCCTGCATCGACGCTGGCGGTTCGCTCTCGGGAGAACACGGCATCGGCACGGAGAAGCAAGAGTACATGGACTGGCTTTACAGCGAAGAGGATTTGGAAGCCATGCGCAAGCTCAAGCGCGCCTTCGATCCCGACTGGCTCTTCAATCCCACGAAGGTGTTTCCCACCGGTGAAGGGCCGCATGCGGCGAAGATCCACATTGGCAAGGCCCCGGTCCACGCAACGGCTGCTGCAGTCTGGAAGTAGGATGCAATTACGCCTTGCTGACTGAGACCCTCCACACCCAGCTTGCGCAGATTGTCTCGGATGAGGCGATCACTAACGAGACTCCTACCGTTGACGGCAAGCGACCGACGCTGGGTGTTGCGCCAAAGTCAGTTACTGAATTGGCTGCGGTCGTTGGCGAGCTGAACCGGGCCGAAGCTGCAACTATTCTTGTCGGCGGCGGCACGATGCTTGACCTAGGCGCGCCGCCAACGGCTGCGGAGGTGGCGCTATGCACGGGCAATCTCAGGGCGATTGCGGGATACCAGCCCGCCGACCTCATCGTAACCGCCGAGGCAGGTGTGACTGTCGCCAGCTTGCAAGAGACGCTCCGCGAACACGGTCAGATGCTGCCGCTTGAGGTGCCGCTGCCCGACCGGGCCACGATTGGGGGAGCCGTGGCGGCAAATGCGTGCGGGCCGTTACGCTACATGTTTGGCACGGCTAAGGACCTGGTGATGGGAATGCAGTTTGTCCAAGGTGACGGCACCCTCGTCAAGAGCGGCGGTGAAGTCGTCAAGAACGTGGCCGGGTTCGGTCTTCACAAACTGCACGTCGGCGCTCTTGGGACGTTGGGGGTGATTGCCACGGCGACATTCAAGGTCTATCCCCTGCCCAAGGCGGACCAGACCCTCGTATTCACGTTTGCTGACAGCGAGGCGGCCTTTACGGCAGCCGCCGCTATACGCGCGCATCAGCCCGCGGCGGTGGTGGTGGGCAATGCGGTGGCGCAGCAGTGTCTGTTTGGCGCAGTGCGTGGCGCCCACGTGCTGCTTGTGCGCTTCATGGGCGCGCAGGGTGCCGTCAAGCGGCAAGTGCGCGATGCGTCAGATGCAGGTGCTGAAGCGGGCGCGAATGAAACCGAGGTCGTTGGCGAGCCGGAAAGCGCATCCCTGTGGCAACAGTGCGTGGACGTAGGGGCGGACAGTTCTCCAGAAAACATCCTGTTCCAGGCGAACGCCGTGCCCTCGCAATTGCGGCACGTCTACACGGAACTGGCACGCTCCGCTGAGCCACTCTCAGTAGGAGTTGGAGTTGTGGCCGATCCTCTCAGTGGCTCTCTGCAGTGCGGGATTCTTGCGGCGGCTGAAGCGAATCAAGTGTCAGTAGACCAAACGTCTCCTGTGGCCGCGCTTCTCAGTTTCTTGCACCATGCCCGCGCGGTAAGTCAAGAGCATGGGGGCAGTCTCGTGCTGCAGCGGGGGACGGTGGCGCTCAAGACCGCCTTCGACGTGTGGGGGCCAAGCCCGCAAGGCTTGGAAATCATGAAGAACCTGAAGCAGACCTTCGATCCCCACCACATTCTCAATCCAGGCCGCTTTGTGAGCGGCATTTAGGGGCATTTCCACAATAGTCGGGTGAATAGAGCAAACGTGAAAACCGATGTCGGTCAGCCGGGACTCGTAATCCCGGACAACGATGACGAGCGGGTACGCTTTGAGGGTCTTTCTGACGAAGACCTGGCTCAATGCGTGCACTGCGGCCTTTGTCTCAACGCGTGCCCAACCTACCGTGAGACGGGCCTGGAGATGGAGAGCCCGCGCGGCCGCATCTACCTTGTCAAGGCTGCCAAGGAAGAGCGCATTCCCATCAATGAGACCTTTCTGAAGCACATATTTCTCTGTCTTGACTGCCGGGCGTGCGAGACGGCATGTCCATCGGGAGTGCAGTATGGCAAGATCATTGAGGCGGCGCGCGGCGAGGCCACTCTCGTAAAGCCGGGCGGTGCGTTTCCGCGCTCGCTGCGCTGGCTGGTGTTCAAGCAACTCTTTCCATATCCGCGCCGCCTGAACGTACTGGCCAATCTTCTCCGTTTCTACCAGTTTTCCGGTTTACAGAAGCTCGTACGAAGCAGCGGCATCCTGAAACTCTTTGGCACGTTTGGTCAGGCTGAGACACTGCTGCCCAAGCTATCTGACAAGTTCTATGCCGCGCCGAAGGTAGAAGTCGTGCCCGCGCGGGGTGAAACGAAACACCGCGTGGGTTTCGTAACCGGCTGCATCATGCCGTACTTCTTCGGTGAGACGAACCGGGCGACGGTCAATGTGCTCACGCGCAATGGGTGTGAGGTGGTGATCCCCAAGAGCCAGCGATGTTGCGGCGCGCTGAGCACGCATGCGGGCGCCCGTGAGACGTCGAAAGACCTCGCCCGCCAAAACATCGACGCTTTTGAACCCTACGACCTGGACGTCATAATCAGCAACGCCGCCGGGTGCGGCACCGCGTTGAAAGAGTACGATGTCTTGCTGGAGGGTGATCCAAAGTACGCGGATCGTGCGCGTGGGTTCTCGGATAAAGTGAAGGATATCAGCGAGTTCCTGGCAGAAATCGAGGTGGATACTTCGTTTGGACCCGTTGCAAAGCGCGTGACCTATCAGGATGCCTGCCACCTGGCGCACGGGCAACGTGTGCGCGCGCAGCCGCGCGCCCTACTGCAAGCGATTCCGGAGCTTGAATTTGTAGAGATGAAGAATTCCGATCACTGCTGCGGCAGCGCTGGCGTCTATAACATCGTGCAGGCCGATATGGCGCAGCGCGTCGTCGCCCCGAAAGTGAATAACATAGCGAATACCGCAGCCGACTACGTGGTGGTCGGCAATCCGGGCTGTATGCTGCAAATGGATAACGCTTTAGCTGCCGGTGGCGTCTCCACCCGGTCGATACACACCATGGAATTGCTGGAGGAAGCCTACCAAGCGGCTGAGGCAACTGAGAATAGTACAGCCAGCACGCGTTAACGCTCCGCGTCCTTTGAACGTTGGGCGAATTGGTGCAGTCGATCTGCTCATGGGGGTGACGTGAGAGCAGGATTGAAAAAAGGACTAATGGGATTGCAGGAAGGAGTTCCGCAAGATGGGCGAGAACGGGGTAAAAGATCTCACAATAATCGGTGGCGGCCCAACTGGCTTGTTTGGGCTCTTCTATGCCGGTGTGCGGCATCTCGATACGCAGCTTGTAGAAGCGATGGATGAAATAGGCGGCGCCCTTCAAGCGCTCTATGCAGAAAAATACGTCTATGACATGGCCGGGTTTCCCGCGATTCTTGCTAAAGATCTCGTGGCGGCAATGTACGAGCAGGCCGACCAGTGGCAGTATCCAATCCATCTATCACAGAAGATTCTGGACTTTGAAGCGCAGGACGGCATCTATGTGCTCCGGTCGCAGAGCGGTGAAGAGTTCAAGAGCAAGACAGTGCTCATCGCCAACGGCAATGGCGCATTCGCGCCGCGCAAACTGAGGCTTGAAGGCGTTGAGCCATTTGAAGATACGCAGATATTTTATACCGTCAAGAATATGGATCTCTTCCGTGACAAGCGCGTGTTGGTGATTGGCGGCGGGGACTCTGCGCTCGACTGGGCGCTTGCGCTTGAGAAAGAGGCCAAGATGGTCACGCTCATTCACCGCCTTCCGGTCTGGCAAGCGCACGAGGCGACGGTCCGCCAATTGATTATGTCGGAAGTTGACGTGCACTTTCCGCGCCACGAGGCCAACCAATTGCACGTCAATAACGGAACGCTCACGGGCGTTACCATCATCAATCTCCAGTCGAAAGAGACCTTCGATCTCGAGGTTGACATCATCCTCATCTGCATCGGCTTCTTGATGGATACAACGGTCATCCGTAAGTGGGGGGTCGAGCTTGAAGGCAAGAAGGGTATTAAGGTTGATCCCGCAACCATGGAGACCAGTCGACCAGGCGTCTACGCGGCCGGCGATATTTCCGCCTACGAGGGGAAGATCAACCTCATCGCGTGCGGCGCGTCAGAGGCGGCAATGGCAGTAAATCAAGCGGTGCGGTATATTAACCCCGACGCGCGGCTGGCCCCGGGTCACAGCAGCGATATGGACATATTCACCAAACGGGACAAATAGGACGTATTGCCGACGAAACGGAATCACAGCGGAGGGTCGTCATTGGCTAAGCAACCGGGCAAAGTAGAGAGCGCAGAGGCAACCAAGTACGCAGCCTTGTCTCGTGATATTGAGGAATGTAGACAAGAGCCTGGCTCGACGCTCGACATGCTTCACGCCGTGCAGCGACATTTCGGCTATCTGGAACCTCAGGCGGTGGGAATGGTGGCAGAGGCGTTGGGGCTGACGAAGGCGCAACTCTACGGGGTCGCGACATTTTACACAATGTTCTTCTTCGAACCGAAGCCGCCGGTAATCGCCCGTGTCTGCGTAAACCTCTCGTGTCACCTGCGGGGCGCGCAGGATATACTCCACACGTTGGAAGAGGCGGCTAAGGAACAGCACGATGCTTTCGAAGTCGAAGAAGTAATGTGCTTAGGACTCTGCGAGCAGGCGCCGGCGCTTCTCGTCAATGAAGAGGCCGTGGGGCAAGTCTCCGCAGAGGAAGCACTCGCCAAGGTACAGGCTTGCGTGACAACCATCAGTGGCTAAGGATTGTGCAAAGACATGAACCGCCGACCGCGAGGAACGTAAGGCATGGAACAAATCTGTCTGCGGCGCATACATAACGATAATTCACAGGACATAGAGTCCTATATAGCCCACGACGGCTATACGGCGCTGCGCAAAGCCCTGACGGAAATGACGCCCGAAGCCGTGCATGAAGAAGTGCGGGCGTCCAATATGGGCGGCCGCGGCGGAGCTGGCTTTCCCACCGCCATGAAGTGGAACTTCTTGGTGGGCGCTCGTGGACAGCCCAAGTATGTGCTCTGCAATTTCGATGAGAGCGAACCCGGCACGTTTTCAAACCGCATCATTGGCGAGGAAGACCCCCATCTTTTGGTGGAGGGCTGCTTGTTGGCGGCGTATGCCACCGGCTGCTCCATCATTTTCATCTATATCCGCGGTGAGTACTTCCTGGCCTACGAACGGGTCAAGCATGCCATCGAGCAGGCCTACGCGCGCGGCTTTATTGGCAAGAACATCCTTGGCACCGACTTCTCCGTGGAAATGCACCTGCGGCGCGGCGCCGGCGCGTACATCTGCGGGGAAGAGACAGCCATCATGAACTCCCTGGAAGGCAAGCGCGGCTACCCGCGCGCGCGGCCGCCTTTCCCGGCCAACGAAGGACTGTTTGGCAAACCGACGCTCATCAACAATGTGGAAACGCTCTCGAACCTGCCTGACATCGTTCTCAAGGGCGGTGAGTGGTGGAGTAACCTGGGCGTCAATGAAGGCGCGGGGCTTAATATCTACTGTCTTTCCGGTCACGTGGAGCGCCCCGGCGCCTACGAATTGCCCATGGGTACCACCGCGCGTGAGTTGATTTACGAGCACGGCGGCGGTATCTGGCAAGGCCGTGAACTCAAGGCTTGGAAGCCCGGTGGGGCGTCGAGCGCCATCTTGCCCGCCGACATGATTGACTTAGTGCTCGACTTCAAACCGGTACAGGCGGCGGGCACCATCCTCGGCACGGCGGGTGTCGTCGTAATGGACGATCATACCTGCGTCGTCGACGCAGCGATACGAGATGCGACGTTTTTTGAGGAAGAGTCGTGCGGGTTCTGCTTCCCGTGCCGCGACGGCACACGCGTCTTGCGCATGTTGCTTGAGCGCGTCCGCCACGGCGTGGCCGCGCCGGACACCATGGACCTCATCGAACACGCCTCCACCGACATGATGGGCGCCTCGTTCTGCGGACTCGGCCAGTTTGCGCCGTGGCCGGTGGTGAGCACCGTGCGTAACTTCCGCAAAGAATACGAAGCGCACATACTCGAAAGAGTGTGTCCGGCTGGCGTCTGCCCCATGGATGGCGCAGAACCGGACGAGCACGTCGACCGCCGCACCTTGCAAGAGATGCTCGTGGCGCAAAAGGGTGGAGTCTTGGCGTAAGGCAGTTGGGCGTGGATTAGGCTGCCGAGTAGTGGCCACAAGTGTCGGACCGGCTTTAGGCGAGTCCTGTCAGGCGATTCTTCTTTCGGTTCGATCCCCCACTGTGCTGCCCCGGCTCATCGCCTTCGCTTTCTTGCGAAAGACACAGCACGCTACTCCCCCATGTAGACTCTCGGCACCTTTAGGATGATTGCCGCGCTGAGCGCAAAGAACCCCGCCATCATGATGAATACGGCGGTGTAGCCAAGCAGCGGTTCTATCCTGTTGAAGGTATCCAACACCACGCCCGCGCTCAGGCTCCCGAGGGCGTCTCCGCCGCCTGTGGCGAGGTTAGTCAGTCCCATGTACAGGCCCGGCGCTCTCGGATCGGGAATGAGGTCGATTGCCAAGGCCCAGTCTGAGGCAACGAATAGACCTACCGCCGTTCCCAGGACTGCAAAAGCAATGAGGAGCATTGGGAGATTCGCCGTAAAGAGCAAGACCCCGGATGCGATCACCCCAACACTGCAGGCAGCAAACACCAGTTTTCGTCTGTCAGTCCGATCCGACATCCAACCCGCCGGCACCGTAACGACGCCCGCCATTACGATGAGCACCGCAAGCGCCATGGTCACGTAAAGTCCCGCGTTCTCATCCATGCCCAAGCGCTCTCGTATGAAGAAGAGCAGAATCTGGTCTGCCGCAAGCAACCCCATGAAGAAGAACAACCGGGAGAGCAGTATCCAAGCAAAGCCGGGCCTCGTGCGTAGCTCTGCAAGGCGCGTGCGGAACTCGCTGAATACACCGCCGAATTCCGGCTTCTCCACCAACGGCTCCTCGCGTATAGTGAGGGCAGAGACCACTGCCACAAACACGAGAACGCCGGCGGCGACAAAGAGGTAGTTGCCGAGTTGTCCGCGATCCAGGAATTGCCCTGCAACGAGCGCGCCCAACAGGACTCCGATTTGATTGGCGAGGCCGAAGAACCCCGAGGCCCGACCCCGCTGATTTTGTGGCACAAGATCGGGAATGATGCCTTGGTATGGTCCGTGTGCGCTATTGGACGATATTTGCAGCAGGATCACCGCAGCAAAGAGCAGGGCATAGGTGCTGACAGCGGCCATCAACAAGAGGAAGAGGGCGCTCACGAGTGAGCCCAAGAGCATGTACGGCTTGCGGCGGCCCCACCGCGAGGTTGAGCGGTCGCTTACCGCGCCCATAATCGGCTGGACAACTATGGCGACGACGAGGCCGGTCGAGACCAACAGGCCAAGAAATGTACCCTTATTCGCCGAGCCGACCAGAGTCTCTACCCGGTCGGGTAGGTAGACAACGTTCAGTCCGGCCCACACCGTGGAAAGTCCCAGCCAGAAGAGGCTGATCCGGGCAAGGAATGGAATTGAGACGCGCTGCTTTGTCTCCTGCAACATAGCATTGCTCCCTCTCGGATATACGTATGCGACCTTACGCTAACGGGAGTGGCGTTTGATTCTCCCTGGCAACTTGCGCTCGCTATCAGTCAAGGCTTGGAGAGCGGGAATTCATGACTTACCACTGACCTCAGATGGAGTTCCGTTCGTCGACGGCTCCCGCTGATCTTGCAACAGCCGCCCACCTCTATAGAAAAGGTAGCAGGCGCCAATCTGTATGAGATGATACAGGTCATTGTGGTTGAAGTGGCGATGAAGCGTGACTTTGCGCATCTGGATGAACGCAGCGGCGAGGGACACCAAGACGCCACCCACGATGTAGCGTGACTCGGAGGCGCTCCTGCGCAGAGCGGCCGGTCCGTGGAATGCGACGATACCCGCCATCGCCGTGCCGTAGTCAATAATGACATAGATGAATCTGTCGTGGGCCGCCATCCAACCGCAGTAGGCCAGCAGCTTAGCCACGATGACCAGGAGGAGCTTGCCCTTCAGCGGTCGCGTCGTGCAAGCAAGCGCGGTGCTCGCGAACATGCTAGCGCTGGTGAATCCTGCTGCCAGGGTTGTCCCCTGCCACAGCTTGAGCCGCGTCGACGGCGACTGATCGCCCACGGCATGCGAGATGCCGCCCAGGATTGCCGCCATGGCTGCCGCAAGGAAGCCGATACCCCAGAGCACCTGCGAGTATTGCCGCTGCGAACTACCTTGCCGCAGCAGTGCGATACCCCACCGTGCGTTACAGATTCCGAGCGCGAGGTCGGTCAAGACGGTCATGGGTTCGTGGATTTTGATGGGCTGCTTCTCCTTGGAGAGTGTGATCGCAAGGGCTAAGGGGCACGCTCATTAGGTGCAGGGGGCGCAAACAAATACTTCAGATATTCCACCCACTCGGTTCCCAGGCTGTTACATCGCCTAGATGGTCGCATCCGAAAACATAGTGGTGTAATGGCGATACCAGTCGCTCTGTATGCGCTCGTCCGGGTCGTAGCGCCGCTTCTGGCGGAGGAACTCGGGGAATTGCGGGTAGCACTGCTCCATCTGTGCGCGTGTGGCGTGCTTGTGGTACGTCAAGTAGTAACTGCCGTTGAGTTGAATGGCTCGGTCAATCAGGCGGCGAAAGGCGGCGGCGGCATCCTCTTGTCCCTCCGGCGTGTGCGACACGTGCAGATTGAAGATGATGCAGGCGAAACTCTCGCGCGCCCACGCGAGGAAACTCTCCTCATCACGCTCAACGAGGCGGATAGTACCATAGACCACCTCGGTCTTGTGTTGCCGGAAGTCCTCGCGGACAGCGTACATGAATTGCGCCAGAGCATTGCGTGGCACGTAGATCTCGGTGATAACCTCCGTTGCGGGCGCGGGAGCATGGAGGTACTGGTCAAGCGCGCGATGGTAATTCTCCTCGTAGTAGCCAAGTTGGTGTAAGTCCGACCAGTAGATTTGCCCGTCCGTCGCAAGGTAGTGGGCGACGTACTCCTCGAAGGCTTGCGGTTTGTTCACATGGGCATAGAGGATTAAGCGACGCCAATCGTCGACGGAGAGCTCCAGTTGATCGTTGGGAATAGGCGTGTCAATAGAAATGGGGCGGTAGCAGGAAAACACCCCTCGTGTCAGATAGTTGGCGGCAGAATCATCTATCGAATACTGAAAGTCGCCGTAGAGGAACCCATCCTCAATTCGTTGCTCAAACGCGGGCATGAGTTCGTCGATATCGATGACACTGACGACGCGTTGCAGTTTCTGTCGCGGCGCCAAGCGCAGCGTGACACTATAAACCACGCCGAATAAACCATACCCGCCAATAACCAGTCGAAACAGTTCGGCGTTTTCCGCGCGGCTGCACTTCTGGATGTTCCCGCTGGCATCAACGAGAATGAGGGATTCGACATCATCAATGATGGGACGCATACGCAGGCCACGGCCGTGGACATTTGCCGCCAGTGCGCCGCCGATGCTCATGCGGTCGCCGCCGGTCTGTTTCTGGGCGATGGCCCACTGCGGCGCGTCTTCGCGGTCGGCTTGCCGACAGGCTGCGATGAGTTCCGGCCAGTAGATGCCGGCCTCGACCGTGATCAATCCCGCCTCAGCATCAAAATCCAGTACACGGTTCATTGGCACGGTGTCCAAGAGGACCGTGTCACTGCCAAACTGCTGTGCTCCCATGGCATGCCGCCCACCGGCGACGGAGAGAGACTTACCCTCGCTCTGCGCACCAGCTATGGCTGCTTGGATGGACTCCAGCGAATCCACGGGCACGATACGGTCGACCGTGGTGGGATTGAGTTGCGAGTGAAGGTCGTTGACCTGGGTGCCTGGCATGAAGGCGCGCTCTCCTCTTACTGACTCCCGCGCAGCAAAGTAGGACTGAAGTCGGGAATGTCTGACACCAGCGGAAAGTACGGGCGAGGGACCTTGTGGTATGTGAAGTGCTTGAGCGTCGGCGGCGTGGCTCCCGCGGTATCAAGCACGAATTCACCCTTTGCGATCTCATTGTATGTTTGGCGGTAGTTCATGGGGTTTTTCGCCACGATGAATTTCGCGCCCTCAAGGTCCATATTCAGCGCGCGAAACTGCTCGTCGCGCCATTCGTACGTGCCGTGCGTCGTGATCAGAATCTGGGCGCTGCCGCACTCGAGCACTGCCGAAGGTCCCATTTCCGCCCACTCGTGGGCCCAGATGCCGCCGGTGTACTGAAAGGTGCCCTCACTCACCGTTCTCACCGTGCCGGACAGGGACAGCGGATTCCCCCATTGGGGATCGTTCTTGTGCCCCAGCGTGACCGCAACAGTGTTGCCTTCGCCAGCCTTAAGGCAAAGCGCGGCCGCTTCCGGATCAACCACCGGAATGATAGCGAAGCCGTCGCTAAGGTCCTGTAGGGCGGGAATTGTAAGCACGCTGTCTCCGGCCGCACCGCCGCCGACACAGTCAGCGCACTCGACCAAAACGACAGGGCCGCCACGAATCTTCAGGCCCTCATTGACCGCCTCTTCAGGCGTCAAAGTTTCCGGTTCAAGGGCAAAGCGCCTCTCCCACATCAGTTGCGCGATCTGGTTTGCCAAATCCGCGGCGAGCTCTTCATCCCCGTTGGCTATAACCAAGCCGCCGCCGCCCATTTCCGGGACATCAAGAGTCGCGTGAGCGTGAAACGCGCTGGTGGAGAGAATTCCCGGTCTCTCTTCAAGAGACTTTGTCAAGCGCATCACGTCGGCAAAGGGACCTTCACCTACTGTGCTCGCATTAATGGCGCTTGTCAGAATAGGCACCTTCGCCATGGCCATTGCCGGCTTGTGGGTGCCGTCGAGGGTGCCGAGGAGGAGCCGCGCGCCGCGCACGCCCGTGGTGAAGGGATCAACATGCGGATACGTCTCCCAGGCGACCAGACCGTCAGCTTCACGCATCATCTGCGCCGTGACGTTGGCATGCAGGTCAAGGGTGCCGACAATTGGCACGTCAGGTCCAACAATTCCGCGCGCGGCTGCGATCAGATCGCCTTCCACGTCGCCGATTTCAGTCGTAACCGCCGCGCCGTGAAGCGCCAGGAGGACGCCGTCCACTGGCAAAGCACTGGTGAGATCCGCAAGCAGGTCCGCTTTCAACTGGGCGTAGCATTCTTGCGAGATAGGCCCACCAGGATAGGCGCTGGCCACGACGAGCGGCACGATGTCGGCGTTGCGTTCGCGCAAGGTATGCAACATGCCGCCGACGGCGCCGCCCTCAATTGACATAACATCTTGGCCGCGCGCAAGCTGGCTGCGGGCGAACTCGGCGCGCTCGATTAGCTTGCCTCCGAATTGATTGCATTCGGTCAAGATCGAGCCGACCGCTACCCGGTGTGATCGTTCCATAGAGGTGTCTCCAATTGTGCGAATTCGTCGCTTGCGCGTAACTCGGGAACGCGTCACAGTTCCATGACGTCCGCCAGGGCGGCAATACTTGGCTGCTCCAAGTGCGGCGCGGGGGGAGCGACTTGATTGATAACGTCGGGCCACTTTACGCCGGAGCCGGTAATGACGCAGACAACGGTCTCACCCGGCCTAAAGTATCCCTCTCCATGCAACCTGAAGAGGCTGGCGATAGTCGCCAGAGAGGCGCTCTCGAAGAAGAATCCTCTACTTGCCATCCGCTGAATTGCTTGGCGCAACTCGTTTTCAGTGACCGCTGTTGCCGTGCCGCCGGAAGCATACACTGCCCCCAGGGCGTGCACGCCGCAGCGGCCTTCGATGATGGACGTGGCCAAGGAGTCCGGCTCCGGTTGCACTTCGATTTCTTTGCTGTCACGTGTCAGCGCGTGGAGCAGCGGGTGCGTGGCCTCAGTTTGGCACCCCACCATGCGCGGTAGGCGGTCGATCAGGCCCATGTCCCGCAGGTCGTTCAATCCGCGCCAAACGCCGTAGAGGCTGTCGCCTCCGCCCGTAGGCACGAGGACGGTGTCCGGAGCTTTGCCGAGAGCACTCGCGATTTCGTAGCCGATAGTCTTGTAGCCGGTGACGCCATAGGGACTGGCGAGCGGGTTCGGGTCGGAAGAGCCCACGGGCAGCCAGCCGTGTTCCTCGGCGAGTTGCCGCATCATGCCACCGATTTCCTTTTTCGGCATGGTGACGACATTGGCGCCATGAATCTGCATCACCCGGCGCAGCAGTTCGGATGACGTTGGGTACCCAATGATGAGCGCGCGCAGACCGGCGAGCGCCGCGTAAGCAGCTACGGCTTGACCCGCATTGCCCGTGGAAGACGCTACCACTTTCGTGTGGCCGAGTTGGCGCGCCATGGTGATGTTCACGGCTGCGTGGCGGTCCTTGAACGACCACGTGGGGTTCATGGTCTCATTCTTGACATAAACACTGAGGCCAAGCTCATCACTCAGTTCATCGAGCAATGTGAGCGGCGTACCGCCTTCGTCGAGGCTCAGCGGGTTATCTACCGCGGGGAGCAAGTCGCCATAGCGCCAGATATTGTGCTGCGGCCCGGCATCCCAGGCCGCTTGAAAGCTGGCGGGAACACCGTCATTCAAACGCACTTGAAAGTCTAGGGGGCCTTGGCGACCCGCCTCAAAGCAGCTTGGGCAGCCAAACGTGTATGTCCCAATTGCATATCGTCGGTCGCAGCGTACACACTGCAACCACTGTAGCTCTGTATCTACCGCCGTCACCCAACTACCCTTTCATAGCTTTTTCCAGTTGTATGAATTCCCACCCTAAGGATACTATCCCTTCGCCAAGCGTAGGAAGGACTCCTGGCCCTCGCGGAAGAGCTGCTGCATGCGCTGGCGATGCGCAGCTTCCTCGAACCTCCCTCTTTTTGTTATCCACTGTAGCGAGCGCTCGATCTGTCTTACAAAGAACTGCGCTGACACTCTTGCGGCGGGATCTCTGCTGCCGGTTCTGAGATAGACCGGGCTCGTATGTGCCCACCGGGCATGGCCGTAACTGTCCCGGCTCTGACCGGAGCACCGTGCCGCGATCCAGCCGTCGTGAGGCGCGGCTACGGTAGCGCTCAGTTGGCCTTCTCTGCTGCCGCTTGCGGTGTGCTCCCCTGCCACCACGCTGCCGTTCATGATGATCTCGACGCATTCAATCGGCCGATGCGCCTGCCAACGTACCTGCACTTGCGCCTGTTTCGGATGCCGCGTGCACAGATCTAGAACACTTCCCGGCGACTGACCTTCTACAGAAAGCTCAAGTAGCGGTCCATTGGTTATGAACGAACGGCCCTCCTTGAGGGTCTGCAACCAGCCATCGTAAGAAAAGGAGCTATCCAGATGTGTATACACGCGATTGGCCGAACAGACGAACCAATCGGAGCCGGTACTTGCCGGTAACCTGAAGCCACAGTTGAGGAGGTGGTACCAGAGGTCGTACTCTGTATCGAGCCAATACGGATCGAAGAGATTGAGCGCGTCAATGCGCTGCAGCGAGGCGGCGATGGGGGCCTCCATGCCCCAGCCGTTGTGGCACCAGATTACCACGCCGCCTTGCGCTCGTGCCGCATCGCAGGCGTCGAGGAGGGGCGGATAGTCAGGATCGGAATCGTCCACGAGTACACCGCGGCTGAGGGGATCAACCTGTTCGTGTAGTCGCACGAGCATCACGTGGCCATAGCCGGAGCTGCTATCGCCCAGCACGGCATTGTGCCGAGTCTCTTCACCAACGTCGAGCACCCAGTGCGGCCTCGAAGGGTGCTCCATCCGTCCCACCGGGAAGCGATTAGTGGCGTAGGCGAATTCCTGCTGTTGGAGAATACTGATGACCGTAACGGTCAGGTCCTCGACCTCTGAGTCAAAGCGCAGGCGATCCTCGGGGCGGGTCTCGAATTCGCGGTAATGAATGTGCGTATTGCCGGGATACCAACCCTTGTCATGTAGGCGAATCCACCGCTGCAACGGCAGTGAGAGGTCTACGGTGCCTTTCAGTGGGATCGTGACCGTAATGTGCAGGGGCGCATATTCGGTACCGCGTTCAACTCTGACATCAGCCTGACCGCGGGGCAGGTCTACCAAGAACGTGCCGTCGGCGTAAAAGAAGGGATTGGTCGTCCCCACGGTGGCAATTGAATCGTCAGGCGCGTGGAATAGCCCGCCGCTGCCTTGCACGGAGACTTTCGCAGCGAGCCCATGGCCACTCTGCGCATCTACGATTGTTCCGGCAATGGATCCCAAGTCTCTCTCAGTTCTTCTAAGTTCTACAGGTTCGCCCGCATCCTTTACCGATTGGTAGCGCAGGTTAGCAACCTGTGCCTTGTCGGAGAGCCAAGCAAAAGGGACAAGAGGAGCACAGGCTAAACCGATTCTCCCGGGGAGCGGGGGTGGTTTCGACGTGTGTTTAGGCTGCGAGAATTGTCTCGTTGATGTCGCGGTTCGTCGCCACCCAGCAACCACCGGGCTTGTCTAGCGCGCGGCGCAGCACGGTGTCAAGCATATCACAGTGCGGGTCGCGGGCCGCGAGGTACGAGGGATGCGCAAGGAGACTGTAGATCTGGCCGTGCTCGTGCGCATGGTCCACGGCAACCGTTGTGTGGTGGATGTACTCCCAGCGGTCCAGATCCAAAGAGCGAAAAGCAATGGCGTCGCTCAAGCCCATCATGGGGATTTCCGATAGGCCGCTGGGATAACGGTAGGGTTGGAGAGCGTCGAGGCTGTGGCGCACGGCGGCTTCCATGTCCCCGCGCGGCGGATGCCACGTGCGCTCGGCGGGGCACCTGTAGTGCGCAGAAGCGAAGCGAAATCCTTCTTCCTGGAGCAGCGTTTGCACGGCAGGGACGTCTTCCAAGCCGTTTGGGAAGGCGCCCGGTGTGCGAAAGCCACTCGTTTCAACGCCCAGCCGCCGGCGCAGGCCGATGCTCGTCTGCCTAATCTCATGGCGCAAACACTCGAGCGGAGTGAGGCCGGCCGCGCGCCACGGCGCCACTCTATACGACGAGTGGAGGTTCTCTACGCGTTGCGCCTTGACGTTGCTGTGCCGGTACGTGTGGTTGTCGAGGGCGTGCCCTTCCGCGACCAGGCGCTTGAGGTAGTCGACGTCTGGGTCTTCCAAGGCGCTGCCGACGATGAAGAACTGGAATTTGACGTCGTAATTCTTGGCGACGTCAAGCATGGTGTGAACGTACTGCTTAACGTGAGGATTGATCGCGCCGTAGTCAGCGTAATTGGACGTCCAATACGGGAAGTTGTAGGACATCTCGATATCGAACGTCAGGCTCAGACAGAATTGCGCGCCGTTCGGGTACATGCTCTTTGGTCTCTCACGGTGACTCTGGCATCAGTTTGGTGAAATCAGTTTTGGCTAAATCGGTTAGCCTGCTCTCAATTGAAACATCTGTCAGTTCCGTTCGCCCCCGTATCGAATACGGGGCAAGCTCTGAGCCTGTCGAAGGGTGAACGGAACTGACTCTAGTGGACCAGTCAAGCAAATGGCGTAGCCATTCCTGCTCAAATCGTTCGACAGACTCAGGACAGACAGTCTCAGCACGAACGGCTGCCGATTCTTGGTCGAAGTAAGCGCCTAAATCGAGACCCTTGACCCTACGCCCGGTAGCGGTCAGTAACCTTGGCCAAGATGGTCGCCATGTCCTCCACGTCCTGATCGGTGTATTTGTCCGTCCAATTCCAGCGGATGGTCGTGTCCACGTGCTCTTTGGCGATAGGCACCATGTCGGCGCTGTACTCGATGTCCTTGGCGAACTCGTTCATTGGGTGGTCCCACGGCCACTGCGATTCGCCAGCCACCGTCGTCTTGGTGTGCAGGAACGTGTGGCTGTCGGGCACCAGTTGCCAGGGGCCGGGCTCGGCTCTTGTCAGGCCCTCGGCAATGAGGGCGTCGGACAGATCCCAGAGGTCGCAGGTGAAGGCATCTGGGTCCACGTGCAGGTAGTAATACCAGTAGATGTGGTCTGCACCTTCAGGGATGTAGGGCGGGGTCAAGCCGGGGATATCCTCTTCGATGCGCTGGCTCAGGGCGGCCGCAGTCTCGCGGCGGCGTTGATTCTGCCCTTCGAGAATGTGGAGCATGCCGAGCACGAACGCCGCTTCCAGTTCGCCAAAACGCATGTTCAGGCCAAAGCGAACGTGCTTGCGGCCGTACCGCTCCTCCCGGACTCCACCGCGGCTCACGCCAAAGAGGTACACGCGGTCGGCAATGTCCTTGTTGTCCGTAAGCAGCGCGCCGCCGTGGCCGCCGGAGAGATGCTTTTCAGCGTCGAACGAGAACGCGCCCACGTCGCCCAAGGTGCCGGCATTGCGGCCCTTGTACTTCGCCAGCGGCGCCTGGCACACATCCTCAATCAGGAGGATGTTGTGCTTCTTGGCCAGCGCGACGATGTCGTCCATGGGGCAGAGCAGCCCGTACCAGTGGACGGCGATGATGGCCGCCGTGCGCTCGGAGATTACTTTCTCAATGGTCTCGGCGGTAACGTTGCCGGTGCGGATGTCCACGTCCGGGAAGATAGGAATCGCGCCCTGCGCCATGATGCCGGCCAACGAGCCAAGGTCGGTGATGGGGTTTACGATGACCTCTTTGCCCGGCCCGATGTCCATCGCCGCGATGATGGTATGCAGCGTGGCGGTGCAGTTAGCCAGGGAGACACAGTATTTCGCGCCATTGACCTCGGCAAACTCTTGCTCGAAACGCGGCAAGTAGCCGGAAGTCAAGCCCTTTTCCAGAACCTCTCGAATGTTGTCATAGGACTCTTGCGGCACGTCGCGGGGGAAGATCCCCGGCAGTGGGTCGTCTGCCGACCGCACCGGCGTCCCACCTTCAATCGCGAGGCGTGTATCAACGGGGGTCTTGATTGCCATGGCTGATGCTCCTTCTATAGAACTCAACGCGTGAGTACACACTACGCAAACATTTGCCCTTCGACAAGCTCAGGGCGAACGGTTCGGATTCCATGCAAATGTCTTACTCAACCGTTCGTGCTGAGTGGGCTTCGCGAAGCCTGGGCTTCAAGAAGCCCTTGTCGTAGCACGAATCAACATGGCGAGCCTGACTATGAGATAGCTTCTATTCATAGTAGTGACAAGCACCAAATCTCGCGGTGCCTGTTACCACACTCGATACTCAAAGTGTTTGGTGGCAGCTTAGCAGATGCAGCCACCCTCTTGCAGCGCTATTGCCGAAACCTGCTGGGCCTCAGCGATGGCCTCCGCTACGGTCTTTTCACCCGCTTCCATCTGTCCCCAAAGCTCCGCCCATGCGCCGTTGATGTCGGCCTGCCTTACCGCCTGGCGCAGAGGAATGCTGACATCGGCAATCGCCTTGTACGTTTCCGGCTTCTCGAAAGGATATTGCACCGCCGGCGTGTAGGTGCGGTTTGGCGGGAAGCGGCCGCCGCCCAGATTCGCCCAGTCCGGTTGCACCTCTTCACTGATGAGGTACTTGTATAGGTCCCACGTCGCGTCCGGCTGCGGCGAACTACGGGCGATCCAAAAGGCATTGATCAACAACGGCGTGCCGCGACCGGCAGGTCCCAGCGGGACGTTTGCCAAATCGACGTTGAAAGGCGTTTGCCCCTCAACAATCTCCTGGTTGATGGTTCGCGTGTACCAAGGTCCAGTCAGAACCATGCCGAGTTTCTGCTCGGTAAAGTTCGGCGCAACGTCGGTTTCCTTCCGGGCGAGCGGCGGATGTACCTGATGCTTGACGACGTGGTCCAGCACGGTTTGCACGGCCTCGGCTGCCTCGGGGGAATCAATGGCAGGCGCGGTAAAGTCCTCGTTCCACCAGCCGGCGCCCCAAGACTTCAACGCGATCACGATGCTGGAGTGGGCGTTTCCATTGAAACTCAGACCCCAGCGCGTCACGTTCGTGCCCTCGCGGGTAGTCAGTTTGGTTGCCAGTTCGGTAAGGGTGTCCCAATTCAGGTTGCCTGCGGCGTCCAGGTCGGCCGGAGACGTCAGTCCCTCGTTGGTCATCATGTCGTCGTTGTACCAAATGGACCGGGCGCCAAGGAACCAGGCTATGCCGTATAAGTTGCCGCCAATCCGCTCAAGGGCGCCTTCGTAATACTCAGAGAGATCGACGTCGGCGTCCTTCGCGATGAAGGGATCGAGCGGCTGGATGATGTCCGCGGTGGCAAACTGGCTGATGTAGCCGAACCAGCCGTAATACATGTCATAGGCAATGCCCGCGGCGCTGGCGGCCACGGCTTTTTCCGCCACCGCAGTCAACGGCCAGGTAACGATGTCCAGCTCGACCGTGACATCGGGATTGCGCTCTTCATAGCGACCGATGACCGCGCCGTAGGTTTCGTCCCACACTTCCTGCTGCGTGGTGAAGTGCATGTACTTGATGATCGTCGGCTCCATAGCCTCCGGCGCCGCCGTCGGTTCCGGTTCCGGCTCCTCTTTGGTTTCGGGCGCATCTGCGGGAGCGGGAGCCACTTGGCCGCAAGCTGCCAGGAAAACTCCGCTTACACCCAGACTTGCCGTGCCGGCCAAGAGAGACCGACGGGAGAATCGCTCTACAGTTCGCATAATGCTCTCCTTGCCATTATTCGCGGCGAAACTGGCTGAATTTTACTCCCCTTCTTGTGCTGTCAAACTAAGACCTGCGGAAATGCTGGCAGTGGCCGCATCATGTTGCAAATTATTTCGGGCCCCTGTTCCGACCGCAAGACCGTTTGCTTGGGTTCTCGCCCTATCCTTGACAAACGCAGACTCTCCGAAGGTATCGCGAATAGCGGCCTGCCCGTCCACGTCGAACAAGCCACCTCTTGCTCCATCTCTTTGCCTAAGCGTGGCTCGTCATGGGCACCGAGGCTGGCGCAGGGCAAACGGATTGCGCCCTCTGTCCCGTTCACCCTCCGCCAACTCAAGAGAAAAGGGCGCGACTCGCCCTGCGTTGACCTAGCAGATGCAGCCGCCCTCTTGCAGCGCGTTGTCGGCCACTTGGTGAATCTCGGCAAGCGCCTCTTCTGCCGTCTTTTGCCCTTCTTCCAACTGACCCCAAAGTTCGCCCCACGCGCCGTTGACGTCAGATTGCTTTACTACCTGGCGCAAGGGGATGCCGACCTCGGCGATGGCCTGGTAGGTCTCCACACTCTCGAACGGATACTGCACGACTGGGGGATAGGTGCGGTTTGCCGGGAACCGGCCGCCGCCCAGGTTGGCCCAATCCGGCTGCACTTCCTCGCTGATGAGGTACTTATAGAAATCCCAGGTCGTATCGGGGTCCGGCGAGGTGCTCGCGATCCAGAACGCGTTCAGGAGCATAGGTGTCCCGCGTCCGCCAGGGCCGACCGGCACTGAAGCCAGCTCGACATTGAACGGCGTTTCGCCTTCGTAGATTTGCTGATTGATGGAACGCGTATACCAGGGCCCATTTAGCACCATTGCGAGTTTCTGCTCATTGAACGATGGCGCAACGTCGGTCTCTTTGCGATTAATGGGGGGATGCACCTTATGCTTGACGACTAGGTCCAGCACGGCCTGCACCGCATCGACTGAGGCTGCCGAGTTGATGGCCGGGGCACTGAAGTCTTCATTCCACCAGTCCGCTCCCCACGACTTGAGCGCAATGAGAATGCGGTCGGGGCGATTGCCACCAAAGTATAGCCCCCACTGGGAAACATTAGCTCCCTCGTGGGTGGTCAGTTTTGTAGAAAGCTCCGCCAGCGCGTCCCAGGTGAACTTCCCTTCGGCATCCAACTTGCTCGGCGAATCGACACCCGCGCTCGTCATGAGGTCGGCGTTGTACCATATGGTGCGCGCGCCCATGAACCAGGCGATGCCGTACAGCCTGCCGTTGATCTTCTCCAAGGCAAAGTCGTAGTACTCGGAGAGATCGAAGCCGGCATCCTTCGCGACGAGAGCATCGAGCGGCTGGATGATCTCGGCAGTGGCGAACTGGCTGATATAGCCGAACCAGCCATAGTACAAGTCGTACGCTATCCCCGCCGCGTGCGTCGATACCGCCTTTTCCGACAAGTTCGTCAGCCCGCCCGAAACGAGGTCAAGCTCCACCTTGACGTCCGGGTTGCGCTCTTCATAGCGGCTGATGACCCCGCCGTAAGTGTCATCCCACACCTGCTGCTGCGTGGTGTAGTGCATGTACTTGATGACCTTAGACTCCATTTCCTCGGGAGCCTCTTTCGCCTCGGCCTGCGGCTTTTCTTCCGCTTGCGGCGCTTCCATAGGTGCGGCGGGCACCTGACCGCAGGCAGCAAGTGCCGCGCTGCCTACTCCAAGACTTGCCATCCCTGCCAAAATGGATCGACGGGAAAACTGCCGTAGGGCGTCCATTTTCCTCTCCTTGGCTACCGTTCACGATATTGACAACAGTCTATTCTCCGTCTTGGCTTTTGTCAACCCTTCCTAACTCAATTCGACTGGCCTTGGGAGCAGTGATTTCACATCTTCGCAGAAGCGCCGTTTTACGGTATACTGAGAGAGTGAAACGCGCCTCTCTGCCCCCATCGTCTAGTGGCCCAGGACGCAGGCCTTTCAAGCCTGTAACGCGGGTTCGATTCCCGCTGGGGGCGCCATTTCGTGCATGCAGCAGCAGATGATCAGGGGCTAACTCGCTGCGCTTACGGAATTCGCGGGGGTCTACACGTCAATAAGCCAAATGAGACCCACGAGGAACACTGCGTTCCCGCGCGGCCCTACTGCGGCTCTTCTACACTCTCCATCGCCTTGCGCATGAGAAAAATCAGGCGCTTCTTCTCGCTATTGCTCAGGAGCGCCATGTGGTTAGCCCCTTGCGCCTTCACTTCCTCCAGGAGCTCCGCTACGAGTTCATGACCCTCAGCGGTCAACTCCACGTGCACGACCCGCCGGTCTTCTCTACTGCGGCGTGTTCGCAGCAGGCCCGCGGCACGCAACCCCTCCACGCGGCGGCTTACGGCCGAGGAGTCGAACGGGAGGATCTGCGCAATGCCCGACACGGTGTCGGCCTCCTTCCGGGAGCACACATCGAGAATCAGGAATTGGATCGGCTTAAGGCCGTATGGGCTGACAACTTCCCGGATGTACTCGGTGACAATCCCGCTCAAAAGGATTGACAAATATCCCACAGTCTCCGTGCCCTGCTGATTCCTTGCAGCCGGAGAATGCTGTTGTCCTTGGTCTGCTTGGCTCATGTTTGGAGCACCCGCGCTGGATTCACTTGAATTCACTCACTTTCATTGATGTTCATTCTACACAACTGCTCGACAGAGCATCCACCGCTTACGGTTCACCGAGAGCGTAGACAGCACGTCGCTTGTCCGCAGCGTCTTGTGGCCCTACTGCCATCCTTCCACGCTCTCCACCACCTTCCGCATCAGGCTTATAAGGCGCTTCTCCTCCCGGTTGGTCAGAACTGCCGTGTGCTTGGACGCTTCTACCCGTACTTCCTCGAGGAGTTGCCTTACCAGCGTTTGACCTTCCTCCGTCAACTCCACGTGCACGACCCGCCGGTCTTCTCTACTGCGGCGCGTCTCCACCAAGCCCTTGGCGCGCATCTCTTCCACGCGACGGCTTACCGCCGAGGCGTCGAACGGCAGGACCCGCGCAATGCCCGAGACGGTGTTCGCCTCTCCCCGGTAGCACACGGCGAGGATTAGGAACTGGATCGGGCTGAAACCGTGGGGGGATACCGCCCGCCGTACGTATCCGAAGACTATCCCGCTGAGGAGAAGTGTCCAATAACCGACCGTTTGCGGACGCTGCGGTCTCCTTGCATCCTGAGCTTCTGGCTGTGCCTGGTCTGCTTGGCTCATGTAAGGAGTATCGGCATTGGAAACACAGAGGTAGCTCGTTTCGGTCATGTTCATGCTCATTCTACACCACTGCCAGGAGGCACGATCCCCTCACCCCGACCCTCTCCCCAGGGAGAGGGAGCCGGATAGGCAAGGGTCTCCCTCATCGCGGCCCGCTCCCCGACGGAGAAAGAGCCGGATGGACAGAGGTTCCCCCTCACCCTAATGCTGTCGCATTAAGGTAGCGCGGGGGCTTGTCCCCCGCCTCTTGGCATCATGCGGCTTGCAAAACTGCATCGCCGCAGCGGATTGAGGGGGTTGCTGGCACTGCCTTTGAATGTTCGTCGCGCCCGCAGGTTGCAAACGTGTCCTGAGCACTTCGACAAGCTCAGCACAGGCTCTGTCGAAGGGCCTGCGGGCTACGGGGGAGAAGACGTCT
>JAAXIC010000031.1:275528-281739 GCA_012270555.1 Chloroflexota bacterium
CCTTGCCAAGAAAGTTAATGCGACAATATTGACCCCTCACCCTAACCCTCTCCCCAGGGAGAGGGGCAGAGCGCGCCCAATGAGCGTACTGCCTCAATCCCAATGTGACAGCATTGCGGTGACTCCCTCTCCCTGAGGGAGAGGGTTGGGGTGAGGGGAGATCAGCCCGCTTCCGGCAATTTGGCGGAGTGACGCAACAGCCGGAGCGGAAACGCCTTCGCCCGTATGCTCGTCCGTCTGCGCGCCTGCTTGCGCAGGCGTGCGCCGGAACGAGAAGCCGGGGAGTGGCCCGCCGCGAGGGCGTGCCGCTCCTCCGGGGCGGCAACGCTGGCGACGTCCTTGCCGCCCGCTGCCGCAGTCTCGTCACCGCTGTCACCTGGGTATCACGCGCTCCTGTCTCTGCCGGCGTCAGTCCCCGAAGCTCGTGCCCGCGTCGTTGCGGACAGGGAGCATGGTGGCAACGCTGCCGCTTTCTCTGTCGGTGCTGCCGTTGCCCACACGCGACCAGGGAGCGGAGCCTTCACTGCTCCACACGCGTATCCGCACGCCGTACCGCACACCCGGCTCCAAACCGAAGAGTTCGATCCAGGTCAGATTCGTGCGGGCATAGGAGACCCAGCCCCCGCCCGGCGCGCGGTACTGCACGTCATAGCGCATGCCGTTGGGGGGCGGCCCGTCCCAGGCCACGTCAAGCGCGTGCAAGGGATCGGAGACCGAGCGGGTTACGCGCGGCGCCTCAGGGGCTTCACGGCGTCGCCGCCTCCGCAAGAATGGCAGGAGCAAGAGGGCCAACAGCGTGAGGATGGCGATGGGTCCGGCCCCGCGCGGGAACGTCAGCAGGAACGTGCGCCGTGCCTCATTCAGAAGGACCTCAAGAATGCTGAGTAGGCCGAGATACTGCGCGGCAAGCGTCGTCAAGATGATGCCAAGCAGCCCCACGCCCACGCCAACGGTGATGGCGTTCGGGTTGGCGATGATGCCAGCGAGACCATTGGTAATATCATTGCCGGACGTTGCCTGCGGCGGGGACGCTGGTGGCGGCCCGGCGCCGTCGCCGGGATCGGTGTTGGTCGGCGGCGTGATGGGCCCAAGCGCCAGCGGCGGTTCCTCCGGACCCAACGTCAGCGGCGGTTCCGGCGTCCGCTCTGGCGCTGGCGTAGCCGTTGGCTCCGGCGCAGGTGTAACCGTTGGTGCCGGCACTGGCGTCTGTTCCGGTGTCGGTTCCGCCGTTGGCGCCGGTATAGGCGTCGGCTGTGTCGCTTCAGGCTGTGGCTCTGGTGTAGGCACCGGTGTTGGTACCGGTACTGGTGTCGGCTCCGGCGTTGGCTCCGGCGTGGGCTCCGGCGTCGGTGTCGGCGTCTCTACCGGGGTGGACGCGCAGTTCGTCGTATTCTCCTCGCCCCACTGATGCAGGCTCCACCCGGCGCGCGTCACGCCGTCGCCGCGGGCGCGCACGCGTACGTTGTAGCGGGTGTTGATGTTCAGCCCGCTGCGCGTCGCGCTCGTGCCGGTTTGGAATGCGTCTTTCCAGCCATCGCCGATCCAGATGCCGAACTCATAGCCGTCGGCGCCTTCAATCGCGTCCCAACTCACCGCGATAGTGGTGGGATCTGTGCACCGAGCGTTCAGTGTGGCCGGCGCATCCGGTGGGGGCAACGCGGATTCAGGCGTCGACTCCGGCAACGGTGCTGGCTCAGGCTCCGGCGTTGGTGTCGGTGTTAGCTCCGGCTCCGGAACCGGTGTCGGCTCCGGCGCGGGCGGCGCAGGTGCGGGCGTCGGCACTACCAATTCGGCCTGTTCATTCTGCGTGCTGCCTGTGCCCGTATCCGACCAGGGACTATCGCCCTCGCTGTTTTGGGCCAGCACCTGCACCTCGTAGCTCGTTTCCGGCTCGAGGCCCGTGATGGTGGTCGCGGTCCCCGTGCCGCTGAAGGCGTGCGCCGTCCAATCGGACTCGCCCGCGACCCGGTACTGCACTTGGTAGCCGGTGATGGGAGAGCCAAGGTCGTTGGGGGCGGTCCAGCTCACGCCGAGTTGCGTCGCCGGGTCCGGTGCGGAGTTGGGATTCGACGAAACGTCTCCCACGTTCGGCGCGGGAGCGCCCACGCTCGGCGCGGCGGGCTTGGCCGGCCCCGTCACGTCCGTCACCTTAACCGTGAGTTTGATCACCGCCCGCTGGCCCTGGATGGTGAATTCCACCGTGCCGGTGTAGCTGTTCTTGGTCTCGTAGTCCAGCACGGCGCCATCCGCAACTCTGAGTTGGCCTGTGGTCGCGTCGAGCACGAAGAGCCCGGACGTCGCCACCTCGCCGGTGAGCGTGTGGGTCAGCGGCTGGCCCTGATACCGCGTCCCGCCAAGGTGCCGGCCCACGTGCGTGCCGCCGGCGGAGTTCTCGCGGACGCTCCGGGTCTCGACCGCTTTGCCAGTGACGCGCACCACCATAGACACATAGCCGCCATAGGCGTCTTGCACGCTGTAGGTGAATGATGACGCGGCAGGATTGAGGATTCTGAACACGAAATAGCCGTCGTGTCCTGAGGCTGACAGAATGCCCGGATGCTCCGGCGTAGCGGCAAAGGTGAGCGTGTCGCCGTCCGGGTCCTTATAGGGGTGCGAGAGAGCTTGCCGGTACGTGCCGCCCCACCATTGTTCGTGATGGATGTTGTAGTAGGTTCCCGGCGGCAACCCCGGCGGCCGGTTGGCCCGGCCGGAGCCGGTGTCCGACCAGGGGCCCTCGCCGCCGTTGCTGCTGAGGGCGCGCACCTGGACTTCGTAGGTAGCGCCGGCTGACAGGTTCGGCAGGTTGAGGCTGGTCCCCGTCAGCGTGCCGCCGTAGGCCGTCCACGCGGTGCTGCCCTGCTTGCGGTACTGCGCCTTGTAGCCAGTGACGCTTGCGCTCGGGGCCGTCCAGGAGACGTCCAGGGCCGGGCTTGACGGCTGGCTGAAGGTGGTGCGGGCGACCGTCGGCGTACCCGGCTTCAGGGTGGAGGCATCCTCGTTGTCCGTGATAGTAATCACGGCATCGCTGAAGTCGTAGCCGTTGGCCGACCCCGAGACGGTGATGGTCTCATCGCCTTCCACCACAGTGTCGTCTTGGCCATTGAAGGTAAGGGTCGTCTCCCCGCTGGTCCGATCTTCCAAAATCGTGATCGACTGCGTGCCGGACACGCTATAGTCGTCGCTGCCGGCGGTGGTGTTCGCCAGCGAGAGGGAAACGGTCACGCTGCCTTCGGTGCCGCTGCGGGTAGCCGTAACCGTGATGTCGGTGCCATCCGTGCCGTTGTTCTCGGCAAATGAGGCCGGGCTCACGCTCAGGGTAATGCTGGGTGTCGACGTGGTGTCATTGTCTTCAATGGTAACGATGGTTGAGCTGACGGTTAGCTCTTCAGTGGCCGTTCCCGACACGATGATGGTCTCGTCGCCTTCTACGTCACCGTCGTCCACGGCGGCGAAGGTCAGGGTCTCCGTTCCGGTGGTTTTCCCGGCGTTAATCGTTATCGTAGGCGGGGTCCCCACGGTATAGTCGGTTCCCTCCGTGGCCGTGACGTCCTGCACCGAGAGGGTTACGGTTACGTCGCCCACGGTGTCCGTGCGGGTAGCCGTAACCGTAATGCCGGCGCTTGTATCATCCTCGCTGAATGAGGATGGACTCACGCTCAGGCTAATGGCGGATTGGGTTGTGCTGTCGCCTTCGGTGATTGTGATGGTGGCGCTGCCGACGGTCTGCCCGGAGGCGGCCGTCCCCGACACCGTCACGGTCTCGTTGTCATCCTCCACCTCATCAGACAGGCCGCTCAAGAGTAGGATCGCAAACCCGCTGGTGCTGCCTGCTTTGATCGTCAACGGATTCGGGGAGCCCACGGTATAGTCGGTTCCCGAGGTAGCCGTGCCGTCAGACACCGAAAGGGTAATCGTCTCAGCGCTCGTGGTGTCCCCGCTGCGGGTGGCCTTAACCGTAACTCTAACTTTGGCATTGCCCTCCTTGATAGAAGTCGGATTAACGCTTAGCGTAATGCTCGGCGGCGCCCCGGCTTTAGTCACATTGATCGTGAGGTTAGCGGATGCGGCCCGGCCCTGCACCGTCCACTCGACTGCTCCCGTGTAGGTACTCTGGGTGTCGTAGTCCAGCGTCGCGCCTTGCTTCACGCTGATCTGGCCGGTGCTCGAGTCAATTGTGAAAGCGCTGGCAGCATCGCCCGTCAGGGAGTAGCTCAGCGTCTCCCCGCCGTAGGGTGTCCCTGTCACCGGCGACCCCACGTTGGTACCCGCGGTGGCGTCATCGGCCACGCTCTGGACCACACTTGCGGTACCGTAGATCCAAAAGGAGCGGCAGACCTTCCCGCCGTACCCATCGCTCGCGCAGTATCTAATGATTGCCTTGGCCGGGTTGATGGCCCGTACATCCAGTTGCGCGCCGGACACGGAGGCGCTGAAAACGGCGGGATCATCCGAAGAGACGGAATAGGTCAAACTGTCTTTGTCAGCGTCTATGAAATACAGCCCTATATCGGCGATGGACCATGTGGTGCCCACCGCAAGCGTCCTACCTGGAGGGATTTTGAGACTGGTCCCTAGCGGCAACTCGTTGGCGGTGTAGCCGTCTGCGATATTCCACTCGCTTTGTGTCCCATCTTCATAGACCACATTCACGTCAATCCGGTACGTTGCGCCGGCTTCCATATTGTTCAGGACGTGACTGAGCGTATCCTTGTTGATGGTAATGGGCGCCCCAATGCCTTGGTTCTTCTTTCCGTACCGGAGCTGGTAATGCTTGATAGCCTTATCGGTGACCGGGGCGCTCCAGGATACGTCGAAGGCCGGACTCGAATGCGTGGCGAATTTCTTGCGCGCGACACGGAGATTCTCGGGCCGCGGAATGACCGTACTCAGCGACGTCCCACCAATAACGATGTCAAACGATATGCTGGTCTCGACCTCGTTGGCGTCGGTGGCGGTATAGATCATGGTATGCGTGCCGATCGCCGTCGGCGTGCCGGTCAGGGCGCGGCTGTCCGCGTCGAAGGAGAGTCCCGCCGGCAGGGTCCCCGACAGGCTGTACGTGAACCCGCCGGCGCCGCCCGCGGCTTCCGGCAACGTTTCCGTGCCGATGTCCTCGTCCTGGTCGAATTCAAATCGGGTGGGAGCGGACGGGAAGTAGGGCGACAGAGACTGTCCAGTCGCCCCATCCGACCCCGGCTCGGGCGTCGGTGTGCCGCTGGGGTCCGCTTCCTCGGGACTCTGTTGACTCTGGTCTGATGGAGTGGGCGTCGGTTCGGGTGTCGGTGTGGGCGTCGGATCGGGAGCGGTCCAGGTCACGGTCACGGAACTCGAGGCCGTGGCCGAGCCGGCGGTGACGACGACCCGAAAAGTCCACGTTTCCTGCTTATAGGCGCGGTAGCGGAAGGTAGTGCCTCCCCCAAAGGAGATCCACTCGCCGCCCGCTTGCAATTGCCATTGGTACGAGACGGTAGCGCCCGCGGGAACGTTCGAGACGGAGGCCGTCATGGTCGCCGTCTGGCCGGCGTCGGGATTAGAGGGGCTGGCCGAGACGGAAACCTGCATGGGCCCCGAGAGTTGCGGGCGAGCCTGCGTCTGCGCCGAGATTGAACTGGCTTGGAGAGCGAGCGCCGCCATCAGAAGGACTACCACAGTAGTCTTGATGGCCGCCCGCTGTGCAATGAACTTTAGCTGGCCTATTCGCTTTATCCTGCTCACCACAAATACCTTTCACTACGCCTTGCTACTTGGTACGTACTCGCCGATCCTTCTTCCAAGCGGATACAATATATGATATAGCAACTATTGTAAAGCCTATTTATGCTATTTTTATGCTTTTTTGTGCAAGATTTGTAGAAAAATAGATTTCTGTAGTATCTGATGCTATTACATAAATAATTTTCTGCATATAATGTACTGGTCAATAGGTGAAAGGACACGAAGACAGGGCGCGGGTCGTGGCCGTCTCCACCCCAGCACCCCCTTTTGGGGAACGAAGAGCGGGAGATTCTCAAGCAGAACGCGCTCGCGGGCAGGTTCTTACCGGGTGCGCCGCAGCCCCACGCGGGGCACAGAGGTTGGCTTTGTGCGAGCACCAGGGCATTAAGCGTAATGCAAGGCATATTTCCCCCGCCACGTGAGATACCACCCGCCTTGAACGTAAGAGAAGATGGATTCCTGCTTGCGCGGGAATCACCATGGCCTTGCTCAGGCC